>CANQAV010000005.1 GCA_947589425.1 Candidatus Gastranaerophilales bacterium | reverse complement strand
AGCCGATGATGGGACTCGAACCCGCAACCTACGGTTTACAAAACCGTTGCTCTACCATTGAGCTACATCGGCATTTTTCCACATATTCATATCTTATTGTGGACATATCAAACTGTCAAGCACTAATTTTTTTCATATATACGGACTTTTCGGCTTTATTTTTTATTAAATGCATTGCAAAAAATAATAACTTTGTTGTAATATAGTACTTGTAAATTTATTTTGTTGGATTATGGAAATTTTTCGGTATAATAAAGTTTGATAGAAAGTTTACAAATGCAAGTAGCTAATGCTTTAAATAACAGTATAAGAATTCTCTTCAATCCCAAATTGGAAGCTTTTAAATTATTTGATTTTTTAATTGTAAAATCAGATGATGATAAGTACCTTGCTCAAATTATTGCGATTTATGATGATAAGTTTGATTCATCTCAAAATGTCGCAAAAATAAGATTATTTTACAAAATAACTAAAAATAATGAAGTCATGCCCTATGACAATTTCACTCCCAATAAAGAATGTGAAATTATAAAAATAAAACAGGAAGAGATTGAAGATTTCATTAATCAAGACAAGAAAACATTCGCATTTGCAACAAATGTAAAAAGTTCTTGTGCGCTTAACGTGCAATATGACTTTTTTAACAATAACCCCGTTATACTTGCCGACAAAATAGAAAGCTTTTGTCCGATTTCAATAAATCTTGCAAAAAATTTGTCAAGCCAAAAACATATAATAATAATTGATTCAACCGGTGTTTTAGAATATCAGGATGCAAAAAAAATTAAGGCTTCGGATGATTTTAGAATACCCCTCAATTATACTACGCTCGACTTTATTTTTGACAGATGTTTAAAGGATGCAAGTCTTGAATTTCAGGCGATTGCAGGTGATATACTAAACGAAATTAAAAAATTTGCAAAAAGACAAGAAAATGAATTTATTCCCTTTAATGCTTTCGCTAAAGTTCTTATAGAGCAATATAGTGCAACTCCGTTCAGCGAATTAAAACTTCTTTTGACAAGACTAAAAAGATACCAGGTTGATGATATGTTTGCCCGCTCCAAAAAGGACAAAGAAGGACTAGTAAAAACCGTTGAAAAAAATCCCGTAACAATAATTGATTTATCCGGGCTTGAAATGTTTTGGCAGAAAGCATATCTTGAGTATATAGTTGATGAGCTTCAAGACGAAATCTATCTGACTTTTAGAGTTAACGACGAAAATTGTGATGTTGATTTAATTAACAAAATCTATAATAAAAAGAAAAACATTAAGTTTATTCCTAATGTTTCATACAGCTATAAGAAACTTCCTTCCTTGATACAATATTGCAAGAATTACTTGCTTCTGCCGAGTTTGTATCAAAGAACAGACTTTTTAGATGCAAACTTTGCGCTTTCTAACTTAATTTCAGACGGCTGTATATTATTTGGCGAAAATACCGATAATTTTATATATCAGGCAAAAGAATACGAAATTGAAATACAGGAAAAAAGAAAAAATTACAGAAAAATCGCACTCTCTCTTGTTGATGAAGAAGAAAAAACAAAACAAAATTTAGGTGAAAAAGGCGATTACTTTGAGCAGAAACAACAGGAAAAACAAAAAGTATCCGATTCTTTGCGTTTGATGGAAGAATTGAAAGATTTTGAATATGAGCAAAAAAACAGTGAGCTTCAAAAAGAAGTAAATCAAAATTTTGAAAATGAAATTCAAGACATTAGTCCGGAAACACAAAAACAACCTGAAAGTAAAGATGTGTTCCAGCCAATTGAGGATTTAAGCAAGCAAAACAGCAATAAAACAACTCCGAAAGAAGCAAAAGACGAATTTCAGGAGCTTTTAAGTCCCGAAAATAAAAATGAAAACTTGGTTGAAACAAATTCCAAAATTCAAAATGAAAGTCAAAAACAAAATAATGAGGCTCAAAAGCAGGAGCAACCCACGGTAATTAATGAACTCCCGGATGAAAATAATAAACAAAACACTGCTCAAGAAAAAGTCGAAAATACACCCGAAGAACCCCTTCAATTTGCAGATTCTGCCCAAACAAGCAAGGAAGAAACACAAAATGTGGATTTATCGGATGAAGAACTTGACTTTTTTGAAATGGCAAAAGAAAACAATGAAAGCTTAATCAAAGAAACTGAAAATAACGATTCGGGTGACTCTGATACTCTTAAGATTGAAGGTTTAAACGAACTTAGCGATAATCAGGAAATCGACCTGGAATCCGTGGCAAATAATTCAATGGATGAGAGTTTTGATCAGATAATAAATACTAAAGTAGATGAAAATTCCCAAACAATAAGCATGGATGACGGAGCATATATTGATGAAAATAATCTCAATAATATGCAGCCGAAAGAAAATCTGCCTATTTTTAAGGAAGAAATTAAGGATAAAAAGTCAAGCCAAACATATTCCGCAGGCAATGTAATAATTCATAAAAAATATGGCAGAGGCACAATTGTTAAAACAATAAAATATGACGAAAGACAACTTTTGCAGATTGAATTTGAAGAATCCGGAAAAAAACTGCTTGACCCCAAAGTTGCCGACATCAGATTAGAACAATAATTAAATGGGTGATGAGAATAAACAATTTGAAGCAAGCCAGCAAAAGCTGAGAAAGGCAAGAGAAAACGGTCAGGTTGTTAAATCAAAAGATTTATCAACCGCTATTGCCATAATCATAATGTTTAGCGCCTTATATCTTTTGGGTCCGATTATATGGGGTCAATTGACAGCTCTTTTTACGATTATTTACGAACAGATACCGAATAAACATTTGGAAGATATAGGTTATGCATATTTGTTTACAAAAACAATAATTCCGACTGCGCTTATACTTTTGCCGATTTTAGTGTTGGCTTCATTTGTGGGTATTTTAGGGGATATGATTCAAATAGGACCTTTATTTACGACAAAGCCCATGGAATTTTCCGCTGAAAAATTTAATCCGACAAAATATTTTAAAAATCTGACAAGTCCCAAAACATTGTTTGATTTATTTAAAAATATAGTAAAAGTAATAATTTTGGGTATAATTGGCTATATTGTTTATATTTCTCATTTTGAACAAATTTTGATGCTTGCTGCGATTGATAATCATTTTGCAATTTTAATCCAGTTTGGCTCTTTGGTTTTGGATTTCGTTATAAAAGCGGGTATTGCCTTTTTGATAATTGCTGCGGCGGATTACGGCGTTACAAAATGGAAATTTTTGCAAGATCAAAAAATGAGTTTTAAAGAAGTAAAAGATGAATACAAAAACTCTGAAGGCGACCCGAATGTTAAAGCGGCACTTCGTCAAAGACGTATGCAATTACTGCAAAGAAAAATGATGGATGCTGTTGAAACGTGTGATTTTGTCGTAACTAACCCGACCCATGTGGCATGTGCTGTAAAATATGATGCTCAAACAATGGAATCGCCTGTGTTGGTTGCAAAAGGAACTGAATTAATTGCGCAAAAAATAAAAGATATAGCAAAAAATCATAATATTCCGATTATTGAAAATCCGCCCGTAGCAAGAGCTTTATTCAGACTTGTCGAAATTAACAGGCAAATCCCGCCCGACCTTTATAAGGCAGTGGCTGAAATCCTTATATTTGTGTACAAACTCAAAAAAACAACTCAACAGGAGCAGGAAAAAATCGAAAAAGAAGCTTTGCAAAGAGGAGATATGCAGACTCAGAGCGAAATTCAAAAGAAAAAAGAAAAGTCGCTTGAAAAATTCAGAAATAACGAAAATGAAGAAAATAATTCTTAAATTTATTTATTTGGTAAAATATTGTTATGTTAATTGATACTCACGCACATATAAATATGTTAGAAAATCCCGATGAAGCAATTATTGAAGCAAGAAATGCGGGGGTTGAAGAAATAATTATTCCGTCGGCAGGTGAAGAAGATTTTGATATAATATTGGATTTGTGCCAAAAGCACGAGAAAGTCTATGCGCTTTTAGGAGTACATCCTGAAAATTGTGAAAAATTCAGCGATGAAACAGCAAAAAAAATAATTAAATCGGCACAAAATGAAAAAGTTGTAGGGATAGGCGAAATCGGACTTGATTATCATTTTACAAAAGAAAATAAAGATATACAAAAACGCTGCTTTATAAGCCAGCTGGAAATTGCAGCAATGCTTAATCTTCCCGTTGTAATACATGACAGAGATGCGCATTTTGATACTCTTGAGATTTTAAAATCTTCAAAAGTTAAAAATGTTTTGCTTCATTGTTTTTCGGGAAGTGTTGAATTTATGCGGGAGTGCGTTTCTTTGGGGTATAAAATTGCGCTGGGCGGAGTTGTGACCTTTAAAAACGCAAAAATCCCGAAGGAAGTAGCTAAAGAAGTAGATTTAAAAGATTTAATGCTTGAAACAGACTGTCCTTATCTTGCACCTCATCCTTTCAGAGGCATGGAAAATTCCCCTAAATATATAGGATTTACGGCAAAAGAAATTGCCCAACTTAAAAATATGCCTTATGATAGTATTGTGTTTAACACATCTCAAAACGCAAAAGAATTTTTTCATATAGATTAGTAAAAGGAGGAAAAATGTCACAACAGCAAGTTCAGGGGAAAATTGAAACAAGGATTGCACTTCTTGTTTTTTGTAAAGATATGTCAAATCCTATGGTTTTATATTTTGATAATGCGGCTCAAATTTATGATGAAATAAAAGGTTTAATTAATTCTACGGAAGTTAAAATGGTTGAATTTGAGCCCTTAGGACCTATTAAAAAAGCTTCAATATTATCTGACAGAATTGTGGGAGTTGCCCTGCAGGAAGAAAGATATCTCGTTCAGGAATAATTTTGTGGCAAAAAAAAGACTGGATTTGATTTTATTTGAGCACGGATTTTTTGAAACAAAAAATGCTTCAAATGCGGCAATTTTAGCTCATAATGTTAAAATAAACAATGAAATCATTACAAAAGCGGGAACTTTGTTTGATGAAGATGTTTTGTTTAACAAAGATAAACCTGCTTTAATAGAAATTGATTCTCTGCCTTATGTTTCAAGAGGGGGATTAAAGCTTGAACATGCAATTAAAACGTTTAATATTGATTTAAAAGACAAAATTTGTATTGATATGGGCGCTTCTACGGGCGGGTTTTCGGATTGTATGCTTCAAAAAGGCGCAAAATTTGTCTATGCTCTTGATTGCGGATATAATCAGCTTGCGTGGAAATTAAGGCAGGATAAAAGGGTTAAATCAATAGAGAAAATAAATGTCAAAAATTGCTCGTTTTTTGATGTTTATAACACTCAAAATCAAGATGAAGTCGAGCTTCCTCAATTTATGAGTATGGATTTATCTTTTATTTCAATTAAAAAAGTTTTGGCAAATTGCAAAAATTTAATCTCAAAAGATGCCCAAGCAGTGCTTTTAATTAAACCTCAATTTGAAGCTCCCCGTGATAAAATTGAAAAAGGCGGAGTCGTAAAGGATGAAAAAGTAAGAAATCAAATCATTGAGGATATAATACAATTTTGTTCTTCGGAAGGTTTTAAGTCCGAAGGAGTGATTGAAAGCCCTATTCAAGGAGCTAAAAGCAAAAATACCGAGTATTTAATATATTTAAAAAGGGAAGATTAATGCCAAGCGTAGTAGAAAATATAAATTTAATAAGTAAAACCATGGAGAGTATTTTGGATTTTGTTGCAAATGACGAAGCGCTTTCTCAAGATTTTTCAAAATATCTTGAAATCAATAATATTGAGATAGAATCCGAAAAAGAATTTAATAATATCATTATTCAATATATGCTTGATATGAAAATGCAAAACGGTTTGAGGGTTTTGGAATATTACAGAAGAAATAATGATGTAAAAGATGAAATCGTTGAAGCGCTTTTAAATTCGTTTTGCGGAGTGTTTAGAGTAAAGAAAATACTGTCAAACGGATATATTGCAAAATGTCTTACATCTGATGCGGAATTAACCTTGATACCTTTGGTTAAAATGATGCATCTTAAACAAATCGGAAGATATGATTATATTCAGGCAAGAATACTTGAATTAAACGATACACAGTATATTCTTGAGATTTATGACGTCATATCCGAATTTGATTTATATAAGGCAACAACTAATGCTATTAAATATATGATAGAGTGTCCAAAGAGCGCATATTATAAAAATCCCGAAAAAAAAGAGATGCTGGAAAAAAGCGTTCAAGAATTTTATGTGAAATTCACGGAGTTATTTAATTGTGATTTTATAAGTACAACCAATAAACAAATTGATAAGTTGATTGAGCTGTTTAATAACTACAGACTTGAAAATGTAAAAAAAGATTATGAAAATTTAATTGAAAAACCGCCTTCAAACAGATTTTTTAATATTAAAGAGTTTAATTGTTCCGACGATACATTTTTACAAAATGCAATAGGCGGATTTTCTTCTCATAAAGAAATTTATGATGTTGCCCTTTGGATGGATAAAAACAGAGGGCTTTACATTATTCCTTTTCTGGATACTTTTTTGAAATCTTTTAAAGAGGAGCTTGAAGGCTCATCCGATTGCATAAAGGAATTTTTGACAAGCGATAAAATTCCGCCGAGTGTATTGAAATATGCATACGAAAATAATAAAAACTTTTTTGATGTTATAAATTCGGTCTTAAAAACAAGATTAACAAATTTTGAGGAAGTTCTTTTTAACACTAAATCGGCATACATAACTTCGGGTATATATTCCCCAATCACGGTATTGTTTAATTCCGACTTGTTTGATACACTTTTGGGTATAGAAAATCAAGAACAAAAAGTTTGAGCTGATTAAAAATGATTTGTCTTGATATAAAAAGTCCTGTGGCAAAAATAGGTACTTTGTGATATAAATGTTATATTATTCAAAAAAGGAGTATAAAATGTCAGAAGAACAAATTAACGAAGTTCAAAATGAACATAAATGTAATTGCGCAATCTTTAAGACTTTATCCGTATTGGCAATTTTGCTTTCAATCATATCAATTGTATTGTCAATTTTGACTTATACCGGCAATAGCATAACTTTACCTCTGAAAGGAAAGAGAATTGTTATTTCCAAAATGTATGACAAAGGTCAAAGCCTTGAAAAAGCAAAAGAAATGAAAAAGCCGATATTGGTATTCTTCTATACCGATTGGTGCGGTTTTTGCCAAAGATTTGCACCCACATTCAAGAAAATTACAAAAGACTCAAAAATAAAGAAAAATTTTGCAGTTGCTTATGTAAATTGTGAAAAAGCAGAAAATGCAAAGCTCATGGAAGAATATGAGGTTGACGGCTTCCCTACGGTATTTGTAATTAAAGAGGACGGTACAAAAACCCGCCTTGAAAATTCAAGCTTGTTTTTTGATAATGCCGAAGAAGCAGTCAAAGAAGATATTCTTAAATTAATCGAAAAAGAATAATCAATTTTAATATAAAAAGCCTCTCCTTCAAGTTGCGGGAGAGGTTTTTTGTGCTATAATATGTATGTTATGTATATGGGGGCTTTGGTATGATTGAGCCTATAAAAAATGTTAATATTACAAAAAATAACGCTTCTTCTTTTGCGGTGAAATCCAATAAGAGTGTTTTCAATTCTTCTTTGCCGGCAAAAAAACTTGATATATCAACAGAATGCATCCCGCTGCCAAAGCCTGCTTATAAAATTAATTATTTGGCTTAATTTTGATTAAATAATCTCTTTTATGTTAATATAAACTTATGTTCACAGGATTGGTTGAAAAGTTATCCAAGGTTGAGAAAATAACTCTCAATTCCGATGGCGCAAAAATATATTTTAAAGCGGATTTTGATGACGTTAAAAAAGGCGACTCAATTGCGCTCAACGGCGCATGTTTAAGTGTTGTGTCAATTGAGGGAGATATATTTTGCGCAAATATTATGAGAGAAACTCTTAACTTAACCAACCTTAAAACTTTAAAAAAAGGGGATGAGATAAATCTTGAACGTGCAATGAAATTAACTCAAAGGCTTGACGGACATATTGTTCTGGGGCATATTGACGAAGTCGTTGAAGTTAAAAACATTACACGGGACGGTTTTTCAAAAAGAATAAGCTTTAATTCAAAAAGTGATTTGGTTGTTAAAAAAGGCTCAATTGCGCTCAACGGTGTAAGTTTAACGGTAAGCAGGGTATATGATGACGGTTTTGAGGTTTCTTTGATACCTTTAACTCTTCAAGATACAAATTTAAAAAATTTAAAAATTGGTGATATAGTAAATGTTGAATATGATTATCTTGCAAAATATGTCAAAAAATTCAGCCAAAATAGATTTGAAACAAAGCTAACCGAACAATTTTTAAAAGACAACGGGTTTTAAATAAGGAAAAAATATGTTTGATAGTATTGAAAATGCACTGATTGATTATGCAAACGGAAAAATTATAATTGTCGTTGATGACGAAAATCGTGAAAACGAAGGGGATATGATATGCAATGCAAAATTTGCAACTCCCGAGAATATAAACTACATGGCGCAAAATGCAAGAGGGTTAATCTGCGTTGCAATAGGCAGAGATTTAGCTCATAAGATGCAGTTAAATCAAATGGTAGAACAGAATACCGAACAAATGAAAACGGCATTTACCGTTTCAATAGATGCGGATGAAAAATATGGCGTTACAACGGGTATCAGTGCATTTGACAGAGCAAAAACCATTGAAGTTTTAATTAATCCCAATTCATCATCGCAAGATTTAAGGCGCCCGGGGCACCTGTTCCCCTGCGTTGCAAGAGAAGGCGGTGTATTGGAGAGAATCGGGCATACTGAAGCGGTAGTTGATTTGGCAAGATTATCAGGGCTTCCTTTGGCGGGTGCTATGTGTGAAATTATGACACCTGACGGTCATATGGCTCGAAGAGATTATATTTTGGAATTTGCCAAAAAAAATAATTTAAGAGTTATAACGGTTGCCGACCTTGTAAAATATCGCATTTCAAAAGAGATGATTGTAAAAGAAGAAACCCATGCAAATCTTCCCACGAAATATGGAGATTTTATTATATACGGCTTCAGAAACATTTTAAACAATCAAGAGTATGTTGCCTTAAAAAAAGATGATAATTCAAATAAAATCCCTCTTGTAAGAGTTCATTCGGAATGTTTAACGGGAGATGTGTTTCACAGCTTAAGATGCGATTGTAATTATCAGCTTCACAGCGCCCTTATACAGATAAACGAATATAAAAAAGGAGCTCTTGTTTATATGAGAGGTCATGAAGGAAGAGGAATAGGGCTTATTAATAAAATTAAAGCTTATGCGCTTCAGGATGAAGGGCAAGATACCGTTCAGGCAAATGTTTCTCTGGGTTTCCCTCCGGATTTAAGAGACTACGGCATAGGTGCACAGATTTTAAGAAAACTCGGCTATTCAAAGTTTAATCTTTTGACGAATAATCCCACAAAAATTATAGGGCTTGAAGGCTACGGGCTTGAAATTAACGAAAGAGTGCCGATTGAGCCCGTAATTAACGAATATAACGAAAGATACATAAAAACCAAAATAGAAAAAATGCATCACTTGATTAGTAATTAAAATTATTCCCGTACTTGAGTCATGCTTATAACTATACAAAACTATACATAAAATTTGAAAATTAAAATATTTCCATGGTACAATTTATAAAAATCAAGAGAGTATTGCTTTTATGTATGAAGTTGCTATATTAGAAGAAAAATATTTCAGAGTATTTCAAGGCGCATACAACGACTTTCGCCTTAAAGCAAGAACGGATTATAAGTTTGAAATAGACCCGCTTTTATATGACGATTTTATTGATTCTTTTAAAAAAGGGCTGATTAATTGCTTGGTTTTATTGGAAGATTCAATTCCCACGGGTTTTCTTGCATATACCACAATTCCGCAGGATGTTATTGAGCTTTTTGTTGTACATGTTTTAACAGGCGAGAATACAAACGAAAAAAGAAGATTTCTTTTTGAAAAGTTTATGGACTTAACACGTTCTCAAAGAAAACATGCTGCGGTAAGTTATGCCATGCTTGGAGTACAGGAAACATTTAAAAGTTTTGTTGCCGAGTTCGGATTTAAGTTTATTGATACGGGAGTTGTTGTTTTTGATATTAAAAATAAACAATTGATTAAAGATATCTCCCAGTTTAATTTTTTGGAGCTTCCGATAGGCTATAAATTAACACCATACAGAGATATTTATTTTGAAGAACTTGCACAGGCAATACATGCTTCATTTAAAAATTCTTCCGATATCAATTTTGACCCTAGATTTTTAACAATCGAAGGCTGTCGTGATATCACCTATAAAATTACAAATTCGGTTTACGGAAGATTTTTACCACAGGCAAGTAAAATCCTTCTTTATGAAAACAAACTCGTTGGCTTCTGTCTTGCAAACGTTACTGGGGACGGAATTGCAAATCTTCCTTTAATAGGCATTTTAGAAAATCACAGAGGTCAAAAATTGTCAAAATCCCTTGTTAAATCTTCCGTGCTTGATGTAATTAAACTTCACCAGGGCGGAATTGTCGAGTTAAATGAATTAAATGCAAGTTTGGATTTAAATTTACAGAGCGCCGTTAAGATGTATGAATCGGCAGGCTTTGTTCAATCATACAGATATTCGCAAGGATATTTGCCAAAAGGATAGTTTATAATATTTTAAGGAGCAAAAATGGCAAAAGTATTAATAACAGACAAAATCAATGATTTGGCTGTAAAAATTGTTTCAAAAGCTGCTCAGGCGGATAATCTTCCTACAATGGATGAAGATAAACTCTGTGAAATAATAGGAGAATATGATGCACTTTTAGTTCGTTCACAAACAAAAGTGACATCAAAAGTAATTGAAGCCGGAAAGAAATTAAAAATCATAGGCAGAGCAGGCGTCGGTGTAGATAATATTGATGTTGCAAGCGCTACTCAAAAGGGTATTATTGTTGTAAACTCTCCTGACGGAAATACCCATGCGGCAGCCGAACATACAATTGCCATGATGATGTCAATGGCAAGAAATATACCTTCTGCGGATGCTTCCGTTAAAAAAGGCTTGTGGGAACGCTCTAAATTCACGGGTGTTGAAGTATATAACAAGGTTTTAGGTATCATAGGTCTTGGTAAAATAGGTAGCCACGTATTAAATGCCGCTCTTGCTTTGGGAATGAAAGTCATTGTTTTTGACCCTTATGCATCTAAAGAAGCGGTTGAAAAATTAGGCGCTCAATACTGCCCGCATCTGGATGATTTTTGGGGACAGTGCGATTTTATTACAATTCACACTCCAAAAACCAAAGAAACAACGGGTTTAATTAACACAAACACCCTAAATCGAATGAAAAAAGGTGTTCGTATAATAAATTGCGCAAGAGGGGGAATAATTGACGAAAAAGCGCTTGCCAAAGCCCTTGAAGAAGGACAGGTTGCGCAATGTGCAATTGATGTTTATGAAGATGAAAAGCATATTGATGAATCTCCTCTTTTAAAATTTGATAAAAATGTTGTTTTAACTCCTCACTTAGGAGCAAGCACGGATGAGGCTCAAATTAATGTTGCGCTTGATGTTGCACATCAGGTTGTGGATGTTCTTGAAGGAAGAAATGCAACAAGTGCAATTAATATTCCTGCTCTGAAGCCTCAAAAACTTGAAGCGGTTAAAGATTATATGGAGCTTGCCGAAAATATCGCTCAAATTGCAACTCAATTATCCGAACGTGAAGGAGCGGTTAAAGAAATTAACATCTCGGTGGGCGGAAAATTGTCCGAACTTGATATTTCGCCTTTGGAAATTGCTATATTAAAAGGTGTTTTAAGTTCAAACATTCTCGGGGTTAATTATGTTAATGCTCCCATAATTGCAAAACAAAGGGGAATTGAAATTAAAACTTCAAAAACAAACGATATACACGACGTTATTGAAGTTAAGATTAAAACTTCATATTCTGAGGCTCTTGTTAAGGGAATATTGATTGCAAAAGGGGTTAAAAGAATTATACAGCTTAACGATTACATTACTTCAATCGAGCCTAAAAAACATATGCTTTTAGTTCCTCATATTAATAAACCCAACATGGTAGCTCTTACTGCCGGGGTTTTGGGTGCGGATAATGTTAATATTTCAGGCATGCAGGTAGTAGAACACCCTAACAAATCCGAAAAATCAATCATGATAATAAGCGTTGACAGCATGGTTGAACTAAAAACGCTTGAAAAGATTGTCCGAATTGACGGTGTGGATGAAGCAAGATATATAACTATTCCATAATATAATTACAGGTTGTCTTTCTTCGGATCTTTACCTAATTCCCAGGTAAAGCCCGCAGTTATGGCAACACCGTTTCTGCCGCCATTGTGTACCATAGCCTGAATAAAGCCCGTAAATCTGTCTTTCCATATTTTTTGCAGACCAAGACCATATTCTGCGTATGTCCTTGTTGTCATTTTTGGCAGTAAAACGTTGTTTGCGGTTATTCGTCCCGTACTTAACGGAGAGAATACAACACCCGCACTTATATATGGCTGCCATCCTTTTTTCAGGTTGGCGATAAGTCTTATTTGCGGATATAATTGTATTGTGTGGAAGGTTGAAGAATTGATATTTATATTTGCCGCATTTTTATAATCAAATGTTTTAGAAAACATATAATTAATCATAAATGACGGTTGAACAATATATTTTCCGTCAAGATATTCAAAATTATATCCTGTTTTTGATGCAATTCCCGATAAAATCGAAGTGTTATTTTCGCTGCCATACATTGTGTTTGATATTGCATTATCGGCACCGGCGGTCAACGTAAGGGCAGTGAAGAAGTTATTTTTGTATAAAGTTTCGGTAAAGCCCAATAAACCTCCGTTAACATTTGTGCTTACTCCCGTGTATCCTATATCTGCACCCATGTATCCCATATATGCGCTATGAACGTTGTACCAGTCATTTTTAAGACTGTGGATATCGCTATCTATACCAACAATTGTTCCGTATAATATTGCGTTTGTTTTGGGTCCGTTTTTCAAATCTATATTTTCAAAAGCCGTGAACGGTCTGACCCATGCGTGTTTTTCCAATTGTTCAAATTGAAAATTGTGTCCGTTGTGTAATCCGCCGTTATCCAATATCGCATATTTGTTTTTGTATTTGCTTTCGTTTAATTTTGACATTTTTATATGCATTGGCAATTTAGAAAATGCATCCGCATGCTCAAAGGCAAATTTCATTGTTTGTGTCATCATTGCATTGTTTGCTTGCGCTTCTACCGAAGAAGATAATACGGCAGGGTTGTATGCCTTAAATTCATTATCACCGCTGAATATTTTGTCCCCTCTTGTGAATACGAAATACCCGCCGTCTTGTAAAGATTTGTTTTGAGGGTTGTTTTGAGCATAATCTTTATCATATTCAACGGCATACATGTAAATTGGACTGTATACCCCTTGATATTTATTTGGCAGAGTGTTATTTAATATTTTGTTTTCGACTTGATTTTTGAAGTTTTCTTCGGCAAAAAGTACGGCAACATTTTCTTTTGTTGTATCTTTTATTATGTTTAATCCGACAACGTTTAGTTTTCCGCTTCCGTCAAAATTTTCGGTTGTTAATCTGTCCATTGTTTGATTTTCAAGGTCAACATCTCCGACAAAATCCGTTTCATTGACGAATGAAAGATTTTTTAGGGATGATATACCGACAGTATTATTTGCCATTGATAAAAGACCGGTATTGAGAGTAAGTTCGTTTGAATTTAAAACACTGTCTTTACCTAAATGTAAATTAGTGCCGTCCAAGGTTATTTTTGCTTGTCCTTCAATATTGTTGTTTAATATGACATCTGAATTTCTGTCGCCTTTTATGTTAATTTTATATCCTTGTGTTCCGTTTATTTTGTCTTCAAATACAATTTTGCCTTCATTTTTGGCTTCAAGATTTAATTGCGTGTCTTTGCCTTCAACCCAGATTGCCTGATAGTCTTTTTCTTGGTTTTCGCCTTTTTGTACATAATTGCCTTTAAAAAGCGAAACTCCTTTATCCGCTATTACATTAAGGTCGTTGTTTGTCCATATTGCCCCGCCTTGAGCAGATGCATCTTCTTCGGATGATGAAGTTACGGCATGGTTATTTACAAAACTTGCATTTATGAGTCCTCCCGTAACATTTCCGTCTTCACTTTTTTCTCCGATTGTTGAAGCTTCATCATTGTATATTGCTCCGCCTTGTGCAACTTTTTTACCTGATGAATAATTGTTTATAAAATTACCTGTAATATCGTCTATAGTGCCTTCAAAATTAGTTATGACTCCGCCTGCCGAATCCCCGTTTTCGCTTAGTGAAAAGTTTTCAATAAAGTCACCTGTTATTTTGCCTATTGTGCCGCCTTCATTATCTATTACCCCGCCTTGGCTGGACTGCCCGCCTATCGAAAAGTTTTTTATAAAGTTAGCTGTTATTTTGCCTATTGTGCCGGTATTGCATATTGCTCCTCCTAAAGCAGAGCCTTTTGTATTTTTTGCATAATTTCCTATAAAATCGCCGTCTATTTCTTCTATTGAGCCGAACATATTATTTATACCGCCGGCTTGGGCATTATTTCCGGCGTTTGAAGCGTTTCCGTAATTTCCTATAAAATCGCCTTTAATTTTGCCTATTGTACCATAGTAGTTATATATTGCCCCGCCGTGTCCGCTTGTAAAATCACTTGTAGCATAGTTGTTTATAAAATTGCCTGTGATATCACCGATTTTACCGTACCAGTTACTTATTCCGCCGCCTTTTGCTTTGAAAGAGGTGCTTGTTACATAATTTCCTATAAAATCTCCGGTAATATTTCCGATTTCGCCGTAATTATTATATATTGCACCGCCATAGGTAAAATACGTTCCCGAAGTATAATTTCCTATAAAATCTCCGGTAATATTGTCAATATTTCCATGCTCGTTATGTATGGCACCCCCGTGCGCTTCAAAACCTGAAGTATAATTTCCTATAAAATCTCCGGTAATATTTCCGATTTCGCCTTCTTTATTATTATATATTGCCCCGCCTAAACCATATGAAGAGCCTTTTGTGTTGGTATTTTCAGCATTATTTCCGACAAAACTGCCGAAAATATCCCCAATTGTACCGGAATTATCAATTGCTCCTCCTTTTACGTTTCCCGGAACTTCTGCAGTGCCTGATTTATCTTCGCTTTTACTTTTTTCAATAAAATTTCCGTTAATTCCTTCTTTATATGTTTCTTCACCCGAATTAACAGTTATCGCTTCTTTGCTGTTGTTATCGTATTTATATTCAATTATTGTTTCATCTTTGTATTTTTCTTCGGTATAATCTTTTACTTCCGTTAAAACTTTATTGTCGTATTTATTGTTTTCCCAATGAAAATATTTCTTTGTTGAAGCATCATTTTCCTTGCCGTATTTTGTTTTTTTCAGTACAACTTTAAAAAATTTTTCAACAAGACTTCCATCGTCGTCAAAGTTATACTTTGTGATTGTATTCTCATCTTTTGTTTTAACTTCTTGGAGTTCGTATACGCTTTTAGGATAAATTTCGGGGTTTTGTTCGTTTAATCTGTCAAGAGTTGGTTGATTATCGCTGTTTTGTAATTTTTCGGAATTAATTTCGTCTTGAGCAAAACTCGGACTTGAAATCAAAGTTAAACTTAATAAAAAAATTAATGCACAATGTTTTTCAAATTTCATACCCCCCCCCCCTTACTTGCGTAAGCCAATTGAGGGGAATCATAATTTCTCTCATGGTATTATCCTCTTAATTCCTAAGATTTACACTTTTGCTTTGATAATTCCACGCTTTTTTAATTTTTATCAAGAATAAAATATTAAAAGGCCGGGGGTTTTGAAAAAAAACCTATCCATTTAGCAAAATCACATAAACACTAAATAAGGCGATAGGAAACACCCTAACAAATCCGAAAAATCAATCATGATAATAAGCGTTGACAGCATGGTTGAACTAAAAACGCTTGAAAAGATTGTCCGAATTGACGGTGTGGATGAAGCAAGATATATAACTATTCCATAATATAATTACAGGTTGTCTTTCTTCGGATCTTTACCTAATTCCCAGGTAAAGCCCGCAGTTATGGCAACACCGTTTCTGCCGCCATTGTGTACCATAGCCTGAATAAAGCCCGTAAATCTGTCTTTCCATATTTTTTGCAGACCAAGACCATATTCTGCGTATGTCCTTGTTGTCATTTTTGGCAGTAAAACGTTGTTTGCGGTTATTCGTCCCGTACTTAACGGAGAGAATACAACACCCGCACTTATATATGGCTGCCATCCTTTTTTCAGGTTGGCGATAAGTCTTATTTGCGGATATAATTGTATTGTGTGGAAGGTTGAAGAATTGATATTTATATTTGCCGCATTTTTATAATCAAATGTTTTAGAAAACATATAATTAATCATAAATGACGGTTGAACAATATATTTTCCGTCAAGATATTCAAAATTATATCCTGTTTTTGATGCAATTCCCGATAAAATCGAAGTGTTATTTTCGCTGCCATACATTGTGTTTGATATTGCATTATCGGCACCGGCGGTCAACGTAAGGGCAGTGAAGAAGTTATTTTTGTATAAAGTTTCGGTAAAGCCCAATAAACCTCCGTTAACATTTGTGCTTACTCCCGTGTATCCTATATCTGCACCCATGTATCCCATATATGCGCTATGAACGTTGTACCAGTCATTTTTAAGACTGTGGATATCGCTATCTATACCAACAATTGTTCCGTATAATATTGCGTTTGTTTTGGGTCCGTTTTTCAAATCTATATTTTCAAAAGCCGTGAACGGTCTGACCCATGCGTGTTTTTCCAATTGTTCAAATTGAAAATTGTGTCCGTTGTGTAATCCGCCGTTATCCAATATCGCATATTTGTTTTTGTATTTGCTTTCGTTTAATTTTGACATTTTTATATGCATTGGCAATTTAGAAAATGCATCCGCATGCTCAAAGGCAAATTTCATTGTTTGTGTCATCATTGCATTGTTTGCTTGCGCTTCTACCGAAGAAGATAATACGGCAGGGTTGTATGCCTTAAATTCATTATCACCGCTGAATATTTTGTCCCCTCTTGTGAATACGAAATACCCGCCGTCTTGTAAAGATTTGTTTTGAGGGTTGTTTTGAGCATAATCTTTATCATATTCAACGGCATACATGTAAATTGGACTGTATACCCCTTGATATTTATTTGGCAGAGTGTTATTTAATATTTTGTTTTCGACTTGATTTTTGAAGTTTTCTTCGGCAAAAAGTACGGCAACATTTTCTTTTGTTGTATCTTTTATTATGTTTAATCCGACAACGTTTAGTTTTCCGCTTCCGTCAAAATTTTCGGTTGTTAATCTGTCCATTGTTTGATTTTCAAGGTCAACATCTCCGACAAAATCCGTTTCATTGACGAATGAAAGATTTTTTAGGGATGATATACCGACAGTATTATTTGCCATTGATAAAAGACCGGTATTGAGAGTAAGTTCGTTTGAATTTAAAACACTGTCTTTACCTAAATGTAAATTAGTGCCGTCCAAGGTTATTTTTGCTTGTCCTTCAATATTGTTGTTTAATATGACATCTGAATTTCTGTCGCCTTTTATGTTAATTTTATATCCTTGTGTTCCGTTTATTTTGTCTTCAAATACAATTTTGCCTTCATTTTTGGCTTCAAGATTTAATTGCGTGTCTTTGCCTTCAACCCAGATTGCCTGATAGTCTTTTTCTTGGTTTTCGCCTTTTTGTACATAATTGCCTTTAAAAAGCGAAACTCCTTTATCCGCTATTACATTAAGGTCGTTGTTTGTCCATATTGCCCCGCCTTGAGCAGATGCATCTTCTTCGGATGATGAAGTTACGGCATGGTTATTTACAAAACTTGCATTTATGAGTCCTCCCGTAACATTTCCGTCTTCACTTTTTTCTCCGATTGTTGAAGCTTCATCATTGTATATTGCTCCGCCTTGTGCAACTTTTTTACCTGATGAATAATTGTTTATAAAATTACCTGTAATATCGTCTATAGTGCCTTCAAAATTAGTTATGACTCCGCCTGCCGAATCCCCGTTTTCGCTTAGTGAAAAGTTTTCAATAAAGTCACCTGTTATTTTGCCTATTGTGCCGCCTTCATTATCTATTACCCCGCCTTGGCTGGACTGCCCGCCTATCGAAAAGTTTTTTATAAAGTTAGCTGTTATTTTGCCTATTGTGCCGGTATTGCATATTGCTCCTCCTAAAGCAGAGCCTTTTGTATTTTTTGCATAATTTCCTATAAAATCGCCGTCTATTTCTTCTATTGAGCCGAACATATTATTTATACCGCCGGCTTGGGCATTATTTCCGGCGTTTGAAGCGTTTCCGTAATTTCCTATAAAATCGCCTTTAATTTTGCCTATTGTACCATAGTAGTTATATATTGCCCCGCCGTGTCCGCTTGTAAAATCACTTGTAGCATAGTTGTTTATAAAATTGCCTGTGATATCACCGATTTTACCGTACCAGTTACTTATTCCGCCGCCTTTTGCTTTGAAAGAGGTGCTTGTTACATAATTTCCTATAAAATCTCCGGTAATATTTCCGATTTCGCCGTAATTATTATATATTGCACCGCCATAGGTAAAATACGTTCCCGAAGTATAATTTCCTATAAAATCTCCGGTAATATTGTCAATATTTCCATGCTCGTTATGTATGGCACCCCCGTGCGCTTCAAAACCTGAAGTATAATTTCCTATAAAATCTCCGGTAATATTTCCGATTTCGCCTTCTTTATTATTATATATTGCCCCGCCTAAACCATATGAAGAGCCTTTTGTGTTGGTATTTTCAGCATTATTTCCGACAAAACTGCCGAAAATATCCCCAATTGTACCGGAATTATCAATTGCTCCTCCTTTTACGTTTCCCGGAACTTCTGCAGTGCCTGATTTATCTTCGCTTTTACTTTTTTCAATAAAATTTCCGTTAATTCCTTCTTTATATGTTTCTTCACCCGAATTAACAGTTATCGCTTCTTTGCTGTTGTTATCGTATTTATATTCAATTATTGTTTCATCTTTGTATTTTTCTTCGGTATAATCTTTTACTTCCGTTAAAACTTTATTGTCGTATTTATTGTTTTCCCAATGAAAATATTTCTTTGTTGAAGCATCATTTTCCTTGCCGTATTTTGTTTTTTTCAGTACAACTTTAAAAAATTTTTCAACAAGACTTCCATCGTCGTCAAAGTTATACTTTGTGATTGTATTCTCATCTTTTGTTTTAACTTCTTGGAGTTCGTATACGCTTTTAGGATAAATTTCGGGGTTTTGTTCGTTTAATCTGTCAAGAGTTGGTTGATTATCGCTGTTTTGTAATTTTTCGGAATTAATTTCGTCTTGAGCAAAACTCGGACTTGAAATCAAAGTTAAACTTAATAAAAAAATTAATGCACAATGTTTTTCAAATTTCATACCCCCCCCCCCTTACTTGCGTAAGCCAATTGAGGGGAATCATAATTTCTCTCATGGTATTATCCTCTTAATTCCTAAGATTTGTACTTTTGCTTTGATAATTCCACGCTTTTTTAATTCTTATCAAGAATAAAATATTAAAAGGCCGGGGGTTTTGAAAAAAACCTATCCATTTAGCAAAATCACATAAACACTAAATAAGACGATAGGAAACACCCGACCCATATTTAAAATATCAAATTTTAAACTGTTTTTAATCGGACAAAAGGGTAATTTATCTTTTTATTTAAAACTTCTTAACTGCAAAGCTTGTGCGATGTGGGATATTTTAATATTTTCACAGCTTTCTAAATCGGCAATGGTTCTTGATATTTTTAAAATTCTGTCATAGCTTCTTGCGGACAAATCAAATTGTTTTATGGCATTTTTTAGAAACAATTTTGTTTCGTTATCAATTTTACAGTATTTTTTAATCTGCCTCGGGCTTAATTCGGAATTTGTACGAATGTTTTCTTCCCTATATCTCTCAAGTTGAATTTGCCTTGCTTTTATAACCCTTTTTCTGATTTCAGCCGAGCTTTCGCAATCTTTGTTGTCTGCCAAAAGTTCATCTTCATCAAGCCTTTGAATTTTAAGCTGTATATCAATTCTGTCTATAAGAGGTCCTGAAAGCCTTGCCCTGTATCTGTTTATTTGATATTCGGAGCATGTGCAATTTTTCTTGCTGTCGCCTAAATATCCGCATGGACAGGGGTTCATTGCCCCGATTAAAATGAAATTTGCGGGATATTGAATGCTTAATTGTGCTCTTGATATTGTAACAACTCTGTCTTCTAAAGGCTGTCTTAAAACTTCTAACACATGGCGGGGAAATTCCACCATTTCATCCAAGAATAATACTCCTCTGTGTGCTAAGGTAATATCGCCGGGTTTTGGGTTTGAGCCTCCCCCTATTATACCTGCAGAGCTTGAACTGTGGTGCGGAGAGCGAAACGGACGAGATGTAATTAAGGGTTTTTTCCTGTCTAAAAGCCCTGAAATTGAATATATTTTCGTAAGCTCAATTGCTTCTTTTTTGGTAAGCGGCGGTAAAATTGAGCTGAATGCTCTTGCCATAAGGGTTTTGCCCGAGCCCGGAGAGCCTGACATTAATACGTTGTGAGCTCCTGCAGCTGCAATTTCAAGAGCGTGTTTTGCGCTTAGTTGACCTTTTATATCTTTAAAATCCAGCGGAAAATTTTTTTCTTCAACCAAATAATCGTCTATATTTTGTTTTATCTTTTTTAAATCAATGTTACCGTTTAAATATTCCGCAACTTCACATAAATTTGATGCGCCCAGAGCCTCAATGTTATCTATAAAGCTTGCTTCTTCAAGATTATCTTTGGGAAGTATTACTTTTTTAATTCCTAAATCCGCAAGTCCTATAACTATGGGTAAAACCCCGTTGATTGCCCTTAAGGAGCCGTCAAGGGATAATTCTCCCAAAAAGGCTGTTTCTTTTGTGTTGAAGTCTTTTATAATATTTTCTTTCAATAAAATTCCAACCGCCATAGCAAGGTCATAAGCCGAGCCTTCTTTTTTAATGTCCGCAGGAGCAAGATTTATTACCACTTTTGTTTTCGGAAAAGCGTAAGACGAGTTTTTAATTGCAATTCTGAGCCTTTCTTTTGCTTCGGATATTGCAGTGTCGCCCAGACCTATTATATTAACTTGAGGAATGGAATTTGTGGTATCTACTTCAGCATTAATTTCATAAACATCAAGTCCTATTACACAGGCGCTTTTAATCGATACAACCACTATATTTCTTCTCCGAAACTGTTGGGAATTAAATTTAAAAGTTTTGTGTTTGCAATTTCAAACGAGGGATTTAATTCAATTGATGTTTTATAAAAACGAATTGCATCCTTTTTTTGATTGGTTGCCTGGTTATATAATCCGCACAGATAGTAATAATAGTAATTTTTTTCAAGAGTATAAGAGGCGATGTGAATTAAATTTTTTGCATTAATAAAATTTTTATTTTTTAAATTAAGCTCTATTAATTCGCCTATACTGTTTTCAAACAATGGGTTAACTCTTATTGAACGCTTGAGCAATTCTTCTTTTAAGACGGCATTTTTTTGTCCGATGCTGATAGCGCTGTCATAATATACCAAATAATCGCCTATGGGCATTTTATCAAGCTTGTCTTTAAGTTTCTTTATTTGTTTCGGGTTTTTTGCATATTGTTGTTGGGCAAGTGCCAATTTTAAGGTTATTTCATAGTTGCCGCTATCTTTTCTTTGAGCTTTTTTATACGTTTTAACAGAGCCTTTGTAGTCTCCGTGAAGATATTTTATGTCGCCCAAACCTATAATTGTATTAAGATTATTTTTCTTAATTTTATGTGAAGTTACAAAATATGAATTTGCTCTTTCAATATTTCCGAGGGCAAGTTCGCTTTTGGCGTATAAAGATAAAATATTGTCATTGTCTTTGTCGAAATTGAGAATATTTTGGCATTCTTTTTTGACTTTTTCATAGTTGCCCTGTTCGTATGCTATATTTAGGGCATAATATTTTTTTAATTTTTCATCATCCGACGCTTGCGCCAAGATTGTATATTCTTTTATTCTTAAGTCATTTGATAAAACTATCAGGCTATTTTTTTTCAACTTTTTAATTAAATTTTTAGCATCGGAATATTTTTTTTGTGCGCAAAGAATATCAATCTTATACATTTGATATGAAATATTTTCAGGGTTTTGTGAAATTGCTTTGTTGATTGCGCTTAGCGCATCTTTATATCGTTTTTGTTCATATTGAGCTTTAGCTAAAGTATATTGAGCAAAGTCATTTTTTGAAAATTTGTTTTTATTTTTAGTAAGCTCTCCCGCAGCTTCAAACGAGGAGTTGTCAAAATATATGCTGCTGTATAATTTTGCAAAATATATTTCATCTTCTTTTGAAAGAGCCGTTTTTGGCTTATAAGTTCTTTTTAAATCTTTTACCGCATCTTCAAATTGGTTTTTAAGAACAATTTTATCAATTGCCTTATCTCCCAAAGTAAAAAAACCGAGCTCGTAAAATACTTTAGAAATTGCCAAAAGCGCATTATCGTTTTCAATTTCATCAATCAGAGCGCTATATTCATCGTATGCGGGGGAGACATTGCCTTGATTAAACTTTTTTGTTGTTGAAAGAAATTTTTTTCTTTTGGGAATGATTTCATCCATTTCTTCCGTGCCTTGTTTATTGCTTTCGGAAAGAAAACCGTCCACTATGTTTGCGAGATTAAAATAGCTTTGAGGATTTTTTTGGGTATTTTGTATTTCAACGTTTGATGAAGGTTTTAAAAGATTGTCATTGTTTTGTGCTAAAACACAGCTTTGTAATCCTATTACACACAATAATAATATAACTGTATTTTTTTTCATTTATCCTTATATCTCTCACAAATTGTAATGATAGTACTTGTCAAACGTGTTTGTAATTTTTTGTTCTTTTTGGGTTAATTTATCTTGTTCTTTTATAAGAATAGCATATAAATCGTCTAAATTAAACTCCCTTAGAATATTTTTATCGCTGTCCAAGATTATGCTTTTCTTATCTAATATAACATTTAAAATGTCATACAGCGATATATTCATAAAAGCGTTGACGATATTTTCGTCAAAGTGTTTGTTTTTGCCTTCTATCATAATATCGAGAGCATCTTTTATATTCATTTTATTGCGGTAGTGTCTTTTGGATGTTATTGCGTCAAATACGTCAGAAACAGCTAAAATCCTTCCGCCTATGGGTATTTCTTCTCCTTTTAAACCTTTAAAATAGCCTGTTCCGTCATATCTTTCATGGTGAGAACTTGCAATTTGTTTTACATCTTTAAAATTTTTCGAGATATATACTTTTCCTAAAATATTGTATGTATGTTTAACATGCTCTTTGATGTGTTCATATTCATCAGCGGTTAATTTTCCTTCTTTTTGCAATATTGAATCTTTTATTCCGATTTTACCTATGTCATGCAGCAGGGATGCATTTTGTATTATTTCTTTTTCTTCATCCGATAATCTGCATTTTTCACAAATTAATCCGGCATACATGGTAACTCTTTTGGAATGTCCCGAAGTAATTTTATCTCTTGCATCGATTGATGCTGCAAGAGTATCAATAAAGCTTGAAAAGAGCTTTTTTTGTTCTTCGATTAATTTTTGCTGTTTGTTGAATAAATTGGCATTTTCAAGGGCAATTCCCGCAGAGGAGCCTATTGCAATCAATAAATCTTCGTCTTTTTGGGTAAAATCTCCTTCAATTTTGTTTAAAACTTGAAAAACGCCTACAATTTGATGGGACAGATTTCTTATGGGCATGCAGAGAATATTCTTTGTCTTATAGCCTGTTTGAAGATCTATTTCCTTGTTAAAATATTCGCTTTCATAAGCATTTTTTATATTAACCGTTTCTCCCGTCATTGCGACATGACCTGCAAGACCTTTGTCCCATGCAAATCTTATCTCTTTCTTTTTAAGCCCCAGAGCAACCTTGCTCCACAATTCTTTATGTTCATCATCAAGCAAAAATACCGTGCATCTGTCTGCTTGAAGGGCTTGTTGAATTTGCTGGGCAATAATCGTAAGAAGATTATCTATATTTGTTTCAACGGCGATTGTTCTTCCTACTTCCAAAAGCGCCAAAAGCGCATCATCTTTTATTTCATTGGGTATAAAAGAAGGCGGAGCCGGAGAAATTGTTTTTTCGATATTTTCGTTTTTGATTTTTTCTCTGTATCCAAGGATTGCCTCATCAAAGTTTCTTTTTTCGTTTGTTTTGATATAAAGCGAAGCCTTCAGGAGATTAAGAGAAGTTTCAATGTTTTTTTCATAATATTCAATTAAGCTTGCGCAGAAAAGATTTATTTTTTGTGCTAAAAGACTGTTTGATGAAATTGCAAGATATTTTGCATCATTTAAAAGGCTCTGTGTCAGATAGTATCTTGCACCTTGTTTATAGTTGTTAAGAGCGAGATATGACATTATGATTGAAACCAAATCAAAAGCCTTAAGGGCGATTGCGCATTTATGAAATTTGTTCAAATCCTGTTGTTTTAGGGGTTTATCCAAACAGATGCGGTTAAAAAAAGAGTCAACCAAATACTCTTTTATTTTTTGATAGTCTGTATCTATTGTTTGCGCAGTTTTATTCATTTTCTATCCCAATATCATTTTAAAATTATCGGAATAAGATGTCAATTAAAAAAGGCAACATTTAACTTATGTTTGAGCCGAAATACGGATTATATTTTTTCTCATATCCTATTGTGGTTTTTTCTCCGTGTCCTGGGTATACGGTAATTCCTTCATCAAGCTTAAAAAGTTTTTCTTTGATACTTTTTTCTATTTCTTTAAAATCCCCGCCGAAAAGGTCGCATCTTCCGATTGAATCTTTAAATAAAGTATCGCCCGAGAATAATTTATTTTCTATTAAATAGCATACTCCGCCTTTTGAGTGTCCTTTTGTGTGTATTATTTTAAGTTCTTTATCGGCTAATTTTAAGTTCTTGCTTTCTTCATCAATCAGCCCGTCGATACAGGGAACTTTAATGGTGTCAACTCCTGCCATATTACATTGGGTTTCAACCTGTCCCAAAAGGGGCATATCAAGTTTGTGCATTAAAACCTGTGCATCCGGAAATTTTGTTTTTAATTTTGAAACGCAGTAAACATGGTCAAAATGACCGTGGGTTATAAGGATATATTTTAAATTAATTTTCTTTGTTTTAATAATGTTTTCTATTTCATCTGTTGATGAAGTACAGTCAATTATTGCTCCTTCAAGAGTTTTTTTATCATAGATAAGATATGTTGTTGCTCCGAAAATTCCGTTTGGAAAGGCTTTAACTTCCATTTAATTTATTTCCTTCTGAAAACAGTAAATTTTATACAATTTGATTTTATCACACACAGCATATTTTTAATAAAGACTTTTATAAAATTTAAGGGACTTAAATCTTTGTAAACTTTATATAAAATTGAGCGCATGACACTGTCGGGCAAATCAAAATGTCTTTGAAGCTCTTTTACATATCTATTCATATATTCCCTGACTTTTAATTCCTGATAATCAGTGTCTGAGATAACTTTTTTATTTATAAATTTTTGCATAACATATCACTTTTAATGATATTTTATTAAATTCAGCCTTCAATTTCATTAGAAAAATGCACAATAAAAGCTAATATACACAAGTTTACTTAATTGTGTTAAAATTGTAGTCGTGGAACAAATTTGTTAATTTGTATCATCAGAAAGTATAGTATTTGTTAAATATGAGGAATATTTCAAAAAAAATAAAAATACATATCTTAATTCTTTTGCTTTTTGTGCTGCCTTTTTTCCAAAAAGCACAAGCAATCAGAATCGGGCTCAGTGAAGGTATTAAAAAAACCTATTTGGGAAGCTCTCAAAATGCAACATTTTCAGATATAAACAACGGAAAAATATTGTTTATTTCCCGCTCTTACACACCTTATCAAATCAAAGCATACGGAAATTCAATTGCAATTAAAGTAAAAGGCAGATATTACGATTGCCAGACCAATGCAATTTTTGTTCAAAATCCTAATTCCAAAGGATTTTTGGCAACAAAAAGAAGGTGGTACAGAGGGGATATGATAATTTATAATATCGGCGGAACTCTTACCATTGTTAATTCTCTTCCTCTTGAGGAGTATTTAATGGGTGTTGTGCCTTCTGAAATGCCTTCACGCTGGAATGAAGAAGCGCATAAAGCACAGGCGATTGCCGCAAGAAGCTATGCTCTGGCAAATCTTAACAAAAGAGGCTCTCACGGTTATGACCTGAAAGATACTCCTCAAGACCAAGCTTATGGCGGCGCAAGCAGCGAAACGGCAAGAACAACGCACGCCGTATTATCAACAAGAGGCGAAGTTTTAACTTATGACAATAAAATAATTCCCGCATACTACCATGCTTCATCGGGCGGAAAAACAAATTCCGCAGGCGAAGTTTGGAGTCATGACCTTCCTTATATAAAATCTGTTGAAGGTTTTGACAGGGGAATAAGAAAAAACGGTCATGGTGTGGGTATGAGCCAATATGGGGCGAATAACCTTGCGAATAAAGGGTTTAGCGCACGTCAAATTTTAAATTATTTTTATAAGGATATTCATTTTTCACGCATCAGAACAAAATATGACTAATTTTTTATGTAAAACACTTGCCAAAGCGCGATAAATGTGTATAATAAGGTTGTGTTATTAAATAGGAGTTAGATATGAACAAAGAAGAATTAGTTAAAGCAGTTGCTCAAAATGCTAAGCTGTCACAAAAAGAAACTTCAGAAGTTATCGGTGCTATCATCGAAACAGTTCAAAAAACAGTTTCAAAAGGCAAAAAAGTTACTTTAGTAGGCTTTGGTACTTTTGAAGCAAGAAAAAGAGCTGCAAGAACAGGACGCAATCCTCAAACAGGAAAAGAAATCAAAATTGCTGCTAAAACTGTTCCCGCATTCTCTGCAGGTAAAAAATTCAAAGAATTAGTTAAAAAAGGTAAATAATTCTTGAAACAAAATTAAAATGCCTGTCAATTTAAATTGACAGGCATTTTTTAAGCTCATTTTCAATTCGTGCGATTTCTTTTTGATTATTGTATTTAAGAGCTGATTTAATCCGCTTTTTTTTAATCAGATTTTTTATGCAATCACTGTTTTTGCAGACATACAAGCTTCTTCCCAATTCTTTTGAAGAAGGGTTTATTTTAAGGGTGTTGTCGTTTAATTTTGTAATTTTAATCAGTTCTTCTCTTTTAAATTTTGAATTACAGCCCTGACATTTTCTTTCAATCATTTTGTTTTATTTTCCTTCTTCAACAACAACGGTATAAATATAAGGCTTTGAAAAATATTTGTTTGCAATTTCAATGATATCGCTTTGAGTTACATCCATAATAAGTTTTTTGTATTCGTCCAATGCGTTTAAATTTCTTCCGAGGATGCTGTATCCGCTTAAAAGAGATGCTTCGTCCATATTTGTTTCAAGAGCCAGAAGGAAATTGCCCATTATTTTATCTTTTGCATCATTTAATTCTTTTGTTGTCACCATTTCTTTTTTTAAGAGCTCAATCTCATTCATCATTCCTTCTTTTGCTTGTTTTATGCTGTTTGAATTTGTGCCTATATAAGCAATAAATGTTCCGTCTAAAACATTTGAACTGATTGATGAACCTACGGTATAAGCAAGACCTTGTTCCTCTCTCAGTTTTCTAAAGAGCCTGCTTGACATGCCCTCTCCCAAAATTGCGTTTATAACGTTTAATACCGCAATATCTTTTCTATTGAGCGTTCCGCAGGTTTTATACCCTAAAGCCATCCAGTTTGCCTGTACCTGCTTTTTATGAAGCGTGGTTTCAATATTTTTTTGAGGACGAAAAGAGGTGTATTTAACGTTTGAATAAGAGAACTTTTTGCCCTTCGGATTCGGTTTTATAATTTCATTTATTTTTTTTGCCACTTCATTTTCGTCAATATTTCCAACAACTGCAATTGCCATATTTTCAGGATTTATTATTTTTGAATAAAATTCAACAACATCATCCCTTGTAACATTTTTAACCGCTTCCTGTAAGAATTGGGCATTTTGTCCGTAGACGCTGTTTTGATATGCCAGTTTTTTAAATTCATCAAAAACATAGCTTGAGGGATTATCTGAAACCCCTTTTAGTTCCTGTATTTTTCTTGATTTAATTTTATCAAGCTCATAGTCTGAAAAAACAGGGTTGTTTATAACTTCATCAAGGGCGATGAATGCTTTATCCAAATTATCAAGCGTTGATTGTACAACGATTGAAAAACTGTCATTTGAAGAGCTAAGCCCCAATTTAATGCCGTTTTCATCAAGATATTGCGCAAATTCTTTATTTGTATAATTTTTTGTTCCGCTCATAGCGCCAAGTGCGCTAAGAAGAGCGGCTGCAGGTTTTTTTTCAACCATTTTTGAGCCTTTTATGGCAATATTAATTGCAACAATTGAATTGCTTGTTTTTTTCTTTGTAATTAATACAGCGCCGTTTGGCAGAAGCACTTTTTTGGTATTATCTTTTTCTTCAAGCAGTTTTGTTTCAATGTTATTTTCTTTAACATTTGATATTTCTTTGATTTCGCAGTTATAATTTTGGGGTCTTACGACGGAAATTGCATATTTATTTGTATCAAGGTATTTTCTTGCGACATTTACAATATCACGTTTGGTGACTTTATCAATGTTTTTAAGATAATCTTCCCAATATTGCCCGTCTGACAATAAAGTATAGATATAACCCAATTCATCGCTTATATTGGAAATACTTTCTCTTGAATAGTAGGTATCTGTTTTAATCATGTTTTTAGTTTTTGTGATTAAACTTTCATCAAGCTCCCCTTGTTGAATTTTTTCGATTTCTTTTAATATTGCTTCTTCAATACATTTTTCGTTTTTCGGGTCAAAAGACGAGTTAATATAAAACATTCCGGAATCTTTCTGAGAGAAATTTCCTGCTGAAACAGAAAGTACAAGTCCAAGCTTTTCTTTAAGCTCCTGATTTAAAATTGAGCTTTTTCCGCTTCCTAAAATCGAAGCCAAAACATCAAGAGCGTAGTTGTCTTTTAAATCGGAAAATTTAGGAGCTAAAAAGCCAATCATTAAATAGCTTTTAGATATATCCATGGTGTCTGTTTTGCGCTCAATTTTATCTAAGGGCTTAATTTTAGGGTATTTTATTTTTTCTTGTTTTTTGGGCTGTTTTTGATTAAAAGCTTCCGCCACTTTTTTAAGAGCATCTTCTTTGTTAACATCCCCTACAATAACGGTTGTATAGGCATCGGGAGTGTAAAATCTGTTTAAATAATCGAAGATTTCCTCTCTTGTAACGGTTTCTATCACTTCTTTTTCCCCGATTACATTTCTTTTATAAGGGTGGTTTGATTTTTCGTATAAAAGTTTATACATATTATCAAACATCAAATTTTGGGGGCTGTCTTTTGTTTTTGATATTTCTTCAATCACGACAGAGCGTTCACGCTCAAGCTCTTTTCTCGGTATCAGCGGGTTTTGGAGCATGTCTGCATGCAAAGACAGCGCTAAATCAAAATCCTTTGAAGGAATTTCAATATAATAATGAGTAAAATCCTTGCTTGTACCTGCATTTACAACAGCGCCTTTTGAATCAAGAATTTTGTCCATTTCGCCCGTAGGGTGTTTTTGGGTGCCTTTAAAGAAAAGGTGTTCCAAAAAGTGGCTGATGCCCGTTGTTTTATCATCTTCATTAATCGAGCCGGTATTAATCCATGTGTCAATTTTTACGATGTTGTTATCTTTCACTTCTTTAATAACAACTTTTTGTCCTGAAGGAAGCGTGCTGACGCTCATCCCTTCTTCAAGAGAAAAACCGCTGTTAATGCTTAAAAATACAAGCATTATTAAGATGATTATTTTTTTCATTATAAACCCTTTATTGTCTTATTTTTTTATTTTACCATACTTTTAATTGCTGAATTCAACATAGCTTTCGGAGCTTGATTGAGAATTATCGGAATTTTGTCTGCAGTGTTGATATTGTTTTGTGGATGAATTTTTCTTTGTTTTTGCGGTTATTGTATAGCAGGTGAAGTCTTTTGAGGCTTCATATTTATAGTCAATATCTTTTTTAATTTTTACGTTTTCAATATTTTGAGGATATTTGCCGTTTTTATCCCTGTAGCTTTCGGCATAGTCAACAATGGGGCGGAGTTCTTTTTGAATTTTATCGGCATTAGGTATATCAAAAGTCATTTTTGACAATCTGCTTATTCCGATAAATGCGCCGATAATGATTAATATTTGTATTAAAAATATTATTCCGAGCGCAATTAAGACCCATTTAATTACTTCAAAAATTTTTTCTTTCATCTCTTTTTCCTTTTTAACTTTTTTAAAAATATAATACTGCTAATTTTATTTTTTATAAACTGCTCTGTTTGTTTTTTATTAAAAGACCTGTCAGGCTAGTTCGAAAGGCTAATTTTTTTAATTCTGATTTGTCGGAGAATTTTTTTGAAGAGAGGATAAACTATGACAAAAAAACTTGAAATCTATAAGTGCAGAGTCTGCTCAAACGTCATTGAAGTTGTGCATGAAGGAGAGGGAACTCTTGTTTGCTGTAAAGAAGATATGGAGCTTTTAAAAGAGAATATTCCCGAGCCCGAAAATCCGCATTACGCTTATGTTGAAGAGCTTGATGATATGCTAAAAAAAGTCACATTAAAACACGTCATGACACACGAACATCATATTGAATATGTTGAAGTGATTTCAAATGACGGGAAATTTTTAAAGAGGAAATATTTTGAAGAAACCGAACCTCTTGAATTTTTGTTCAGATGCGAATGCAAAGAAGGCTTTTATGTAAGGCTTTATTGCAACCTCGACAACGTGTGGATAACCCGAGCCAAGTGAGCTTAGATTGCAGGGCAATCTTAGCGAACGCAGGCGAGGGCAGAGGTGTGCGAAGGGCGTGCGGGAAGGCGTTGAGCCTTGCCGACAGCCCGAAGACCGTACCATGGGTCCCGAGCCAAGTGAGCTTAGATTGCAGGGCAATCTTAGCGAACGCAGGCGAGGGCAGAGGTGTGCGAAGGGCGTGCGGGAAGGCGTTGAGCCTTGCCGACAGCCCGAAGACCGTACCATGGGTCCCGAGCAGAGTGAGTCTTAGTTCGCAGGGCAATCATCTTTTCTCCATAAACACTTTAAAATCAAAACAATACACAACAGAAAGGAAACTATGGATACAAAACTTCTTCAAATACTTAACAAACAGATAAACCACGAATTTTACAGCGCCTATCTTTATTTTGCAATGTCAACATATTTTGACGAAATTGCAATGCAGGGCTTTTGCGATTTTATGAAACACAAGGCTTCTCAAAAATTGATGTGCGCTCATAAAATTTATGAATATCTTATCTTAAGAGATGAAAAATTAACTTTTTCAAAAATAGAAGAGCCTCTTGCCGATTGGATTAATGTTACCGATATATTTACATCCGCATTATCCCATGAAGAATTTATACAAAGTCAATTGGAAGAACTTTATAAATCGGCAGTTCAAGTTCAAGACTTCGGCGCCGTTGAATTTATAGGCAATTTGTTAAATGAGCAGACAAAAAATGTCGGATGTTTCAGAAAATTGGTTTTCAGAATTAAAAATTCAAATGTAATTCCTTCAAATATAGAACATTTGGATAACATTATAAATAATTTTAATTAAATAATTTTTTACAGTACATTGATATAGAACATTTTGAACAGCAGGGTTTTTGACTTTTACAGATATTCTGTCCGTGCGTTACCAGAAGCGTATTAAAATCAATCCAATATTTCTTAGGCAGAATTTCTCTTAATTTCATCTCTGTTTCATCAGGAGTTTTTGTTTTAACCCAGCCCATGCGGTTTGTAATTCGATGCACATGTACATCAACGCAAATTGCGGGAAGATTGAAGCCTTTTGCCAAAACAAGGTTTGCGGTTTTTCTTCCGACACCTTTAAACTTAGTCAATTCTTCAATGGAAGAAGGGACTTTTGAATTATATTTTTCAATAAGTTCTTTAGATAGCTCTATAATTTGACTTGCCTTGTTTTTGTAAAATCCGACGGGGTATATTGCCTGAGCCAATTCTTCAACATCAACATTAATCATTTCTTTTGGGCTTCGGGCGAGTTCAAGCATTCTTCTTGTTGCTTTAATTGTTGTTTTGTCGTTTGTTCTTAAAGATAAAATACAGCATATTAAAACAAGGTAAGGGTCTTTAACGTTTTCCATAAAGTCGACAAATTCGCTGTGTTGAACTCTGTTGTTTTTAAAATCATCTTTTAAATTTGAAACAATCTTATCAATATCCATGATACAATAATACAAAAAAGGAGAAAAAATGGCGAACATTGAAGAAATTACGGATAATAATTTTGAAAATATCGTATTAAAATCAGATATCCCCGTAGTTGTTGATTTTTGGGCGCAGTGGTGCGGGCCGTGCAGAAAGCTGACTCCTGTTTTAGAGCAAATTCAGAACGAATTTAAAGATAAAATTAAAATTGTAAAAATAGATACCGAGCAGAACATCAACACATCAAAAGAATGCGGAATTTCATCTCTGCCCAGTATCTTAATATTTCAAAACGGTGAAATAAAAGAAGTAATGGCGGGAATGGTGCCAAAAAGCGCAATTATTTCAAACATTAAAAAATACATTTAACTAAAAAATTAATTGTTTGTTATTGTATTTTTCAACCATATCGGAATAACCGCCTATGTTTACTCCGTTAACAATAATTTGAGGAAAAGTGGCAAGAGATTTGAGAGAATATTTTTCGGTTAATTCTTTTCTCATTTCTTCTTCTCTGTCTTCGCAGGGGATTTCTTTATATTCAACATTATGTTCGTCTAAAAATATTTTTGCCTTCATACAGTAAGGGCAATAGTCAAGGGTATAAATTACCACGTCTTTTTTTAAATCAGTCATTTTTTATCCTATCTAAAACTTTTTGTACACTCTCTTTTTCATCTTTTGCTATATCAAGTTTCAGATAGTCTTCAAAATATTCAACGGAAGAAACTTTATCGCCCCTGCCTAAAAACAGTATTCCCAGTTTTTTATAAGGAAGGGCAAATTGTTCGTTAAGCATAATTGCTTTTAAATATGCTCCAATAGCTTTATCTATTTGGTTGTCTGCCTGATAGGCTTCTGCGAGCATATAATAAAGCAGGTAATTTCTTACTTTTTCTACCGTTAATTCTAAATTAGAAATTGCCGAAGGGTAATTACCCATCTCCATAAAAATTCGGGCTAATTCATAATTATAATCCACATTATCAGGTTCTTCTTCCGTTGCAATTGAGAGCATCTCAAGAGCGTCATCATACCTTGAGTCGCTGATTAATTCCCTGATATAGTCAATTCGTGATAGTTGTTCTTCCATAATTTAATTATCTCACAAAAATTTAAAATGTTTTTAAATTTGCGCTTATGCTGTCGAGGGTTTTTTTGCCGGCTTTTGTAAAATCAACAACATAAGATGAGGTATTATTTTCTTTTGTAATATCTATAATTTTACCTATTCCGAAAGAAGCGTGGAAAACCCTTGTGCCTATCGGCAAAAGCCCTAACATTCTTGAAGTTGATTTATTTTGAATTTCAAGAGCTCTGTCTTTTGCTTTTTGTATCATATCTTTTATGGAAGTATTATCTTTGTTTTCTTTTTTCAGCCTTTGAAGGGAAGAAGAAAGGTTTTTTTGATTGGGGGTCGAATTTTTCTCCCGTGCTTTTTCTGCGCTTTGTTTAATTCTTTCCAAAGATGAAGCAAAGTTTGTGATTGATGAAGGGGATTTTTCTTTTATTTTTGATATTGCTGCCGAAAAACTGCTTTTAGATTGCATTGAAGGAATTTTGTGCGGGCTTTCTTCAAGCGTTAAAGACTGCGGAATTTCGTCTAGAAATCTGCTTTTCGGGTAATTTTGGTAATTTCCCCAAACTTTTCTTGATTTTGCCCAGCTTAAATAAAGCTTTTCTTTTGCTCTTGTGAGAGCAACATACATAAGCCTTCTTTCTTCTTCAAGCTCGCTGTTGTTGTTTTGAGCAATACTTCTGTTATGAGGGAAAATGCCGTCTTCAAGACCCGCAATAAAAACAATCGGATATTCAAGACCCTTAGCCGAGTGGACTGTCATTAAGGTAACGCTGTCGTTATTTTCGTCTATTTCATCAACATCAGATACAAGCGCCACTTGAGATAAGAAGTTGCCCAAGGCGCCAAGGTCATCTTCTTCATCAATCAGAAAATCATCCTGTTCAAATTCTTTTGCGACATTTACAAATTCTTGAAGGTTTTCAAGTCTTGATTGATTTTCGATAGTGTTGTCTTCTTTTAAAGAAGCGGAATATCCGCTTTTTTCAATAACATAGGAAACATATTCCGACAGGGAATATTCATCTTTAAATGAAGTCATTTCATCAATTAAAGTATAAAAATTAATCAAAAGCCCTTTAGTTCTCTGGTTAAATTCTTCATTTGAATCTATTGTTTTTAATATTTCAAAAATGCTTGTTTCTTCTTTATCCGCCATAGATAACAGTTTGTTTACCGTAGTATCCCCTATTCCTCTTTTTGGCTCATTAATTATTCTTTTTAAGGCTTGAGAATCATTATGGTTATAAATTAATTTTAAATATGCAATAATGTCTTTAATTTCTTTTCTTTCATAGAATTTTAAAGCGCCTACAATTTTATACGGAATTGAGTTTGACATCAAAGCTTCTTCAATAGAGCGTGATTGTGCGTTGGTGCGGTAAAGTACGGCAATTTCATTTTTCGGATTTTTTATGGAGTCTATTTTTCCCGCAATAAATCTGCTTTCTTGAAAATCGTCATTAGCTTCATAGAGAGTAATTTTTTCGCCTTTTCCTTTTGTGGAGTATAGATTTTTTTCAATACGTTCTTCGTTATTTTTGATTACTTCATTTGCCGCATTCAATATGATTTCGCTTGAGCGGTAATTTTTTTCAAGTTTGATTAATTTTGCGCCGTTATAATCCGAGCGAAAATTTAAAATGATTTTAAAATCTGCTCCTCTCCAAGAATAGATTGATTGATCAACATCTCCCACCGCCATAAGAGAGCCTGTTTTTTCTTTTTCGCCCTTTGGAGGATAGAGCATATTAATCAAATCGTATTGGGCTTTATTTGTATCCTGAAATTCGTCTACCAGAATATGCTGAAATCTTTGCTGATATTTTTTTCTTACATCTTCATTTTCTTTGAGCAGATTTACGCACAGCATAAGCATATCATCAAAATCAATCGCATTATTAAGGGCGAGCTGGCGTTCATATTCATAATATATTTCGCTTACTTTTTGGCTATAGTAGTCACGGGCGGATGATGCAAACAAATATGCATCCTGCATTTTATTTTTTGCGTTTGAAATAGTTGATTTAATTGCTTTTATGTCATATATTTTTTCATCAAGATTAAATTTTTTAAGAGCATTTTTGATTATTGTTTTTGTGTCGGTATCATCATATATTACGTAATTATTGTCCCATTTTCTTCCGTCTTTTGTTTTATAGCTTTCCAAATCACGTCTTAAAATTTTTCCGCAGATATTGTGAAAAGTTCCGACCCACATTCTTTTTACGATATTTTCGCCTAAATATAAAGAAAGTCTTTCCTGCATTTCTTTTGAAGCTTTATTCGTAAAAGTTACGGCTAAAATATCGTTAGGACTTGTGTTTTGCGATACAAGGTTTGCAATTCTTGAAGTTAATACTTTGGTTTTGCCGGAGCCTGCCCCTGCTAATACAAGAATTGCACCGTTTTTTTCGGTTACGGCTTCAAGCTGTTGTTCGTTTAATCCTTCTAGAAAATCCCCATTTTGAGGCATTAATTAAGACACTCCCCTAATATGTGACAAGTATAGTTTTCAAAATTTGAAAAGTATGGTATTATTATATAGCAAAAATTTTAAAGGAAAAAATAAAAAAATATGGAAGAAAACTTAGATAAGCAAAATCAACCTTCGATTATGGTCCCTTTGGAAGATATGGATAAAGTTGAACACAAAGAAGGTGATGATGTTGACGCATTAGCTCAAGAGTTAGCAACAATCAGACAGAGCGCAAAAAGAATTGCTATTATCGGCTCCAGAAATTTAACAATTACCCACCAGCAAATTATTGAAACACTTACTACAAGCCTTGTTATGCAAGGAAATACAATAATTACTTCGGGAGGCTCTTCAGGTACAAATGCCGCAGCGATTAGAGGTGCGCTTAAAGCAAATCCCGAAAAATTAAAAATTATTCTTCCTCAAACAATAGGTCAGCAGCCCTCTGATGTTCAGGACCAATTAATCGGTGTTCCAAATATTGTTGAACATCCCGATAGGGCAATGATGACTTTAGCGGATGCAAGCCGTATTTGCAACCGTGAAATAATTTCAGAATGCCAGCAGTTGATATGTTTCTTATCCCACTCATCCAACACTTTGCATAAAGCTGTTGAATTTGCGGAAGAATCACATAAAGTCGTAACGGTATTTTATCTTGATTAGGCAACGTTGTTGTCGGCAAATTGAGGCTCTCTTGAATTCATAATTGCCTTTTCATCGGGCAATCCCTGTGTTCTTAAGAGAATTTCGACAATATGCATCATCTGACATTTAAATGAATATCCGGCTTTTGTAATGGGGCATTTTGTGCAGTCGGAATTTAATTTGTAACACTCAAGTGCCTGGCGTGTCCAGTTTTGCACAATGGAATCGGATATAATTCCGTTTGTTTCGGGCATGAACAGTTCTTTTGTATAATTTTTGGCACAATTATTAAACAACATAACCCCTGATAAAAACCTAACTCACAATACCATTATGCACCTTTTTTCGATTTTTTTCAAATTAATCCTATATATGTAGTAGAGGAAAGATTGTCTTTCGGGGTAATTAAATTTTTTGTTAAATCAAATAAACTTACAATATGCAAGAATATTTTAAAAATATAGCCGAAAAAAATTCCTGCCAGTTTTCGGGCGTATGTACGATACACCCGAGTGTTAATGCGCTGTATCAGGTAATTTTAGCGCTTTTAAGAGAAACGTCATTTTATGTTGTTAAACTTAAAGAATTTTCGTTTTTTTCTGATTTTTCCCTGAATTTAATTATTGAGGGGCTTTCGATATTTTTAATTAATACAAGCTTTAACCAAACAAGATATTTAAATTTTATAAAAGAGCTTTACAATCTGAAAAAAGAAGTAAAAGAGAAATATATTTCATATTGTAATAATAACAATCTGCCTTGCGAGATAATAAATACGGGTTTTGAGATTGATGAAAATACTACAATTTCAATGTTAATTAACTATGCTCAAACAAATATTATAAACAAAGCAAATAATTATGATAAAACAAAACAGCGTCTTTTTGAACTCATAACGATTTTTGCAAGATTGTGCGCAATTTCTCTTGTAAAAATTAAAAAATTAGAGCCCGAATATAATGAACACGATTTTGAAATTGTAAGATTTTATGCGCTTACAAATGCATATTCCATAAGGCAGGAAAAAATAAAAAGAAGAATTTTGGAATTTTGCTCCTGCGCCAATCAAATAAATGAAAAACTCAATTCGATATATGAAAAAAAATATGGCGCAAAAGAGGATGCTTCAATTAATTTATCAATTTTAAAAGGTAAATCAATCCTTGTTTCGGGAGATGATTTAGACGAATTGGAGCATCTTTTAAATACCCTTGAAAATCTTCCTTCGCATGAGGATATTAATGTTTATACGAACGGGCCTTTGATTATGGCGCATTTTTATCCTTATTTTAAAAATAATAAATTTTTAAGGGGACATTATGGCGCCGACAGCGCGGAATATGATTTTTCCGTTTTTGAAGGAGTTATTTTAATTACTCAAAATTTCATTCAAAAAATAGACAGCCTTTATAAAGGTGAAATCTTTTCAAATAAATTAATTTCTTTTTCCAAGGTTTTTGATATTAAAGAAAATGACTTTCTGCCCGTTATAAAAACTGCCCTTAAAACCGCAGGATATCAAAAAAGTACAATCAAAAAACCTTTGGATATTAAATATGATAAAAAAGAAATCCTTAATTACATACAAGATTTTAAAGAAAAATCCATCGTAATAGTAATAGGCGGGCTTGAGGGAAATGAGTGTCTTTTAGAGCATAACGGAGTTAAAATTTTAAATATTAACTATCCTCTTGAGGAAGATATTCTGGTTGAAGTGCTTAAAAAGTTGAAATCAAAAGGAGTCGAGATTAAAATATTTTTCTCTCAATGTACTCTTTTAGGGCTTAATTATCTTTTGTCGCTGTTAAATTCGGATGTTGATATATCCCTTGCCGATTGTTCCCATGCCCTTATTAACCCTCATGTTATTGAAGCTTTGAGGGATGATTTTAATGTTGCGATAATATAGCCTAGTGAGTACCGTTATATAGATATGCCATATAGCTCATGTTTTCTTTTTCATCATTAGGCGCATAGAAGGTTGCGGTTGTATCTTCTATTATAATACTTCTATTTTTATTTGCGTTTACTATACGACCTTCTTTAACAACATATTTTTCGCCGTCATCAACATATTTAGCTAATGCCTTATCATATACTTTTTTTCTTAATACGGTGCCATCTTCAAAAGGACAATTGCCTTCTTTGTCTTTTATGGGTATAGAACTTACTTTATATATTTTTTTCTTGTTTTCGGGCGCAATATTAACAAAGCTTTTATCTCCGTCATATTTGATTTTTTTGCAGGTATTAACGCCGTTATTTGTTATAAGTTCAACTACACGGGAGCCTTTATCGTCATATTTAAAAATTGGCCACATTTTAAGAGGAGTACTGTCATCAACCGTAAATTCCCTTTCCAATAACGGGAGCATAGTTTTAAATATTTCGTAATTATTGTTTTCGTTTTTAATTTTTAAAGAGTCTTTTAATAATTTATCAAATGTGTCATCATCCATATGAGATTTTAAAACAGCAAACAGAAGCTCGGGCTTTGTTTTGGTTTCGTTTGTAAAGCGTGCAATTTGTTCTTTAAAATATGTGTATTGTTCTTTGTTTTCTTCAGGTTCAAATTCTTGTTGGGAGCCAACATAAGAGGTATTCAGCGATATCGGAGTTGAGCCTCTTTTTGCGCTTAAACCCTGTTGTTTATACATTGAAGAGATTGCATAAAATTTGTCAACTCTTTCTTTATGGTATTCGCTGTTTCTTAAATCGTGGTTAACGGGCTCACGGTTGCCTACATATTCATTTTTAGAGGGGGTTTCATATCCTGTTTGACCGAATTCCGTGCCTAAAAACATTGTAGGTGTTCCGACAAGAGCATTCATAACCTGCCAAAGATTTTGAAGTTTTTCTTCATATTTATTCATTGAAGAAAGAATTTTTTCATATTCAAAATCACCGACTCCGGCTCTTTCAAAAACATCTTTAAGTGTCACATCAAAAGGCAGAAAACCGAATGCTTGAGCTCTTTTATAGTTTATGGGCGAAGAGGAATTTTTCTTGCCGAGCGCTAATTCACTAAGAGCCTTAAGGAGTTTTTCTTTTGTTTCGGGGTCATTTTCATAAGCTTTTTCAATTTCCCCTTTCATAAAATATGCAACCGCAATTGCTTTAGAGGACATATTTTCATAGTCATCACTTCCCGTTACATCGTATGCCATTTGTTTATAAACAGGATTTGCTTCCGAGAAGTTTTTGGCATTGCTTCCTTTTGCCGCAACATCATCAAATAAGAATAAATTCATATCTAAAGGAAGGGTGTGAAGCAATCTGGGTTTGTCGTGGTTATCAAAGAACATGTGCGTATATATTGCTTCACGGGGATTTGCATATTTGATAAAAGTTTCCATTAAACCTTTTAGTGCTTTTACATCACCTGCTTTAGCATTAATATCATAACCGTGTTCGGGGTCAACACCTATAAAATTGGAAAGATTATTGAAATATTTGTCATAGTTTGAGCCGGTGGTTGAGTGAACTCTTTCGTGGAAAGTGCGCTCAAGCTCATATACAACACCTTCTTCCCAGATATTTTGTTCATCTTCGCTTTTTGATTGAAATTTTTTTGTTAATTTCGGGTCAAAAGCCATTCCGCTTTCAATATCTTTGAATTTTGCAAATTCGGATAAACTTGTAACTTCAGCTATTGTAAAAGCCGAAGGATTGTATTTATAAATGTTATTTATAAATGTTTCCCAAAAAGAGCGTACTCCCGGATGAAGTTCGTCCCCGTTCCATACAAAATCAAACGTTGTGGTGCCGTCTCTTACGGAGTCTAAATCTGCGATATCTTTTGCCGCATCAAATCTCCAGCCCAGTCCTCCCTGACCTTGAAGAACTATACTTTCCGCTAATTTGAAATCTTCAAGATTGATGCCGATTAATTCGTCTTTTATTTTGTTTTGGAGTGCCAGTGCATCAAAACTGTTGATATTTTTCTTTATTTTAGAAACAACAAGGTGTCTTTCTTCTTCAGGATCATAAGCTTTAGGAGTCAGAGAATTTATGCCCGTTGTTTTCAATTTCTCTAAATCGGTCGAGCCGTCTTTTTGTATAAGACCGGGGTCAATTGCATTAATTATAATTTGACGAATAATTGTATTTGTATACAGTTTTTCGACATAAAGCCTATACTGTTCATTGCCTTGATATTCTTCGGGGATTGAATTTTTGATAATTGCATTTATGCTTGTTTCAAGTTTTGATAAGGTTTTTGAATCAAACAGTTCCTTGTTAAATTGGGGTTGTGCAAAAATTGCGCTCAAAGCAGGATGAGTTTCAATTGATTGAAGAGGAAATTCTTTAATATATTGCGAAATCGGTTTTGCATTTTCAAGAATAGGCAGCTTAACCTTGTTTTGCGCTATCAGTTCTTTAATTTCATCATATTTTGCGCTGTCTATGCCGTTATTTTTTGCAATTTCTTTTTTTTCTTTTTCGCTTGATAAGGCTGTATTTAAAACCAGATAAGATTGAATTGCTTCCGTCCAAAAGGTAGCGACACCAAATAAATAGTTTCTTGCATTTTGTAAACCTTCCTGATTTTCCTTTGTTATATCAGGATTTGATAAATTCATTTTGATAATGTCTCTGTTGCCGTCCCAAAATGATGCGCCGGATGCGTGTTCTTTGTCGGTAATTGTAAAATTGGGGAATGTCAGAAAATCTCCGAGGTTCGGAATATCTTTTAAAAGCATGTAATTTTCATCTTTGAAAACACTTGCCTTTTTGCCGCTCGGATCGATTTCAAAATAATATGGTATAACGGAATCCTGATGAGAAACGGTTTCGTAATGGTCTTTCGGGTTTGGATTGTCATAGGTTTCAATCAACGTATCGGGGTTTTCCAATTGTGCTTGTGAAGCAAGTCTGTCGTCATAAAATTGTATATATGTCGGCAGTTTTTTATTGTATGCTTCACTTGTTACCGGATTTACAACCTTTATACCTATATGTTCAAGGGGATTGTTGCCCTTCGGGTTTTTATCGGGCAAAATTCCGAGCTGAATTCTTCCGTCTATTTTAAGCATGTTGTAAAACGGTGAATCCTGCCCCCATTTTAAGATATGCTGTACAATTGGCGATTCAAGCCCTTGAGAAGTGAATGCGCCATCGGCAATATAACCTTTTCCTCTTTTAAATAATTCAAAATTAAATTTTTTAAAAGCATCCATATCATTACATTGGTAAAGATTATTTGGCCAATATTTATGAGAAGATATTTTATCCACGCCGATATCGGGAGTTGATAAAATCCAAGTATAAGGATCTAATTCATCGGTATTTGTTAAAAGGTATAATAAGCCTTTTGTAGAGCCTCCCAAAACATTAAAATGGTTTCTTACAAAATTTTTATCGTAGGGTTTTGGTTTATTTTCTTTATCAAGAGCAACATCGCTGTCTACAAAAGTATGGCGCATTGTGCCTGCTTTCGGAGATATGCCGAAACCGCCGTTTCCAAGATAAATTATGTTCATTAGTTCTTTGCCGTCATCGGATTTTATGGATTTAAAACCGTCGGTTGCGTATCTTGTACTGCCGTCATTTGAAGTAATTTTATATCTGTATGCTATTGCATTTGCATATTTTGCCATTTTATTGTCACGCAGTTCAATGGGTTTGTCTCCAATGAAATCAATTTCTTCAATATCATCTTCTTTCGGAAAAAGATAGCTGTTTGTTTCATTGTCATAATCCGGCATTGCTATTTGAAGAACAACTCTTTCTTTGCCTTTTCTGAAAGGAGGAGGGTTAAATCTTAAAACAGGACTGTTGTCGGGAAGAAATACGCCTTTTATCCCTTTGAAATTTAAATCGTTTTTTTGTTCTTGTTTTTTTATTTTATTTATTGATAAATCCATAACTTATCCTTTATTGTATTAAAATTCCCGATTTTTTATATCCGATAACTATAGGTATTTTTGCTGCATTACATTTTCGGGTTTTGAGAGTATTTGAATGTCGGCATCATCAATTTCAAAGACACATGCCCTTGATGCACCTAATTCAACATTAATTGTGCCGTTTTTGTTGTTTTGGAATTTTGATTCTTCGCCGTAATTAGGCATTAAGTTTTTAAATTGCTGATTCGGTTTAAGTCCCGGAATTTGAATTGTTCCGCCCGCTGTTTGATTAACATTTCTGTTACCTATGAATAAAAGCGTTTTTCCTTCCTTGTGCCTTGCAAAAGCTATAATTTCAGGATTATTGGTCGGAAGTATGATGAACGAGCCTTTTGTTATAACGTCTTGCGAATTGTTCATCTGCAATTTTACGGGAGAGTTTTCGTTTAATTCGTTATAGGTATTGTTTCTCAGGGCGAATGCTTGTTTTATAACTTTTGATATTTCGGGAAAATCACCGCCCGGTTTTCTTGATTTATTAAATATATCCATTCTTCCGGTGTGGACTGTGCACTCGTTGTTATCGGTCTGAGTGTTTTTAACTATGGCATGGTCATAGGGGAAGGTGTAGTAATCACCCGTTTGAAGTCCGTCCGTAAGATACGGATTTACTTGAGGGAGCATACTTTGAAGAATTGAAGTAAACATAAGCCAAGGAGCCCCGCCGTATAACATCGGAGAAGAGTCATCATGGGTTGCAAAAGAGCCGATAAGAGATTTTGGCTGACCGATTTCGTTGTTCATGTCAATATTTTCTCTTACGTAATCATATAAAGTCTTAGCGTCCATCCAGTCGCTATAGTTATGGTACTGTCCGTAATATGAATCAAAACCTACTTGAAGAAGCTCTTTGGGTCTGTCGTATGGCATATTGAGCTGAGGAGATGCATCTTCATGGGTATATGTTTCTGCAAGCCAGCCAAATTCGGGGTCTTTTGCATGCGAATAGTTGATTATTACATGCCAAAATTCAACGGGTTTTGCTCTGCCCACATCTGCTCTTATTCCGTCAAAACCAAGATCAATACAAGCATCTACATATTTTTTATGCATATCTAACAGCGGTTTATTTAATTTTCTGTTTTGTTCGTCCTCAAACGGCTCAAACATTCTTATGTCCTGCCAGCCTCCGGGGACTTTTTCTTTTCCGTCCGCCTCTTTTGCCATCATCTCGGGATGAGCCTGGGCGAAATCAAGGCTTGCACAGGAAGGAAGGTCAAGCATAACACGAATATTTTGTTCGTGGCATTTGTTTATGAAATATTTTGTTTGAGCATATCTTACATCAGGGTCGTGTTTGTCCATTTTGGTCAGGTCTTTACCTGTTTTTTGTTTGTAGATTTTTTCAATTTCTTCTCTTGCTTCTTTTGCGGGATTTTCGTCTACAAGTTCCGGGTCAATTGCTAAATCACCATTTTTTTCAACGAATAAAGCGGGCGCATATAATGAGCCGGCTGTACCCATGGCATGCTGTTTTCCTGTGGGATGAATAGGAAGAACATGGAGAGTATTGATTCCGAGCTCTTTAATATCTTGAAGTCTGTCAACGGCATTTACAAGATTTCCCGATATTTCATCACCTTGTATCAGCTCATTTCCGTCAGTATCTTTAGCATTCATTATTCTTGGAATAACGGCTAATATGTTTGCTCTGTTGGTTGTAAGAAGTGAATTTAAATCGTTTTTATATGCATTTTGTTCCGTAACCGTATTTTCAACAGGATTTGGAGCGTTTACCTTTTGAGGCAGAATTTGTTTGTTTTGCGCAAGTATCGTTTGAGCTAAAAGAGGACTGTATTGATATGTTTGAACATTTGTTCCAATTTGACCTGTGGGCAAACTCTGCTTTGGAGCTTGAATGTTTAATCTTTGAGAAAGGATTGGACTGATTGGTTGAATATTCATCATTATCTGTTTCCTCCTTTCTTTTCTTCGGGATATTCTTTATCAATTTTGCCGAAGAAGGGCTGTATTAATAAAGTCACTGCAGTCAAAATAATTGCCATTGTTCCGAAAATTTTCATCCAGCATTTGTTGTTGTATATTCTGGTTGCATAATTTTTAACAAGTTCGCTGAAACTTGTTGTTCTTAAATAGTTTTCGCCTTGTGAGCCGTCAAGATTTTTGAGTTTGGTTATTAAGTTTTTAATTCCCGGCATGATTTTTTCTTCGGTTTCAAATGCTTCAGGTTTGAAAACGGCATTAAGTATTGCTTTATAGTTAACTTTATCCGCAAGTTGACCTGCGTTCATTCTTTTTGAAATATTTCCGTCATAAATCAAATCTCTTATGAGTTTTGTTTCAATATCGCCTATAGGTTTGCCGCCAATTTGTATTAAGCCTTGTTTTAATCTTGCTTCAACATTTGCGCAAATAATTGCTTTAGATTGAATTGACTGCATGTCAACTTGTTTTTTGTTTATAAAGTCTTTCAGTAAAGTGAATATTCCTGTTTTTTCGTTTTTGTAACCTGTGATGGATTTTACGATTTCTTTTGCCGAATTGTTTTGGATTGAGCTTATATCAGCAATATTTGCCAGATTTCGGTCTGATACAAATTGAGAAATCAGTGCATTTGCATTTAAATCAACGCTTTTCGGTTTTAAACTTTCAATCAGGCTTATATAATCATCGGAATCAATCGGAGTATCTTTAACAAGAGATTTGAAAAATTCCTGAAGAGCATTATAACTTGCACTCAAATCACCTTCTTTTAAGCTTTTTAATTTAGCCATACCGCCCTTTTTAGGAATGAAGCGGCTAAAGAAGTCTTTCATTGTTTCATTGAAAGTTTTTGTGTATATTGATTCGGATTTTGAGCCTATTATCGGGTTAATTGTATTTAAATATGCTTTTGCTCTTGCTCTCAAAACAGAAATTACATTCTGATTTAAAGATTTTACGGTATCAACAAACCCTGCGTTATCGGTTTTAATTTGAGCAATAATACTTTCTGTATGTTTGCTCTTAATACCGTTTTTGGCAAGTTCTTTTTCTAAATTTTCCAATGTCGGATTGTTTTTTACGGATTTAATTATTGATGCAATATTTTCATCAGGTATAAACGGCATAAGTTCTCTGGGGTTAACCAAAAAGCTTTTTGCCTTGGGAGCGGCTGCACTATAGAGAATTTCATAGAGTTCATCGGTATCAGCAACCTTTGCTTTTGATTTATAAAGTTTTTTCAATTCTTCGGCTAAATCCGCACTGTTTAATTTTCTTACGGGTTTTAAATCATCGCAATCTTTAAGGCTTTCCGTGATATCATCAAGTTGAAGCAGTTGAGCAAGTTTTTTGAAGAATTCGTTATTGAAAGCGCCTTTTTGCGAATATGAAGCGAATAAATCATTTATTGCACCCGTATTTTTAACTTCGGGGCGGACATCTTTAAGATGTTGTTTAATTCCTTTTTCTTCAAATATTTTTTGAACTTTTTTGGCTTCGTGTTTGATTACGGCGCTTTCTACTTTGGGCTCAACGAAATTGCCGACCAAAGCAGCGCTTAAAGGTGTTGCAAAACCTATTGCAGCCATATTGAGAGTTCTGTTTTGAAGGGCTGTTTTTTGCATTTTGCGTCTTATTTTTTCTTCGCCGTTTTCACTGTCGTAATCAATACCTGCTTTTTTTGCATATTTTTTCATTTGGTCTTTTGGCATTGCATCCCAAACAATAAATTGATTATCAAGGAAGAAATCTTTTTTATCGCCCTGTGCGCTTATATATTTTTGGTCAATCGGGAAACCGTGAATTAATCTTGCGGGAAGATTGATGAAAATTTTGGGCCAGAAGGTCATTGCGGCAACAAAAGTTGAGCCGCCTATAAATTCCATTAAAGCTTGAGTTTTTGTTTTTGCATGAGAAGCCAGGAAGGTTGCTATTAACATAACTCCCGTTTTCAAGCCTATATCATTAATTCTTCCTAAATTGTTGTCGGAAATTTTTCCTGTTTTTATAACGTTTTTGAGGTTAACACAGTCCTTTTTCGTATCTTTTATACACGATATTGCTCTTGTAAAAGGGTCTTCTTGTAAAACTACGGCTTTTGCTTCATTTGGCTTTACTTCGTTGGCACGTCTTGTAAGGTTTTGATAAATTGCTTCATGACGGGCATGTTCATTGACACTGTTCTTTGAGGATGCGCTTTGGTATCCTTTGTTTTGTAATTGATTGCTTAAAAACGGACTCATATAAACCATTAGCCCACCTCGTATTCTTTTGTAGTATCAACGGTTGATTTGAGTGTGTTTTCGTGTTTTTTAAATTCTTTTGAAGGAATTATCCACGTTAAAAGTGCGGATAGTACAGAGCCTATAATTAAAGCTTTGCCGTAGTGTTTTGTAATTAAATTCCTGTTAGTACCCTGCCAAAGCTGGATAAATCCGTTTTTCAGGGCATAAATATAGCTCTTTGGCTCTTTGATTTTGATTTTTCCGAATGCCTTTTGGAAGCCCAAAGCAACTCCCAAAGATGCACTGACATATTTGCTTATGTTTTCAAGGGCTGTTTCTCTTGATTTCAGCTCTTTAATTTTGGGGTTCATTGTCTGATTTGATGCATTTAATTTATTTTTGTAGCCTGCTTTTTTGGCTGCAATATCGGAGTGGTGATATACATTGTGATAATTTAACTCGCCGTCTTTTGCAAGCAGGTCTTTTCTGTAGAAATCAACACTGTCGTATACTCCGGGGTATTGTGTACGTACAAGTCCTTTCTCACGTCCCGGCTCCGGAACTTCATTGACTTTTTTGATATAGCGCATATCAAGAGGTATACCCGTTGAATGGTGAACAAGTGCTCTTGAAACTTTTTGAGAGAGCCATTTTCCAATTCCGTATAATACAACACCCGCACCCGCTCTTTTTGCTATTTCGCCTGCGGCAGCACTGTCAGCTTGGTTGAAATTTTTGTTTGCGGCACATCTAAGGGCTATAAGCATTGCACTGCCTATAATATAAGGTACCATGCCTAAAGATAAATATTCGTAGAAATCGCTGTTTTTAGAACCCGAAAAACCCTTGGGGAAATATGTAAAAATGTCGTTGGTTAATTTGTGTACTCCCGCCTTAACTCCCGAAAGCGGTCCTTGTTTATAAATGTGAGATTCATGCTTATAAAATTTTGCCTTTTTTTCTTTGTCCGATACATAATAACCTACCGGAGATAAGCTATCTGGATTTGGATTTTTTATTTGCTGCATATTAACCCCAAAATAACCAACACAAATATATAAATAATTCTGAACTTTATTTTTTGCCTTTTTATCGCGCCTTCTTAACAAATATTAATAACGTAAAATATACACCCAATCATTTTAATTAAGATTTTGACGCAATACATTAAAAGAAGTATCCCCTGTTGCAAATACCTTTATAATTTTTGTAAAATAGTATTATGACACAAGGTTTTTTTCAATTTAATAATTTTATTATAAACGAAATAACAGAATTTGCCACATCTTCTTATGATTTACTTTTTGTAAGCGGACCGAAGGGCTCAGGCAAAAGCGAAGCAATAGATAAAGTAATCCCCATGCTTGAAGATAACAACCTTGCGTTTTGGCATTTTTGTTTTGAAAACTCGGTAATAGATGATTTTTTGCTTAATTTTTATGATGCTTTAAGAGATTTTTCCCTTTCTCAAAAAATTGCTTTAAAAAAGTTTGCATCAAATAATTTTAAAGAGAAAGTAAGTCATTATTTTAAAATAATTAATAATAATTGCATTATAGCGGTTGAAAATTATGAAAAGGTTGAGGACAGTCGTGAAATTACGGATTTTTTATCTCACCTTGCGGGATACGAAAAAGTAAAATTAATTATCGTCTCACGAAACAGCGACAAAAATCCTTTTGAATCAAAAAATCTCAGAATTAAGAATTTAAAAATTCAGGAAGAAAACAAAGAAAATTTTAAAAACATTATAAAAACATACTGTGAAGAAGATGACGAAGAGTTCTGCGAGAATTTTTACGAAATAACAAGAGGGCTTGAACTATATCTTAAAATGAGCATTAAATACTGTCTTACAACAGGCGTCAAGCTAAAGGATTTGGCTGCGGATTTTGAGCGGAGAAATCAACTTATAAATACTGATTGGGAAGAGTTTATGGTTTCAAAATTCGTATCTTTAACTCCAAATATACATCAGGGTCTTTTTAGAATGCTCTGTAGTCTTTCTCATCCCGTCGGAACATTTTTTATTAAAGAGTATAAACTGGGTAATGTTGATTATATTTCCTATCTCGTTAAAAATTTTTTATTAAGTCGTTTTAAAGACGAAGTATATGTTAAAGACTATTTTCGGGAATACATAACATCTTCATTTTCAGTCAGGGAAAAATATTCTTATTATAAAACCCTGATTAAAATATACGAAAACGAACTTACAAAAAGCCCGAAAGACAGGCTTTTAAGACTATCAAGAGAATCTATCAGAAAAGAACTTGATAAATTTTATGCATCCGTACCCGCCTTAAAAATAAAAAATAAAGATAAAAACGAACTGTCATATTTGGGTATAAATTTACAGAATTGGCAGGATGAAAGTCAGCTTCAAAAATCAAAGCTATCTGAAAAATTAACCAAAATTAAAGAAAAAAAACAACTTTTGCTGAAGGAAACGGCAGATGAAAAGCATCCAAAAAATGAAGAACAAAACAATAAAGAGCTGAGCAAAGAAAAAAATTCCAGATACATAGTTTCGCTTATAAATAAATCTCGTGAATTAACAAGCCAATATTCTTACAAATCCGCTTTGGAAGAACTCGAAAAAGCGATTAAGGCTGATTATGATAATGAATTTAAAATTGAATTGTATACCCTTTGTGCTAAAAATCATGAATATCTGATTGAGTATGATGCTGCAAGAGATTATTATACCCAAGCCCTTGATTTGGCTCTTAAAACAAAAGACTCAAGAAAGTGCGAACTTGAATTTTTAATTGCCATGACATATAAGAATTTGTTTAAAATAGACATTGCAAAAGAAAGTTTTACAAAAATTGCAAACAACGAGTCAAATCCTCCTAATTACAGAGCAAAAGCCTATTTGGAACTCGGAGAAATAGAAGGTGCTTCTTCCGATAAAAATAAAGCAATTTCGGATTATGAAAAAGCTCTTTCTTATACATTGGGCAAAAACAATGAATTGAGTGCAAAATGTTATTATAAGCTTGCGGTTTTATATGATGAAAATCAGGATACGGAAAATGCCGTTAAGTATTATAAGAAAAATTATACGATAAGCTCTCAAAAGACTGAAAATAAATATTACAGCGCTTCTTTAACAAACCTTGGATTGATTTATACCGAACATCAGGAATATGATAAAGCGAGTGAATTTTTAAAAATGGCTCTGCAATATGACAGTGAAAACTATGACCTTGAGAATATGTATTTTTCACAAAAAGAATTGACAAAAATTTATCTTAAAACAAATAACAACATTTCAAACTTGTATTATAAAGAGGCGATAAATACCGCAAGAAAGCTTTGTGATAAATTCAAAGAGGCGCTTGTATATTTTGAAACAGGTGAATTTTATTATGACAAAGGTGATGATGAGCGTGCACTTGAACAGTTTTTTAGCGCAAAAAAAGTATTAGAGGGTACATCAAACAACGAAAATATTCAGAGAATAAATTCAAGAATTAAAGATATTAAAATTCGCCTTGATAATTTAACTTTTGATAAAATTGCAAAAAAATATGATTGATAAAGAAAAACTTGAAATATTAAAAAAAGAATTAAATTATACTCCCTCTTTTGAAACAATTGAAAAATTGAACAGGTGGCAGGATTGTTTTTTAGAATATAATTCTCACACAAACCTCACAAGCAAAAACGATGAAAAAGTGCTTTTTGAAAAACATGTTTTTGATTCTCTTTCGCTTTTGTTGTGGGATAAATTTTATAACTGCAAAAAACTGCTTGATATCGGTACGGGCGGGGGCTTTCCCTCTGTTATTCTTGCGGTTTGTTTTCCTCAAATTAAAATATTGGCAGTTGATTCCCGTATTAAAAAAGTTAATTTTTTAAAAGAAATTAAAGAAGTTTTAGACCTTAAAAACCTTGAAATCTTTTATTCAAGGGTAGAAGACCTTAATCCTTTGAATGCTGATTTGGCTGTATCTCGGGCGGTAGGAAAGATAATTGATGTATATGAATTATCTAAAAAGCATCTTTCAAAAGAGGCAAAATTTATAATTTATAAATCAAAAACAATAGATGATGAGCTTAGAATTTTCAATCAAAAATATAAAGATAAAACCCCTCGGATAATTCCTTATAATCTTCCTCTTAAAGAAAATTTCGAGAGAAATCTTGTTATAATCTAGCTAAATCATCCAAACTTTCGGCATTTATTTCTTTTAAGAGCTCAAAATAGCTTATATAATACTCTGCAAGCGCTTCATGATAACCCAAGATTAAATCAAGATACAATTTTTTTGAAACAAGAAAAGCCGTAATATCAATTTCTTTTTTTTCAAGATTTTCAACCGAAGCATCAAGAAGCTCTTTGGAATCTTCCAGAAGTTCACTGTCGTAATAATTAAGATTGTTTTTTGCGATTGTATATTTTTCCCAAGCATCCGTTACGTTTCTTATGATGTCGATTTTCGTATCTTCATATTTAAGCTGTTTTTTCTCAATTTCAATCTGCGCATTTTTTATTTCGGGCTGATAGCGGTATAGTATAGGGATGTTCACAAGGCTTACACCCGCATATGCGCCTTGTTGATAGTGTCCGTTATCGGAAACTCCTTTGGTTTGATAGGCATAACCTCCCGATAATTCAAGATCGGGAATAAGCCGTGCTTTTATCGCTTTTAGTTTGTTTTGTGCGCTTTCCACTTCGCTTTCTGAAGCCAAAAGGTCATATCTGTGCTTTAGCGCATAATTTTTAACTTCCGCAAATGTTGCTTTATCTTCCTTCGGGCTTATTGCAAGAAGGGCTTTATAGTTGTTATCAAGAGTATTTTCCTTTGTGTCATAGTTAATATCGCTTGAATTTAAAACGGCATTAAATCTGTTTTGTGCGCTTATAACTTCGCCTTTGGCGATATTTAAATACATTATTGATTTATTGTACGCAATTTTTGATTGAAGGACATCGGTCTTTGGAATTTGCCCTTTATCCGCCTGTTTTGAAAGGCATTCCAAAAGCTCATGCGAGAGTTGTGCCTGTTCTTTAATAAGATTTAAATTTGCTTTTTTTAAAAGAAAATCAATATAGGCTTTTTTAACTTCAAAAGAAAGATAATATTCATAGGATTTTTGATTGTTTTGTGCTGTAAGATAATCTGATTTTGCAATATTTTTTCTTCTTCCTCTTTTTAAGATTTCAATAATTAAATCTCCGCCGATTTGCTGTGCTTCCCATTGCGCCGCTTTGCCTATGTTTTGATATGTTCCTACGGAAGGGTTTTGAAATTTGGCTGCGATTTTTATATTATTTTCTGCGCTTTTTGTGTTAAGCTCCGCCATTTTCATTTGAGGGTTTGTATTAAGCGCTTGTTTTAGGGCTTCTTCAAGGGAAATTTTCCTATCTTCCGTTATGGCGCAGCATGATAGGGAAAAAATAATTAAAATGAGGAAGCTTAATATAATCTTTTTCATAGAATAAAACTATTATAACCGTGACAAATTTTTTTTGCTTTTAATTTAAAGAAAAATTAAACTTTTTAAGATAATTTAAGCGCAAGTTCAATTGCTTCTTTCATGGAGTTCGGGTTTGCAATATTTTTACCTGCTATATCATAGGCAGTGCCCGATGAAGGAGAAGTTCTTATTATTTTTAAACCTATTGTTGTATTGATTGCACAGTCAAATGAGAGTGCTTTAACTGCCGTCAGCGCCTGATCATGATAACATGATAAAATAGCGTCATAGCTTAATTTTTCTTTTGATAAATATTCCTTTCCGACACGTGCAAAAAGAGCATCTGCGCTTATCGGGTATGTTATATTTATTCCTTGCTGTTTTAAATTTTCAACCGCAGGATTTAATATTTTAATTTCTTCATCCCCCAAAATTCCTCCTTCCCCGCAGTGCGGATTAAAGGCGCAAAGGGCGATTTTTGGAGATTTGATATTATATTTTTCAACCAAAAAATCGTTTAAAATTTTGGTTTGATAAATAACTTCTTCTTTTTTCAAAGAAACATCTTTTAGGGCGCAATGGCGGGTCAAAAGCATAACTTTTAAATCATTTGCAATAAAAATCATTTGGGCTCTTTTTTCTTTCGGGCTTAAAAAATGTTCAATAAGCTCTGTCTGCCCGTTATAGAAATAGCCCGCTTTATGAAGTTCAAGCTTTGAAACGGGAGATGTCACAAGCCCTTTAATTAAACCTTTATCAGCCAAAGAACACGCATATTCAAGAGCGGATGCGCAAAATTTTCCGTTGTTTTCTTCTTTAATTTCCATTATGTCATAGGGAACGTCAATTTTTTCGCCGATTATTAAAACCTCGTCTTTTTTTGGCTTTATTATATCAAGCGCTTTTTTGGTTATTTCTTTTCCTATTCCGAGTTTATCTCCCGTGGTAATTGCGATTTTATATGTTTTCATTTTTAAGCCTGTTAAAATAATTTAAAATCTCAAGGAGAGTGGAAGGAGTTCCGAAGTTTCCCGATTTTGTAACAATAATTTTCCCGTTTGCATCCATGCACAAAGGAATTGCAGGTAGTATTGCATCAAGTATTTGAAGATATTTAGAATCAATTTTTCTTGCACATTTAAAGGAAGTTTCGCCCCCTATCATAATAAGAATGAATTTAGAGTTCATATTGATTTCATAAACCAAATCGGCTAAAAAGTCGGTTATTTTAGAAGGGAATTCATCTTTTGCAATTCCCGCATCAATTAATTGGTTTGAAGAATTTTCATCCGTAATTTCTTTATCTATATAAGAACAGTGCACAACAACATCTTTATTTTGAGATAAAATTTCAATTATTTCTTTGTATATTTTTTCTTCAAAACCTTCTATAATATCTTTTACCGTTAAATCAATAAAGAAGATATCCCTTCCTTCTTCTTTTAATTTTTTAATTTGATTATAAGTTAATTGTGTTGCTGAGCCTGAAACAATTAGCCTCGGAAGGTTTGGAACATGTTCAATTTTTGTTTTTGTGTTTTCTTCAAAAGATATTTTGTTAAGTGCGTTTGCAAGACCCGCACTTCCGCAGGGAAGAATGTCATAACTGCTTTTGTTTATGGCAAGCGCAATCTGTTCTAAATCAACATTTGACATGGCATCTGCCACAATAAGTTTTTTACCTTGCCGTACAAGTTCATTTATTTTTAAAACTATGGGGCCTGCCCCTTTTGTAACAGTCCTTAGTTCAATTGTACCTATAAGGTCATGGAGTCTTGTATTTAAATCTTTTTTTAATATATCGGGGATGTATGATTCATAAATAGGCGCTTTGGGGTCAAGCGCACATTGAGTTCTCTCAAGTATAATGCCGTTTAAAAGCTGGTATGAGCCTACCGTTGTTCTTCCTTCTTCAATGTATGCGGGTGCAATAATGGCTATATCTTTCCCTGTTGTTTCAAGCATTGATACGATTTCAACTCCGGTATTACCTCTTAGGGTTGAATCTATTTTTTTATAAAAATTTTCAATGCCGAGAGAGTCTTTTAATTTTTGAGATACCAATACAACTCTTTCAACGGCTTTTTCTTTTGTTGTATTTCTGCTTTCCGTTGAAATTGCCCATACATCAACATCTTCAATATCATTGAAGTCTGTATAAATATCAATCACAATTTTTGCGCTAAGACCTGTTTTAAAATATTGAAGCGCCGTATCATTGGCACCTGTCAGGTCGTCGGCTACTATGATTGTTGAATTGAGTATACTCATATCCTATGCCTCAGCGGTTTGAGAATCCCTTTTGCTTCCGACAAAACCATAGTCCGTTGCGTTAATTAAGTATCTTTCAACCATTTCGCCGTCAGGCGCCTGCCATTTTGATACTATAATTCTACCCTCAATTGAAACAAGAGCGCCTTTTTTAATCCATTCGGCAGCAGATTCCGCTTTTTTATCCCAAAGCTGTATATTAAACCAATCCGCTTCTCTTGATTTTGTTTTCGGATTCCATCTGTCAACCGCAATTGAAAATGTGGTTTTGCTTTTTCCGCTTTCAAAATATTTTATTTCGGGGTCTTGCCCTACTCTGCCGACTAAAATTGCACTGTTCATAACACACCTTTATTTTGCTTTTTCATACATTATATATTCAAAATTCAGTTTTGCAAATATACTTTAGCAACTGCACATTTGGTGTCTTCTATTGTAGCATAAACTATTCTTATTAAATCGTCGGAAACTATATCAACTCTTGAATAGGTAAGGTCGTTTTCACCTTTCAAATTGTCTTCAAATTTTTTTAATTGAAGCATTCCGTATTCATCTCTGCCCTGATAAAAAACGAGCATGGGTTGATTATAGATATTTTTTTCAAAAATTTTATAATTTCCGGCAGGTATTATTTTACCGTCTTGTGCAACAATGGGAGCTATAAGTTTTATGAAATAAATTCCGTTTCTTATTTCTTCGATTGCTTTTTTTTCTCCTCCGAAATCAATTTCTTCATCAGGCTCTTTTATATTTGGCGTTTCAACGCCAAGTTTTCTTCCGAATAAAAATGCTTTAAGCCTTCCCCCGAAAGTGTTTTCAACGGGCTGGGGAGTTAATTTGTTAATGGTATCGTTAAATTCTTTATCGGTTACGGGTTTAATGCCGTCAAAAGCCGTGTCTATAAAATTATAGTCAACATCAAGCATTTCGGCTCTAACATTAAAAGACAGCAAAAAAAGTAATATTATAAATAAATGTTTCATATTCTAATTTTAATGTTTTTTCCCTTAAAGTAAATATTAAACCGTATAATTGAGGGATAAAAATGTTAATAAATTATAATTTTATGTTTTAAAAAACAAAAATTGAGGAATTATAAAAAAGGAATTGATTATATATTTCGGAAAGAGAAAATATGGACGTATCTTTAAATTTGGAAGCTCAAAAACAAGCGCAGGCAAAAGACGCAAAAGCTGAAACAGCAGGAACAATTGCACAGGCTCAGCCTCAGCCGTTATTTAACGCAGAAGCAGAAACAGCAGGCACTGTTGCAAGTAATTCCGCTTCAACTTCGGGCGGGGGCTCTTTTTCCGCATTAGCATAATATATTAAGCATGGCAAAAATTATATATCGGCTTTAAAATCTTCCCTAAAAGCGAAATAATGCCAAATTTCACATTGAACGTTTTGGTATTATAATATCTTTATGGAAGAAAATTATTTGCCGTTATTTAGAAAATACCGTCCTCAATCATTTAAAGATGTTGTAGGGCAGGAAAGTCTTGTCAAAGCTTTATCAAATGCAATCGAGTTAAACAGAATTGCAAATGCATATCTTTTCTGCGGTCCGAGAGGCACGGGGAAAACTTCCTGTGCAAGAATTTTTGCAAAATCTCTTAATTGCGAGCATGGGCCCACCCTTGAACCCTGCCAAAAGTGCGCAAGCTGTGTTGATATTACAAATGCAACGGGGCTTGATGTTATTGAAATTGATGCAGCATCCAACAGGGGTATTCAAGATGCAAAAGAATTGATATCGCAGACACGCTATGCCCCGATTAACGGTAAATATAAGATTTTTATAATAGATGAAGTACACATGCTCTCTAATGATGCGTTTAATGCGCTTTTAAAAACATTTGAAGAGCCTCCCGAAAATGTTATTTTTATCCTTGCCACAACAGAACCTCACAAGGTTTTGGAAACAATCGTTTCACGCTGTCAAAGATTTGATTTAAGAAGAATTACAACAGAAGATATAATTAAGCGCTTAAGAGAGATATCGGATTTAGAAAATATTAAAATCACCGATGATGCCCTTTTTGCAATTGCAAAAAACGTATCTGGCGGATTGAGAGATTCTCTTGCTCTTTTGGATCAGGTAAGTATTTTAGGGGTTAAGGAAGAAATTACAAAAGATTTAATTGAAGAGCTCCTCGGAAAAATTAATTTTGATGTTTTATTAAATTTATTAAAAAACATATATTCAAAAGATATAAATGCTTCAATTAATGCGGTTGATGAAATATATTCAAAAGGCAATGAGCCGAGAAATCTTGCGGAAAATTTTATTGAATTTTTAAGGAATATTCTTCTTGTACTTGACGGTAAAGATGATGAAAGCATTAAAAAATTAACCTGCCTCATAGACGAAGATATTCAAAGGGTGCGTGCATTTAATTTTGACAAAAATAAAATCATGACAATTTTAAATACAATGATTGAATATTATAAAGAAATTAAAATCTCAACAAACCCTTATCTTTGGATGGAATTGGGTGCAATTGCTTCAATAAGTGCTGATAATATAAAAAATATAAAAATACCAAATCAAAATATTAAAATGGAAGCGCCTTGTGCGAAAGATGCCGAACAAAAAATTCAAAAACCCGAGAAAATTAATAATCTTCAGGAAAAAGAACAAAAACCCCTTGAAAATGAAGCTGTATCAAAGATAAATCAAGATGAAAATATGCCAAAAACGCAAATTGCCGATACGGTTGATGAAGCTTCCGTTTGGAGCGGTGTAATTTCAAAAATCGGCTCTCTTTCCGCAAAAGCATTTTATTCAAGCGTTGCAAAGCTTGTTTGCGCAAAAGATAAAAAAATTACACTCGGCTTTTTATATGATAATGTGCTTTTGCAGGCAAAGTCCGATTCTAAAATACAGCATCTTAAAGAAGCTATTAAGTTGACATATCCCGACTGGGATGTTGAATTTATAAAAATTAATCAATCAACCCCCACAATAGAAGTTAAATTTAAACCGGCTCCGAAAAGACCGCCCGAAGTTCCCCCGCAGAATATTCAAAATCCCATTGAAAGAGAGCAAAAAGAAGAACAGAATATTCAAAACAAAGAAAAAAGACAATACAGCCCTAAAGTTCAGGAGATGATTGAAGAATTTAACGGCAGAATAATTGAATAAGGGCTTTAATTTGCCCTAAAAATATTTTTTTTCTATAATTATGTTTATGAAGTTTGCTGTAAGAGTTATTAAAAATCAATTTCATCCTCTTAAAGTTTCTCCCGATGCTAATATTAAGCATGGTCAGCTTGTTCTTGTAAGAACGGAAAAAGGGGAAGAGGTGTTCAGTGTATTTGTTGTTAATTCTCAAATACAAAAAACATGGGAAAAACATCAGCCCGAGCCTCTAACGCTTGTCAGAATAATGAATGAAGATGACCTTAGGGCTTATGAAGAACAGAAAAAGCTTGAAGTTGAAGCATTCTATAAATGTCGTGATTTAGCCATGAAAAGAAATCTTGTCATGAAATTTACACAGGCAAGATACACTTTTGACAGAAAAAAAATAACATTTTACTATACCGCTCCGGAAAGAGTTGATTTCAGAGAGCTTTTAAAAGATTTAACTCAGGAATTTAAAAGAGTAAGGATTGATTTAAGGCACATAGGTGTGAGGGACGAAACTTCAATCCTTCAAGGAAAAGGTGTTTGCGGGCAAAATTATTGCTGCTGTACTTTTTTGAAAAAATTTGAACAGGTTAATACTAAACTTGCAAAAGATCAGGGAATTCCGATAACTCCCTGTAAAATTACGGGAGCATGCGGAAGGCTTCTGTGCTGCTTAAATTATGAATATAAAAATTATCTTGATGCCGCAAAAACGCTTCCCCCCGTAGGCTCCGGCGTTATGACACCTGACGGAGTCGGAAAAGTGTTTATGGTTAATTTCCTTAAAAAAGCAGTTAACGTTAAATTAGAAGACGGCAAACTAAAGGAATATCAAAAATCGGAAATTGAAATGATAGACGGCGAAGTCAATATTGATATAGACATTGACAACAATATGAACTATCAGGATGATGAAGTCGTGGATATTAAAATGCTTGAAGATGACAGAAATTCTTCAACAGGCAATATATAAGGAAAACAATGGAAAATACAATCGAAAGCGAAAAATTCGCATGCGCAATAGCAAGAATATTAGATGATAATAAAGCGCTTGACATCACCATTTTAAACGTGAGCAGGGTATGTTCTTTGTCTGATTATTTTATCATTGCAACAGGTACTTCAACTCCTCATATAAGAGGGCTTACCCAAACTTTAAGAAAAAAAGTTAAAGATTATTTTAAAAAAATTCCTCTGGGAGATGAAACCGAAAAGCAAAATAAATGGAATTTGTTGGACTATGGGGATGTTGTTGTTCACATTATGGCACGTGAGCAGAGAGAAACATATAAAATTGAAAAATTTTGGTCGCATGCTCTTTTAATAGACAGACCGTACTGGGAGCAAAATTCCCTTGAATATGCAATGTATGACAAGGCATAGCTTTTGTTGCTTTAATTTCGCATAAAAAATTTTGAAAATAATTTTGTTTATATTAAAATGTTAACTGAATGTATTTTTATGGGAAAGATAGGCAATGACGGAATTAAAAACCTCTGTCGATTTTAAAAAAATTGACGAAATTTTAAAAGAATACAACTATAACAAAACAAATCTGATTACGATTTTGCAAAAAGTTCAAGCCATTTACAGATATCTTCCCGAAGAAGCAATCAGCTACATCGGAGAAAATATTGAAGGGTTATCCCCCGCTACGGTATATGGTGTTGTAACTTTTTATGCGCAATTCAGCTTAGAGCCTAAGGGAAAATATGAAATTAAAGTTTGCGACGGTACAGCCTGCCATGTTAGGGGCTCAATGCCTGTATTAGAGGCTGTCAGAAAGAAACTTTCTTTGCAAAACGGCAAAATGACAACCCCGAACGGACTGTTTTCTCTTGAAACGGTAAGTTGTCTGGGTGCGTGTTCTTTGGCTCCCGCTGTTGTTATTAACGAAAAGGTATATCCTAAAATGACACCTGATGCGGTTTTAATTATTATTGATACATTATTAAAAGAAAATGAGTAGAGTATGAGTACAGAATTAAAAATTAACATTAACGAAGAAAAAGAAAAAGCACAAAAACTTATTGAAAAACAGGGAAGAAGAATTCATGTCTGCGCTTCAACGGGCTGTGTCGCAAACGGAGCACTTGAGTTAATTGAAGAATTCAAAAAACTCGGTGCCGATGCTCAAGCTCTTACAAATGAAGTAAAAATGAGCGTTATTCCGACAGGCTGTATCGGTTTTTGCGAACAGGGATGTCTTGTTGTAATACCTGATAAAAAATTAACGTACGTTCATGTAAAAAAAGAAGATGTCAAAGAAATATATGACTCTCTTTTAAATGATACGGTGGTTGAGCGTTTGTTATATGTTGATCCTGCTTTAAATAAAAAGATTGTAAATAACGAAGAAATGAACTTCTATGCAAAACAAACAAGAACTGCAATGAAAAATTGCGGTATAATTAACCCCGAAAGCCTTGATGAAGCGCTTTCCGTCGGTGCATACAGTGCGTTAAGCAAGGTTTTGGAAATAAATGACCCCGAATATGTAATAAAAGAAATAGAAGAGTCAGGTTTAAGAGGCAGAGGCGGCGGTGGTTTTGCCACGGGTAAAAAATGGAGAAGCGTTTATCAGCACAGAGGCGGAAAATCTTACGTTATCTGTAACGGTGATGAAGGCGACCCCGGCGCTTTTATGGATAGGTCTGTTATGGAAGATGACCCTCATAAACTTCTTGAAGGTATGGCAATAGCAGCATTTGCCGTTGGTGCGGATGAAGCTTATATATACGTTAGAGCAGAATATCCTCTTGCAATTAAACGTTTAAGAAAAGCAATTGCCGATGCGGAAGCTCGCGGTTTTTTGGGAAACAATATCATGGGCTCAAACTTCAACCTTAAAATCAACATTAGAGAAGGGGCAGGCGCTTTTGTATGCGGCGAATCATCTGCGCTGATTGCTTCAATTGAAGGTGAACGCGGTATGCCAAGACCCAAAAACATACACATGGCTGAATGCGGTCTTTTTAAACGTCCTACACTATTAAATAACGTTGAAACATTTGCAAACGTTCCTTTAATTATCTTAAACGGTGCAAAATGGTTTGCTTCAATGGGTACCGATACTTCTAAAGGTACAAAAACTTTCGCTCTGACGGGCGAAGTTAATAACACGGGACTTATTGAAGTACCTATGAATACAACCTTAAGACAAATCGTTTTCGATTTGGGCGGCGGTATCAGAAACGGCAAGAAATTTAAAGCCGTACAAATAGGAGGACCTTCGGGCGGATGTTTAACTCAAGAACATCTTGATATGCCGATGGATTACGACCAGTTAACAAAAGTTGGCGCCATGGTAGGCTCGGGCGGTCTTGTTGTAATGAATGAAGATACCTGCATTGTTGAAGTTGCAAGATTTTTCATGAATTTTACAAAGAATGAATCTTGCGGAAAATGCGTTCCCTGCCGTGAAGGTACAAAAAATATGCTCGCCATATTAGAAAAAATCGTTCGCGGCGAAGGCGAAATGGAAGATTTAGACAGACTTGAAGAGCTTGCTCAAGTTGTAAAACAAGGCTCTTTATGCGGTCTCGGAAAATCTGCTCCAAACCCTGTTTTATCAACTCTTAAATATTTTAGAGATGAATATATCGCACACATTAAGGATAAAAAATGTCCTGCCGGTGTTTGCACGGCTCTTAAAAAATACAGAATTAAAGAAGAGCTTTGCAAAGGCTGTACAAAATGTGCAAGAAACTGCCCCGTAGGCGCAATTTCAGGAAACGTTAAAGAAGCACACAAAATTGATACGTCAAAATGTATTAAATGCGGTGCTTGCAAGGAAAATTGTCCGTTTAAAGCGATAGTAGTCGAATAGATAAGGAAATTCATAAAAATGACTGACAAAAAAACATTATTTATAAATGATACCGAAGTTGAATTTACAGATGAAAAAACGGTATTGGAAGTAGCAAAAAAAGCGGGAATTGAAATACCGACATTTTGCTATCGTCCTGATTTAACTCAATTCGGAGCATGCAGAATGTGCGTTGTCGAAGTTGAAGGCAGAGGCATTCAAGCTTCTTGTACAATGCCCCCGAGAGCGGGAATAAAAATTTATACAAATAACAATAAAGTAAGAAAAATCAGAAAAGCAATTCTTGAATTGTTATTGGCTCATCATGACAGAGAATGTACAACCTGCTCAAAATCAGGCTCATGCGAACTTCAAAAATATTCAATGGAATATGGAATTACGGATATTCCTTATGTAAAAATGAAACAGGAAGAATTTTCGCCGATTGATGCTTCAAGCCCTTCAATCGTAAGAGATATGAATAAATGTATTCTCTGCGGTGCGTGTGTAAGAGCGTGTTCGGAGTTTCAGGGAATAGGCGTTCTGGGCTTTTCTGAAAGAGGTTCTTTGACAAAAGTTCAGCCTATGGCAGGCAAGCCCCTTAAAGATGTTAACTGTGTTAACTGCGGTCAATGCGTAAGCGTTTGTCCTACGGGCGCTTTAACCATAAAATCAGATATCGACAATGTTTACGATTTGTTGAATGATAAAGAAGTGAAAACAATTGTTCAAATTGCTCCTTCCGTTCGTGTTGCACTCGGGGAAATGTTTAATCTTCCTTCGGGCGAAAACACTATTAAAAAGATATATTCGGCTTGCCGTAAGCTCGGTTTTGATTTGATTTTTGATACAAATTTCTCTGCCGACCTTACGATTATGGAAGAAGCAAGCGAATTTGTCGAAAGATTAACAAAGGGTGAAAACCTTCCCATATTTACTTCTTGCTGTCCGGCATGGGTAAGATATATGGAATTAAATCATCCCGATATGTTAAATCATCTTTCAAGCGCAAAATCTCCTCAGGGAATGTTATCTCCGATTGCAAAAGAAATTGCGCCAAAATTCTATGAAGGCTTCAATAAAGAAAATATTAAAGTTATATCAATTATGCCTTGTACCGCTAAAAAATATGAAGCCAAAAGAGATGAACTTAAGGGTGAAACAGATTACGTTTTAACAACTTACGAATTTGCTAAAATGATAAAACAACAAGGTATTGATTTTAACAATATTGATGAGCAGGAAGCAGATTCGCCCTTCGGTCAATATTCGGGCGGCGGTACGATATTTGGTGCTTCGGGCGGTGTTGCGGAGGCGGCACTTAGAACCGCATATAATATTGTAACGGGTAAAAACCTTGAAAATCTTGATGTTATGCCTTTAAGAGGGGTAGACAAAGCTTCACGTTCAAAAGAAGCTGCCGTTGATATAAACGGACAAACCGTTAAAATAAGAGTTGTTTCAACCTTAGCGGAAGCTGAACGTGCAATTAAAGAAGTAAAAGAAGGCAAAGCTGATTTTCAAATGCTTGAAGTAATGGCTTGCCCCGGCGGATGTATTAATGGCGGGGGACAGCCTTCGGCTTGTAAAGACTTGAAAACAAAAGAAAACAGAGCTCAAGGGTTATACAAGGAAGATAGAGAACTTAAAATCAGAAATTGTCATGAAAACCCTGATATCATAAGGCTTTATAGTGAATTTTTGGAAAAACCGGGCTCGCATAAAGCACATGAATTACTTCATACAACTTATTCAAATAAATCTCAAAAGATAAAAGTATAATTTAAATTCTAAAATATTAAAAACGGGGTATAAGCCCCGTTTTTAATATTTTAGAAGAATATACCGTAGATACCTATTGTTTTCATTTTTTCTTTTCTTGTTGCCTTAATACTATATTTATAACTGTTTATATCGTCAAATTTTTTTAAAACTGTTTTAATTGCAGACGGATGGATGTTAGGGTGATAATTTGCAAGCAGGCTTTGCGATTTTTGATATTGTCCGAGCGTTCTATAGAGCATTGCTTTATATGGAATTAATTTTTCATCATCAAATTTATTTAAATAATCAAGCGCTTCCTGATGTTTTCCTTGTATAATAAGAGCATCTGCTTTAAAATAGTGGCAGTTAAAAGAGCCAGGCTTTTTTTCCATAGCATCTATAATTTCAATAGTTTTAGCATAGTCCTCCTTAACTAAATACATCCCGGCAAGTTCATATGATGAAAAAGGATATTTTTCATATTTTCCTCTTATTGCTTTTTCATAATATTCAATTGCTTTATCAATGTTTGGGATGTCATCGTGTTTTTTATAACATTCATGTTCGCCCCCATAAAACCTTCCCATTTCTAAAATATATTCATGTTTATATAGGTTAAAAGGCAGTTTTATTGCTTTTTCAATTGCATCCGCATCTTTTGCAAACAATACTTCTTTGAATACTAATAGTGTATAAAAATGGTATATTCCCATAACAAAAATAACCGGCAATATACAAACCCAAGCTTTAATTTGTTTTTTTCTTATTAAAAAAACGATTAATGCAATAAAAAATACAATAAGCCCTATAATACTTATGATGAATATAATAGGGCTTGTTTTGATTAGTATATTCATCATTTCAGGTGTAAATTCCATACTTCTTCTTTCTTTTTATTTGTTTAACCGTTTTGAAATTTCAAATTCTTCAATTATTCTTTGAGCGGTTCTGTCAAAGGTAAATAAATCCGAATTATTATAAATATTATCCCTATATTCCTGTATTTCATCATCACTCATCTTTAGTAATTTTCTAAAATCGGACTTATCTTTAATTAAAATTGCCATTTTTTTATCTGTCATGCTTTTATATACATTATGTAAATTGTGAGAAATTAAAGGTATAATCCCGTTCATCAAATATGTTACATCTTTTGAGGGGTTATTGCAAAAGGCGTAATAGGCAGACATACCCTTACCCCCCCCTCTTTAATAGTTGAATTTTGTCCGAAAAGTGAAAAATAAAAGTCTTTGTTTTTCGTAAATTTTTCAATTGAGCCCTGAAAAATATCATAAAAATGCGATAAACCAAAGGCGTAATCGGACAGTTTTTGAAAAGCCTCTTTTCTGTCAGAAAGGATTTGTGCCAAATTTGCGCATCCTGCAATGTAGTAACCGCTTTTTAGATGTCGTATTTTTTTATGATAAAATCTTTTTATTATTCTTTTTATTCCCCTGTACTGATTATACGGATAGGGATAAAACGCTGTTTTTACGGGATATTTCATATTTTTATCAGAACAGATAACTCTTCCGAAAGAGATAAATTCTCTAAAATATTTTTTTGTTAAATTATGATTTACATATTTTTTTAACGGGGTTTCAATCCAGCCGTAAAAATATTTTTTGTCTTTTAATTTGGGAGCATTTGTAACAACAAAATCCCTTAAATTGTCATTATCAAAAATCAATAAATCAACATTTTTAAGGCTTTCTTCAAAAAGCTCCGCTTCCATTTTTGTACCGAAACCCGTATCCCCGTTAAAATATCTTACGGTTAAAGCCCCCAAATTATTTTGTTTATTATAATTCGCAATATTTTTCATAAGCCATAATTCATTATGAGAAACAAAGCTTCCGTTAAAATTGGGGGAATCGCCGGAATAATAACCGCCGCCAATTATAATTGTATTTTGATTTATGTTTAAACTTTTAATAAAATCGCTGTTATATTCAGCTTCAATAATCTTTGCACCTAAAGCATTTAATATTTCGTAATTTGGAGCAAAAAAAGATGCTGTTTTTTCAACTTTTATGACAGTCATTTTAAAACCTTTTTCGATAAAATATGAAAAACTGTCAATAAACCAACAACCCGAGCCGATTAGTATAAGATTTTTTTTCATTTTGCATCCTTTTGTTGTACAAAAAAATTATACAATAAAGATTGGAAGGGTATTTAATTTTTTTCAAGCTCTTTGATTAACATATCTCCTGTTTTATCAAAGGTAAATAAATCGGAATTATTATAAATATTATCCCTATATTCCTGTATTTCATCATCACTCATCTTTAGCAATCTTTTAAAATCGGACTTATCTTTAATTACGATTGCCATTTTTTTATCCGCCAAAGTTTTGTAAATACTGTGGATATTATGGGGAACAAGGGGAATAATTCCATACATCAAATAGCAAACATCTTTTGAGGGGTTATTGCAAAATCCGTAGTATAAATTCCTACCCCCCCCCCTCTTTATTAGATGAATTTTGAGCGGTTAGAGAGAAATAAAACTCTTTATTTTTCAAAAATTCTTCAACGGAATTTTGAAAAATATCATAAAAATGCGATAAACCAAAGGTAATTTTTGACAGCTTTTCAAAAACTTCTTTTCTGTCTGAGAGGATTTGTTTATAATTTGACATTCCCGCAATATAATAAATGCTTTTTAAGTGCTGAATTTTTTTGTGGTAAAATCTTTCTGTTATTCTTTTAATTCCTTTAAATTTATTATATGGATAGGGATAAAACATTGCTTTTGAAGGATAATTTATTTCTGTTGAACAGATGTTTCTTCCAAACGAGATAAATTGTTTTTTATATTCCTTGTTTTCATTATGGTAAACGAATTGTTTTAATGGTGTTTCAAACCATGCATAAATATATTTTTTATTTTTCAGGGAAGGAGCATTATAAATTACAAAATCCCTTAAATTGTCATTATCAAAAATCAATAAATCAACATTTTTAAGGCTTTCTTCAAAAAGCTCCGCTTCCATTTTTGTACCGAAACCCGTATCCCCGTTAAAATATCTTACGGTTAAAGCCCCCAAATTATTTTGTTTATTATAATTCGCAATTTCTTTTAAAACCCAAAGGTCATTATGAGCACTTTTTCTTCCTTCGGGATAGTTTTCCAAATCTCCAAAGTAGCCTCCGCCCCCGATTACGATAGTGTTTTTATTGATATCCAAGCTTTTTATAAAATCTTTGTTTTCATAGTCCGCATCAATAATTTCAAAGTTTAAATCTTGATATATTTGATAATTGGACATAAACCACTTTGTTGTCTTACCCGTTTTTATAACTTTTACTTTAAAGCCTTTTTTTGCAAAATAAATAAAGCTATCCGTAAAATATGCGCCCGAGCCGATTAGTATAAGCTTTTTTTCCATAATTTCCTCTTGTATATAAATTAATTATATATCAAAGAAACAAAATCGTTAATTGTTGTTGTGAGTGTGGGGAATACCTAAAATATGCATATAATCGTGCGTATCCATGTTGTGCGTATGGGTTTGATGCGTATGTGTTTTAGCGGTATCAAGGGGATTGTGGTCGTGGTCCGGATATGCTAATTTTGTTTTAAGTTTTGGTTTTTGAGATAATATATCTTCATCCCCCGTTTTTAAATATTCATTTAATAATTTATTTAATTCACAATTAAACGACTCATCAAATTCAAGAGAATATGCTTTTTTATCAATCTCCACAAGAAATTCAAGAGAACGTTTCTTATCATCATCGGACGGTTTTTCGTTCAAAGATGCAAAATATCTGATTTTATCAAACACATCATCGCCATATATATCCTTAAGCGTATCCTCTGTAATTTTGGTCATTTTATCTATTTGAGCAAGAAAATGTTGATATTTTGGATTTTCTCTGTTCTTTTTTATTAAATCAAGCATAATGGAAACGGAAAACAGTTGTGCCGCACCTTTTGCTCTTTCTTTTCTTATCGGATTATCATTGTCAAGTTTTGCATCCATATCGGAAATTGAATGTATTATATTTAAAAGAATGACCGGGTCGTTTAAAAACTCGCTTTTATCAATTGCATCCTGCGTTTCTTTTGCATTTGAAAATGCATAAGAAGGCGCAACTTCGGCTGTTGTTCCCATTAAATTTGCATATTGCACCATAATTTTCGCCGCCTCTTGAGATGCACTATTAATTATTTTTGCCGCTTCGGTTTTTTGTGTTACCCTTCGCCAATTAAAAAGCGAGCTGAATTCTTTGATTTTTTCGGCTTTCTTAATATCAATTCTGTTCATGGCATAAATGTGGGCTTCGCACCAGCCGAAAGATATATTTTGATTTTGTTTTAATTTAGCAGAATATGTTTTTGAATTAAAATTAATTGCAACGGGTGTTATCATAATTTTCTCCTTGTTTTAAGAATTTCTTACATATTGCTCAAAGAATTCTTCAACGGTTTTTCTTTTGTCTTGGGGTACGTATGAAATAGGACGTTTTTCTATTGCATCTTCTATGTTGATGCTTGCGCCGTTTTGGACTAATAAACTTATAAGAAGCAAACTTCCTTTTGCGCAGGCTTTAAATATAGGTGTTTGACCGAAATCGTCGGCAGTATTAATACGGGATTTTTTATTTAAAAAAGGCTTGATGGCTTGCAGGAGCATTATTTTTTCGTAACTGTCTTTTGAATTGCAATAGCGATTTGTTGCCCTTAAAAGGAGATTATCTCCGTCTTCTTCAAGGCTTTGCATAGCTGCTTTATTTGTTTCTTCAATTGCAAAGCATAATAAATTTGCAAGCTGTTCCTGTTTTTTTTCTTTGTCTGTTGCTTTTGATTCAAAAAGCTGTTTTACGTCGGACGATGTCAGTTTTGTCGGCCCGAAATGGGTTTTGGGAAGGGTGATTTCTCCCAGTCCTTCATTTTCATATATTTTTTTCAAGCTTTCAAACTTGTTTTTAAATTTTTCTTTTAATTCATCATTTAAATAATCATAAGGCAGATTTGAAAAATCATCCCTTACAAAAGGATATGCAAGTTCGTTGAGAAGAAGCGAAATCATAGCCTCATCCTGATTTATACAGGCTTTATGGAGCGGGGTTTGAGAAAACGAATCGCAAATGTTGGGGTTTGCTCCCCAGGGCAAAATATCAAACAATACGCTGTCTTGATTTTTTGCTTCTGCGGCATTAATTAAGGCGGTTTTTCCGTTTTCGTCCTGATAATTTATATTGTTTTTATATTTTGCAAGATACCATTTTATTGAGGAATCTGCACGATTGTCATTTTGAGATGCAAGGTATAACAGCATATCCGGAGGAAGTTTATCAATTTGTTCTTTAGGTGAAAGGTCGGGGCTGTTTTCTATGATATAGCAGGCAGTGCAATACATTTTTTTCTCAAGAGCTTTTGACAAAGGAGTTTCACCTGAATTATTGGCATGGTTAATATCGGCTTCCAGTTTGTTTGATGCGATTATTATTGATAGAATATCAGCTTCACTTAATCCTTCAATTTCAAAAGCTATAAGAGGGACATTGTTTCCCATGCAATCACAAAAATTTGCATCCCATTGCAAGATTTCTTCCAATTTAGGAGGCGTCGTTTTATTTTTTTCATCTTCGGGAAAATTTGATACCCTTCCCGTTTCATTCCAAGCTTCGAGCATGATGTTGGCAAGTTCGGAATAATTGCTGTTCGGATTGAGTATATAACTTTCTTTTTTTGCTCTTTGAAGATAATTTTGTGTTTTAGGGTGGTTTAAAAATACAAAAAGGCTTGAATCCATTTTGAGGTTGAGCATCATGCTAAGAATTGAATTTTTGGCGAAGGCATTTACCTTTTCAATAACTTCTATTACATCATCTCTGTTAAGCGCTTCTTCAAAAAGAAATGCTTTACCCAGACGTGCCAGCATTAATAGTGCGCTTGCACCGATATCATAAGTAATGCTGCTGTTCATGTATATATCGGTTAAATTCATTTTCGGGTTTTTTATGATTTTATAAAGATAGAATTCAAGTATTGAATTCTCTTTTGAGATTGTCATTGATTCATTTATGTTGCATCTTAATTTGTTGGCATAGCGGGAAAATTCAACCGTTAATTCTTCGGGAGATTTTGCTGCAAGAGTATCTAAATATTGTTGTGATTTCAAAGGCAAATCTTCTTTCAGCGGTTTTTCAAACTCCCAGCTTTTTTTGTAATTGTCTTTTTTTGAAATATAGTCTTTAAAAAATATTTTTTCGGGTGTAAGTTTTGAAACATAAAATTTAAGGCGGGGAATTGAATTTTTGCTTTGAACCCAGCAGGGACTGTTTTTGCCTGCATCAAACGTATCTAAATCCGCAAGAGAAGTACATACTCTTGTTTTGGAAAAACGAAGTTTTTTATCTTCTTCCCCTACCCCTATATCTATATTAGATAAACACCAGATGTTGGATAATTGTTTGGGAACATATCCGTTTGAATTGAGCGGAATCATAAAACCAATCAGCGCACCTACGTTGTCTCCGGTAGCGTTTTCTATATGACCTTCATAGGTTGCATATTCTATTTTTGTTCCTTTGCTGTGGCCAATAAGACCGCCTGTTGAATATACTCCCGTAATATCGCCTTCGCAGAACACCTCTGACATTTTGCTGTTTAAATCCGCTCCTGTTATACCGCCCGTTCCTTCTACACCTGCCCAATCCATATATGCTTTTTCTTTTTTAACCGTTATACTTTTTGCCGTTACCCCGCACCTTTCAATGTTGTTTTCTTCACTGATACCTATTATCCCGCCTGTTACACCGCTTCCGTCAATTTCGCCGTCAAACAGACAGTTGGATATAACGCTGTGCTGTGCTTGCGCTGATATTCCTCCCGAGGGGCCGGCGGGCACTTGATTTTCAATATGGGCATTTTTTATGTTTAAATTTCTGATTTCACTGTCTTTTATATAGCCGAACAAGCCTGCGGGTTTCTTTTTGGTGTCATTTAGTACATAATATACAGCATTTTTGGCGGAATTTTCTTTCTGTGCTTGAATGATTTTAAAATTTTTAACGGTATGACCGGCTCCGTCAAAAACTCCCGTAAAAGGTTTTTGTTTGCTTCCGATAGGAGATATTTGCGCCCCTTCAAGGTCAATATCGCATGCCAAACTTATATATCCGGCATTCCATAATGAGGGAGTTTTTGTAAAAATTAAGAATTTTTCGGGACAATCCATTATGAGTTTGCCTTTTGTTTCTATTTCCTCCTGCATTTCTTTAATTAATAGGCTTTTATTTTTTTTGATTTTGCTTTCAAAACTATCCTGACCCGAAAAATATATGGGGTTTGAGGCATGTCTTTCGGGCAGAAAACTTTTAATATTAAAATTTTGTATCGGACTTATTTTCATTTTTATATTTCGTGTTCTTTTCTAAAGGTATCAATCCCTTTCCCGATTTCTTTAAAAGTTATGGGTTTATCAGTATATAATAAGTGGTTATTTAAGATTTCATTAAGAGCCTGAGTTATATCTCTTGAAGAGAAATCTGCCATAATATCCGCCAATTCTTCTTTTTGTTTTTTGGTGATATTTTTTGCAGAGGGACGTTTTTCAAGCAGTTTTGAAATTAATTGAAGTCTTAAGGACTTATCCGGAGCGGGAACTTGAATTTGTTCTCCAAGCCTGCTTAAGATTGCGCCGTCTATCTTATCTTTAAAGTTGGTTGCAATTAGTGTGATTATTCCTCTTTGGGCAGAATTATTTATCTTCTGTAAAAATAAATCAACAAGCCCCGACTCATAGTTGCTTGCGGTTTCTCTTCTGTTTAAAAGGGCATTCGCTTCATCAATAAAGAGAATGCTGTATTCGCCTGTTTCCCTGTATTTTTCTTCTAATTGATTAAATATTTTTGTAATTTGTTTTTCGCTTTCTCCGACATATTTATTTTTAATGTCTGAGGCATCTATTTTATAAAGAGGTATGTGCATTTCTCCGGATAAAGCTTCCGCAATAAAAGTTTTACCGCTTCCGGGCGGACCGTATAACAAGAAGTTCGATTGTATGGGGCAATTTATTCCGTCTTTTTTAAACCTTTCAACAACTTCGGGATTAAGTCTTTTTATAAGGTATGTTTCAAATTTTTCCTTAATTTCTTCCATACCTGCAACATCGCTAAAATCTTTGGGATAGTCGGTTTTCTCTCTTTTTATGACGGTGTCATAGCCGGATGTTGTATTTTGTTCGTTAATTTCGGGGAGCCTGTGTTCAAGAGAAAATCTGCTTGCTTCTTTTATAAAATCATTTATATCAAGGGCCGTGTCAGGATATTGCGAGAGTGAATCAATTGTGTCCGATAAGATGTTTTCTATATCTCTTGAGCTAAATCCGCCAAGCCTTTGAGCCAGATATTTTCTTTCATCTTCGCTTATATCTTTCGTTAGTTCGTTAACCTTGTTAAATTCATGATTAATAAGAGCAAATCTTAAAGCTTCATCGGGCAGAGGAATTTTTATTTCGGTGCCTAATCTGCTTAATACCGCTTCATCAAGTTTATCTTTGTAGTTTGTTGCAACTATCGGAATAATGCCGTTTTGAGGTGCATCATTAAGATATTGCAAAAAGAGATTTACAATTCCCATGTCATAACCGGACATTTCATCTCTTTTGCCTAAGATGTCGTTTGCTTCATCAATAAAAAGAACACTGTATTCGCCTGTTTGTTCGAATTTGTTTCTCAATTGGTCAAATATTGCTTTAAGTTTTCTTTCGCTCTCACCAACGAATTTATTTTTAAATGAGGCAGAGTTTAAAATATATAAAGGTAAATTCATCTCTCCCGCAATTGCTTTTGCAAGATATGTTTTACCGCATCCGGGCGGGCCGTAGAATAAAAAGCCGTGTCTTAGCGGGGGTCTGTTGAATTTTTTAAACCATTCAAGACTGTTTGGGTTAAATTTATATACAAGTTCTCTGTTTAGTTTTTCTTTAATTTTGTCCATGCCGGCAACATCGCTAAATGTTATTTTGTTGTTTTCTCTTCTGAATTCCGAAGTGTCATAGGATGCCGTTGTGCCGTTTTTGTTAATTTCCCCCATGTTTTTGGATTTTGCATATTTTTTGATTTCTTTTTCAATATTTTCAAAACCTTTGGTTTTATTGTAATTAAGGTTGTTTATAAATTCTGCCATATTAATATAGCTAAAGCCCGAAGTCATTTCGGAGATTTTTCTTATTTCGTTTTCATTGAGGCAAACCGCTTCTTCGAGGTATTTAAGCAAAAGCTCCTTTCTTTCTTCTTCGTCGGGTGATTTTAATTCAATATGAATATCAAAGCGCCCCCAGCGGATTGATTCGGGTTTGATTGAGTCTTTTTCCCTTGTTGTTGCAACAAGTATAAAACCTTTTTGAGCCGAGTTTTCAATTAATTGTTCTGCATTTATGACATTTTGGGAATAAGGAGCGGTAATATCGGGCAAAATTGCCTTGATTTCATCTATTATAATTACTGCTTGTTTGTTATTTAATTTATAGTTTTCTTCCGCAAGTTCAATTGCCGTTCTTAGTCCTTCAAGGGTTGAAACCCGGATTATATTTTTTGAAAATATTGTATCAAAATCTTTTGCTCTTGTTTTTTCATTATCCGATATTTTATCCGTTAATGCATTTATGGTTTCTATATCCTCTATATTTCTGTTGAGAGATTTTGCCAATGCATTTAATAAAAAGCTTTTTCCGTGTCCTTCTTTATCATGTATTAAGAAACCGTTTTTTCTTACCGGTTGAAAATTGTTCAAAGGAGTTACTATTTCATCAATTAAAATTTGTCTTGCTTTTTTGTGTCCCGCTATTTCATTAAGCCTCGGAAAATCTGTAGTATTAGTGTTTTTTTCATCATCAAAATCTTCTTCATCAAAATCATCAAGGTCGGGAATTGGAATAACAGTCCCCTTGGGGAGCTCATTAAGTTTTGGTTTTTCTTCCATGGTTTCTTGCGAATTTTTAGGAGAGTTGTTCCCCAAAACTCTTTCAATGAGCCTCAATGCATCTTTTTGAGCATAATCTTTAGGGGTTTTCCCTTCATTATTTTTTTGAGAGAGAATATCAATTGCAATTTCGGGATTTTCTTTTGCTTTCTTTCCCAAAAGCAATATCGCTTGATTTATTAAAGCGGTGTTATTGCTCTCCAGCGCAACATGGAGATAATTAGAGCCTGTTTGTTCATCTTTTTGTGAAATGTCAAAATTTTTATCGCATAAATATTTAAGCTCCAATTGATATCTTTCTTCACGGGCGCTTTTAAAATAGTCGTCTTCAAGCTTTCCTTTGAAAATCGGGTTGTTTTGGTGCTTTATTCTTTTTGAATATGGGTTTTTGTGCGAGATGGGAGTTATATACATTGCGAGGCTCTAAATTTTTATAATTACAATGCATATAAAAAAATTTTTTTGCTTTAAGGTTTACAAGTTCTCTTCTTTTAATTCAAACAGGTTTTGTCCCCCCGTTGATTTATACAGGGTTATTGTAGAGATAAGATAGTTAACGGTATTTGAAACACTTTCTTTTCTTGAGAAAAGACTTCCTTGTTTTGCATATAAAACATCAAGACCGGAAGAAGCCCCGATTTCTTTTTTATCTTTAACGAGAGAGAAAATTCTGTTTTGAATATCATATCTTTCATTTGCTTCAAGATAATTTTTCTTTGCGGTTTTAACTTCGCAGACAGCATTGTTAACTTCCTTGATATCTTCAACAATTGTTTTCTGATATTGGTTTAAGGCTTCATCATATTGATATTTTTTTAATTTTAAAAATGCCATTTTGCGCCCGCCCGAAAAAATGTCAAAAGTCGGAATTATTCCCGCATTTGCAAGCTGTGTTGAAGATTTGAACAAATCCGAAAAATGATATGAATTTAAGCCTATTTGACCGAAAATTATAAAATTCGGCAAAAGTTCCTTTCTTGCAATTCTTACATCATAGCCCGATTTTTTAAGGTTTAGTTCGCTTGCAATAAAATCGGGTCTTTTTTCAATTATATCCGTGTTTAATTTTTCGGGAACAAAATTTATTTCAATATCGTTGAAATTTTTTCTTTCAATATGACCTTCTCTTAAAGCAAGATAAGATTTTAGAGCGTTTTCAAGAGCCTCTTTTTTATCTTCAAGATTGTTTTTTTCTTCATAAAATGTTGTAAGAAGTTTTTTTTCGGCTAAAACTTCGTTAATTGAGCATAAACCCGTTTGATTTTTAAATTCGATTTTTTCCACAATTTCTTTTTGAATTTCAATTAATTCATCTTGAATTTTTAAAAGTTCATCCGTTTTTATAAGGTTAAAGTAATCGCTTGTAAAATCAGAGGTAAGAGAGATATAGCGGGTTCTTTCATTTTGTTTTTCAATTTCATAAAGTTGTTTTGCGCTTTTTGTTTTAAGCCTGTTTTTGCCCCAGATGTCAATTTCATAGCTTGCGCTTAAGGGAAGTTGAAAATTATTTTGAGCATAGCTCGGTATTGACATTGAGCCGAATTTTTGAACGGATGAGCGGAAATCCCTTGTGATATAGCCGTCGAAACTTAATTGAGGCAGTTCATTTGCAAACTGAAGGCTCACAAGTTTTTCGTTTTCTTTTAATTTTATTTGGGCGATTTTTAAGTCATAGTTCTGTTCAAACAAATTTTTTAAATGTTCGATTAAAAGGTCATCCCCGTAATTTTCCCAATAATCAATATTAAGATAAGAAATTTTATTTTGTTCATGCTCAAGAGATTTAATATCGTCTTTTGAATATGCGAAATTTGTTGTTAAAATAAGGGCAATTAGTGCGATTAAAAATTTTTTCATAATAAATGTTTCCGAAAATTTTTCTTGTGTTATAATTACAACACAAACACATAAACAAAACAATATGTTAAGAAGTATTTTAAAAGAAAGAATAAGAGCAAGGCTTTCTACCACGGCAATATTAATGAGAGCATATTCAAATCAAACTTTTGCCGAAGAAGGTTTTGATGTAACGGCGGAACAATATGCGATTTTATCGCTGATTGCAGACAGCAGTGAAATCTATCAAAGGCGCTTATCCGAAATCACCTTGAAAGACAGAGCAAATATCAGCCGAATTGTTAAAATTTTAAAAGAAAAAGAACTGATTGATATTACGATTGATTCAAACGGAAGGCAGATATATAAATTAAAATTAACTCAAAAAGGCTTAAACTTATATTCAAAAATGAAGTTCACCGCAGATAAAATAAGAAAAACCGCCACAAAAAACATTAAAAATGAAGAACTTGAAATTTGCCTTAACACCCTCGATAAAATATATTTCAATCTCTCGGACAAGACAAATCTCCAAATATAAAGGAAAAATTATGGAAGCAGATAACAACAAAAAAGATAAAACTACAAAAGATAAAGACTCAAAAAAAGAAGAAAAAATTAATGAAATAAAACCTGACACCCGCCCCGAATTAAAGAAGAAAAGGGTGTTTGTTCCGATTATTACAATTATAATATTTTTAATAAGCGCCGTATTTTATTCAATTCATAACTATTTCTACAAATCAACGGATGATGCTTTTGTTGAGGGGCATATTGTATCAATTGCGCCGAGAGTAAGCGGACAGGTTGTTAACTTAAAAATTGACGATAATATGGAAGTTAAAAAAGGAGATTTGCTTTTAGAAATTGACCCGAATGATTACAGGGTTAAATTTGAACAGTCAAAAGCGGATTTTGAAGAAAACACCGCAAGGTTGCAGCAAGCCAAAAACGAGCTTTTAAAAACAAAATCAGAGCTTGATTTTGCAAAAAATGATTATGAAAGATATTCAAAGCTTTATCGGAAAGAAATTTCTTCAAAACAGGATTTTGAAGCAAGCAAGACAAAATTTGTCGAAGCGCAAATGAACTATAAAAATTCAAAGGCAAAATATGACGAGATTTCGGCATCTTCAAAAAAAATGAAATCAAAGGTTGAAGAAGATAAACTAAATCTTTCCTATACTAAAATTTATGCTCCTCAAGACGGATTAATTACAAACAGAACGGTTGAAGAAGGCAATTTTGTTCAAAAAGCCCAGCCTTTATTTTCAATTGTTCCCGAAAAAGTCTGGGTGGTTGCAAACTTTAAAGAAACACAGATTGCAAACATGAAAAAAGGTCAGAAGGTAAAAATTAAAATAGATACCTTCGGCTCTAAAAAATTTAGCGGCGAAGTAGAGAGTATACAGCGCTCAACAGGTGCAAAGGCAAGTCTTTTCCCGCCGGAGAATGCCGTTGGCAGTTATGTAAAAATTGTACAGAGAGTTCCCGTTAAAATTATTTTTACGGATGACATTTCAAAATATAACATAGTTCCGGGGATGTCCGTTGTTCCGACTGTTAAGGTAAGATAATGGAAAACATATCTAAAAAACCTCTTTGGCTTATTGCTCTCACGATTTTGATACCTGCATCATTTTCTTGTCTTGCAACTTCCGCAACAAACGTTGCAATTCCCCATATTGCGGGGTATTTCGGCTCAACCGTTGACGAGGCAAATTGGGTTATAACTTCTTATATGATTGCAAATGCTTGTTTAATTCTGATGACGGGCTGGCTTGAAAATTTAATGGGGCGCAAACTTTTTCTCAAAGTTTTTATCTCTATTTTTACAATAGGCTCTTTAATTTGTGCTACTTCCCACAGCCTTAATTTAATGGTTTTGGGAAGATTAATTCAAGGGATAGGCGGAGGACCGATGACACCTATTGCACAATCCGTTTTATTATCTTCTTTCCCCTATGAAAAAAGAAGTATTGCAATGAGCCTTTTTGGAATGGCTGTTATGATTTTTGCAATATTAGGTCCTACTTTTGGCGGTTTTATTGTTGATAATGCCGATTGGCAGTGGATTTATCTTATTAATATTCCCGTCGGAATTATTTCGGTTGCTATGGTGCATGCAAATATTTCCGAGCTTGATATAAGGAAAAAGATTGAAGGTATTGATTTTTTGGGGATGACCTCTCTTGTTATATGGCTTTTAACAATGCAGATAGTTTTAGACAAAGGTCAGCAGTACCGCTGGTTTGACAGTGATTGGATATGCGTTTTAAGCTCAATATCCGTAATTTCATTTGTATTTTTCATTGTTTGGGAGCTCGAATATAAAAATCCGATTGTAAACTTAAGAATATTTAAAGATACCAATTTCGTTATGGGGACGATACTTTCGGCAAGTGTTAACGTAATTGTGTTTTCAAGCATTGTCTTAATACCTCAATTCATGCAGAATGTTTTGGGATATACCGCAATGTTAAGCGGTATGGCGCTTGCGCCTCGAATTATATCTTCTTTTATAATGATTGTATTAATTAATCCTCTGATGAAAATTTTTGATAACAGAAAATTGATTACTCTCGGCTTTTTCCTTTTGGGGTGCTCCGTCATACTTTATAAAAACATAAATCTTCTTGTTTCTTTCGGCTATATTGCAATACCTAATATTATGATGGGGGTTGGGATTATTCTTGTATTTGTACCTGTTTCATCTTTGGTTTTGGGTACTCTTCCCAAAATTGAGCTGTCAAACGGGGCAAGTCTTCATAACTTATGTAAAACGGTATGTATGGCAACTTCCGCTTCAATTGTAAACAGTCTTGTTGCAATATTTTCTCAGGCGCATCAGGTTTATCTTGTAAGAAATTTATCAAATTATTCTCTTGCTTTTCAAAACAGATTTAACTCCCTTATTCACACATTCTCTCTTTATTCGGGAGGCTACAGCGCAAACATTAAAGCAAATGCATATTTATATAAATCTTTGGTTGTACAGTCAAAAATTATGGCATACGTTGATGTTTTTGAAATTTTGGCTTTCATCGGCTTCATTGTTATACCTTTGGCTTTCACTCTTAAAACCGTTGAAAAGCGTTAAATATTCCATAAAATTGTTGTAAAAAAAATGTTAATATTGTAAGATTAAACCTATGGAAAATGTTTTTAAATCATACGAAAATCGGGTTTTAAAATCCCAAAAATCAAGGGGGGGGTAAACCATAGAAGAACAATTCCCGTAATGTTTTGTTTTGATAACAATTATTCCATCCCCGGCAGTGTTGCGATATATTCAATGCTCTATAATGCCAATAAAGATTACGATTATAAGATTTACATTTTAGAAAACGATATCAAAGAAGAAAATAAAAAGCTCCTTTTTAAAACAACAGAGCCTTTTTTAAACGTAAGTCTTGAATTTATAAATATGAGCAATAAATTTGATGATTTGCATAAAATTACTTATGCTAATCGGATTTTTACAAAAGAGATGTTTTACAAATTTCTCGTTTCTTCAATTTTTCCTTCTTTGGATAAAATTATGGTATCTGATGTTGATGTTGTGTTTTTAGGGGATATTTCAACCGTTTATAATGATTTTGAGAAAGAAGAAAACTATTATTTTTCGGCATCAAAAGGAATAAATTTTAAAAATCCGACTAACCCCCCAAAATATAAAAGAAAAAGAGAAGAATATACCGAAGAAGAAAAGAAAAAGCTGTGTTTTGGCGCAGGGTTTATGGTTTTCAATCTTAAAAAAATGAGGGAAGATAATATTGAAGAAAAATTTGTTGAATATGCATATCAAAATGCACATAAACTGCTTTGTCCCGAACAGGACGTTATGAATATAGTTTGCTATCCTAAAATTAAACCAATGCCCATAAATGCGCTTATAGGTGTAAGTGACTATACTTCTTTTGAAAAATATGCGGATAATTTGGACGAAAAAGAAAGAAATGAAATCGAAGAAGCACTTAATAGCCCTATTCAACTGCATTATGCGCAGGAGCAAAATAAGCCATGGAACAATTATTGCCCGAAAATTGATATTTGGTATGAATATCTTATTAAGACTCCTTTTTTTAAACCATATATAGAAGAAATTTATTTCAAGCTATATAAAAGAAAAACACTTTTAACCTTTACAAGCCCTTTAATTGTTCGAAAATTTACTTTAATCAAAGAAAGAATTAAGAAATAATTGAATGTTTTGTTTTGTAAAAAATAATGAATTTATAAAATTTTTATATTTAATTTATTGATTTTTTGGGCATTTTACAGATATATTTTACTAAAAGAATAAAGTGTTATAAAATATTGCAAGGATAAGATTGAATAGCTATGTTTCTCTTTTATTTTAATCTAATAGTAAGGATTATTACCAGTGCCATGGCACTTATTTTATTGGTTGCGGTTCGAGGCAGAGGACCCGGAAATTTCAAAACCTATGACGGACTTCCTTGGGATGAAAGTTTGTCAAGCAAAATTGCCGCAAGAATAAGAAGGAAAAAAGCTTGTAACAAATGCAGAAAATGGCTTGTTGAAGCAAAAAATATTTATCAATTGAAAAATGACAGAGTGAAGTTGATATATAACGTTGGTTTACAAGCTATGATTTTAACGGATAAAGGAAACAGCGGAAAGTCGCTAACCGTTTTTTGGGATAAACAGGAACAATGTGTTGCGGGGTTTGTAAATAATTTATTTAATCAAATATTTGACTACATCTGTACTAAATTTAACAACTATACCACTTATAATAATATTGCGCTGATATTGAAGAGAAATTTTATTGTTGAAGAAGTTCTTCCCGCAAAGGCAAACGAGCAGGTAAAAAAGCCTGAAAATCCATATATCAAACAAAACGAAGAAGTCGTAATAGTTGACAAAGACCCTTTAACCATGATTGATATTAATACGGCTCGAGCGGAAGAGTTGTCAAAACTTCCCGGAATAAGTATCATAATGGCTAAAAAAGCAATTCAATATCGCACAAAAAACAACGGTTTTAAAACTATCGACGAGTTTTTTGAAATAACGAAATTAAAACCGCATTTTCGTCAAAACATATACAGCGCTTTGTATGCAGGAAAATATAAAAAACCGTCCGATATAAATTCATCCGACGGAAGGATAATCGATTTTTAATGCAGGTAAAAATTCACAAAATATTAAAACACACAAAGGCGGAAGGTCCGTCTTTAAGGTATTGTATCTGGTTTCAGGGATGCAAAAAAAGATGCAGAGGCTGTTGGGCGCATGCAACATGGGATTTTGACGGGGGTGTGGTTTATGATACAAAAGATATTTTAGAGGATATCTTGAATACCCCTAAAATTGAAGGAGTTACCTTTTTGGGCGGAGAGCCCTTTGAGCAGCCAAATGCCTTAAAAGAACTTGCTTTCGGAGCATATAAAAACGGGTTGTCTGTTTTGTGCTTTACCGGATATAAGATTGAAGAATTAAAAGAAAAATATTTTGATATTCTGCAAAATATTGATATTTTAATTGACGGAGAATATAAGGAAGAGGAAAGAGATTTTTCAAGGCCTTGGGTGGGCTCATCCAATCAAAGATATCATTTTTTGTCAAAAAGATACAATTCAAAAATTTTGAAAAAATATAAAAACAAGATTGAAATTAACATAAATAAAGACGGTACGCTTTTCATAAACGGAATGGGAGATTTTGAAAGTTTTGCGCAAAAACTCGGTATGCCCTATTTTCACTAAATTTATTGTATGTTTAAACAAAATATGTTAAGATTTTTAAAGTTAACAGATAAAGGATAGAATTATGCAGACGAACACTAAAAAGATGTCTAACCTTTTAAAAGCAAGATTTCCATATATTTATATATCAACTTACGAAGAAGAAAGGGCTACTAAATTTATTAAAAAAATCGTAAGTGATGTTTCCCAGATAAAAGTTCCCAGAGAAATGTTTATTTGGACCCAGGCTGCGGGTTTAAAGCTTAACGGTAAGGAAGTAACAAATACTTATGCGCCCAATAAATTAATTGAATTTATTCAAAATTATGATAAAGATTCGGTATTTATACTTTATGATTTCCATGTATTCTTCGGAAACGGTCACAGACCTGCGGATTCAAACATTGTGCGTTCTTTAAGGGATATAATACCTGTTTTAAAAACCAGCACGGTAAGAAAAAATATTATTTTCATATCCCCCGAACTTTCAATTCCTGACACTTTGCAAAAGGATATCGTGATATATGATTTTCCTCTTCCCAAAATGGAAGAAATAAAAGTAAAGCTGGAAAAAATGATGGCTTTAAATACAAAAATAGATACATCAAGCTTAAGTGAAGAAGATAAAGACAGATTGTGCAAAGCCGCTCAAGGATTAACAATGCAGGAGGCCGAAAACGCCTTTGCGCTTGCAATGGTAAATGACGGAAAACTTACAAGTGATGACATAAATGTAATCCTTGAAGAAAAAATGCAAGTCATAAGAAAAACAGGCATGCTTGAATATGTGCAAACAGACCTTGGAATTGATGATATAGGCGGTTTGGACAACCTTAAAAAATGGCTGTTGAAAAGAAATAATTCATGGTCGGAAAAAGCTAAAAAATATTGTATTCCCGCCCCCAAAGGTGTTTTGGTAACAGGTATACCCGGCTGCGGTAAAAGTTTAACCGCAAAAGCAATGAGTACAATTTGGAAATTGCCCTTGTTAAGACTTGATTTGGGCAAAATTTTCTCGGGACTTGTGGGAAGTTCCGAAGAAAATATGAGAAAAGCAATTTCAACGGTTGAAGCAGTTGCTCCTGCAATTCTTTGGGTTGATGAGATTGAAAAAGGCTTGAACGGCGTTTCTTCAGGTAACGACAGCGGCGTATCAGCAAGAATTTTTGGTACATTTTTAACTTGGATGCAGGAAAAAACATCTCCCGTATTTGTTATTGCAACGGCAAACAATATAAATCAGCTTCCTCCTGAATTATTAAGGAAAGGACGTTTTGATGAAATATTTTTCGTTGATTTGCCGACATTTTCCGAACGAAAAGAAATTTTCCGTGTTCATCTTACAAAACGTTTGAAAGATGAAGAAGTTTGTCAAAATATTAAACCTACCCCGGAGCTTACGGAAAATCTTGCCCGAATGACAGAGGGTTTTATAGGCTCAGAAATTGAACAGGTTGTTATTTCTGCTCTTTGTGATGCATTTTTTGAAAATCGTGCACTTGAAATTAACGATTTTTATAAGGCAATTAATAATACCGTTCCTTTGTCCAAAACTCAAAAAGAACAGATTATGGCAATTCGTGCTTGGGCTAATATAAGGGCTGTATGTGCTTCATCACAAGAAAGTACGCAAGACTATTCTTTATCTTCGGAAACAGGCGAACAAGATGACGATATTACGTCGGCAAGAGGCGGAAGAAGATTTGATGTATAGAGGAGAGGACTAAAATGTCAATTACAATCATGGCACTACCTATTTTATTGTTATATAACATTGGTGCAACAATTGCACTCGCTGCTACATCCGCACATTTGGCCACCGGGACAAAAAATAATTTTAAAATGCACATAAATGATGAGCAGATTGAAAATTTGTGCAACAGAACATATCAAACCCAAATAATGAGCGAAGACGTTCTTATTAAAACTCTGTACGAACACGGTGCGGAAAATATTTTAAAAAATGAAAATTATATAGAATGCAACTTAAAACCTTTTCATATGGAATTTGCAAAGCCCGAAGCAGATAAACCATATACCTTGGAAATATCTTATAATAAAAATCTTAATGCTTCCGATGAACTTGTTCAAAATTTAGGTATGGAATATAATGCTAACGCTCAGGAAGCTTCATATAACAAAATTCAGGAGCGTTTGAGAGATCAAAATCTTACAATTGATGAAGAAGAAGTATATGAAGATAATACAATAGTTTTGACGGTTAATTTGGAGTAAAGTAATGGCTAAAAAGCAGTTAAAAATTAAACTTTTACCAAACGGCGAAATCCATATGGAAACTTTGGGAATAAAAGGTAAAAAATGTCTTGATTATCTTGATATGATTAAGTTATTGGCTGACGTTAAAATTCTTTCTCAAGATTATACAAATGAATATTACGAACAGGAAGAACAGGTTGTATATAACGAAAATACTTACAATACTCAGAAAAATACCTGGAAATAATATTGTAAAAATAAGTTTTTTTATTCTCTCTTTAGCAAGTTTTGTTTAAATAATTCCAAAAACATTGAAACATTTATAATACACAACAAATAGTAGCTCGGGAAAAAGTAACGTATTTCAAACGAGTGTGTTGTTATAAAGAAAGAAGCATAATAAAGAAATGCAAATATATAAAAAATACTAAGCTTTTTGTCAGGCTGTTTTTTTTGCAGAACAAATAAAAACAATGTGAGCAAAAATAAAACCCATGGAAATCTTATTAAATTATAATTTGCCCCTCGTATAAATAAATCGTATGCTACACGTCGTTCGTAGGAATCTTTAAAATGGAATTTATACATCCTTTTCCATCTGTCGTAATAAATTTCTTTAACCTCAAGAGGTTTGAAAATCCCCATAATGCGGCATATATAGTATAATTTAACTTTTGTATATGTTTTCGGGTTTTCTTTTACAATGTTAAAGAATTTTTGCATTGCCTTTTTTGTGTTGTCGCCTTTTTGCAGGTTGAATATGGTTAAATCATCCCTGTAATCCCAGAAAAATTCGTTTAGACTGCTGTCATCTTTTTCGATTGCCCATAATCCTCTTTCTGTTGCTCCTTTTTTTGAAATAACATCATCAAGATAATTATTATATTTTGAAGAATCGCCGGGAATTTGTTTTATAACATTTAATGTTTCCCACACAAATCCTCCTACCGCTATAGGCATTTTTTCTATTTTGTAGATTATGGGAAGCAAAAGATTCAGGATTATTGCAATTGAAATTATTGAACATTGAAACAGTTTTTCAGTTTTTATGGTATTTTTGTTTTTTACAATCAAGAAAAATATTAACGGCAGAATTACATACGCATTTACTCTGTAGCCAAAAATCAAAACAGATGATATGAAAAGCAGAAGGTAATCAATTTTAAAGAATTTGTTTTTTGTCAATAATATTAAAATTAATCCCAATCCGACAGAGCCCATAAGGTCCGGAACATCCCAAACGGATGAAAAAAGCAGCACGGGGTTTATAAGGAAAAAACAATATTGAAGCCATTTGTATGGCGCATTTAAATAATTTATTAAAATATATGTGATGAAAAAATATGAAGCGGCGCACAACGTTGTATACCAGCCTATGTCGATATTATATTTATAGAAAAAAGACATAATAAATGTCGGCATAAGTTGAACATATACATCTTCCAAGTGATACATACCCGAAAATTTATAATCGGCAATATATTTTGCAATGCCTATTCGTGAATAACTGTCCGAGAAATAAAATCCCGGATATGATATATGAGTTAAAACAGCAGCGATTATACAGCATATAATGAGTGCAATTATATGATTTTTATATCTTTTTAACATTTTTAAGATTTTAAAACGCATAGATATTTTGCCTTTTTAAATTTTTGTTTGGTTAAGCATAACAATTATGATAGATTTTACGATATATTTGTATACACTGTTTAGTTGAATAAAAAATGTTAAAAATTTTTTTATCATTTTTATTTTGAAGCGTTATATATTCAAGTTTTTTATATGGATTTATAACTTCATATCCCCTTTGTGAAAACGTAACACAAGCATTACTTCCAAACATTCCGTTTACACCCGTAATTAAAATTTTTTTATTTGAGCACCTCTTTTATTCGGGAAGTATTATTTATATACCAATCTATCGTTTGTTTGATACCTTCTTCAAAGCTTTTTTGAGGCCTCCAGCCAAGCTCTGCTTTTATTTTTTTATTGGAGATGGCATATCTTCTGTCGTGTCCCGGGCGGTCTTTAACGTATTCAATATAAGAATCATCTTTACCTAATGCTTTTAATAATATTTGCGCAATTTCAACATTGCTTTTTTCGCAATTTGCGCCGATATTATAAATTTCCCCAACTCTGCCTTTGTGTAAAACCAAATCCAGTGCACTGCAATGGTCATATACATATATCCAATCCCTTACATTTTTTCCGTCACCGTATAAAGGAATTTTTTCATTTTTTAATAATTTTGAAATAAAGAAGGGTATCAATTTTTCGACGAATTGGTTTGGACCGTAATTATTGGAACACCTTGTAACTATTATAGGAAGCTTATATGTTTTAAAATACGAAAGAGCAAGGATATCGCCTGATGCTTTAGTTGCGGAATAAGGACTTGAAGGATTAATCGGGGTTGTTTCTTCAAAACAGCCTTGAGCACCAAGCTCGCCATAAACTTCATCTGTTGAAATTTGAATATATTTTTTTATTTCGTATTTTCTAACCATATCCAAAAGACATTGAGTTCCCAAGACATTTGTTTTCACAAAAATCTCAGGGGTTAAAATTGAATTATCCACATGGGTTTCTGCTGCAAAATTCATAACCGCATCAACATCTTGAATTATATCAGCCAAAATATTTTTATCCGTAATATCGCCTTTTATAAATTTATAATTGGGATGTTGGCTGACCTCGTATAAATTTGCCAGATTAGCGCAATATGTCAAGTTATCAAGATTAACTATTTCATAATTTTCATACTTTGACAGCATATATTTTATAAAACAACTGCCTATAAAACCGGCTCCTCCGGTAACAAGAATTTTTATAATTCCGCCTCCTTAAAACTTGTATCAAACATTACAAAAGGGCTTTTTCCTCGGATTTTTATTCCTTTTTTATCTTGACTTAAATTATAATCTTTAAGCTCAAAATTTTTTTTGTATTTTTCAACAATATCTTTTTTCTTTCGAGATATTTTATTTTTCAATTTTTTAAATATATCCATGCCGATATTTTACCAAAATTTACAAAAAATAAACAATATATTTCTGACTAATCCGTTAAAAAATATAAAACGTCATGGCGCAAGGATTGTACATTTACCTTTTTAATATTACAATTCCGATTGTCTGCGATTTTGCCTAATTACCTTTTTTTGATATTTTTCATCATATTGGAATTTATATCCTTCCACAAGGCTTTTTACAATTGCATTTGAAAAAGAACGTTTTGCGCTCCAATATGCTGTGTGTGCAAACGGGAAAAGTCTTTTGCTCCAAACGGAAGAATTGTCATAAATAATTCCTTTTGAATTTACAATTTCCATATCAAGTATTTTTTCAAACTCTGATATGGTTAAATTTCTGTTGGAAGGAAATCCGAGCGGATCTTCTTTGAAATTAATTGTTATCAGGGCAATTCCGTGCTCTAAAATATATTTTGTCATAAGTTTATTATAGTATGTAAGCTCATATTTAGGGTCTGAAATATCGGAATAAAACAACGGCAGAGGACTTGCAAAATTAACGGCTCCCGCAATTTTGCCTTCGGGGGCGCAGAATGTTTCGCTGATATCATCTATGTTTAAATATAATTGTTTTAATTTTTCTTCATCTTGAGTAATTACAAGATGACCTCTTGATGTGAATGCTCCAAATCCGCCTTTACTGTATGACAGAGCGGAAATGCAGGTGTCTTTTTTTGGATTTTCTTTTACAAATTCCATAAATTCACTGTTCATATTAAGCGTTTGAAACAGATTTTGCAGATTTACATATCTGAGTTTATTGAATAAATATTGATAAGTAACAAAAGTTCCTGCGGAATATCCGTATAAAAGAACACTGTTTCCTTCTTTTGTTTGCGCCTTTACCGTTTCATTTAAATCTTCAATAACGGGCAGCATATTATGAGTTTTTTGCACCCATATCGCATCGTGCAAAAATTGTGTAATCAAATTCCTTACAAGATATGCTCCTGATGAACTTACCATTTTGGAAAGCTCAAGTTTGTTTTCAACATAAGCTAAATCATTTTTGCTGTCATATCCCCAGAAAAATATTACCGGCTCTTCTTTTATATTTAAACCGCCTTCGTTTTTATAATATTTTATTATATCGGAATTATTCAAGAACTTTTTTCTTAAATAAGGATGTAATTTTTTAACCCCTTTTTCATACCATGTTTTCATTTTAACGTTATTGTTGTTTGACCCGTTTATGTAGATAAAACTAACGGAATTAGACGCATAGGCGCAATTAAAATATATTAATATTCCAAAAAACAGTAAAAACTTTTTCATGATAATGAAATTATATCACACAATGATTAATGGTTTTTAAGAACTTAAAACACCAAATAATCTTAAGCATCCAAATTAACCGCTATTATTTTAAAATTAGCTTCACGCAATTATATGTTATTTCATAAACGCTTTGGTAAATAAATCCGATATCAGCCTTTTCCATTGCTTCTTTTTGTTTATCGGATACCGTTGTATAAGGATAAATCCCATATATAAAAGGGTATATTGCATAGATAAATTTTGTTCTGTTATTTTTATTTATATCAGGACAGAATTTTTCAAGCATTCTATCAAGGGTTTTGATGGAATTACCGAAAGCGGTTTTAAAATCTGCCAATATTTCAAGACGGCTGTTTGCTTCCATATCAAAATGATTCATCATAAGCTTAAGCATATCTTTTCTTTTTTCTAAAGAAAGAGCAATATTTTTTGCAATGTCATCTTTTGATAATGTTTCGTTATTTTGAATAATTCCGTCTAAATCAGCCGTCCAGGCTTCATATTGCCTTTTATTCAAAGTCAAAAAGATTTCTTCTTTTGTTTCAAAATAGTTATAAATTGATGTTCTTTTAAATGTAGTGAGTTGCGCTATATCATTTAAAGTAATATCTTTAAAATTTTTTGATTTATACAGTTCTTCCGCTGCATTTAAAATTTCTTCTTTTCTTGAATTAACAAGTTCAATCGAGCCTTTTGGCATAATTTGTTCCTTAAATTTCCTTATTGACACAATGTCAAAATTAATATACTATTAGATAGCGTTTGTGTCAATAAAGAGCTAAAGATTACAAGGAAAGTAAATATGAAAAATATAATTATAGTTAACGGAAGCCCGAGGAAAAATTTTAATACGGCAAAAATGTGTGAGAGCTTTGCCGATGGAGTTAAAAATGCGGAAGCCGGAGCTGAAATTATACACCTTTATGATGTTGATTTTAAAGGATGCAGAAGTTGCTTTGCCTGCAAATTAAAAAACGGCAAAAGTTATGGCAAATGTGCTTATCTTGATGGTTTAGCTCCGATATTAGATAAAATATCCGCTGCAGACGGTCTTGTTATAGCAAGCCCAATATATTGCTCGGATGTAACAGGTGTTACAAGGTGTTTTATAGAAAGATTAACATTTCCTTATTTTGAATATAAAGAAGGATACCCTTCCATTGCTCCAAAAAGGCTTAAAACCGCAATGATATATACAATGAATGTATCTGAAACCATTTCAAATCAAATGTATCCTGATTTGTTTAATAAAACGGAATTTATGATAACAACGGTATTTGAAAAACCTGTTAGAATTTTTGCCTATGATACATACCAATTCAGCGATTATGATAAATATGTTATGGAAACTTTTGATAAAAATGAAAAATTAAAACAAAAAGAGCACCAATTCCCGCTTGACTTAAAAAAAGCTTATGAAGCAGGGGAAAATATGGTAAAAAGTATTTAAAATAATTAAATTATAGGAAATTTTTATGAAAAAATCATTTATAACCTTATTATTAATTATACTTTCAATTAGTTTAGGGGCATTTGCCAAGGAGGAAAAAATGACAAGATATGATATTGCAAATAAAAATCTTCAAACACTTTTTAATATCAGCCTTGAAAATAATTCGAACACTGATAAAGATTTTATGGATATCTTACAAAAATATATTTTTGGTGAAGTGTTTGAAGTCGGAAATTTAGATATTAAAACAAGAGAACTTCTAACGGTTACAACGCTTACCTGCTTACAAACACTTCCTCAATTAAAAGCTCATATAAACGGCGCACTAAATGCGGGTAATAGTCCGATTGAAATAAGAGAAGCGATTTATCAATGCGCTCCTTTTATCGGTTTTCCGAAAACGCTTAATGCATTAGCCGTTTTCAATGAAGCCATAAAAGAAAGAGGGCTTGAAGGCGAATTAAAATCAAGCGTAACAACAGTTGAAGTTGACAGATTTAAAAAAGGCTTTGAAATTCAAAACCCGATTTATGGTGATGAAATTAAAAAAACTTTTAAAAAACTGCCCGATAATATGGGGGATGATGTGGCAAGATTTTTAACGGAAGTATGTTTCGGAGATTTTTATACAAGAGAAGGGTTAGAGCTTAAAACAAGAGAACTTTTAACAATAGCAATTTTAACCGCATCAAAAAACACCGATACCCTAAAAAGCCATATAAAAGGCAATTTGAAGCTTGGAAATTCAAGTTCAACAATAGCTGCCGCTATAATTCAAATAATGCCATATATAGGTTTTCCCGACGCTTTTGAAGCTTTAAAAGCTCTTCAAGAGGTTGCAAAATGAAAAAGATAATTTTATTTTTAATTTTAACTCTATTTATATCAACAAATTCGACATTTGCAGGAATTTTTAAAAAGGAGAAAAAGACTATGCTGACTAAGGAAGAATATCAAAAAACAATAATGTTTCCGATAGGGAGCAAAAATGATGCATATAAACAATATTTCACAGGGCAAAGTTATATTTCGCCCGTTTCAACAAGTCAGGTTAAAATGTTTAACGTTACGTTTGAGCCTAAATGCCGTAACAATTGGCATATTCATAAAGCCAAATCAGGCGGGGGGCAAATTTTAATTGCAATAGGCGGAAGAGGATATTATCAGGAATGGGGTAAAGACCCGATTGTTATGAAACCCGGAGACGTTATAAATATCCCTGCAAACGTAAAACACTGGCACGGGGCAGCACCTGACAGCTGGTTTTCTCATATAGCGGTTGAAGTTGAAGGAGTGGAAGAAGAGAATATTTGGCTTGAAGCAGTAGAGGATGAGGAATATTCAAAGTTAAAATAAATTCTAAAATTTCAAATATTCTAAAAATATGCAGGATATTAATTTAAAACCGTCCTGCATATTTTATTGTAATTATATTTTATTTACCAGGAGCCGCCGCCACCGCCGCCACCGCCGCCAAAGTGACCGCCGCCGCTTGAAGAACGATTAATAGTAACAGAGTTCTCAAGGGAACTTGTAATACTATTAAAGGTATGTCTGTTAAAACTGCTTCCGCTATACCAGTCCGGAGCAGCTTCACGATATCCCTGCACGCAATCAAGCACATTATCAACAACATCTAATACGTAAGCATAAGGTAAAATATCACTGATATAATTGGGATTTTCTTTTAAAATTCCTATAAGCCTATTTTTTTCAACAACTTCTAAATATTTTTTAAGCCCTAAAATCTGCCCGAGAAACATTCTTCCTTTTAAATTTCTTTTTGGCATATTCATAAGGCAAACAATGCTGACAGCAATACAAATAAACTCAAATAATACTACTTTAAGATTAAAGTTTAAAGCCAGTAAAATTAACGCAGGTACAAGGCAAGATACCAGCCCCATAACAGATCCGGCAAAAATATACTTTTTATCTTTTGTTTGGATAAAGATAACCGAAGTAATAATTCCGACTATAGGGAAAAGCACGAAAAACGCCAAACCGTTCATTAATAAATCAAAGGTATAACCGCCGAGCGTGTATATGGATAAAATAATTAATCCGAGTATAGATACCAGTATTATTGCTATTTTATCAGCACTCAGAGACTCTTTTTCAAATAAATAATTTTTTCTTTTGTTTAATTTATTTTGAATTCCATCAAAGCGTTCGTAAAAAACAGATGATTTTTCAAGTTCTCTTGATGAAACGGAATCCTCGTTTTCATTTGGAAATAAAGCATTCATCATAGCTTTTTCGGATGAGTTAACACCGTCATAATTTTTAATTTTAATTATTGTAAACCCGACGCCATCATCTATAATTTTTAAATAACCTTTATTTGCCAGGTAAAAAATTAAGGAAAAAATACCTTTTGAAGTAGATCTTCCCATATATTCAACTTCAACTTCTGCGCTATTTTTATTTTTTGGAACATTAAAATTTACAACGGGAATAACCTGTTCATCTTTGCCAAAAATCGCCCATAACAAAATCGGGAATATAGTTAGAACAATTGCAATTGCAATCGCATAAGGCGAAAAATCCGCTTTTTGAATAAAATAACCATCCGGCAATTCAATGCGGATTGTAAGACCTTCAAAGGGATTTAATACAGCTTTGGTATAACCGATAATCTGATTATTTTTAATTTTATAATTCAAAATTTTAGGGTTATGGGTTGCATCTTCATTTTGCCCCATATAAAATTTGATTTTTGAACTATCGAAATCTTTTGGAAGTGTTATTGTAAAATATACTTTTGAAATTGTTGTTTTCCACTGCGACCCGATTATATTATGATAAAATTCATCGGAATCTTTAAGATTATCATTACCTGCATAATATTTATATTTAATGTTATAGGTTTTCTTTCCCGTTATTTTTTTATCAGGATTACCCATTTTTAAAACGATATCACTGTTTTCAATAGATTTTGAGCTTAAATCAGATGCAGATACATCATAAACCCTTCCATACTGCGTATCATAAGTGCCATTGGGTCTATAGAGTCTGCTCCTTGTCGGAATATTTCTATAAAGTCCATGAGATAGAATTGTGAAATCAGCATCTATTTGTTCTGAAATTTCAAAAGTCTTGTCTTCCAAAACGTTAATATCAACAAAATATTTATCAATAGTAAAATTTTCAGCTCTTGCAGTGTTTGATAAAATAATGCCAAATAAAAAGATGAGAATTAAAACAATCTTTTTCATTTATAATTCAACCTTTATGCTTTCTCTTTGGGTATCATTAATTTCAAACATTTTTTCGCTTTTTATTCCAAACAATGCACAAACAATATTAGTCGGAAACAACTCCGTATATGTGTTTAGCTCTCTTACCGTGCCGTTAAAATACTTCCTTGAATTTGCAATATCATCTTCAATTAAAGAAAGTTCATCCATAAGTTTTGCATAAGTTTCATTTGCCTTTAGCTGGGGATAATTTTCAACGGAAGCAATTAGTTTTGTTATACCGATATTTAATTTTTGATTGATGTCGATTTTTTGATTTTTGTCCAGATTAGCATAATTTAAACTTCTAAGTTTTGTAATTTCTTCAAAAACGCTTTTTTCGTGCGCTGCATATACTTTAGTTATTTCAAGCAAATTTGGTATTAAATCCCAGCGTTTTTTTAAATATACATCCATTGTTGAAAAAGCTTCTCGGACAAAGTTACGAAGAACAATTGCTTTGTTGTAAGCTAAAATCAACAAAATAATAAACAGTAACAGTAAAATTCCTATGACAATTTGTAAATTCATTTTAATACCTCTATTTTATTTTTTAGAATTATATCATAGTGCGATTTAAATGGCATCAAGCAATAATATTAAATCCGGGGTTAAAATAAACATGTTTCACAAATTAATTCAAATTGTTATATAATATGCTTGGTGAGGTAATTATGGAAGAAATTAGAATTGATGTAAGAAATCAAGAGCCCGAGCGAATTGAAGAAGCTAAAAGAAGCTCTGATTTATGCTTCAGGATAAACCAAACAAACCCGACTACCCCAAAATGTGCTGAACTTATTGATGAACTTTTTAACCATACACTGGGTGAAAATACCGTTATTCATCCTCCGATTTTTACTATCTTAGCCGATAAAGTTAAAATAGGTAAAAATGTCGTTATATTAAACTGTTTTCAATGTATGTCGGCAGGCGGGTTAACTATTGAAGATAACACAATGATTTCGCTAAACTGCACAATCGCAACCAATAACCACGATATGTATGATAGGTATATTATTACCTGTAAACCCGTTCATATAAAGAAAAACGTATGGATTGGGGTGAATGTCACAATTCTACCCGGTGTTACAATAGGTGAAAACGCTGTTGTTGGAGCAGGGGCTGTAGTTACAAAAGATGTACCCGATAACGCCGTTGTTGTCGGAAACCCTGCAAGAGTAATTAAATATCTTGATAAAGAGAAATTTAAAAAATAATTATTAAACAGTTTTACTTTCAATATCCTCTGCTTCAAGTTTAAATATAACGGGTCTTAAACCGTCATTACAAGAGCAAATCGCAACACCCGGAGTTTTAATCCAATCGTTAAAATAAAATGTAGATTTATCTGCTCCGTGGGCAAGCGCAAAAACATATTGATAAATCGCTTTCCAGGCTTCATCACAAAAACCTTCGGGTTTGGCGTAATCTGCTAAATAAGTTTGCCCCTCTTTATGAAAGGGACAGGTTGATAAACCTTCAACTCCGTATTCACGAGCCAAATCCTCTTGAAAAGTTGTTTTTAAAACCGTAATTTTAACTTTTTTCATAAATTTATTTTAACCCCTTTTTCATTTTAGGAACTAAATAGCAAAAGCCGTATATCATCATTGAAGCTTGAGCTAAAATACCGATGATTATACTTATTATGTTGATTTTTACTGAAACTAAATTGTTTGAGATAAAATACCAAACAGTATAAATTCCAATCGGTATATTAAATAGAACGCTTACAACAAGCCCGGGGTTATATTTTCTTTTGAATTTTAAAAACATTACAACATGCGCCAGTGCATTCAAACAAGAAAAATAAGCACACCATAAACCCCACTTTAAACTAAAATAGTGGGCAAGTATTGCAGATAACGGCATTAAAAGATATATAAGAGGAATATTTATCCAAAAAGACCCCGCTTTAGATAAAGGATAATCTCCGCCATTTGATTTCATCATATTATGATTAAAATATTCTAAAAACCCGCCCGGCAGAATATATTCTTCAAATTCATGAAACCAATACACAACGGTTTGCAGCCATATAAGATAAAGAGGATAGCTGTAATCTTTTACATATAAAAAGATAAAAATAAAACCGTATAAAGCCAAAAACGGCGTTGCTTTCATCCAATTATCATATAACCATTTCAACATAATAAAATTATAATAATCGTAAATAAAAAAGACAAGGTTATTAAAATTTTGAAATTTGTTGTTATTTTTTCGAAACTTAGTGTTAATTTTTTGCTAATTTTCAAATTGGACATTTTAAGTAATTGCGCATACTAAACGTACAATTTGAGCGTACAGGCGAGGAACAAACCTTGTGAGCCTGTATCCGTAAGGAAGCCGAGGTGTTTCAGGGGGCATTGTCACCCTGAAGTATGCATTAACAACACTACACTCTCCCCTGTCACCCTGAATTTATTTCAGGGTCTTAGGGGTAGAGGGTATTAAAAAGAAAGTTTATAAGGCTTACTTGAGTTTATTGCGACCTGGTAAGATGCTGAAATAAATTCAGCATGACATGGGGTAGTGAAGTGTGGGAATTTACACATTTAACTTAACGCTATCACCCTGAACTCTACAAAGCGAACAGGCGAGGTACGAGCCTTGTGAACTTGTACGCGAAATGAAGTGCAGTTGAGCCTGTTGTAAAGCAAAGCGGAGTGTGGCTGAGCCTGTATGCTTTGCTGCGATTAATCAGGTACCGTTAATTTCAAATTTTATGTTATTGAATGACAGCCTTTACATCCGCCCTTAATCGAAACACAATCTGTACATTTCTTCGGGATTTGACCATTTTTAAGGCTATGTTTGCAGCTATTCAACCATTTAGGCTCAGCACAGGAACATTGTTTCATAAAATCGAGAAAATGCACAAATTTAGTGAGAACATCTTGTGTCATTGAATATTCAATAGCACTTGCATTTTTATCAGCAGAAGCTTTTTCTATTTCTAAAACTTGGTTTAAAAAAGTTGAAATAGTATTGTGGCGATATAATTTTAATTGGATATATTCTATTCCCTCTTTAGTCAGAGTAATATTTTGATAAGGTACATAATTTATAAGCCCGAATTTAGCTAAAGTTTTTATTGCCGTGGCTGTTGTTGCCCCGCCAAAACCTAAACGCTTTGAAACATCTTTAACTATGATATTTGAATTATTTTTTGAAATATCAAAAATAGCCAGCAAATATTTTTCTAAACTTTCACTTAATTTTTTATTGTTTTCTTTCATAGTTATGTTATACCATAAAATAAGCTGTTAAGCTTGTTTTGATAAAAACATTCTATAAACATCTGGAATATTTTTACTCATAAAAGGATTAGGTGAAACTTTTGTGTTTATTGGTTTTGCAATTTTATTATTATTTTCTTTAGCGTGTTTTGTCATCCAAATATTTAATTTTGGAAGCAATACTCCAAGCATTATGGCAGAGTATGCAATTCCTGATATTTGAGCAATATTTAAATTTTTAAGATTTTTCTTTATATTTCCGCCTTGAGCTATTATTTCTTTTTGAGATTTTAAAGAAATGTCTTTTAGCCAATGCTTTACACCTTTACCTTGTTTTGAAATATTAAACAGGTTTGTTTGTTTTGGGTCTAATATTTGCCCTATGCCTTTTGCAACAAAACCACCCAGAACAAGCCAATTTAAAAATCCTAAATAATCTCTAACATTTGTTTCTCTTAATTCCGTCGAATCTTTAGAAGCAAATATTCTTCCTAAAATCAAAGTCCCGTAAATTGTTTTAATGGCATTACCGCCTGTTGCGGGACCCGTGAATTCCAGCTTATTAATTAAGTCGGTTGGTTTTTTAAGCCCCATAACTTTAGATAACATTAATAAAAATACGCCTGCAGATAACATTTTTTTAACTAATAATCCCTTTTCCCTGCCTTTGTTATTTTTTTCTTTAACGTTTTTTTCGTAACCGTTTTCTCCGACAAAATTATCAATTCCCGTTCTTTTCTTTGTTAAGCGCCTGTTTATATATTGGTTTGAGATAGCTAATAACATTGAAGCAGGTATTGCAAGAGTGATTTTTGAGTTATTTAAAAATTTCAATTTATTAATTATTTCATCTGCGTTTGCACCTTTTTTAAAAAATATATTTTTCCCTGCATCTACCGTATCTCTTAAGATATGAGTTAAATTTGCGCCGAATTCCTGCCCCTCTGATTTTACAATAATATTGTTATCAGCGCCTAATAACCTGATAACATCATCTTGAACAGTTGACAGAGTTTTCTTTATTGTTGATTTATCAACATCATTTGTGATTAAGCCCGTAAGAGTTTGAGCAATTTTTTCCGTTTTTTCTTTATCAATTGAAGAAAATGTTTTATACTCATTTCCAACCAGTCCCGTTATTGAATTTAATACGCTATCAACAAACCCTTTTGGAGTTTTATCCGTTTTAGAGAAAATTTCATTAAATGTTTGAAGTCCGTTGTTTGTAATCCAGCTTGAAGCGTTTGTTTTGATATTTGGTTTATATAATTTATTAAATAATTTTGTCGATAAAATTGCAAAAACGGTTGCACTGAATTCGGCAATAAAAGTGCCTGTATATTCCCTAAACCCCATTTCAATTCCCGCTTGTTTACCTCTGTTTTTTGTTTCTACTATTGTTCTTGGCGTATCCATTGCAAATACATCAACAAAAGAAGCATTGAGCATATCGTTATTATTTAAAGTATAAAGAGCATTAGAAAGAGGTGTTAAATTTATAGCTTTAAAATTTTGGCTTTGCATAGTTTGCGAATTTATTTTCATTTGTTTATTCCTTTTTTAATTACTGTTATGACGGTAGGGCATACAAAACAGCCTTAAACAAAATGTTTAAGGACTACAAAATAAAGTAAAAATTATTGTGCAAAAGAAATTAAGCCCTTAAACATAAGAAGAACTTACAGCAGCAACAAATTTGTACTTTAACTAAATTTAAATTAATCATAGTTTTATTATTCAACAAATAAAATCTTTGTCAATAGCCAAATGTTGAAAAAGTTTAATGTTTGTAATATGTTAGGGTATAGCATAACATTTCAATTGCATTTAAATGCAATAATAAAAAAGGGAATAAAAATGAATAGAGAAGAATTATTAAAATTATATGATTCAAATTTGGAAGAATTGATTTTAAAAGCTGAAAAAATTACAAAAGAAAATTTCAAAAATGAAGTTGAAGTTTGTTCCATAATTAGCGCTCGAACAGGAAAATGCTCGCAAAATTGCAAATACTGTTCTCAAAGTTCATATAACCATGCCGATATAATTTGCCATTCCTTATTATCGGTTGAAGAAGTCTATAAAGCAGCACTAAAAGCTAAAGAAAACGGTGCAACAAGATTTTGTATAGTGACCTCGGGAAGAAGCGAACAAGGGAAAGATTTTGAAAAAATTTTAGAGATGATTAAAGCGGTTTCAAAAATACCTGATATACACTGCTGTGCTTCTTTAGGAATATTGGATGAAGAGCAGATTAAAAAAATTAAAGAAGCAGGAGTTGAAAGATTTAACCACAATATCAACACCTCAAAAAATTATCACTCTAAAATTTGTACAACACATAATTTTGAAGATAGAATTAAAACGGTAAAATCTGTTGTAAGAAACGGTATTGAGGCTTGCTGCGGTGTAATATTGGGAATGGGTGAAACAAAATTTGATAGAGTTGATATGGCTCTATCTTTAGCGGAACTAAACCCCAAAACCGTACCAATAAACATTTTAAATCCGATTAAGGGAACGGCTTTAGAAAATTACGGCGATAAAATCAGTCAAGAAGAAGTCCTAAGAACAATTTGCATATTTAGAATTGCAATGCCTAAGGCAATTTTAAGATACGCAGGCGGAAGAAATACAAGACTATCAAAAGAAACTCAAAAACTAGGTTTAAAAGCGGGAATTAACGGACTTCTTGCAGGTGATTATCTGACAACTAAAGGTGAGGAAATTAAAAAAGATAAAATAATGTTAAAAGAATCAGGTTTAGAAATAGCTACTTAATATCAACTTTTTTCATCCGACATTTTACAAGCGATATAAGGGGTTATTATTCTTTTTGCAAATACCGATGCAATAATTAAAGTTGATAATGCCCTAAAAGCGCTTTTTGCATTTTTTAATTGCGTGCCTTCAAGGTTTTTAAATAATTTTTCGCAAAAGAAATTTTGAAATTTTTCACTTGATTTCTTCGCCTTTTCTTCATCAGCAACAATATCAATAGCTTTTTTCATCGCTTCTTTTCGCATTTTTGTAGAAACATATTCGCCTGAAAAGATTTTTGATAAAGCTTGTGTTATTGTATATTCATTTAATATTTTATTTAATATCTCGTTTTCGTTTGACATTATAATAATCTTTTATGCTTTTTAATAGATTTTTTTATACTTAAAAAACAGTCTATTACACAAATTCATAAAAATAAGGGTCTGACTAAAAAGCCAAAACCCTTATAAATAATTGGTTGCGGGAGCTGGATTTTACAAAGCGAACATCTGAGCTTTGGCGAAGATTGTGAGCCTGTATAAGTAAGCTCCA
>CANQAV010000004.1 GCA_947589425.1 Candidatus Gastranaerophilales bacterium | reverse complement strand
TGGTGCTGCAATATCAAAAGATAATAAAAAAATCTATGTTTCAGATTGGCTGACTTCTTCAATTTATGAAGTTAATAACAAGGGTGAACAAAAAGTAATTTTTTATAAAAAAGGAATGACCCCTGCCGATATCGCCCTAAAAAACAATAAATTAATAATCCCCGATATGCTCAATCACAGGGTTATAATTTATGACACTAAAACCAAAAAAGAGAACTGTATAAAATAAAAACGCAAAATATTTAAAATTTGAAATTAACAGTACCGAAATAATCGCAATACCGCATACAGGCTCATTGATTTCGCCTTATTGCTCAATAATTCGCTTTGTAAAACTAAGTATTTCCATATACTCTTGACAATAATTAGATATCTAACTATAATCCTTTTATGAAAAATTTATTGTCATTAATCTCAAAAATTCGAGAATATGGAAATCGTTTTATTGTTGAAGAATTAAAAAGAAACGGGATAGATGAGCTTGTACCAAGCCATGGGGATATTTTGGTCTGCCTTTATGAACAAAATAAAATGACAATGAAAGATATATCGGATAAAATACATAGAACAAGACCCACCGTTACTGTTTTAGTCGATAAACTTGAGAAACTGGGCTACTTAAAAAGAGAAGCTTCAAAAGAGGATAATCGCTATACTTATATTGTTTTAACAAAAAAGGGGTTAGATTTTAAACCTGTTTTTGAAAAAATATCAAATGATTTAAACAATATGCTTCATAAAAATTTATCAGATAGTGAAGCGGATACACTTAACCAATTACTGGAAAAAATATAAAAAGGAGAAAATTATGGCAAACTTTAAAAATGTTGAAATCGGAAGATTAGATGAAATCGGGCAAAAATACGAAAACGGGAAAGCATTTTTGCATGATATATTAGGCTTGACAAGCTCGGAAATTTCCGTTAATTCAATGCCAAAAGGTATTAAATTACCATTCAGCCATAAACACAAACAAAATGAAGAAATCTATATCTTTTTAAAAGGCGAAGGAACAATGACACTTGATAATGAAACAATTGAAGTTAAAGAAGGCTCTTGTGTAAAAGTTCTGCCCGAAGCCAAAAGAACAATGGAAGCAAAAACTGATTTACAATATATCTGTGTTCAAGCTAAAAGCGCAAGCTTAGAACAATTCGGATTTAATGACGGCGAGTTGTGTTAAAACAAAGGAAATGATATGAATTTAATTAAACGCAATAAAGAAATAATGAAAAAATTTGAGACAATGATAAATACGGCAGATGTTAAACTGGCGCAAGAGATAGTTGCACAGGATGCAGCGTTTTACACCCCCGCAAGTCCTGAGCCTCTTTACGGGGGAAGCGGTTATTTATCTGTTGTTCATTGGATGAGGAAAGGTTTTTCTGATATCCAATGGCATATAAAGGATATGGTGGCAGATAATGATAAAATTGCGGTTAATTGGGATTTAACGGGAACTCACGATGGCGAATTTATAGGGATAAAACCGACAAATAAAAAAATATCCGTTTGCGTTATGAATTTTTACTATTTTAATAAAGAAGGTCAAGTTATAAATGATATAGCAGCAGAAGGGATGATAGGAATTCTTCATGGAATCGGAGCAATGTAGCGGATTATAAAATAACAGGTATTACCGTTTGGGATTTATAGAATGATTATAAATACAGGCGCAAGAACGGACACTGTCCAATACTACAGCGAATGGCTTTTAGAGAGATTTAAAGAAGGGTTTGTTTATTCAAGAAACCCTTTTTACCCAACTAAAATTACAAGATACGAACTAAATCCCGAAGTTGTTGATTGTGTTGTTTTCTGTTCTAAAAATTATGAGCCGATTTTAGACAGATTAAATGAAATTGCGGATAAATATAATACTTACTTTTTCTATACAATAACGGCTTATGAAAAAGATATTGAGCCTAATGTCCCAAATATTGAAAAAAGTATTGAAACCCTGTTAAAATTAGAAAAAATTATAGGGAAAAATCGCCTCGCATGGCGATATGACCCTGTTTTATTAACGCAAAAATATACGATAGATTATCACCTAAAAACCTTTGAAAATATGTCTAAGGCGCTATCAAATCATATTGATAGGTGCATTTTCAGCTTTGTTGAAATGTATAAAAAATTATCTTTAAATATGCCTGAATTAAAAGCAATATCTGAAAATGATAAAATTATACTTTTAAAAGGTTTGGGTGAAATTGCTCAAAAATATAATATTCATCTTCAAACCTGTGCAACGGAATACGATTTTGAAGAATTCGGCATTAATCAATCGGGTTGTATTACATTAGATATTTTAGGGCAAGCCAATAATATAAAATTTAAAAAATTAAAACATAAGGGAATGAGAAAAAATTGCAACTGCATGGAATCACGTGATATAGGTTTTTATGATACATGTCCTAACGGTTGCAAATATTGCTATGCAAATTCAACACCAAAGAAGGCAATTGAAAATTATAAACTGCATAATCCAAATTCTCCTATTTTATTTGGCGAAATAAAAAAAGAGGATATTATACAAAAAGGAAATCAAAAAAGTTTTATTGATATTAGCTATAATATTAAGCACAAATTTATCTTACGCAGCTGAAATATCTTTCAGAGAAAGTGTTTTGACGTAAAAATTTGTTATTTATCCCAAACAAAGGCTCAAGAGATATAAACAAAAATTCTTGGTTTATACGCAAAGAAAATAATTCATAGGTTTTTTATTATTAACTAAAGATAAAAACCATGAAAATAAATCTGCCAATATTCAATAATATATACTCTAACAGGCTTAATTCTTGTGCGCTTGCCATACCAAAATACGGAAAAGAGCTTCAAAAAGACACGTTCCAAAAAAACGAAATTTCATTCGGTGCAAGCTGTTCACCTGCGAATTTTAAAATTAAAACCTTAAAAAATATACGCTGTCCTATTTGCGGTCAAATAACGATCGATGATGCTCAAGCAAACAGGATTGCGGAAGAACTTGCTTCAAAAAAAGGAGAAGAACTTATTGAAGCTTTTGAAAAATATGAAGATGAATCAAATGTCACGGATTCAAAAAGCAAATGCACTCCAAGACACAATTCAATCTTTACCCCTCATTCTCAAAAAATTATAAATATGTTAAAAAGAACGGCGCTTGATCATCCCAAATACTGTCTTTCAAAACTTGTTCAAACACAGGCGAAATACAGCTTAGGCAACTTGATAAACGAACAGATGAAAATAGTACAAGAATACAGAAAGTTCATTGCATCAAGCAGAGTATCAAAAAAACAAAAAGTCAAACTTTATCAAATAGTTAATAAATACACTGAACAAATTTTAGGTAAATCAGAAGAAACATTTTCAAGAAAAAGATTTTTGCATGACTCTATGGATGCAACAGATGATGAACACATGAAAAAAGGGATTGAAAAAGTACTATCCAAACTGCCAAGGTCAATAGATTCAACTGATTCATTCTTTGTTAAATATTCGCACAACAGAAGCTCTAAAGAAATAGCTATGCGTCTTTTAGAAGGCTCTATTGCATCAACTGAGCATCTTCTTCCAAAATCGGAAGGCGGAGCGGATGATACAAAAAACTATATCGTTGATCACAGAGATTGCAACTCAAGAAGACAGAGCACTTCACTTAATGCTTGGCTTAGCTCAAAACCAAAAGTTACACAAGAATTACAAGAATACCTTAATTTTGTTCAAGCGGAAATAAACAAAGGAAATTTAAACGGGATATACACAAACTATGTCCCTGAAGTAATTGAAACAATAAAAAATCTGTCAAAAGGCAAAATAAAACTTAACCCTCCAAGCGAAGAAACATTAATTTTAAACATGCCCGAACAAAGAAAACGACTAATTGAATCAAAATGGAAAAAAGTAAATGCGCTTGAACACAAAATAGAATCCATTGAAGAACAAATAGCGGCTCTTAAATATTTAGAAGACGATGAAAACTTTGAATATCTTAAAGACCAAAGCATTATCAGGATATTAACAACACGCCAAACCCATTTAATAGGTGCAAGAAAAATAAAAAACGATATGGATTCATATAATGCTGAAATCGCAAAAAAAGAAGATATAGAACAAGAACTCAAAGAACTCAAACAAAAGTTTGAGATAAAAAAAGCACAAAAAAAGAACACCGGCTACACCCGCCAAATGATTGATGAGTGCAACAAAAGACTTAAAGATATATACTGGCAGGAACAGATAGTAAAAAAATTAAAAGAAGCGCTTGAAAAAATATTCGGAATTGATGATATTAACTCAATTGATGAAATGGAGAGCGAAAACAATGCTCTTATTGAAAAATATTATCAAATACAAGATTATATGTCGTTAATTGCAAGCAAAGACAGACTAAAATACATAAATACTCACAACAGACTCATTCTTGAGAGCGTTCAAAATTTCAAAGAAATGTCTGATGAAGAATTTAATGCTAAAATAAATCAAATTATTAATATACGTTGATTTTCACGATTTTTATTAAGTTTTGTAACAAAAAGAATAGATATTGAAATCATACTTTATATATCGTTTTTATATATATGTAATACAAAACAGATTATATAAGGACGCAGGATATGAATTTATCATCAATCGGAAGAACTACGGAACAATTTCATGTATTAAGTTTTTACAAAAACTCATCAGCTTCACAAAATTCAAACAACGAAAACAAAGTTTCTTCAAACAGCTCAAAATCATCAGGCTCAACTTCTTCATCAACATACGAAACAACCGGAGCTGCAGCATACACTGCTTCTTCAGCACCTGCCGAAACCGCAGGCTCGGTTGCTTGCAGCAGCTCAACATCCTCATTCAGTGCAGTTGCATAAATTGTTGAAAAGGGGGAACAATGAGGAGTATAAGCAAACAATTTACGACAATTATTCTGATGATAATAATATGTATATGTTTCACGCTGATAATAACAAATATTGTTTCAAGCGAATTAATGAAAAACTACACATCAATAACGGCATATAACGGATAAAGGCAATAGTTAACGCTTTATCGAAACAGCGCAAAAGAACGGCTGTATATAAAATATCGGAGCTAACGGCTACCGGACTTAGGGAAAAAGACCGCACCAAGCGGTCTTTTATAATTCAATTAATTGCGCATTTTCAACATCGAAAAACATCTTTGCGCTCAATATAAATTGCTTTGGGTTTTTTGAAACAAAAAACTTAATTTCACCCTGAAAATCATCATCAATATAATTCAAACTTCTTTTAACAACATCTGCCATACAAACAGCCGGATTAAAATATTCAACATCCAAAATGCTTTTAAAAATCTTTTCAAGATAAGGATAGTGAGTGCAGCCCAATATGATTTTTTTTGCTTTAGCTTCTTTTGCAATATCAAGTCTTGATTTTATCAGTTTAATCGAAGAATTTTCCTCATAGAGTCTGTTTTCAACAATCTCAACAAACCCCGTACAATCAATTGAAACGACATTAATTTTGGGATTAATTTTTTTAATTTCTTCTTCATATTTTTTTGAATTTACGGTTGCTTTTGTTGCAAGGACGGCGATTGTATCATCATCTTTTAAGTTTTCAAGAGCGTATGGAGCCGTTTTTTGAATAAGGGGAAAAATATTCAATCTGCCCTTGAAACATTCTTTTAATTCATCATACGCAACAGCTGACGTTGTATTGCATGCAAAAACAACATCCGATACATTATTTTTTTCAAAAAATTCAAGAATTTTTTTTGTATATAAAAATATTTCATTAGGAGTTTTTGTACCGTAGGGCATATTTTTTGTATCACCGAAAAATATGTAATTCTTGCTTTTCATTGCAAAAACAAGCTGAGATAAAACACTCAAGCCCCCGACACCGCTATCCAGTACTCCTATATATTTTTTCATTTAACTTTTAAATACTCCAATATCCCTTTAACAATAGAATCGGCTATTTCTTCCTGTCTTTCTTTTTGCAATAGTTTAGAACGTTCTTGAAGATTTGATATAAAGCCCATCTCAATTAAAATACTCGGAGCTTCTGTATGATTTATAACATAAAAACGGGATTTTATCACACCCCTGTCTTTTGTATCCCATTTTTTGAGATTTTTTGAAGATGCAAAATTCTTATGAACAGCTTTAGCAAGCTCTAAACTGTCATCTTTATAATAATGGGTTTCAAGCCCGTAAGAATCCTCTTGAACGGTTGAATTTGTATGAATGCTTACATATATATCAGGATTAATTTCATTTGAATAATTAACCCTATCTTCAAGAGTCAGTGTGTCATCTTTTTTCCTCGTCATATAAACATATATATTTTTCTTGCTCAACCTTTCTTCAACCATTTTAGCTACGGTTAAATTGAGGTTTTTCTCATAATATCCGCCCCCTATTGCCCCGCAGTCAGAGCCTCCGTGTCCCGGGTCAATCACAACTTTTTTCATTGAGCTTATTGTCGGGATTTCTTTTTTCTTTTTCGGTTTATCTTCTTTGATTTCCTCTTTGGGAACATAATTTACAACAATATTTTCGCTTTTTTTGACTGCTTCTTGTTTTACATCCTTATTTACATCTTGAGGATTTGAAGAAACTTTTATCAGGTCTTTGTTTGATACTTGAGGTTTTTCTTTAAAACACAGCTTTATTGACTTAAGATTGCTTTCGGCATTTGCATAAGAAAAATTGAGTTCGTCCATTGGAATAATAAATCTTGTTTTATCCGAAGATATTTTAAGTGCTTCAACTTTCATATCCGAATTTTTTAGAGTCTGCTCCAAAAGCAGAGCATTATAGTCGCCCAGATTATTTATATCCAAATAAAAACTGTTATTTAATTCAAAAACATCATAAGTAATACTTTTATCAAAATTAAAGTCTATTGTTTTATAACCGTTTTGCGCACTTGTAATTTTATATGAATTTACTTTTGCGGGGGTTGAAGAAAAAATTGTATTAATTAAATATCCTCTATGAGATATATAAAGACTTTGTCCGTCAGTAGCAACAACGAAACGATAATCCCTTAAACCTTCACCATTAAGCGTTAGTTTAACTTTTTTATCGTTCAATTTATTTACTGTTAATTGTGCTGAAATATCCTTTTGGGAACTGGGAACTTTATAAGTTTTATTTTCAAATTTTGAAGCCGTTGAAGCATTATCCAAGATTATCTCAGCTGTTGTATTATCCGAATTAAACAATACTTTTTGCATTGAAATACTGCCCAGCCCTCTTAAAAGAATTCCGTCAGAATTTTGACTGATTTTGCTTAAGTAATATTTAGTTCGCAGTTTCGGAATTATTTCCTTTGTGTCATCTATGTTGTTATATGACAAAACGGCATATGTATTTTGTATTGCCGCAGACTTATCCATATCTCCCGAAGGAGTATAAAATTTATATTGAATTGAATTATCTATTACGGAAGAGGAATATTTTATAACAATATCCGAGCCGTTTGTATAAGTTTTAAATTTTGAAAAATCCGCTTTTTCGCCCAAAGTAACAACAACTCTGACTATATCGGGGTTTGCGCTAAATTGAGCAATCTGGACGTTTGTTATAACGGAATTTTTATATTGATATGTTCTTGACCCGCCAGTTAAAGAGGCATTGGGAATATCAACAACATAGCGCCTAGGGGAGCTCACCGTAAAAGATGAAATATCGTTTAAGATATTTACGGATCCGGGGCTTGAAGGGACAGGTGCATACACGGGCGAAGAATTTAGCCTGAAATCGCCCAGCCCTCTTATTAATATAATTCTGTCGGAACTGTCTATTACTATATCTTTAACACGATAATTTGCACAAAGCGCACTTTGCAGCATAAATAAAAGTGTAAAAAATATTATTACCGTATATCTTATCAAAATGATGGTTCCTCTTATACAATTTTAACATTAACTCAACAATATTAACTAAACTATATTATTGAATTTTTGGCTGAATTAATATAGTATTTACTTATGGATTTAAAGAAAAGTTTAGGAGCTTATTTATTTTTGCTGCCTGCGGGCATTATTCTTTTAATATTCTTTTTTATACCTTTTTTTCAAACGGTATATTTAAGTTTCTTTGATTATTCAAAAGATGTCTACAATCCTGTTTTTGTTAGTTTTGATAACTATATCGCACTTATTAAATCTCCTCTTTTCATTAAAACCATTTTAAATACATTCTTTTTTCTTATATTATGTGTACCTTTTTTGGTTATTTTTCCGCTGTTTTTAGCTATACTGATTAATCAAAACATAAGATGCAAAAATGTCTATAAAGTTTTAATATATCTTCCTGTTGTCATTTCAATCGTTGTTGTTGCAATTGCATTTAAATGGCTTTATGCTCCCGAAGGACTTTTAAACTTTGTCCTTGAAAAATTACACATTGCTCCTCTGGGATGGCTTTCAGACCCTAAAATCGCAATGATATCTGTTGCGCTTGTGACAATATTTAAAGGTGTCGGATATTATATGATGATATATTTAAGCGCCCTAATGAGCGTCCCTAAAGAACTTTATGAAGCAATAGATGTGGATGGAGCTTCGTTTTTTAAAAAACATACCGTCATAACAATCCCTCATATAATGCCTATGATTGCGCTTGTAAGTACAATAAGTTCAATTTCGGCGCTTAAAGTTTTTGTTGAAATATATGTTATGACAAGAGGCGGACCCTTAAATTCAACAAAAACAATTGTATACTATATTTATGAAAAAGCTTTTGAAAACCTTGATTTAGGAATTGCTTCGGCAGGAGCCGTTATATTGCTTTTTATTGTAATGGGTTTTTCAATATTAAATATATTTGTTTTTGAAAAGGATAAATACGCAATATGAAAATATTAAAAAAATTGTCAATTCATATTATTTTAATCATTGTTTGCATTTTATCTTTAGTGCCGTTTTTGTGGCTTTTATCAACGGCTCTTAAAGGACGGAGCGAAAACATTTTTGCCTATCCCCCCGTATTTATTCCAAAAGAAATAACTCTTGAAAACTTTAAACAAGTATTAAAGCTCGTACCCATTGTAAAATATGTTATAAACAGTTTTATAGTAGCATCATCCACCGTTATATTAAACGTCATTTTATCCGCACTTGCAGCATATCCTCTTGCAAGAATGGATTTCAAAGGGAAAAAAATCACCTTTTTTGCAATATTAGCAACAATTATGGTGCCGTTTCAGACGATTATGCTTCCCGTGTATATAATTACGCTTAAATTGCATCTCATAGACAGCTATGGCGATATAGCGGGATATTTAGGAATGATAGCTCCGTTTGCGGTTAATGCATTTGGAATTTTCCTTTTAAGACAGGCTTTTTTGGCTATTCCTAAAGAAATAGAAGAGAGCGCCGTAATAGACGGTTGCAACTCCTTTCAAATTTTTTCAAAGCTTCTGTTCCCCATGGTAAAACCAACATTGGCGCTTTTAGCCATTTTTACTTTTATCGGAAGCTGGGGAGAATTTTTATGGCCGAGCATAGTTTTAACAAATGAAAAACTTTTCACTCTTCCCGTCGGCATAAATAACCTCTCAAGCGCATTCAGCTCGGACTACAGACTTGTTGCCGCAGGCTCAATTATATCCGTTATTCCTATAATCGTATTCTTTTTAGCTCTTCAAAAATACTTTATACAAGGCACAAACGAAGGCGCCGTTAAAGGTTAAATTTTTCTTTTCTTTTCAATTTCTTCTTTCAAGACTTTTTGAAAAATTATTGCAGGGTAATACGAATCGTTCATATTCATAACACGATTAACGCTGTCTAAGGCTTCACCTAAATCGCCAATTAAATACTGGCATTGAGATAAAATTAAAAATGCTTCGGGGTCCGAATAAAATATCTGTATTGATTTTTTTGCAAATTTAATTGCCAAATCAAAATATCCGTTTGAATAAAGAACACGAGAGGCAAACTTATATATTTCAGGGTTTGAGCGAAACAAAATCCCGCATGAATTAATCATATTCTGCGCCCATTCATTATAATTATTTTCCAAAAATAAATTCAAATATACTTCATAAAATGCTCTTATTTGGAAAAAAGTAGTATAAATATTGGTATTTTGATTAATAAGCCTTAAAACACAAATTCCCCATGAAGATGCGGGGCAATTTCTTTTGTTTTTTATCCAGTACCTTAGAGCTTCTTTTTCATTTTTTAAAAGCAAATAACAAAGCCCTGTTTCATAATTGCTTTTTGTTTCCGCAAAAATTTCAAGGGCTTTTTGATATTCTTTTTTATAGAAATATTGTTTTGCCGTATTTATTAGCTCGGTTGTCATGTATTAAATTTTAATTACAAACCTATGTATTGACCAAAATTGTTTTGATTAGTAAGCTGGCTGTATAAAATCATTTGAGCTAAATCAGGATTGTTGGAATTTGCAAAAAAAGCGTTTGAATAATCGTTTATATTGTTCAGCCCAAGCATATCACGACCGCCTGTTTGTAACAGCTGCCTGTTTAATGAATTTATATCATATGGATTAATTCCGGCTTTAGAAAGAGTATCTAAGGCGTAAACAATTTCTTCATTTGTGGGTATTGATGCTTTGGAATTAGGATTAGGCTGCTGAGAATTAGCATTATTACCGTCAAAATCGCTATTTTCATCGCCAAATTGCTGATTCATTTCTTCTTGTCTTTTCAAGTATTCTTCGTTTTGTATACGTCTTTCCATACGATCTCTTGTAATTTTATCCATTGCGGAAGGATGTATCATTCTTCCGGATTGCAAAAACGCAGTTATGTCATCAACTTCTTTTTGTTTGGCATCCGGAAGTTTGGGCGGATTACATCTCGGATCCGCAGGGTTGTCAAGACAAACAGCTGCTCTTTGTGAATAAAAAGCAATAGCCGGATATTGTGTATCGTGAGATATTTCATCATACAAACCGTGAGCTTTATTTTTATAGCCGAGTCTTGTATAGCATAAAGCCAAATAATATTTAGCATAGGAATTATTTTCATTAACTTTTATAAATTCTTCCAAATCTTGCATTGCGCCTATATAATTGCCTGCTCTATATTTTGCAACATAAGGTCTTACGTTTGCCGGAATACCGGAAGATTTCGAAGATTTACGATTTGCTGCTTCGGCAGTGCAAAACCCCGTGATGGAAACAGTTATTGCAAGCGCAATTAATAAAGAAACTATTTTGTTCATATGATATCCTCTATCTTATTTTAATGCATTTTATCAATTTGACAATATATTTATTATATCGTAACAAACGAAAAAAACTTTAGTACAAAATGAATTTTTCCTCTAAACAGTTGAAAAAAAATTTATTCATTATAGAACTATAATTGAAATTAATATATAATTTACCATATGAAAATAAAAATAAAAGAAACAGCGAAAAATAAAAAAAATTTCAGTTTATATAAATTGGCAAAAGAACTCAATATACCCGAGCAAACCGTATATTCTTGGGCAAAAGGAAAAACACAGCCCTCATATTTAAATATAGACAGAATTTGTGACATTCTGGAGTGTGGAGTTGAAGATTTATTTGAGGCAGAGCCCGTACAAAATAAATTGTTTTAAAAAGCCCCTTTATTAAAGGGGCTTTAAATTATAATATTTTATTTTTTGGCATGCCCGCTTGATGTTGCATGGTCAATATCGGAATTTTCAATGTTTGCTTTAAACATTCCCCGAACAACACCGAAAGCAAGAACTCCAAGACCTGCAAGGGTTGCAAGCGCACCTGTTAATTTATTTCCTTTTAAATAATTTTTATAGAATTTAATGGGAAGAGTCACAACATTTTTAACATTTTCAACGGGAGCTTTCGTTAATAAGGAAGGAACAAATTTAACAACATTCCAAACTGCTTTTGCGCTGTCTTTAATAATTCCCTCTGCAGTTGCGAAAATTTGTCCTTTTGCTTGTTTTATATTTTTACCCAATAAACCTACAACGGAAGCCGCAACAACACCGCCCGCAGCACCTGTTATTGCGCCTGTAGTTGTATGAGAAAATTTATTTATACCCTTCAAAAAATCCAAAAAACCCGTGCGGGCTTTTTTAACTTTTTCCATGGGAGATGTTTTTTCTTTATTAATTGCAACTTCATCCGCTTTAACATCCTTAGCGGGTGCAGGAGCATCAGGAGAAGAAGCTGTATTCGAAGATGTTTTTGTATTTAAATCAGCTCTGAATGAAACATTTTGAATATCTAACGGTTTAATCATAATTTACCACCTTTACACACACTATAACTAAACACCTGAAAGCAAAAAATTGATATTTTAAAGAAAATATATCTTATTATTTTACAAAAATTTACACAAAAAATCAATTAATTTGAAAGCGGTTAAATAAAAAATCTTTATCTAATCTTAATAAATAAAAGCAAGATTATATGCTATATTAAAGACAATAAGATACATTATTGAGGAGAAAAAAATGAAAATTCCTATTATTAATTCAAAAAGACAATATGAAACAATCGCAAAAGAGGCAGAAAACGCAGTATTGGAAGTTATGAGAAGCGGCTCATACATTTTAGGTGCTAACAATAAAGAATTTGAAAAAGAAATGTGTGATTATCTTAATGTTAAACACGCTGTAGCGCTTAATTCCGGTACGGATGCACTTCATCTTGCTCTGAGAGCCCTTGATATAGGCGAAGGAGATGAAGTAATTTCAACAGCTTTTACTTTCGTTGCAACTTCGGAATCAATCGGCATTGTAGGAGCAAAACCCGTATTTGTTGATATTGACCCCGATACTTTTAATATTGATGCATCAAAAATTGAAGCGGCAATTACTCCTAAAACAAAAGCAATAATTCCCGTACACCTTTACGGACAGCCCTGTGATATGGATATAATCACAGACATTGCCCGTCGTCATAACTTATATGTTATAGAAGATGCTTGTCAGGCAATCGGTGCGGAATATAAAGGCAGAAAAGTCGGAACAATCGGTGATGTCGGATGTTTCAGTTTTTATCCCACCAAAAACCTCGGTACAATGGGTGACGGCGGAATGGTAACAACAAACTCCCAATACATTAAAGACAGAGTAATAGCTCTCAGAAACCATGGCGGTGCAATAAGATATCACCATGACGAAATAGGTGTTAATTCAAGACTTGATGAAATACAGGCTGCGATTTTAAGAGTAAAATTACCATACGTTGATAAATGGAATAAATTAAGACGTGAACACGCAAAATATTATAACGAATTGTTCTCAAAATGCGATTTAATTGAAACTCCGAAAGAACTTGACGGCACATATTGCGTATATCACCAATACACGGTTAAAGTTCCCAATCGTGACGAAGTGCATCAGGCGCTATCCGAAAAAGGAATAGGTGCAATGATATATTATCCTATTCCGCTTCATCTTCAAAAAGTTCACGCAAAATATAATTTTAAAGAAGGTATGCTTCCCAACACGGAAAAAAATACTCATTTAGTTCTTTCGCTTCCGATGTTTGCAGAAATCACAAAAGAAGAACAAGAAGAAGTTGCTAAAACTTTAATTGAATGCGTTCAAAAAACTGCCGCTATGGTATAAACCCAAAGGCGATAAAAAATCATCAAAAAAGTATCAAACTTAATTTATGTTTGATACTTTTTGGTTTAAAAACTTAAATAAACCCCCGCTAAATGTTCCGGATTGGATATTTACACCCGTTTGGATAATTTTATATATTGCAATTTTTGTATCAATTGTTTTATATATTCTAAAAAAAGCGGATAACAAAAAGCAGGGATATATTTATTTTACAATTCAAATGATTTTAAATATCCTCTGGGCTTTTATATTTTTCGGTTTAAAAAATATTTCTTTTGCATTTTTTGATATTCTGCTTCTTGATATTTTTGTATTTTTAACAATCAAGAAATTTTACAAAATATCAAAAGTTTCTTCCTGTCTTTTAATTCCTTATTTTCTTTGGATTGTTTTTGCAACATATTTAAATTTCAGCTACTTTATTTTAAATAAATAAACTCAAAAATATTTACGCACTAAACAGACAATCGGTTTTCGTTTTTTATATTGTTAAAAAATGTTAAGTTGGTTTCACAAAACCGACAATTTTTTGCAAACAAATTTTTTTATATACATATGATATAAAAATTAAATAAGAAAGAGGTAAAAAATGACTACTGTTAAAGGCGTAGATTCAAAAGCAGTACAAACCACAACAAATAATACTTCAGCATCAGCAAAAAGCAATAAGGATAATGATGTATCAATATTTGATTTTGCCGGAAATGCAGCAAAAGCACTGTTTAAACCAAGTATATTTAATCCTGTTCACACAATAATCTTTGATGTGATAGGAAGTATATTTGATGCAATATTTAACAGCTTATTCGGTAAAAAAGACGACGAGGATAAAACAAAGACGGAAGAAATAAAACCGAAAGATAACAAAACAAATAACGATGTAGAAGCAGCAGAAGAAGCCGAAGCAACAGAACAAACCGAAGAAGCCGAAGCAACAGAACAAACCGAAGAAGCCGAAGCAACAGAACAAACCGAAGAAACGGCAGCAACGGAAGAAACCGAAGAAGCCGAAGCAACAGAACAAACCGAAGAAACGGCAGCAACGGAAGAAACCGAAGAAGCGGCAGCAACGGAAGAAACCGAAGAAGCGGCAGAAGCAGCTGAAAAAGAAGCAATGGCACAAACACTTGCACAAATTCAAGAAACTTTGGCACAAATTCAAGAAGCACAAAATGCTCTTAACGCTGCTCAAGCTCAACAGCCCGCACCTCAAGAAGCAGAAGAAGCTCCCGCTCCCGAAGCACAAACAACGCCTGAAGAAGTAACACCTCAAGAAACGGAAGAAGCTCCCGCTCCCGAAGCACAAACAACGCCTGAAGAAGTAACACCTCAAGAAACGGAAGAAGCTCCCGCTCCCGAAGCACAAACAACCCCTGAAGCAGCAACGCCCGAAGAAACTGCACCCGCAGAAACAGTACCCGAAACAACCCCTGAAGCAGTAACACCCGAAGAAACTGAAGAAGCACAATTACAAGAAAATGAATATCAAAATAACGGAGAAGATATATTCTGCAGTCTAAGCGCAGAGCCCGAAGAAAGCACGGAAGAAACCGATAACAATGTTGAAGAACAAGATACAACAGAAACAGACAACATTTTATACAGACAATTCCAAAGTTATCTTAAAGAAATAGGTCCCGACGGAAAATATACTTATCTTGAAGACATTCTTGAAAACGCATCCGAAGAACAGGTGTCAAACTTCCTTGAAAGCTATCTGGAAGAATATGGCGAAGAAGAGTATAATAACCTCTTATCAAGACTGGGAATGTAATAAAAAATAAGAATAAAAAAGCGCTCGCTCTGAGCGCTTTTTTAATTCAAACTTAAACTCTTAGCTAAAGTTTTTGATTGTCTTATAATTTTATCCATATTCAAATATTCAAATGTTCCAAATCGTCCGTTTGGATATATTCCCTCTTTATCAAAATAATTCTTAATTATATCCGTATTTTTTCTGTGGTTTAAATCATAAATAACATAAGCATATTCAAACCTTCTTATATCAGAAAAATTAACGTCATTATCTTTATCAATAAAACCTATTGTTTTAAGCCCCCTAACAACTTTTGAAATCAATTCATCATCACTTGCCAAATCATTCAAATCGTTTTTTCTGTATGTAATCTCCGCCATATATGTTGTCGAGTTTTCTTTAGTATAATTTCCGCCCATAAAGTCAAGCTTTGAAACCCTGTGAAATATAACGTTTTTATCCGCACACATAAAAGCATAGTTATCTTTTGCATAATCTTTTTTAACGTTTAAAATACATATTGCAATTGAGTTATATTTCAATTGTTTTGATGCTTCAAGTATTTCTTTCGGTGTGTGTTTATAAATTTTTGAAAGCAAATTCAAAGGAATTGAAGATATTATTTTATCGCCCGAAAATTCGCCCTTTGAAGTATTAATGAAAAATTTATCGGATTTTTTTTCAATACTTAAAACTTCCGCATTTGTATGAATTTCAATCTTGTTATTTAACTTTGAAGAAATTGCCTTAATTAAAGCTTCAGTTCCGCCGTGTTTTGGATATGTAAAATAAAGCTGATGAAGATATCCGTCAACCGTGTGCCCTTTTGCGCTTTTTAAAATATCTTCTTTGGGAGGTTTCGGAATTCTGTCAACCATTTGAGTATCCATAAAAACAGGGTCGAATTTCCATATTTTTTCATTATAAGGACGCAAATAAAGGTTTGTAATTCCTTCGCCAAAAGTTTTCAGAAAAAATTGAAGCATATTTTGCGCTTCATAATTTTCATAGGGATTATTAATAAAAGAATTAACGCAATATTCTTTATCAAAATCATCAAGCTTTGATAAATCATTTTCAAAAGGATATTGGACTAATGCTCTTTTGTGAATGATTTTGTTTGAACGTCTGTGTTTTTCTATATTGTCACCTAAAATTCCGTTCATAAAATCAAGAATTTCTTCGTCTTTTGAAAATATAATATGAGGGCCGACATCATATTCAATTCCTTCTTTTGTAAATGTACGGCACAAGCCGCCCGTTTTATCTTCTTTTTCTAAAATTATGATTTTATCCGCTTTTTTATTATCCTGTAAAAAATATGCCAATGATAAAGACGAAAGTCCTGCTCCTAAAATTATACAGTTCATTTATTTTTCCTTTTCAGTTTAATTTTTATGCCTAAAATTGTTAAAACTTTATATTTTTTATCAAAAGTATTTTTAAGAGAGAAAATATTGGTTTTTAGTGCTTTTTTGATATCAAAAGCAAGATAGCTTCCTTTTTTAAGCGCTTTATAAAAATCAAACATTTGATGAGTAAAATATTTAAATTTAACATCTTGAAAATCAATTGTTTCTATAAATTCTTTTGCATCAATCCAAAAAGCTTTTTTATCGTCATTATGTTTAAGAGTCTTGTAACACCAGTATAAATGCCCCAAAAGTGCATATAAAACTCCTTCTTTATATTCTTCCGGAATTTTTCGCTTAGAGAGTTCTTCATAAGCAATTTTATCCGCTTTTATCATATTTTTTGCGCTCACGCTTTTAACGGATTGATTAGGATTATCCTGATAATAAAAATAAAGAGGTTTGTGAATTAATTGAATATTTTTTGCCAGAGCACAAGTTAAATAATGAAAATGAACGTCAATAAAAGGCATTCTTTCTTCAATCATTTTAATATTGTTGTCGATTAGAAATTTTGTCTTGTAAATTCCGCACCATAGCGAAGGCTGAGAGGCAAAAAATTTTGAATTTTCTTTCATCTCAACTTTATTCGGATATTCATCAAACAATTCGCAAAAGTTTTTTGTTTCGTCGTCAAATGCTTTATAAAATCCGCATTTTACAAAGTCCGCACCGGTTTTTTCCGCCTCGTCAAAAAGCTTTTCAAACATTGTTTTGTCAATCCAATCGTCTGTTTCAACAATTGCAATATATTTACCCCGTGCAATTTTAAGCCCTTCATTAAATCCCTTGCCATAACCTTTTGGGTGGAAAATAATTTTTATTCTTTCATCTTTTTGTGCATATTTTTCGCATATTTTATCACACTCATCAGGCCCGTCGGTTGCGAGAATAATTTCAATATCTTGAAGGGATTGCTCTGTTATACTTTTAATACAGCGCTCCAGATATTTTTCAACATTATATACAGGCAAAATAACACTAATTTTCGGCATTTTTTATTCCTTATCCTCAAATGAATTAATTACTCTATACATAAGATGACAAAGCATCATGTGTATATCTTCGCTCAACTGCATGTCAAAAACATTTGCATTTATTGAATATTTTGCAATTTTTTTCAATTTTCCCCCGTCAAAACCCGTAATGGCGATTGTAATTGCATTTTTTGAATTTGCGTATTCAATTGCTTTTAAAACATTTTTTGAATTTCCGCTTCCCGAAATTCCTATTACGGTATCCCCTTCATCAAGAAAATTTTTCAACTGTTCCAAAAAAACATCGTCATAGCTGATATCGTTTGAATATGCAAGCATAGTAGGCACATTATCATTAAGACAGAACATCCTGAAGCGTTTTTTCCTGCCATAGCTCATACCCTTATTAAAATCACAGCAAAAATGGCTTGCCGTAGCACCCGAGCCTCCGTTACCCATGATATATATTCTTTTGTTGTTGTCTCTTGCCTTAATTAAAAGTGAAATAAGAGTTTCAATTTCTTTTTTATCAAGATTTTTAACCGCACTTGAAACGTCATCTAAATAAGAGCTTATTTTTGTAATCATTTTTCGCTCCTGTATAATTCCGATTTATTGTAATAGACTATATTTGTACCTTTGTTATCAAATTTAAAATCAATTTCTCTTAAATCCTTAAGCGCACGACGAACTTTTGAACGGTATTGTTCTTCAACGTAAAATAATAAAAATCCGCCGCCGCCCGCTCCTAAAAGCTTTCCGCCTTTTGCTCCGTTTTTTAGAGCAGTATCATACCAGTAATCAATATCCGAATCGCTTATTCCTTTTGCAAGTTCTTTTTTATACATCCAGCCCGTATGCAAAATCTCGCCCATTGCATTGGTATTGCCTTTCAAAAGCTCATTTTTTAAATCTTTTGACAATTTAACCATTTTATGAAGATTATTGATTTTTAAAATATCATCCGTTGTATTTTTCTTTTGCTCAATAAGTATATCGCCCGCACTTCTTGTTTTTCCCGTGTAAAACATTAAAAGATTTTTTTCAAGAACATGATACACATCCGATTGAAGATATAATTTTTCAACATCCACAACCCCGTCTCTGTAAAATTCAATAAAATTAAGTCCTCCGCAGGAGCAGGCATATTGGTCTTGTTTTCCGATAGGTTCTTTTAATTCGTCTATTTCAATTTCACATGCTTCTGCGGCAATTTGATTTTTATCTTTATAATTGTCCGTATATGCGTTGCACAGATTAATTAAACCCGCAGTAAATGCCGACGAAGAAGCAAGTCCCGTACCGGATGGAATATCGGCGCTTGAATTAAAATCGACTCCTTTAATTCCGTATCTTCTAAAAACCGATTTTATAATAGGATGCCGAATTTCATCCAAAGATTTCGCATGTTCGGTTTTTGAATACTTTAAAAGATATTTATCGGGCTCAAAATAAGGATGCATTGAAAGATAAATATATTTGTTAATAGAAACGCTTACAACAGACCCGCCGAATTTTTCATAGTAATTCTTAAGGTCGCTTCCTCCCCCTGCAAAGCTTATTCTAAACGGTGTTCTTGTAATTATCATTTAATTAGTCCTTCTTTTTTTAATATTTTTTGAAGCCCTTCTTCAAGTGTTGTTTTGGCAGTCCAATTAAAATCATTTTTTGCTTTATCACAATTTGAATATTCAACATTTCCTTCATCGGTTCTCAATTTTTGAGGCTCTATTCTTGTTCTTATTTTTGTTCCGATTAATTTTTCAAATATGCCCAAAATATCTTTTACGCAATACGCACTACCAAAACCAGCATTGTATATTAAAGGATTCTTTTTTTGTTTGGGCATATTACTTTTAAGCACTGAAGCAAAACACTCAACTAAATCATCAACATACAAATAGTCACGATAGTCACCCAAATTACCAAGCGGGATTTCTTTTTTTTCCTTGATATGTTTAACTATATGAGGTATTACAAAACTATCCCTCTGACCATATCCGTAAACATTAAATATTCGAAAAATAAAATAATCATTCTCTAAATTATCAAAGGCATAATAGTCAATCAGCCTTTCCGTCATGTATTTAGACTTTCCAAGCAAATTGTATGGTCTCGGACACATTTGTTCATTCAGTTCATCTTTTAATTGCTTTCCGTATACTTTGCCTGTGGAAGAATAGACAAATTTTGCGTTGTTGCAATATTTGTTAAACAAAATAATTAAATTTTCCGTGCCTTTAAGACTTATATTTAAGCATTCGCATTTTTTGTTTACGATATCATCATGAAAAGTTATTGAGGCAAGATGGTAAACAGCATCAAATTTATTTCGTTTAAACAGCTCTTCAAGTTCGGAATAATTCTTAATATCAATCTTATAATATTCAATTCCCGGAATTATTCTGTCTTTAATACCAAGTCCCGTCACTTTGTGTTCTTTTGACAAAAAATTGCACAGATGTTGTCCGATAAATCCGCCCGCACCTGTTACCAATATATTCATTACTGCCCTCTCAAACTGTTATTCTTGACTTCATTTCTCCAGTATTCAAGAACAAACTCAAGGGTTTCATCAATTTTGTATTTTATTTCCCAGCCTGTTTGTTTTTTAAATTTTGTAAAATCGCCGATAAATGTCATAAGTTCCGTGGGTCTGACCCTTGCAGGATCAACTTCGACTTTTATCTTATCTTTTAATGTTGAATGAGAGATTAATTTATTTAAAAGAGCTTCCATGGTATAGATTTGATCGGTACCAATTAAATACAGTTCTCCTGAAATGCCTTTTTCCATAGCCAAAAAGTAAGCTCTTACCGTATCTCTTATGTCTGTAAAATTTCTTGTTGCAGATAAATTACCAACCTTTATTACAGCATCTTTAAGACCCGCCTCAGCACAAGCAATTTGATATGCAAAAGAAGCAATTGCGCCGTGAACATTTCTTCTTGAGCCCTCATGGTTAAATGCTCTTGTTCTCACAATGTCCATGTTGTAGCTTGCATGGTATGTAATACAAACCATGTCTTGAGCAGCTTTGCTTGCGGCGTACGGATTAATAGGTTTTATTCTTGTTTCTTCGGTAATAGGTATCATATCAAGCGGAACATCCCCAAATTCTTCGGGAGTTGCGCTTGTCAATACTCTTGCTTTACAGCCTGTAATTCTCATAGCTTCAAATAAATTTATTGTACCGATTGCATTTGTCTGCATATAAACTGCGGGCATATTCCAAGAAGGAGTCACCCAGCTTAATGCTCCCAAATGATAAATTTGATTGGGATTAGAAATTTTAAGAGCATTTATCAAACTTGTTTCATCCAATAAATCACCGTCAATCAGCTGAACTTTATCCAAAACATGAGAAATGTTTTTTAAACTAGAATTCATACGCTTTAAAATAAATACTTTGTAATCGGTATTTTCAAGAATATAATCCGTCAGATGACTGCCTGCAAATCCTGTCGCTCCCGTTATTAAGACATTTTTTGACATATATTTTTACTCCATATTTAAAATAATATCTACTGCTTCTTTTAAATTTTTTGCATAAAAATCAGCATATTCACTTCTCTCGCTTGAAATGAACACGCTTCTGGCACCCGTGTTTTTGCCTGCAATTAAATCTCTTTCACTGTCGCCTATTATCCACGACTTTTCAAAATCAATATTAAAATCTTTTCCGGCTTGTATCAGCATGCCTGATTTAGGTTTTCTGCATTCGCAGTCAATTTTAAGTTCTTTTATTTCCCCTTTAAACCCTTTTTCGGGATGATGAGGGCAATAATAAATCGCATCTAAATAGGCTCCTTGTCTGCCCAAAAGAGTTTCCATTTTTTTATGAGTCATTTCAAGCTCTTCAAAAGTCAAAAACCCTTTTGCAACAGCGGGCTGATTAGTTACAACGCAAGCAAGATAATCGCTTTCGTTGATTTTCTTAATTGCATCAACAACCCCTTCTAAAAGTTCAAAATCTTTCGGATAAGAGGGGGGGGTAGGGAATTATCTTTATTTATAACGCCATCTCTATCTAAAAAGATGCATCTTCTTTTGTTTATTTTGTTCAATCTTTTTACTTTTTTTGAGATAAAATCACCCGCTGTTTTTTCAAACCTTTCGTTCGTACCCATATCTTTAATATATTCAGATGTTCTATATGCTCTCAAATCTTGTTTTCCAACCAATTTTGTAAGAACATCACGGGCAATATCCTGCTTTTTATCGGGCTCAATAAAGTTAAATATATCAGGGGAAAAAATATACACCGCTGCATTTGTAAGATTTTGATAATATCTTTTTTCATCATGCGGTTTTAAAAAAAACGAGACAACTTTATTATCTTTATCAACTTCCAATAAATCACTGTCATAAGGGTGGTCATTGGGATGAACAACAAGTGTTGCAATTGAATTATATTTTTTATCAAATTCAATAAAAGAATTAATATCAAAATCCATTACAACATCGCCGTAAAAAACCATAAATCTGTCTTTAATTTTTCCCTTAAGAGCGCCGAGAGCACCTGCCGTTCCCAAAGGATAGGGCTCTTCAATATGATGAATTTTAACATTCAATCTTTCGCCATTTTTAAAATAATCTTTAATAATTTCCGATTTATATCCGCTTAAAATAAAAAATTCAAAACAGCCGTATTTTTTTGCAAGCAAAATCTGATGTTCCAATAACGGCAAACCATCAATTTTTGCCATGGGTTTTGGAATATCCTTCAATCCCAATCTTGTTCCTTTTCCGCCCGCTATAATAACCGTCTGCATATTTTTCTCTTTTGAATGTTAAAAAAATAATATCATAAACTGATTTTATATTAATTAATTGTAACAATATGTAATTAAAATATGACAATTGAAAAGGAAATTTTTACAGGCAAATTATTTAATGTTTGAGTTTTGTATATGTGTGTGATAAAACATGTTTTGTGTTGTTAAATTTCACAGGTTGTACTATATAAAAGGATAATATTATGATTAATCGCTTATCAATGCTAAATGTTACCCCGAACAATTACGCATCTAAAAAAGTTTCAAACGCTCAGGGCAATACAACAAACGTTATACAGCTTAATTCAAACAAAGTTGATGCAAGCAAATTAGCATCTGCCTACAGAGGCTATAACAACATAAAACTTGCTTCTTCGCTGGCATTTTGCGGCGGAAGCTTAACCGAAACATTTGATGAATTAAATAAATCAATGATAACTTGCCAAGATGCCGAACATGGCAGAAAAGGTGAAGTTGTAGGCTCAAGAATAGGTGTTACAACTCTTCTTTCAAAATTCGACGACAACCTTAAAAAAGTTGACGATGCAATTAAAACAACAATAGTTGTTAACGAAGCCCAAGACAAAGAAACGGGCGAGAAAATCATAACCGATGCAAGAACTCAAATCAAAAAAGGCGAAGGTAAAGATGTTGCTTTTGAAATGGTGGTAAGACAGCCAAGGCTTGAATCACAGCCGGTTGACAAAAAAGCACCATCCAAACAAAAGATTAAAATTACGCTTGAGCCGTATTACGTAGGACACGATGAACAACACAGAAGATGTATCAAAGGTACCGAAGAATCCGCATACGTATTAAATACAAGAGGCGAATTAATGGCGGTTGTTGATGATAACGGCGAAAATATTCTCTTAACAAATGCGGGAACATTAACAAGAAAAAACGGCGCAACTCTTGAAGTTAAGGCAAGCAAACAAGACAATAAAGAATACAGAACTTTTACCGTTCATGATATCCCGGCCGTACGACACAGAGAAGGCGGCTCACTGGGCGGCGGAACAGAACTTATAATAGGTCTTGAAGAAGGCAGATTTGAAAAAGAAATTATTGATTCAATTGCAGAATTCTGCAGAAAAGTAGATGAGGACGAAATAGTGCTCGACAGATTTGAGCCCGTAAAAAATGCTCAAAATACTCAAATCTTGATGCTTGCGGGCGGTTATGGCTCACGTGCCGAATACACCAACGCATCTTCAACAAAAATATTCCACGGAGAGAAAAACGGCTCTAATTTAACAAAAGGATGCTTCAGAACGGCAACAGGCTTAACCCCTATGGAAACAACCTTCATATCTTTACATAAAGCAGGACTGTTGGATTGTTCTAAAGGAAATCTGGGAATCGGCAAAAACATTAAATTCTATCTTAATGATTCGGGTCAAAATACCGGTAACGGCGGTTTTACGGTTGATATGTATGATACCATGGAAAGAGAAGGCAGAGAAAACCTCTTAATTCTTCCCAATGATGCAATGAGCCGTATACCAAAAGCACTTACGGAAATGACAAAAATAATGGATTCCGGAAAAGCCGCAATTGTTATGGTTGCAAAAGAAGTAAAACAAGAAGATGCCGCAGGTAAATTAGGAATTATGAAAATCACCAACGATGGTTTGATTTCAGAATTTGCCGAAAAACCAAAAACCATACCTGAAGGATATGCGGGTGAAAACGGTATGTGCTATGCAAACACATTCCAATTCATAGTAAGCAAAGAAGCTTTTGATGCTCTTGAATCTCTTGAAGAATATTTACCTAAAAACGGCAAAAACAAAGAGCCCCGTGATTGGTCAAAAACTTTCACTCCGATTTTAATGGCAATAACTCAAAATGATGATATGGAAAAAGCAAAACAACAAATTGAAGAAAAAACCAAAATTTCAATTGAAACCCAAGCTCTTGAAAAAGCAAAAGAAATTCTTCACGGTCAGCAGATATATGCCGTTAAAACAGATGAGCCCTGGGCTGATTGCGGAACATTGAACGCATTATATTATACAACAATGGAAATTGCAAACGGCGATTTTCCGCTTGAAGATTTTGAAAGAGTAAATGTTATTAATGCCGTAAACACTCAAACGGGACTTGTTGCATCATGTCTGCAACAAAAAGCCGAAATTGAAAAAAAATATACTATAAAAGGACAGGTAATGGCTGTTCCTAAGCCAAAACCGGTACCCGAAAGCATAATTAGCGAATACTCGAGTGCAATTACAAGCTATAAACAAAAACACAAACAGAAACAAAAACAAAAACAAGTATAATAACAAAAAAAGGCTCTTAGGAGCCTTTTTTAATTCTTTTTTCCAATTTTTGAAGCTTTTTTATTCTTACATTGTTTGAGGGGTGGTCTAAAAACACATAGGCAAACTCGGGAACAAGGCTGTTTTTTTTCAAATCTTTAAGAAGCATCACTCCTCCTTTAGTTGAGCCGTATATTTTAATTAGCATTTCACCCGCATATTTATCCGCTTTTGATTCTCTAAATTTTGAATATTTTAAGTTTTCAATATTTCTTGCTTTTTCAAAGACCTTAGTTACTTCATCATTATTATTTGAAAAAATAAGACACATCATTTTGAACATAAATTTTTTACACAAGGTATGTATATGGTCTTTATTGGAATAATGTCCTATTTCATGCGCTAAAATAAAAGTAAGTTCTTCATCCGAATATTTTCTTTTCAAAATTCCTTCAGTAACGAATATTGACCCGTTTGGCATTAAAAATGCATTCACGGTAGAGTTGGGTTTAATATAAATAGGAAGAGTTGATTTACCTTTAAGAGTATCATCTCTTTTCATTATTTCCCGTTTTATTCTTTCAAGTTTCTTTAATTCTCTCGGATATTTGTCATTTAAATTATTTTTTCTAACCGTTAAATTAAGCACTTTTTCAATTCTCAATTGAGTTTGTGTTGATATATTGTCAACCACAATGTTTGCAATCAAACCAAATAAAAGAAAAATAACATATAAAACAATAACAACCTTTAAAACAATTTCAAAGAAACTTTTAATATCGGAAGGCTCCGATATATTAACATTTTTGCTTGTTATTAAATCAAGCCTTAAATTGTTGCGATTTTTTTTAACTTCCATAAGTTATTGCTGTCCCGTAGGCAATTACCGCACATTGCGGTCTTGTATTTTTCCAATATACATCATTTAACATAACGGATTCCACTCTGGTGTTGATTATAACGGAAGCAAGAGGAGCTTTTTCTCTCATTCTTAATATAGCTTCCCGTCTTGCCCTGTCCAATAAAGATTCCATGGTTGTTAATCTGCCGCCGAATAATGTTTTAAAGCTTGCAATAAAAAATTTAAAGTAATCTCCGCTAATTACAACTTCGCCTGTTACCAACTCTACTTTTTCAATTTTTCTTTTTGTATTAAAATTTCTTGCCCCAAAATTCAATAACGGTCTTTTTATGAGCATAATTTCACGCTTCTTTATTTCTTCAAAATGGGTTTGTTCAAACGCATGTCCGATAAAATAAGTAGCTGTAAGAATAATTATTAAACCGAGAATGTCACCCATAGTAAAATTATCCTATAGGCTCAACTTCAACTGCGGTACCGTATGCATATACTTCGGCAGCGCCTGCCGTTATTGCGGAAGTCGCAAATCTGACATTTATAACGGCATTTGCTCTCAAGCGTTTTGCCTGTTCAACCATACGATTTACCGCTTCATTTCTTGCTTCGGATAAAAGTTCTGTGTAGCTTTTCAGTTCGCCGCCAAAAACATTTTTTAATCCTGCGCCAATGTCTTTAATTGCATCTTTTGCTCTTACGGTACTACCCGAAACCAAACCGCATTGCGCTTTTATTCTCATTCCCGGGACAGATTCAATATTAGTTAAAATCATGATTATTTTTTCCTTCCAACTAATATTAAACTATTTTTGAGTAAATATATATACTTTAAAAAAACGGTTTTTAAAGCAGTTCTTTAATATCTTGAACAATCAGAACTTTTATCAAGTGGTATCTTTGGTATAGTTCCGTTAAGGGAACTCTGTTCGTAAATTCTTTTTTGGCGCCGAAATTAAGAACTTTCATATCGGTTTTTCCGTAAAACCTTGTTATCTTTTCTTCAAAACCGCCCGAAACACAGCCATCTTCAAGAGTTATTACAACGCTGCGGTCTTTTTTAAGTTCGCTTAACAGCTCGCTATCAACTCCCGACATATAAACAGGGTTAATTAAAGTTGAATTAATTCCTAATTTATCTTTTAATTCATTTTGAACATCGCATCCAAGATAAAAGAAATTACCCGCACCTATTGTATTTTAACAACAAAAAAACGGAGAAAGAGGGATTCGAACCCTCGATAGAGATTACTCCCTATAACACCTTAGCAGGGTGCCGCCTTCAGCCACTCGGCCATTTCTCCATGCGTATAGGAAAATTTTAACACAACTGTAGCTTGGTTAGCAAGAATTAAAATATTATCACGTAATTATTACAAATGTAATAATAAATTTTCTTATTATTCTTGCCTTTTAGACCAATAGCCGCTGAGGCGGGTTGCAAAATTGAATTATATATGATATATTAAAGCAGAACTTAGGGTGTGTGGCTCATTTATACAAAAAGATGAGTTTTTTACCCGGTTAAATACAAAAATGAGGAAACATTTTATGACGAAAAAGCTAATTAAAACTTTGTTAGTCGCAGTATGTATTGTCCTTATTGCTTCTAACACAGCGCAAGCCGCCCAATCGCCACAAGATAGTGCCAAAGAGCTTATTGTAAAAACAGCTCAAAAACTTGGAGTTGATCCTTATATCGCTTTAAGTATCGCAAAAATCGAATCAAATTTTAACGCTTCGGTAAAAAGTCCGGCAGGCGCAATAGGGTTATATCAACTGACCCCGTCCACCGCAAAAAAACTCGGTGTTAACCCTTACATAGTAAGTGAAAACATTGAAGGAGGACTAAAGTATTATAAAATGCTTTTGGGCAAATACGGCTCCATGGATTTAGCACTTGCGGCATATAACGCAGGACCCGGAAATGTTGCGAAATACAACGGAATTCCTCCGTTTGGAGCAACAAAGTGCTTCATCAAAAACATAAAAAAAGAGTATGACTTTTTAAAAGCTGATGAAAGTACAAAATCGATAATTTCGGACACATTATAAAAAAAGCGCTCAATCGAGCGCTTTTTTATTTGACACATCTTTTTGAATTTCTTTTTTTAATTCATTTACAAATTCATCCCGATATAAAAACCCTAAGTGAGCTCCGTTATTAAACAAAACGAGTTTATTTCCGCAATATTTCCGAAGAAGCGCCAATTGGTCTTTATTTGTTAAATAATCATCAAGGCTGTGATAAATTTTATAGTTATCTTTAGAAATTAAAAAATCTGAAATAGATTCAATTGAGCTTTCTTTTGAAAGTTCTTCATAGTCTTTATCTTCAAGAAGATATTTTCTCATATAATCTTCAAAATTCATTTTATATATAGCATCATATAATTCTTTTTTATCAATCTTCGGGTTTTGTTCAAGTTCGGTTGTATAGATTAAATCGGACAATTTTTGATGAAAAACAAAAGCACTTATAAGTTTTGCCTCGTAATTTGAAAAAGGAAGAGTTTTAAAGTTATTTACATATTTATCTTTATTTTTATATGCATTCATCACTTTTGCGGTTGTAATTGCCGTTTTTTCCCTGAAATCATTAGGATAGTTTTTCCAAGCTTCAATTATTTTATCCATTTTTGAAATTGCATAAGTAAGCTCAAACGGCGGGCATATTGCAATAAATTTATCTATATTGTTTGAGCCTTCCTGAAATTGTTCATTTGCCAAAAACAATACCGCATAAGCACCTAAAGAAGTTCCTAAAGCCGTTCGTTTCAAAAACACTCTGTCGTATTTTTTTGATAAATAGCTTATTGCATTATTTACAAGAATATTTATATATTTAACATCATCCTTAATGTAGCCCGGTGTATAACCTTTATCAATACTTTGTAAAAATTCCCATTGAAAATGATTACCGAAAATCAAAACACTGTAGCCTTCATCAAAAAACATTTTTGCCAAAATATTGCTGTGGGTATTGTTTACACCTTCTCCGACCGAAGGAAATATAATTGCAAGAGGGGAAAATTTATCTTTTTGAAGAATATATCTGAAATTATATTTATTTCTTCCTTTTGAGATTTCAACACTCGCCGTTTTTATTTTTTTATTGAAATTCCTGTTCCAAATTGAAACTTCGCTCCATATTGATTTATCTGTTTGACGTATATCAAATAAAGCCGTTCTCATAGAGTCTAATACGGGGTTTTGAGGATTATAATCGCTCAAGAAAATATCTGCCTTCAAGTCATCCTCATCCGACTCATTTACGATTAAATTTTCGTTTTTGAGCTGCCCTTTTACTTCAAGTTTTTGAGTCTGTCCTTTATCTACCAAATCAAGCTCATCATAATCTTCTTCAAGTTTTGAAATCACATTTGACCTGTCATAATTTGAAAGTTTAATATATTTTTCAACTCCGAAAAATTTTTTTGCAATGTCATAAGGGTCAGCAAAATTTGATTCCACCATTTTAATCATCGGCTGAATATATGCCGTTCGATTAATTAAAAGCCCCATTTTAATTGCCGCAGCTATTGGAGAAGCTATATATGTGGTAGGGTTGAGTGCAAAGTCAAGAAATCTTCCGAACAAATCCCTTGTTGTTGTAGATGAAATAAACGGAAGAACAATATATTTTCCGCATTTCATTTTGCATTTTGCCAAAGCCTGCTCCATATCTTCATTATATAGTTCAAGGTGAAACAATTTATCCGCAGCATCAATAATTCCTGCCACACCCAGCGTAGTATTAATTAAAAAACGTTTTGTTTCGTGTTTAACCGCTTCAATATCATGTTGTAAAAGCGAACTTATAAGGCGTTTTGGATATTCAATATTGCTGTAAATACGATTTAGAGCATTAATTGTAAAATCGGGAAATAAAGATGCCCAGAGAACATGCACTTTTTTAACAAAAATTCTGTTCATTTTTAAATTAAAATTAAATATTCTGCGATTTAGATTTTCATATTTATCGTCATTTAAAAATAAACTGTAATAAGAAGGATGTTTGATTGATTTATCAAAATCTTGAGCAAATATAATACCGCAGTTAAAATAAAATAAATTTAAAATTAATACCAAAGAAATAATTTTTTTCATTGAACTCTCTTTATTAAACTATGCCTTTAAATTTATAGTATTTATTTAAAAAAAATTAATTAGCTTTGTGTATCATATCCCAATAAAAAACCGCCGAGTTTTATCGGCGGTTTTTCTTTTTTTATGTGTGTTTAGTTTTTTTGTCTGACCTCTTTTATTTTTTTACAAATTCCGGCAACACAAGAAATTGCAAGAGTGGCTGCTAAAGCAATTGCCCCAATTCCCGTAATTCTTTCTTTGTGGGGAACTTTTTTAACAAATTCATCTGCACTTGAAGCTGCCTTTTTAGCGCCTTTAATTATGCTTGCGCCTAAATTATCAGCGCCTTCCAACGCTTTTTTGGGTAATTCGCCCATTCCTTTTATCGGTGTTATTGCCATATTCTTCAACCTTTACTATACAACTAATCCCAAAATTTCGTCCGCTGCATCACGCAGGTCTTTTTTATCAAGTACTTCTTCAACTTTATCGGAAGTTCCGTTAACAAGTCCTAAACCTACACCTGTTGCAACTGCCGCATCAAATAATTTAACGCCGTTTGTAAGTTCGTGTCTTTGCATAAATTCTGCAACTTTTTGACCTTTTTCGGTACCTAATATCTTAGCGAAAAATCCCTGAACGCCTTCAATCATTTTGGTGTTAACAGTGTTTTTATCTCTTAATTTGTCTGCAAAATTAGTAATTTTTTGAGATGCTTTTGTTGTATCGGGAGCTTTCTTAAATATTTTTGCAGCCTTGCCGAATATATTAACTGCGCCCTTGCTTATTGCTTCAGTGCATGTCACCGCAGCTTTTCTGATATAAGGAATTACTTTTCTTCCTTTTGTTGCAGCAGCAAAAGCAACTACCGCAGTTGAAAAAATTGTTGCGGGATGAACATTATCTGTGATGGTTTTAACTGCTTTATCAAATTCAGCTACACGTTGCGGAACTTCAACATTATCCGCAAATTCGTTGTAGTGGAATTTTCCTTTAAAATTGCAGTTATTAATAGGATTTACTTGCATTTTCTTATGCTCCTTTTTGAAATCTCACCTGTATAAAGTAGAAACATAATATTTTTTGCGTTTTTTTTAAAAAATGCTTAATAAATGTTTACATTATCAACACACCCAAGTGTAAGACTATTCTATAAAATAACAGACAATTTTGCAATAGCCTTTATAATTAAAAATTAAAATATTTTTTATCTTTTAATTCGTCAGGCATAAAATATTGAAAAACATCGGGGTTATCGTGTGTATAAATATAACCTTCTCCAAAACCGTATTTTGAAGCATCTTTATAATGAGCATCTCTTAAATGCATAGGGGGAAGAAAATCAAGTCCTGATTTAATATCTTTTATTGCATTATCAATCGCAACGATTGCCCTGTTTGATTTTTTGGCACGTGCAACAAATTCAACAGCCTGTGCAAGGGGAATTCTTGCTTCGGGCATTCCTAAATGTTCTATTGAACGCAGTGCCGCCTCTGCTACCAATAGCGCTCTGAAATCTGCGTTACCGACATCTTCGCTTGCGACAACAAGCAGTCTTCTTGCTATAAACCTCGGGTCTTCGCCCGAAATAAGCATTTTTGCAAGGTAATATATAGCAGCATCGGGGTCTGAGCCTCTTAAGCTTTTTTGAAATGCGCTTGCATAGTCATAATGCATGTCGATTGAATAACGTACGTTTGACTTTTGAAGAAGCTGTTCAACCGTATCTTTTTTAATTTCTTTATCCGAAGCAAAATATGAATTTTCAATTGCATTAAGGCAAAATCTCGCATCGCCCTGAGCAAATTCAACTATTGTATCAAGCGCATCATCATCTAATGTTTTTTCGCCGTATGTTTTTGACAAATATTCAAAACCTCTCAAAGCAATTTTTTTTATATTTTCACTGTCTATTGGTTTGAGCATAATAACCTGAGCTCTTGAAATTAAAGCAGGGGTTGTATGAAAAGAAGGATTTTCGGTAGTTGAGCCTATAAAATAAAAAAGACCTTTTTCAACATGGGGCAAAAGGGCGTCCTGCTGCGTTTTTGAAAATCTGTGGATTTCATCAATAAATACTATTGTTTTTGTGCCTTCTCTTAATTTTTGTTTGGATAATTCAACCGTATCTTTAATTTCTTTTACACCTGAATTTACAGCTGAGAGTTCAACAAAAAAAGCATTATGATATTTTGCACACAATCTTGAAAGAGTTGTTTTACCGCATCCCGGCGGGCCCCAAAGGATAAAAGAAAAAAGTCTTTTAGCTTTGAGTAATTTTAAAAAGGGAGAATTTTCATTTATAACACCTGTTTGCCCTAAAAATTCTTCAAGGGTTTTAGGGCGCATTATTTCAGCTAAGGGAGTTTGTTTGTTATTTTCTTCAAGTGAGTCAAATAAATTCATAGATAAATTATATTTTGAAATTGGAAAAAATGGAAGGTTACAGATAAAGGGTGAAAAATTTAAACTTTTCTTTTTGCTCTGTCATGCTGAACTTGAAAGCGTGAGCGTTATTTTCTGTCCGTATGAAGCGTTTCAGCATCTGAGGAGTATAGAAGCACATGTTTTTTACTGGCAGTAGTAAGACCCTGAAACACCTCGGCTTCGCCTTGAGATACAGGCTCACAAGGCTCGTACCTCGCCTGTTCGCTTTGTAGAGTTCAGGGTGACAGCGTCAAGTTAAATGCGTGAATTCCCATACTTCACTACCCCATGTCATGCTGAATTCATTTCAGCATCTTACCAAGTAAAGTAACTGACATTTGAGTAAATGGAAGGGATGTTAGATTCTCAACCCCTAAGCCCCTGAACACCTCGGCTTAGCCTGGAGATACAGGCTCACAAGGCTCGTACCTCGCCTGTTCGCTTTGTAAAATTCAGGGTGACAGGGTAAAGGGTGATGTGATTAATGCATACTTCAGGGTAACAAGGCTCATCGCCTTCCCGCACGCCCTTCGCAAACTTTAATGCCCTCGCATTTGTTCGTCAAGTTCGCCCTGCGAACTAAGGCTCACTCTGCTCGGGTATAAAAAAAGGGGCGTGAAGCCCTTGTTCTCCTAATTGTCTCTCGTGTTTATTTCTTGTATGTTACTTCTTTATCTTTTTCAACTTCGTTTTTTGAAATATCATTATATATTCATGGTCAAATGTGTTAAATCCGCCTGCAAGGGCTCTATAGCGCCAAAGATTTGCATATTTTCCTTTTGCTTTTTCGTTGCCCGTGATATTTTTTACAATCACCGCTTTTGTAACAAAGCCCAATTCTTCCATTCTTTTCTGGCATTCAAAACCCAAAGGAACATATCTGCTGTTTTTATATGCATCTCCTATGATTAATGCGGCAAACCTGTTTTGCTCCAATAAATCATATCCGTTTTTTGCAACCCGTTTAAACAATTCATAAAATTCTTCCGTTGTGGCGCAATTTGATAAATCTTCTTTTTTATCGGAAAAATGAATAATATCATCATAGGGCGGATGCAAAATTAATAACTGTGCAGATTTTGCACCCATAATTTCAAGTCTTGCTTCAACTTTTTTCTTTGTTTCTTCGCTTTTGCTGTCCCCTTGAATTATATTCACATCAACAACAAGCTCTTTTTTGGTAAATTTTGAAGAAACATAATCAACCATATTTTGCTGTAGTTCAACTCCGATACATCTTCTGCCGAGATTTCTTGCTTCAATACCGGTTGTACCCGAGCCGAAAAATAAATCCAAAACAATATCATTTTTTTTGGTGTAGCGCTCAAGCAATTGTGTTGCAATTTGAGGAATGTAGTTTCCGTGGTAGTCTAAACTGTGTCCTCTTGTATTATCTCTTGAAGAAAATTCCCACCATGAGCCTGTTTTTATATTTTCATAAAGCTTCCAATTGTTTAAATCAATATCGTTATAAGGTTTTGTTTTAACCGGTTTAACAATTTCAAGCGAAGAAGCTTTAACATTATTTAAAGATTTTTTAGAACTGTTTCGCATTAACATTCCTTAATATAATGCTTAAAGTATAAAAAAAATCCTGTATAATGAAATCAACCTTATATATTAAATTAATCAATTTTAATATAAGAGCAATTTTTAAGCTTGAGGGGTTTTAGTGAAGTATGATTAATATTAATTCATACAATTTCAACAGTTTTAGAAATGCTGCTAAGCCGAAAAACCTTAACAAATTAAGCATTTACTATTACAACGATACTCACGGCAACACGGATGAAATGACGGGAATAATTAATTCCGCCAAAGAGTTTAGAGCCAAATCACAAGCGCAAAATCATGCTTCTTTTATTCTTTCCGCAGGGGATAACCCCTCGGGAGCAGACCCCAAAAAGAACGATTTAATTTTAGGCATAATGCAGAATATGATGGGTGTAGATTCTTCCGCAATCGGAAACCACGAAATTGACGGAGGCTCTGTTAGTTTTTTTGAAATAATAAAAAATAAAAATGTACCTTTTGTTGCAACAAATGTTGTTTTTGCCGACGATAACCCCCTTAAAAATATTGTTAAAAAATCAATAATAAAAGAGCAAAACGGCGTTAAATACGGATTTGTCGGTACAATGCCGATTGATTTTAAAGAATGCACAAAAACAGATGTCCAAAAAGGTATTGAAGTAATGGATTTTGACAATACCCTTAAAGCCTTGCAGGATGAAATCAATAATCTTAAAAAACAAGGAGTAAACAGAATTATCTTATTGTCCCATGTAGGCTATGACATTGATAAAAAACTTGCCCAAAGCCTTGAAGGTCTTGATATTATAATAGGCGGACATACTCATTCGGTTGTAGACGGAATAAAAGAAGGCGAAAATTTATTAAAATCTAAAACAGGAGAGCCCGTAATAATTACTCAAGCGGGAGAAAACGGCAAATATCACGGCTTATTGGATGTTGAATTTGATTTGGAAGGAATTATAAAAAAAGTTGAAAATAAACTTGTTGAAAACACAAACCTTACAAAATCCCCCGTTGTTGAAAACTTAAAAACAAGATATATAGGTAAATCTCCCGCCGTTGCAACTTTGAACAAGGTTGATAAATTGCCCGATAACAGAAGAATAGAGCCCTGTGCTTGGACGTGTGCCATGGCAGATGCAATGAGAGAAGAATTAGACGCCGATATCGCTTTGATAAATTCCGCAAACATAAGAAAAGTTCCTAAAACAGGCGAAGTTACAGAGCTTGATATAACGGAATCCGCTCCCATGAAAAACAATCTTGTTAAAACAAAAATTACCCAAAAACAATTGGTTGAAGCTATTCAAAATGCGGCAAGACAAACAATGTCAAATGATGACGGAACCCCCGGACTTCTTCAGGGAAGCGGAATTTCATATAAAATAGATAAACAGGGAAATCTTCTTGAGTTTTATATTGTTGATAAAACCGGCAAAAAAACTGCGGTTGATATAAACAATCCGTCCGATAAAATAACATATACAACAATTTTAGACAGTTTCACCATAAAGCCCGACGGAGAAACACCCGAGCTTGCGCCAAAATTTGAAATTCATCAGTATGATTTTGATAAAGATAAAACAATGATTGATTATTTATCAAAAAGAAAAGATAAACACAATCTTGAAATTACTGATGACCACAGAATTGAAATAACAGATACATCGCAAGAGAAGCCGCAAGGCAGTAATAACCGAAAGTTCTTAAGCTTAAGCGCCCCAAAAGCTTCATAAAATATTTAACACACAAATAACCGCTTATAAATGCGCTAAAAAATCCTATGGTTATTGCTTTTAGATTAAAATTCATAATTTGAGAAAAATCAAGCTCAAGGAGCGGGTATATCATTGAAGCAAGAAGAATAACAGGAATGCTCATCAAAAATGAAAATCTTGCCGCTTTAACTCTGTCCATTCCCAAAAACAAGCCCGCTGCAATTGTTAAACCGCTTCTTGAAAATCCCGGAAATACGGCGAGCCCTTGCGCTATTGCAATTGCAACAGATTTTTTAAGATTAATTTTTTGATTGCCTTTATACATTTTTTCGCTTAACAGAAGAATAAAACCCGTTATCATAAGCAAAATACATATAATTTTGGGATTAACGATTAATTTTTCAACGCTCTCTTTTAAAAGAAGCCCGATAACACCCGTTATAATTGTAGATAGAGCAATGTAATTTACAAGAAGGAAATTTTCATTTTTATAATTCTTTTCTTTTATTGATTTAAAAAACTCGGAAAAAATATTTCTCAAATCCCCGAAAAAATATATTATAACGGCAAACAAAGTTGCAAGATGAACCATAATATCAAAAAATATTTCTTCGCTGTTTGGTTCATTTGATAACACGGCGCCTGTTATAATGTGAAAAATCTCATTTGAAAAAGTTATATGAGCCGAACTTGAAATCGGCAAAAATTCGCTCAATCCCTGAACTATTCCTACAACAACAGCTTGAAGCGTCTGCATAAACCCTCTTAATTTCTAATTTTCATAATAGCTTGCACGAGAAGTCATTGTTTCCCAAACATCCACACGACAAACCTCGGGGATAATTTCTTTTATTTTTGTATAAATCACTTTAGCAATAAATTCCGAGCTCGGACTTTCCCCTCTAAATTCCTTAAGTTCATTAAGGTCTTTATGGTCAAGATATTCAATAACGGAATTGACTTCTTTTTTCAATACCTTAAAATCAACAAGTATATTTGATTTATCAAGGTTTTCGCCCTTTGCCGTAACTTCCACTTTCCAGTTATGACCGTGTATATTCTCGCATTTACCTTTATAATTAAGCAAATGATGAGCTGATGAAAAACTTGTTTCAATTTTTACTTCGTACATAAACTAATTCTATCACAAAAAAATTTTTGACAGATTTTGTTTATGGTAAAATTGACCTATGGAACATGCTTTTAAGCAAAAAGTTTTTTACTCCGACACGGATGCCTATGGTGTTGTATGGCATGGAAGCTATCTTCGGTGGCTTGAAATGGGAAGAGTATATGTTTGTGAACAATCGGGCTACAAGTTAAGCGAACTTGTTGAAGCGGATATCACCCTTCCCGTTGTTGAAATGAATGTTAAATATAAACATTCGGCAAGGCTTGATGAAGAGATAATAATTAATACAAAAATAAAAGAACACGGGAAATATCATTTAACTTTTTATCAGACAATTACTGATGAAAAAAAAGAAAAGACGTATATTGAAGCAACTTTTAAAGTTGTTGCAATAAACAAAGATGGAAAACTATATAGGAGTTTGCCGGAACAAATTTTAAAAATTTGTTCCGATAAATAAGCCCCTTTTGGGGGCTTATTTTAAACTAATTCAATTTAACGCATCTTCCGTATTTATAAAATATTTTAGCCGATTCCATCTGTTTTCTTGAAACATCTCTGTCACAGAGAACATATACACCCGTTGATAAATCTTTTACCCTGCAAAACTTTTGCTGTTCAACTTTACAGTTATATGTGTCACCGGTTCCTTCGGCATTAAAAAATTGCGTTTTAATTTCTTTATACTCATCATCTTTTAATACATCTTTTTTAACTCTGGTTTTTGCTTCTGTTGCTACTGCGCCGAAAAACAAGGCAATTAATAACAATGTTAAAACTTTTTTCATTTATTTTTCTCCTAACTTTTAATTAGATTATATCAAAACCTGTGTATTTTCTCAAAACTTCAGGAACAATAATGTGTCCGTCTTTTGTTTGGAAATTTTCGCAAATCGCAGCCAGCGTTCTTCCTACTGCAAGTCCCGAGCCGTTTAGAGTATGAACAAATTCAACCGTGCCATTTTTTCTTCTGAATCTGATATTTGCTCTTCTTGCTTGAAAATCTCCGAAGTTGGAGCAGGATGATATTTCTTTGTATGAATTATATGATGGCATCCATACTTCTAAATCATAACATTTTTTTGCACTAAATCCAATATCCCCCGTTGATAAAACCACCCGTCTGTAGGGGAGTTTTAATAATTCAAGAACGTGTTCTGCATCTTGTGTTAATTTTTCGTGTTCTTCGGGTGAATCTTCGGGTTTTGTTAATTTTACAAGTTCAACTTTGTTAAATTGATGCTGTCTTATAAGACCCCTTGTATCTTTACCCGCAGAGCCTGCTTCACGTCTGAAACAGGGAGTATATGCCGTCATATATTTAGGAAGGTCGTCTTCATCCAATATTTCATCCTGATATATATTTGTAACAGGAACTTCTGCCGTAGGTATAAGATATAAATCTTCATCAACGCATTTAAACATATCCTGTTCAAATTTTGGCAATTGACCCGTTCCTGTCATAGTTTTGGAATTTGCCATAACGGGAGGGAATATTTCTTCATAGCCTCTTGTTTGAGTGTGAGTATCCAAAAAGAAATTAATTATTGCACGTTCTAATTTTGCACCTTTATTGCGATAAAGGGTAAATCTTGTATGAGCAAGTTTAACTCCTCTTTCAAAATCAAGCATATTAAGCTCGGGGCATAAATCCCAGTGAGGTTTTAATTCAAAATCAGGATTAGGCACTTCGCCCCATCTTTTAATTTCTTTATTTGCGCTGTCATCTTTTCCGATTGGAATAGATTCATCCGGAGTATTGGGAGTTTTTAAAAGAAAATCTTTTTGTTTTACATCAAGCTCGCTCAATTTTTCTTCAAGATTTTTTGCATCTTCACCGAGCTTTCTGATATCAGCTTGCAGCGTCTCAGTATCCAATCCTTGTCTTTTCATTTCGCCTATTTTATTTGATTCGGATTTTCTTTTTGCTCTTAAATTATCAAGCTCAAACTGAATTTTTCTTCTTTCTTCATCAATTTTAATTACTTCATCAATTGATAAATCGGGATTTCTTCTTTTTAATAATTCGTTTATCTTTTCGGGATTTTCTCTTATTAATTTAATATCTAACATTTTATTTTTCCTCTTTTATTTTTTCCAAATATATCTTTAATTCTTTGATTTGACGTGGTTTAATGGGTTTTATCTGTCCTTTTTTTAAACCGTTTAGTTCAATGTTTGCATGTCTTATACGTTTTAAATTTATCACATCATAACCCAAAAATTCAAACATTTTTCTGATTTGTCTGTTAAGACCCTGATATAAAATTATCTCAAACAGGGTTTCATCCTTTGTTTCTTCTAATATAGCCCAATCACAGTATGCAATTTTTCCTTTTTCAATTTCAATACCGTCGGTTAATTTTTGAAGCTCGGAGTCTTTCAATTTGCCCTTAATTCGCACACGGTAAACTTTTGCAACTTTATAAACCGGATGGGTCAATTCAAACGCTAAATTTCCGTCGTTTGTCAAAATAATAAGCCCTGTCGAATCTTTATCAAGCCTTCCCACGGGGTTTAGGTGATGATATTCTTTCGGGATGATATCATAAATTGTCTTTCTTCCTTTTTCATCGGATTTTGTCGTAATATAGCCTGCGGGCTTATAAAATTTATAGTATTCAAGTTTATCCGCCCTTAAAACTTTATCATCCAGTGTTACTTTGTCTTTTGTTCTTATCTCAAAACCAAGCATGGTAACAACATTGCCGTTCACCTTGACACGACCTTGCAAAATATATTCATCGGCTTTTCTTCTTGAACAGAAACCGCTTTGAGCAATATATTTATTAATTCTCATAAGTTCATTATAACACGGGCAATTTTAGAATAAAAAAAGTTTTTATTAAAATATAAAAGGATTGCGGGATGAAAAAATTTTTTGTAAATCTTTCAATTAAAATATTCAATTACATATATTATCTTCAAAATAAAAAGCACGAAAAAAGAATGGAAAAACTTAAAAGCCATGTTTTATCGGGCTCAATTTGCGATGAAAAATATCATACAACATCAAGCGCAACCCTTACAATTAAAAACAATTCAAAAGAAGAAAAAAGAGCAAACCGGCAAAAAATTGAAAATATAATTAATAAATGCCTTGATAAGCCTGAAAAGTTTTTTGAATACATACAGGGAGCAAAAACCCCCGTTTATAAAATAAAAAAAGCAAAAGAAATTCTTGCTTTAATTAACGAGCAAGAAGGTTTTATATATCCCAAAAAAGGGCTTTGCGCACTTTATTTAAATTTGATTTTGAATAAAAAAATAAGCTTTAAAACCCCCGAAATGTTTGTATTAAGCAGTTTCTGCGTTAATCCTTATGCAATTTCATATCAATTTTATAACTGGTATTGCTATAAATTAGGCTTAAAGGGCTATGAAGACGATACTCAGGAAAAATTCAAAAACGTATTTGAATATTGCGAAAAAGATAAAATAGACACTCTTTCATACTCTGAAATTTTGGGGCTTAAAAGCGCAATTAGAAGAGATATTGAGGCGATTGAATTTGTACAGAAATTAGCTAAAAATAAATATATGGCAAGAAAAAATCTTGAAAAAATTAAACAGAAAAAAATTGTTCGGATTTAATTTCCGCCGATAAGCTTTTCTTCAAGTTTTGAATTTATTGTTTCATTGATAAATTTTCTATTATCAATCGGAAATTCAATTTCGTTGATATTTGATAACTGTTTTGCGCTCATGCATCTTGCTTTTTCAACAAGGTCATCCGAACAATTTGTAAAATATTCGTCTTCAAGGGCATATTTATTTGCCGGAAGAACATTTGTAATTTTTGCAAGTTCAATTTGTTTGTCTTTATTTGTTAATAAAGCTGCAAATTCTTTCGCAAGCTCTTTATTCTTTGATTTTTTGGGAATTATCAAATTCATAAGCGAAACATCATATTTTGAATTATCTCCCGTCAATTGGGGAGCAATTTCAGACTCTTTATAAATATCGGGCGCATTTTGTTTTATCATGTCGATAAAATTAGAGCCCGCAACAACAACCAGAGCTTTGTTTGACATATATTTTTCAATTACTTCTCTGTGGTTTATTGAAAGAGTATCTTTTGGCATATACCCTTCTTTATACATTTTATCAAACAGTGAGAAAACTTCTTGAGCTTTGGGGGAATTTAATTCCTCAAGCTTTGAAATATTATATTTATTCAATATTTTTGAAAATGTATCATTTTCATTTAAAGATGCGCAAAAAACCGCAGTTGAAGAACACTGCTTTAATTTTGGAGATATTTTATAAAGTTCGTCATAGGTTGTAATGAAACTATCATCCGTGCAATTTTCATATATTTTTTTATTATACACCGTTGTCGGGCTTGTGGCATAAAAGGGTAGAGCATAGATTTTTTCGTTATATTTTAATTTATTTAATAAATCGCTTTGAAATTGTTCAGTTTCTTCTTCTTCAAAATATTCCAGCGCTCCTCTTTGGGCAAGCAGAACGGAAAAATCGGGATTTAAATTAATTAAATCGGGAGGAGTTGAAGATAATATTGAAGCAAGAGTTCTTTTTTGCGCTTCCTGTATCGGTATATCAACCCAAACCACATTAATATCGGGATGATTAAACTTAAATTCATCTATAATTTCAAGGATTTGCTTTTCATAAACAGGTTTTAATTGAATTGACCAAAAGGTAAATTTTTGCTTTTTATCCCTGCTCAAAAAAAGTATGCAAAAAGCGCAAACAATCAATACAACAAGAAATATTGAAACTATCCTTTTCATCATAGAACTATTTTACAACAACTAAATACGAACGGCAATTTTTGCTTCTTTTAAATCTTTTTTTAATTTTTGTATCGGAAGGGTATTATAGTGAAATATTGATGCTGCAAGTGCGGCATCGACATTTGTTTTTTGAAAAACATCAATAAAATGAGCCGAATTTGCTCCCGCTCCGCCCGAAGCAATTACCGGAATGTTGACTGCGTTTGATATAAGGGAATTTAGTTCAATATCAAAGCCTTTTTGAGTACCGTCATAATCCATTGAAGTCAAAAGAATTTCTCCCGCACCCGATTCTTCAACTTTTTTTGCCCAATCAAGAGCTTTGATACCCGTATTTATCCTGCCCGCATTAATATGAATATAAAAATCACCGTCAACTCTTTTAGCATCAAGCGCTGCAACAATACACTGGGAGCCGAAATAGTTTGCACAGGTTGATATTATTTGCGGATTTTTTACAATTGCCGAATTAAACGAAATCTTATCCGCACCGCAGGATAAAATTGCTCTGATGTCATCAAGTTCCGAAATCCCACCGCCCACGGTAAAAGGGATAAAAACCTCACGAGCAATTCTCTCAACCAAAGGAAAAAGAGTTTTTCTTTTTTCATTTGTTGCGGTAATGTCAAGAAAAACAAGTTCATCAGCCCCTTCAAGAGAATATTTTTTGGCAAGTTCCACCGGGTCGCCCACTTCTTTAAGGTTTTCAAAATTTATACCTTTAACCGTGCGCCCTTCTTTAACATCAAGGCAGGGAATAATTCTTTTTGTAAGATTGTTTTTCATTATGAGCCGAGGTTCATTTTGGAAAATTCAACTATTTTATTTTTTCCTGATTGCTTAGCGCAATAAAGAGCGTGTTCAGCGTATCTTATCAAAGTATTTGCATCTTCTTCAACATCTTCCATTGAAGGATATTGCGCAACACCTCCCGATATTGTTATCGGATGGCGTTCTTCTTCGTTTGCCGGAATAAATTCCATTTTTTCAACATCCGCTCTGAAACGTTCGGCAAAAATCATTGCCTGCTGTTCCGTTGTTTCGGGAAGAATAACGATAAATTCTTCATCACCGTATCTTGTTAAGACATCTTCCTTTCTAACCAAAGCATCAAGCATTTGAGCAATTTTCTTAAGCAATATATCGCCCCAATCGTAACCGTACATATCATTTACAATTTTAAAATAGTCTATATCTATCAATAAACAGGATACGGGAGTATCATATCTTTTTGAACGTGAAATTTCGGCATCCAAACGGTGGTGAAGATATTTTCTGTTGTATAAACCGGTTAATTCATCACAAATTGCGGATTTAACAAGATTTCTTTTTGTGTCATAAGTTTTTAAAAGTGCCTTCACTCTTACATTTAATTCAATTTCATTAATCGGTTTTAAAATATAATCATAGCTTAAGGCTCTTACCGTTAAAGACTCGGGAATTTTATCACAGGGAATTAATATCGGACATTCAAGCTTTCTTACCGCACAAAATTCACGGATTTCTTCAATATCCAAATCTAAAATTAAAAGGGAAGGATTATATTGTTTATAATTTTCCAATTCATCCGAAGAAAACTCTCTTATCTCATCATCATCGTTCAAATCGATAATATCTTTGAATTGCGATTGTCCTGTTTTGCTGTATAAAACAATATTCATAAATTCTCCTTAAAATTTCGTCTTTTTGATTATATCATGTTTTGGTTTTTTATTAAATATTTCATACATATAAACTATGTTTTTATCGACAGGAATTGTTTAAACTAAAAACGTATCAGAATATCGGTATTTTGTGTTGTCTAATTCTCTTAAAAAAAAATACGAATATGATTTATATGGCAGCTATGGGACTTATTCCAATCATCCGCAGGATAAAAGGGCAATTTTAACTCCCCGTGTAAAAAGATACGTTAAAAAGAAAAAAAATCCCGTAAAATTGCTTGCTGCAGCATTTGTTGCGGTTGGTATTTTGGGATTATACGGATATTATGTTTGCCCGTATAATTATAAACACTATTTTGAGCCTCTTTTTTTAAACCGCTTTTTAAACAGAAATTTTAAACCTGATGCAAAAAAATATGTCAACCCGACGAGATATTACATTAACAACTCATATTTTTTAAATGAGCCTCTGTTGTTAAAGCCGGTCGAAAAAACCAAAAAATTCACAAATATGCAGATTGTGAGCGAAATGACCGCAACCAAAACAAAACTTGAAGAACTGTTTAAAAAATATCCCAAACTTTCCCCCTCGGTTTATGTTTGGGAATATTCAACAAGCTCGGGGCTTGAAATAAATGCGGATGAAGTATACCCCAGCGCAAGCATAATAAAAATACCTATAGTTTTTGAACTGATACGATTGATTGACTACTCTTCAAAAACAAAAAATCCGATAACTTTAGGTGATAAAAGAATGTTCACCGAAACATTCAGAACATCAGGCTCGGGCAATCTTCAAAAAACTGCGGCAAATGTCAACTATACCCTGGACTACCTTGCGGGTATTGCAATCGCAAATTCAGATAACTCCGCAACAAATATGATATTAAATGAAATCGGCGGAATGGACGGCTTTAACCGTTCAATGAGAAATCTGGGACTTAAAATAACTTCAATGCAGCATTGGCTTCCCGATTTAGAAGGAACAAACAAAATCACGGCAAAAGAAATTTCTACAATTTTATATAATATTGATAACCCCAACTACATAAACCCGAAATACAAAAGTATTTTAAAAGAATATTTAGGCAACACAAGAAATATACACCTCATTAAAGAAAAATTACCGCAAGGCGCCATAGTACTTCATAAAACCGGAGATATCGGCACAATGCTCGGCGACAGCGGTATTGTTTATACTGATAACGGGAAAAAATATATAGTTACAATTATCGTTAAACGCCCTCATAATGATTACAGCGCAAGAACACTTATTCAAGATGCGTCTTTATTGATTTACAACGATATAAAGGAACTTTACTAATATCTGCTTGACTATATTCAACAAGTGTTAGATAATAGGCTTGTACTATTGTGTTATGGTATGGAAAAACTAAGAATAGGAGAAAGTTATGAGAAAATCTACACAGGCTTTGTCTATTACCTTAGCAATGTTTTTAACTTGCGCTGCAGTAATGGCAAAACAACCATGCAAACAACAAGAAAAAGTAGAAGTATATGCTCACCCTTCATTAATGAATGCTGACGCTACGGAAGTAAAAGATGCTAATTATGTTTACAGAATCGGCGGAAAAGTATTAAAACAAAAAAACAGACTCGGATTTACAAATAAAGACAATTTATATGTAAATGCTTGGTCAAAAGACCTTTTGAACACAATGAGCGTTAAAAAAGGCGATAAAGATTTCGATATTAAAATGCCTATTTCAAGAGCTGAAATTGCATTTATGTTATCTCAAGGCTTAAATATGAATGATGTAGGAGGACACAAAAACTACACTGACGTAACAGGTTCATATTGGGCTAATGATGAAATTACAAAAGCTACGGCAGCTGATGTTATGATTGGTTATCCGGATAAATCATTCAAACCCGATCAAGCAATTACAAAAGCTGAAGTATTCGCTACGATTGCTAAATTAATTGATGTACCATACACAAATGACGGCACTGCTCCCGAACTTAACGGAAAAACAATTGAAAACATTCCTACATGGGCATACGGATGCACAAAAGAAGTTGCAGCTTCAGGACTTATTGACAATCTTCCCGATGCAAAAACTCTTTTTGAATCACCATATTTATCAAGACACCAAGTAGCTGTTTTAATCGGTGAATTAAGATTAAAATTCGGTGCTAACGGCAAATTAGTCGGAGATGCTTTCAAAGGAAGCGCAGCTCCCGTTGCCGTTAAAGTTAAAATGTTAGACAGAATTGATGCTAAACATTCAAATATAGGCGATTCATTTACGGCAAAAACAACTGAAGAAGTTACTGTTAACGGAATAACATTCCCCGCAGGCTCCAGAGTACACGGTAAAGTAGTAACAGTTCAAAGACCCGGTTTGAATAACTTCCCCGGCTCTGTAACAGTTAAATTTACCGATATTGTAAACGGAAAATCCAAAGCTGAATTCCCGAAAGAATTATCAAGCGCAACTGCTGACTGCTTAAAAAATCCTAACATCATAGCAAGAATTTTAGGACTTCCTTTCACAGCTGCAGCAAGAACAGTTGGTGTTGCAGGTCGTTCGGTTGGTCAGGTTGTAAATATCTCTGCTAACGGATTAGAAGAATACGGCGACAGATTATCGGATACATTTGTTGAAACATTCACAGGTCACTTAGGACGCGGCATTGGAAGCTTCGGAATGTCATTTGTAACACTCGGAAAAGGTGTTTACGGAATTGTTAAAACTGCAGTTTCAGGAACATTCGGTGTTATTTATGAAATCGGCGATGAATTACTCTACACTATCGTTCCTTCAGTTTCTAATTCATCAGCACTTAATCCTAACGAAGAAATTACGGTTATTTTCTAATCGTATAAAATATTCGAAAAACAGCTCTTTTAATTTAAAAGAGCTGTTTTTTTATAATTAATGTTAACTTTTTTTCTTAACTTATTTTCATTTTGTTGCAACTTAAGGTTTTTGCTATAATATAGTTTTTATGAATAGAGTAAGAAGAAAACGGATACAAAGCAGAGGACCCAAGAAAAGAAACATATTTTTATGCCTTTTTTCAATGATGTTGTCAGCTGTTTTGGCGGCGATTGCAGCATTTAATATTTATCTTGCAAGCCTTCCTCCGATATCAAATTTTGATGATATAAAACCAAACCCGATAACAACAATTTATTCTGCTGACGGCGAAGTAATTAAAACCTTTACGGCATTTAAATTTGAAAAGGTTTCAATTGATAAAATTCCCGAATACTTAAAACAGGCAATTATTGCAACCGAGGACAAGAATTTCTATCACCACAGAGGTTTTGACACTTTGGGCATGGTAAGGTCAACCATAGCAAATGTTTCATCCGGACAGGTTAAACAAGGGGCTTCTACCATAACACAACAATTGGCAAGAATTCTTTTCTTATCCAACGAAAGAACGCTTGAAAGAAAGATAAAAGAATTAATTATTGCTCATCGTATTGAAAAAACAATCTCAAAAGACGAAATACTTGAAATGTACTTAAATTCCGTATATTTGGGCTCGGGAGTATATGGCGTATCAAGTGCGGCAAGAACTTTTTTTGATAAAGACCTTTCGGAGCTGACTTTAGCGGAACAAGCTCTTATTGCGGGCTTGCCTCAGGCGCCTTCCGTTTATTCGCCTTTTGCAAACAAAAAAGCGGGTCTTAAACGAAGAGATCAGGTTTTAAAAAGAATGTACCGAAATAAATATATTACATACGAACAAATGTTAAAAGCTCAAAAAGAGCCTCTTCGTTTATCTAATAAACCCAGAGTATATTCATACAACAAAGCTCCCTATTTTATTGATTTTGTTTTGAATGAACTAAAAAATATCGGTTTTGAAGAACAGGAAATTTCTCAAGGCGGACTTAAAATATACACCACTCTTGATTATAAATCCCAAAATATTGCACAAACCGCAGCAGTTAATGCACTCAACAAAGCAGGTTTAAATAAAAACACAAATCAAGTGGCGCTGTTTTCTTTTTCCCCGACAACGGGAAAAATATACGCATATATCGGCGGGAAAAACTATGAAAACAGCCAATATGACAGAGTTACAAAAGCAGTAAGACCTTCGGGATCATCTTTTAAACCTTTTGTCTACACTACCGCACTCCAACAGGGAGTAAATATTGATGATTTAATTGAGGATTCGCCTCTTACAATCGGAGATTGGTCACCGAAAAACTACGGACAGAAATACAGAGGAAAAATTCCCCTCTGGCAAGCACTTGCAATTTCATCAAATGTTGCTGCGGTAAGATTAATTAAAAACTCCGGTGTTGATGCCGTAATTCAAACCGCACGTGAAATGGGTATCACCACACCTTTATCAAACGACTTGACAATTGCGCTCGGCTCTAACGGAGTTAAATTGTATGATATGGTTGTTGCATACGGCGCTTTTGCAAACGGAGGATACAGAGTCCGCCCCTATTGCGTTGAAAGGGTTGAAAATTCAAGAGGTGTCACAATTTATGAAAACACCGGACCTAAAATCGTAAAAGTAATTAATTATGAAACGGCAGCCGGAATGACCTACATGCTAAGGAAGGTAATTGAAGTGGGAACGGGAAAAGCCGCAAACATTGCCCAAAATGTTGCGGGTAAAACCGGTACCACAAATGACTATAGAGATGCTTGGTTTATGGGCTATACTCCCGATATTGTGACAGGCGTATGGGTTGGTAATGATAACAATTCCAAACTTCCCGGAATAACAGGCGGCGCCTTACCTGCTCGCATTTTTGCCGAATATATGAAAACGGCAATTCAAAACTTTCCTCAAAGCGTATTTGATTATCCTAAAATGAATGGAACAAGTTCTCAAACACCTGTCCAGCTTGAAGATGTCAATGAAAACGTTGATGAGGATGAAGAACGCTCTGCTGACAAAAAAGCGGAACAAAAAACAAGAGAAAATAAAGAAAATGCTGATGACTATGAAGCAGTTGAAAGCATACCAAAACCGCCAAAAGCACAAAAACCCCCTAAAGCAAAAGTTTTTGATACTCCCAAGCCAAACATAGAGGAAGAAGAGAATACAAATAATGAAAACTTGCCTTCCGTACCTTTGCCCGGAATGTAATAATTCTTAAAATATCAGCAATTTTTTTTCTTTACGCCATTTTACCTGATTGCACCAAAGGACAATTTATGAATATATCGCCGATTTTAAACTCGCTAAATTTCATAACTTTTAAAAACAATATTAAAAACAATTCAAATGTTGTTGCCTTTTGTGCCGTTGATAAATTTGAAAACAGAGTACCAAAAGAAGCAAATTTTTCGGACGACTTAGGAGGTCTTGAAAGAAAAGCTATTTTAGATGCAGTCAATAATATTGATTATAATGACTATCTCGGTATCGGTGCGGACGGATTAGTATATAAATTAAGTGCAGAGGGCTTTCATCAGGGTATAGTTGCAAAAGTTTCACATAAAGAAAACAAAAACCCGATAACGGGTGAAATGCAAAGAGTTAATGCCGATTTTCATAACGAAAAAGAATTTTTATCAAAAGTAAGCTCTCTTGAAGATAGAAGCCAAAGATATTTGGCGGATTTTACCTTACAAGACGGCAGGCACGTACTTTTATCCACCTTTATTAAAGGGAAAAATCCCGACCCGAAAACAAAACCCTTAAGTGAAAAAAGCTTGGGACAACTTCTCAGCACGATTCATGAACTTGATAAAAAAGGGATTTTGCACAGGGACTTAAAAAAAGAAAATATATTAATCGACAACGAAGATAACATCGGGCTCATAGACTACGGCGAAGCTGTTGATTTTTGTCCGATAGATACCGAAAATAACTCCAAAAACAACAATTTTCCCGAATTTATTATCCCAACCAACTTAAGAAATCTTGAAGATACGTTTATTTTCCCATATTATGAGGAATTGAAAAAAATCAACGAAAATAAAGCAAAGCAATTTTTCACAGATTATATAAAAGCAAAAGCTGATTTCCACAAATTAAAAGAACAATATTTAATTTATCTGAAAGGGTTTGACGGGCTTCAAGAAAAAGATTATGAACATCTTGATATTATGAAACAATATCAAAGCGCAATGGCAAATGCTCTCAATAATCCCGATTCCGATATAATCACGGCAGAGCTTTTAAGCGGACAAATTACATACAATTCAGAGCTTGCATATAAAAATGAAATTCTGCTTTTAAATCCTCTTGCAAATATGACATTAAAAATGAATTCGCTCATTGCCGCAAAAAGACTTGAAGCACTTTCTCTTCAACAGCTAAACAGACCAAACAGATACGAAAAAAGAAGATATTTTGAATTCCAGCACCAATACGCCCTCTATAGGCTTCAAAAAACGTCATCATGGCTTCAAGGGCTCACGGGCTGGCTTATAGATTGTTTTACAACACCGATTGAAGAAGCTCCCGATTACAAAAAAAATGTAATTGAACAAATAACAAAAGGGGATACTCTTCAAAACTTTGCCATACCAAAAACAGAACAAATATAAAAATGACTAAAATAAATAAAATTTCTAATATTTCATTTAAAAGACAACTGAAACCAATTGAAAAAATCAAACAAAGAGCATATATTGATGATGCAAAAAAGGCTATCGGGCTTGATAATCTTGTCTTGATTACTCATTCAATAAGCTTCCCGTCACAACCCGAGGAAGATGTGGGAATCGGCATTTTGTCTTTAAACCAAGGGGCAAAATCATACATTGATTTTGCATATAACAACGGTTTTGATGCTATTTCGCTCGAGCCTTCGGGAATTGTCCGCCCGCCTTTTTATTCCCCTTATGAAAGCACTATTTTATCAAACAAAGAAGTTGTTGACCTGATTGAATTAACTGGCGACAAGTGGGGAAATATCCTTGATATTGATACCTTTCAAAATATTGTCCGAAATAAAAAATATAAAATCAATCACTATGTAAAAGAAAACGGCAAAATAAAAAACAAAGGACAAAAGGAATTAGAGCCCAACAGAGCCCTTCAGGAATATGCCCACAGAGAAAATCAAAAAGCACTGTTTGGCGCATTTTTAAATTTTAAGAAAAAATTAGCCAAAGGGGATGAAACCATAGTTAAATTAAATGAAGAATTTAATTCTTTCAAAGAAGAAAATTCCGCATATCTTTTGCGCTATGCCATATTTAGCGCAATAAGCCGAATATATAACAATGACGACTATAAAAATTGGAACAATAAGCTTCTTCGGGTTTTATATGACGATAGTGACACGACATACACCAAAGAAGAAAAAGAAAATGAAATTGAAAGGCTTAAAAAAACTTATGCCGATGAGATAGAATTTTATCAATTTGTTCAATTTATTGCAGATAAACAAAGAAAAGAGTTTTCAAACTACGCATCAAATCTCGGCAGAATTAAGCTCAAAGACGACATAAAAACAATAAACGAAGCTTTTGAAAACGGCGAAATAACAAGAACAACCTATATATATCTTTTAGATAAACTTGTTGAATTTCAAACGGCTTCAAAAGGGGTAAATCTCATAGGCGATAAGCAAATCGGATATTCAAATGCGGATATATGGGCGCACCCTTCTTATTATACAAAAGATATATTTATGGGCGCTCCCGCAAACCCGATGAAAGGCTCTATGGCGCAAGATTGGGATTTCAGGTTTATACCTTTTGAAAAACTTTTTAATTCGGATAATTCTCTTACAAAAGAAGGAGAATATCTTAAAAAAGTAATGAAAAAAATTCTTGACGACAACCCGGGCGGGCTAAGGATTGACCATATTATCGGTATGATTGACCCGTGGGTATATGATAAAAAAGAAAAAGAAGAAATTACAACAATAAAATTCATCATACTTTTAAGCAATGTTTTAAAAGAATTAAATCAATACGGAATTACAATTGATACGGTATATGATTTAAAAAATCCGATGGATGCAATTCAAAATCCTTCATCAAACGAAAGAAAAATCCTTGAACAAAGAGGGGTAAAAGATTTTGATAAAATTAATGAAATTATCTCAAAAAATGAAAGCGAAATTGAAAAAATAAAATATTCAAATTCCGCACAGGGATATCGATATATGTTTAACTATCTTCTTGAAGGAATTCTTCATGAACTTCAAGATACGGGTATTACAAAAGATACAATAAAAGGCATCCCCGATCCCATAAAAGGCATACTCGATTCTTCAAGCAGAGATAGAATTCTTCTTCAGGGAAGAGGAAACATTGATTTTGAGCGTGCTAAAGAAATTATTCTTGAAAACGAAGAGGAACTTAAAAAAGAATATTCAAAAATACTTTCCCGTATAATTCTTCCCGCAGTAAAAGAAACGGTCGAAGAACAATATAAAAACAAAGGTATTAAATTAAGCGAAGATGAAATAGAAGATAAAACCCACTCCCTTTTAATATGCGAAGATTTAGGAACACTGACCGAGCCTGCCAAATGGGTCATGAAAGACATGCATCTCAGAGGGATGAGAAATTCTTTATATGCAAACCCTAAAGACGAAAATCAAATATATCGTGAAATAAATCCGAATGAACAGGGAAATTATTGGCTTATCGGAACACACGATTCCCTTCCTTATGAGCTTGAAATTGAAAAATACAGCGATGAAGAAAAAAAGCGCCACATTGACTATATTTCAAAAGAATTGAACATAGAGCCCGAAAAAATATTAAAAGACCCTAACCCCTTCAGCTTTATAACCGCAAAAGTTGCAAAATTATTTTCCGCAGATAATGATACAACAACTCCCAATAACGTTATAATAAATTGGCTTGATTTATTTGCGCAAAAAAATACCTATAATAAACCGGGGATATATGACAATACTCAAAATTGGAACTTGCGTGTTGCCCCGCCAAACGACAGTTTTGAGCGCAAATATTATGAAGAAACTCTTCCTCAAAAAAGAGGGATAAATATACCTCAATGTTTATCCATGGCGCTTGATGCCTGCGGGGAAGGGGAAGAATATCAAAGATTAAAAAACCAGATGAAAAAAATCATCTCAATTACACAAGAATAAAAACTGCCGATGATGCGACTTGAACGCACGACCTGCTGATTACGAATCAGCTGCTCTACCGGCTGAGCTACATCGGCTTATACATTTTATTATACGATAAAAAAATTAAAAATTAAAATTAATTAATCTTAACTTGTTAGCAGGGTTTTTTGATATAAAATTATTCTATACAATGTTTGTTAATGAGGTGAATTTTGCGTTTTAGTTTAAAAGAAATAGCTGAATGTTTGGATTGTGAAGTGCTTTATAAGGATGCCTCATTTGAAGAAAACACTCTTTTTGAAATTTCAACGGATACAAGAAAAATAAAAAAAGGAGATGTTTATCTTCCTTTAAGAGGAGAAAACTTTGACGGGCACAATTTTATTGATAAAGCGGTTTCAGGGGGGGCATTAGGCTATTTTACTCAGGACAGACACAAAATTAATAAAGATGCAAAATTTATAATATATATAAAAAATTCCCTTGTTGCATATTTAGAACTTGCAAAATACATAAGAAACAAAATTAATCCTTATGTTATTGCTCTTACTGGCTCATGCGGAAAAACAACCACAAAAGAAATGCTCTACAGCGTTTTTTCAACCCAATTTAAAACGCATAAAACCGAGCTCAACCACAATAATGAAATCGGTCTTTGCCAGACAATGTTTAATATGCCTTCGGATACGGAAGTCTGTATTATTGAAATGGGTATGAGAAGTCTGGGCGAAATTGAACTTTTATCCAATTATTCAAACCCCGACATGGGTATCATTTCAAATATTGGCTCGGCTCACCTTGAAAGGCTTGGAACTCTTAAAAACATTGCGATTGCAAAATGCGAAATAACAAAAAACCTGAAAAAAGAAGGTGTTTTTATAGGTGTTGACTGTCCCCGATTAAAAGAAAATTTAAACTATGACGGAAATAAAATATTTACTTCTTATGATGATGCCAAAAACATCGAAATTTCAATTGATAAAACAACATTTGAATATAAAGGCGAAAAATACGAACTTAATCAGGCGGGAGAATACAATGTTTCAAACGCAATTTTAGTAATTGAAGCAGCTCTTTATAAAGGAATTTCAAAAGAAAACATCAAAAAAGGTCTGCTTAATTATAAGTCTATTGAAAAAAGATGGGAAAAAACAACAATAAAAAATCTGACATTCATCAACGACAGCTATAATGCAAACCCGGAATCCATGAATGCCGTATTAAAAACATTTTTATCAATATACCAAAGACCTATTGTCCTTGTATTGGGGGATATGGGCGAACTTGGAAAAGATGAAATAATGTATCATAAACAAATCGGAGAATTTTTATCAAATTATTCCGGAATAAAGCTCTTGACGGTAGGTAATCTTGCACGCCATATTGCAAGAAATACAACCGTTGAAAGTATTGAGTTTGAAAACAATGAAGAATGTGCAAAATATATCAATCAAACCATAAAAGAGCCTTGTGTCATACTTTTGAAGGCAAGCAGATTTATGAAATTTGAACAAATAATTGAAATGGTGAAAAATTATGATAATGATTAGTGTAGCGGGGCTGATTGCTCTAATTTTATGTTTACTGTTGGGAATTCCTTATATTGATTTTATGAAAAAGAAGGCATATTCTCAATATTTAAGAGAAGAAGTTGCCCAAATGCACGCATGCAAAGAAAAAACTCCTACAACGGGCGGTGTTTTCATTGTTGCATCAATCATTATAGCATCTTTAATCGCATTATTCATGGCGCAAAAAACAACCACAAGAGCAATGATTGTCATTATGACATTGATTTTTTACACTTTTGCGGGTTTTGAAGATGATATTAAAAAAATTAAAGCACATCAAAACCTCGGACTTTCGGCAAGAGCAAAGCTTCTTTTGCAAATTGCCGTTGCAATGCTTCCCGCTTTTTACATCATTTTTCTGCATCAAACGGAAGTTTCGTTTTTAAATTTCAATATTGATTTAGGCTGGTTTTATCCTGCTTTTGTTGTGTTTATGATGGTAGGAGCTTCTAATGCCCTTAATTTAACCGACGGTCTGGACGGGCTTGCAGCTTCTTCTTCCGTATTTGCGTTTTTAGCATGTTCCATTATTTGTTTTTTAAATAACAATATTGATTTGGCAATAATTTCAATATGTGCTTGTGCTTCTTGTCTTGGCTTTTTATATTTCAACAAAAAACCGGCAAAAATCTTTATGGGTGATACAGGCTCTTTAGCTTTGGGCGGACTGCTTGCAACAATAGCCATCATGGGAAAATTTGAACTTTGGCTCATACCGATTGCGCTTGTATTTATATGTGAAACCCTCTCCGTTATGATTCAGGTAACAAGTTTTAAATTAACGGGAAAAAGAGTGTTTAAGATGAGCCCCATACATCATCATTTTGAAAAAAGCGGCTGGAGCGAAAATAAAATTGTAATCGTATTTTCTCTCATCACACTTGTAAGTTCAATTTTAACTGTTTTATTATATTATTTTAAGGCGTAAAAATGGAAGATTTAAAAGACAAAAAAGTATTAATACTTGGTTTTTCAACGACAGGAAAAGCATCTGCCAAATATTTTCTTAAAATGGGAGCTGATGTTTATATAAGCGAAAGCTCAAAAGAAAACGAAAAAAACGCAAAAGAAATTGAAGAGCTTAAATCTCTCGGTGCAAAAATTGAATTTGAAGGTCACAGCGAAGAATTTATTCAAGGAAGCGATTTTTGTATATTGAGTCCTTCAATTCCAAATGATGCCGAAATATTAAAAAGGCTTGATGAAAAAGGAATTAAATACTTTTCGGATATTGAATATACTTCATTTGATGAAAACAATAAAATCGTCTTAATTACCGGTACAAACGGCAAAACCACAACAACGGCTTTAACTTCATATATTTTATCAAAAAAATACAGCTCGCCTTATTGCGGAAATATCGGCTTGAGCCCTTTGGAATATAAAGATAAAAATATTGACTATTATGTTGTTGAAGCAAGCTCATTCCAGCTTTATTACAGCAATACTTTAAGTCCTAAAATCGCAATATTTACAAACCTTACTCCCGACCATATTTTGTGGCATAAATCGCTTGAAAATTATTTTGAAGCAAAAGCAAAACCTTTTTATAACATGGATGAAACAAAATATGCAATTTTAAATTATGATGATGAATTAGTGCGCTCAATTAAAGACAAAACAAAAGCAAATGTATACTTTTTTTCTCTCAATGAACAAAATATTAAAAACTGTATTTATTTAAAAGACAATAAAATTATTTTCGACAAAGAAGAAATTATTGATATAAATGAACTTCAAATTGTAGGGCCTCACAATGTTCAAAACGCAATGTGCGCAATTTTGGCTTCATTAATTTTGAAGGTCGATTTAAAAGACATTAAAGAAGCACTGAGGGCATTTAAAGCAATTGAACATCGGCTTGAATATATAAGAACAATTGAAGAAACCGACTATTACAATGATTCAAAAGCAACAAACCCCGAAGCGAGCATTGTTGCAATAAATTCATTTGCAAATAAAAAAGTGGTTTTAATTGCCGGGGGACGTGACAAAAAGACTTCACTCAAAGATTTTGTCAGTGCCGTTAAAGAAAAAATATCAAAAGTGGTTTTAATCGGAGAAGCAACCGCAAGATTTAAAGAAGCTCTTGCAAACGACGGATATATGAATATAGTTAATTCAAAAACTCTTGAAGAAGCAATTGACATAGCCTCTTTGGATAAGCCCGACGTAGTTCTTTTATCTCCGGCTTGTGCAAGTTTTGATATGTTTGAAAGCTATGAAAAAAGAGGAGAAGCTTTTAAAAACTATGTACTATCGAAGAAATAAAACACATACAACCCACACAAACACAACTTATGCACAAGCTCCGGCTGACAGCATTTTGATTGTTGCTGTGGTTTTTATAATTGTTTTCGGTATAATGGCGGTATTTTCAGCTTCCGCACCAAAAGCAATAAGCTACGGGGAAAATCCCTTTTCATTCACTTTAAAACAACTTATCTGGCTTGTCGGCGGAGTTTTTGGAGCATGGTTTTTCTCAAAATTTGATTACAGAAAACTGAAATCTTTTGCCGGGATAAGTGCAATCTTTGTACTTATATCACTTGCCCTTGTTAAATTTTCTCCTTTAGGTGTTACCGTTAACGAAGCAAAAAGATGGCTTGTGTTGGGACCAATTCAATTTCAGCCGTCCGAAATGGCAAAACCTGCATTGGTATTATATTTTGCAACACTATTTTCAAAAGACTGTACAATTTTAGACCCGAAAAAATATCCTTTCTATATAATTTTTGCACTTATGCTTCTTTTGATATATATGCAGCCTAATTTATCAATGATAATCCTTCTTTTGATGACATCCCTTGCAATGTATTATGTTGCGGGAGGCTCAACAAAAATAATATCATCAGCATTTATTTTAGGCGGATTGGCAGTCGCAACAACAATAAGAGGATATCAATTACAGCGTATAAAAATATGGTGGAATCCTTTTTCGGATGCACTCGGAGCAGGGTATAACATAATTCAATCCATGGTAGCTTTTTCTTCGGGCGGATTTTTCGGAGTGGGCTTCGGAAACTCCAAACAAAAACTGAGCTGGCTTCCCGAAGGTCATACCGACTTTATATTTGCGATAATCGGAGAAGAGTTCGGCTTTTTAGGATGCTTTTTCCTTGTATGCCTTTTTGGTGTTATGCTCCACAGAGGTTTTGTTATTGCCAAAAAATGTCCCGATATGTTCGGCAAAATTCTTGCCGTCGGGATAACTTTTTCAATCTGTTTTCAGGCGTTTACAAACATGTCGGTTGCAAGCTCTTTTGTACCCGCAACGGGTATTCCTCTGCCGTTTATAAGCTATGGCGGATCAAGCCTTTTTGTGTCATTATGTATGATAGGTGTTTTAATTAACATCTCAAAAACAAGAGTCCAAAGGATTGTTCACTATGTTCAATAAAAAAAATAAAGAAAAAGTATATTTTATAACGGGAGGGGGTACGGGCGGCCACATATACCCCGCAGTATCAATCATAAATACTCTTGTTGATAGCAATGTTGATATAAAAAATATTTACTATCTCGGCAACAAAAAAAATCTTGAATATGAAATAGCGCAGAAAAACGGATATAACTTTTTAAGCTACAGCGCAAAAGGAATGCCCAGAAAATTAAGTTTTGGTTTCATATTATGGCTTTTCGGATTATTAGTTTCAACTCTTAAAGCCATGACATATTTTATAAAATATCAACCCGATGTTGTTTTCGCAACAGGGGGTTACGTTTGTGCTCCGGCACTATTTTGTGCGATTTTATTCCATACTCCCTATGTTATGCACGAAAGCGACATACAGCCCGGAATAGTAACAAGATTTTTTGCGCCTTGCGCAAAAAGTGTTTCGGTTGCATTTGAAGATGCCAAAAAACTTATTAAATCAAAAAATATATTTGTAAACGGCAACCCGATAAGGCAAGAGTTTACAGCCATATCTAAAAAACAGGCAAGAGAAGAGTTATCTCTTAAAGATAATTTTACAATCCTTATTATGGGAGGCTCTTTAGGCGCAAGAACAATAAACAACTCATCGTTTAAAATCTTAAAAGAATATGCAAACAAAGAAGGTTATGAAATACTTTGGCAGACAGGCAAAAAGAATTTTGATGAAATAACAAAAAAAATTCTTGATGAATTTGAAGAACTTCCCGATAATCTTGTTTTACAGCCGTATTTTGACAAGATGTATCTTGCTCTTTTATCGTCTGATGTTGCAATTTCAAGAGCAGGCTCTTTAAGCTTATCGGAAATTTGCGCATCTTCCCTTCCTTCAATTTTAATTCCTTATCCTTATGCAAGTCAAAATCATCAAAAGAAAAATGCAATGAGCCTTGTAAAAAACAAAGCCGCACTGATGATAGAAGATAAAGACTGTAACGGTGATACTCTGTATGATAAAGTAAATGAATTAATAAACAACAAAGAACTTCTCTCCGATTTATCATATAATGCTTATAAACTTGCAAAATTAAACTCCGCACAGAATATTGTTAATCAATTAAATCAGGCAATAAAATGAAATCGGCACAAGAAATTTTAACATCTCACAACAAATTTCTTATTAAGCTCGGACTTGAGAGAATTGAAAAAATTCTTGAACTTTTGGGAAATCCTCAAAACGGATATAAAATCATCCATATTGCTGGAACTAACGGAAAAGGCTCAACCTCAAAAATAATTAACGATATTTTAATTAAAAAAGGTTATAAAACCGCTCTTTTCATAAGCCCCCATATATTTTGTTATACCGAGAGAATAAGGGTTAATAACGAAGAAATTTCGCCCTATCTTTTTGATAAATTAATCAATGAAATTGATTTACTTGCTCAAAAAAATAATATTGAATTAAGCGAGTTTGAACTTATAACAGCTTGTGCATTTTACTGTTTTAATATCAAAAATCCTGATTACATAGTCCTTGAAACGGGGCTTGGGGGGTTATATGACGCAACGAACATAATCAAAAAATCAATCCCCGTAATTACAACAATTGATTTTGACCACACAGAAAGGCTCGGCAAAACAATTGACGAAATTGCTCTTCAAAAGGCGGGTATAATAAAACCAAAATCAAAAGTTGTTATTTCGAAAGAAAACAAGGGATATAAGATAATTAAAAAAATTGCGGATGAAAAAAATTCTAAAATTATACCCTTAAAAGATATTAAAATCGAGTTTGAAAACGGAAAAAATTATGCCGTATTTGACGGCAAAAAAACCGAATTTTCGCTTTTGGGCGCTCATCAAGCGCAAAATTTAGCCCTTGCCTTCGGTGTTTTAGATATACTTAAAATAAAAATTGATGACGAAGTATTAAATACTCTTAAAGAAATAAAATGGGATTTCAGGCTTCAATACGATAAAAAAAATAATACCTTGATTGATTGCGCTCACAATCCTTCCGGAATTAAAACGTTAAGAAATTTTTTGGATGAAAATTTTAAAGAACAAAAAAAGAGCATCATATTCGGCTGTTTAAAAAATAAAGACTATAGGTCAATGCTTGATATTTTGCTCAAAGATGAAGATGAATTTTATTTTATGGAATACGATTACCCGAATTCTTTAAAATTTGATGAATTAGATGAAAAATATAAATCAAGAGCTAAAAAAATTACAAAAATTGATGAAGTTTTAAAAAAGAAAAATCTTAAAGTTTTTTCAGGCTCAATTTATATGCTCGGAAAAATATTCAAAAAATAGTTTTTAACCGTTTTGCATTTCATCATTCGGGAAAAAATATTGACAGCCGTTCCACACAAGTATTTCATTCTGTGAAAGCTGGCATTTTCCGTTAAGACAATCCAGAGTGCCATCCGGACATAGAACAAAGTGTTTGCAATTTTGACAGGTTTTAAGCATCAATCCTTTTGATTTTAATTTATATGTCATATCGGATAGTGCATCATACATTCTAAGATAAGAATCGGTAACAATAAATCTGTTTCCTTCACGATAAACAACTTTTCTCATACCGTCCTCGGAAACTAAATCTAATTTTGCGTTAAAATCTTTTTTGGTATTATTTACAACGGCATTAATGGTTGCGGAATTAACGTTTTCTTCTTCATATTTATTTTTTATAATAGAATTCATTGTTAAATTATTAATTAAAATTTTTATTTTTTGCCAGCTTAAACATAAAGGATAAAAACACAGCCAAAATATTTCAACAAAACGCATTTTTGAAGAATAAATCGAAATCATGAAATTAACAAACAAAAATACCCCAAGCAAAATAACCGCCCAATGGGAAACATGATGCGGAATATAAACGGACAAAAATACCAAAACAATATAGCTGAATAAAACAAACAGTGAGTTTGGCTTCAAAAGGAATAAAATAAATTCCCTGAATGTTATGCCCTTAAAAGCAAGAAGGGGGAAATAATGTGCAAATAATGAAAATTTATTTTTAAGAGAGGGCGATGTAAAATCATAACTTTTAACATCAATTGCGCTTATGATATATGGCGAATAAACCGACTTAATATTATTTGAAGCTAAATCAAGCGAAAATTCAAGCATTGAATCTTTATCTTCAATTCCGACATAGCCCATCTTCTCTAAAATATCCGAAGTAATAACAAAATTATCCCCGTCAACAAAAAATGGCAGATTAAACATTGAGCGGACTATACCGTTTGTTCTGCTTGTATATTTCAAATAGGAAGAAACAATTGCATTTTTGATTTTTTTTGCAAGCTGATTTTTTTCGTTTGTGCAGACAATACTTCCGACTAAAACACTTGATGAAGCCAAAGATTTGTTAATATTTTCAAGATATTTTTCTCCGACCATTCTGTTTGCACCCAAAAATACGTATGCACTGAATTCATTTTCTTCAATCATTTTCTGGACTAAAAGATTAACGGCTTTATCTTTTGAAAAATAATCGGGATTTTGAATGTTGTGTATTCTTGCTCCGAGTGCAAAATCACGAGGAGTTGAAGTATCGTTTTCATCCTTTTGATAAACCACATGCACTTCATAATTTTCCTTCGGATATGATTGATTATTTAAAACGGAGAGCAGTTTATCAAGATTTTTATCTTTCATTGTTGCAAAAATAATGACTGCAAGCTTATTTTTGTCCATTGCAAAGCTTCTTGTTTTTTCCTGCATATCAAAATATTTTTCAATATCGTTAGCCTTTACATAGAAAAAAAGCTGATACAAGCAATATATGAACAGATAAATTATTAATAAAATAAATAAAGTATCAAATACTATCATAAGTGTATTTTATAAAAAAGAGAAACAAAAATCTAGCTTTTTTTAATTTATATATATATAATTAGCTTGTGATAAGATTTTTAGGTATATGTGTCCAAAACTTCATACAGGCGGCAAAATACACTCTTAAAGGCAATGTCCGCCTGTCATCAGTGCTTGTACAGACGGCTTCAATAGGATTTGACTCATTGGGCATTTGTTTATCAATTGTTTTTATTTCCGCCTGTGTAATTGCACTTCAAGTAGCTCATCAGTTTTTAATGTCGGGCGGAGAAAGCTATATTGGGGGCTTTCTTGCAGTTGCCCTAATCAGAGAAATTGCCCCGGGGTTTGCAGCTTTGGCACTTGCTGCAAGAGCAGGAACCGCTATCACCGCACAGGTTGCAAATATGCAAGTCACCAATCAAATTGATGCAATTGATGTTTTAAAAGTTGATTCAATAGGCTATTACTTTGCTCCGAGAATTATAGCGGGAGCAACAGGATGCTTCTGTATAGTTCTTTTATCCGAATTAACAGGGGTTTTAGGCGGAGCTTTGGTTTCATATTTTTCAATCGGGCTTCATCCCATAAGATATTTTAACTCCGTCTGGCTGATGCTTGTTATGAAAGATATATATATCAGTCTTTTTAAAGGAGTTGTGTTTGGCGCAATTATAGCCCTTGTCTGTGCAACAGTCGGATATAACACAAGAGGGGGAGCAAAAAACGTCGGCGAATCAACAACAAAAAGCTCAATACTTTGTACAATTTACATTCTTTTTGCAGACTTAATAATTGATATTCTCTTTTATATGGGTAATTAAGTCTAAAATTTGTTAGAATGTCTTATATATGATAATATAAAATTATGTCTATATTAAAAATAATTGAATACGGAACTCCTTCTTTGAGGGAAAAATCCAAGGAAGTAATAAAAGTTTCAAAAAAAATAAAAAATCTTGTGTCCGATATGCTTGAAACCATGTACCACGCAAACGGCGTCGGTCTTGCAGCGCCTCAGGTCGGACAAAATTTAAGAATTTTTGTAGTTGACGTATCAGACCCGAAGGGTCCGATTGACCCTATCGTGTTCATAAATCCTAAAATAATTAAAAAATCCGGCGCAATAAACAGCTATGAAGGCTGTTTGAGCTTCCCTCAAGCATATACAAACGTAAGAAGATATAAAAACGTTATGGTTAAAGCTCTTGATATAAACGGACGTCCTTTTGTAAAAGAAGCACGTGACGGAATACTTTTAGCAAGAGCTATTCAGCACGAATTTGACCACCTTGACGGAAAACTCTTTATTGACCATTGCAGAAACAGATTTGAAGCCAATAATGTTTTGGCAAAATACAATCTTCCGCCCGTTGAAGAAGACAGGCTTATTGATGAACAGTTTTTAGAGGATGAAATTGTTGAATATGAGAAAAATCATCCCGAAGAAGTCGAAAAACTGAAAAAAGAAATAGAAGAGTCGGAAAATTCCAAACAATGAAATTAAAAACGGTTTTTTTTGCAACACCCGATATTGCGCTTGAAAGTTTCAAATATTTCATAAATTCACCCGATTATGAAGTTGAAGCGCTTGTAGCCCAAAAGGCAAAACCTCAAAACAGAGGTAAAAAAATTGTTGAAAGAAATATTACAAAACTTGCAAAAAACTTCGGTATTAAAGTGTTTGAGCCTGATAAAATTTCAAAGGATGAAAAAGTAATTAATGAACTTAAAAAATTAAACTGTGATTTTTTTATTACTTTTGCTTTCGGACAAATTTTATCACAGGAAGTTATTGATATTCCAAAATATGCAACAATCAATCTGCATGCAAGCCTTTTACCCGAATATAGGGGTGCAAATCCGATATCACAGGCAATTATGGAAGGCAGGGAACAAACCGGCATAACCACAATGAAAACCTCTTTAGGGCTTGATGAGGGAGATATCTGCCTTCAGGAAAAAATTGATATTAAGTCCGATATGAATGTGATTGAACTTATGGATATAATATCAAAAAAAAGCCCTGCGCTTTTGGATAAAACCCTTAAAGGACTTTATAACAACACTCTAAAACCAACCCCGCAGGATAATTCTAAAGCGACATACACAAAAAAACTTCAAAAAGAACAAAAAATTATCGACTGGAATATGAGTGCATTTGAGCTTCACAACAAAATCCGCTCAATGTATAAAATTAACACCAATCACACGACCTTTAACGGAAAGATATTAAAAGTTTTAAAAACTCTGCCCATAGAAGATAATAGCTCATTTTTGCCTTCTCAAACAATTAAAATTGACGATGAGGGAATAATTGTAAAATGCTCTGATGATGCAATTAAATTAATTACCGTAAAACCCGAAGGAAAAAACGAAATGAAAGCTTCCGACTGGGCAAGAGGGGCAAGAATTAATACGGGAGATAAATTTATATAATGACATATTCAAGAGGAATAAGAGGCGCAATTACGCTTGAAGAAAATACAAAAGAAGAAATCAAAAACGCAACCGTTGAATTGCTTTCTCAAATGATTAAAGAAAACAACATAGAAAAAGAAGATATTGCATTTGCAATATTTACTTTAACAAAAGATTTAAATAAAGCATTTCCCGCAAAATATGCAAGGGAATGTTTAGATTTTAAACAGGTGCCCATGATGTGCTATCACGAGCTTGACGTTGAAGGAAGTTTGGAAAAATGTTTGAGGATTTTAATTAATGTAAATACCCTAAAAAAACAGGATGAAATCAAGCACATTTATTTAAAAGGTGCAAAAATTTTAAGAGGCGACTTAGTTCAAAAGGCGGAATAAAATGAGTTATATAAAAAAGGAAAAAATTGAATACCCTTATTTAGAAAAACCCTTGAGCGTTTATACGTTTGAAAACGGTCATAAAGCCGTTTTTGCCTATAAAAAAAGTCCGATGATTAATATAAGCTCATGGGTTAAAACAGGCTCAATTAACGAAAATAAAGACAATAACGGAGTATCGCATTTTGTTGAACACCTTCTTTTTAAAGGAACAACAAAATACCCCGCAGGCGCATTTGACAGAGCAATGGAAGAAAAAGGCGGAATAATTAACGCAGCAACTTGGAAAGACTATACTTTCTTTTATATAAATATACCAAAAGAACACTATGAACTTGCTCTTAATATGCATGCGGATATGATGGTTGATGCTCTTTTCCCGATTGAAGAAATAGGGCCTGAATTTGACCCCGAAGGCAAACCCCCGGAAGTTAAAAGGGAAAGGTATGTTGTTATTGAAGAAATAAGGATGGGGGAAGATAATAACTGGAGAAAGGTATATAAAAACCTTAATTCTGCAATGTATGAAAATCACCCCTACAAAAGAGAAGTAATAGGTACAAAAAAAATAATAGCAAACATCACTCAGGAAGAAATTACAAGATACTATAAAACTTTCTACATTCCAAAAAACATAACAACAATTGTTGCGGGAGATTTTGATGAAGAAAAGATGATTGAACTTATAGAGCAAAACTTTAAATTTAAGCCCTCTAATCTTGAAAAAGCAAAATCAGACCCTCAAATAAAAGAAATTAAAATAAAAAACCCGAAAACAGTTACGGATTACTCTGAAATCAATACCGCATATATTATGTTGGGGGCATTATGCGACAGCGCAAAAAACCTTAAAGAAACAATTGCACTTGATTTAATTTCAACAATCCTCGGAGACGGAAAAAGCTCAAGGCTATACAGCGACCTTATTGAAAATACCAAAAATCCCCACTATTATCAGCTTGAAAGCTGTCATTATCAATTTAAGGACGGCGATAACTTTATGATTGAAGCCAATTTTGATGCTCAAAAGAAAGATGTTGTAATAAAAGAATTAAAAGAACATCTTTTAAATTTAAATAAAATTACGGAAGCCGAACTAAAGAAAGCTAAAAAAAGAGCAAAAGTCACATTTGCTCAAGATTCCGAAATGGTGAGCGATATAGCTGATACAATAGGTTATTATGCAACGGTATGCGAAGATTTATCTTTAGCGGATAAATACCTTAAAGTATTAGATGAAATTGATTGCAGATACTTGGAAGAAATTGCAAAAAAATATCTGCACCCTGATTTTGTTTCAACAAGCATACTTTTACCCGAAGGAGAAAAAAATGAAACTGTATAACAGAAAAGGTATAAATATACTTCTTGAAAAAGCGCCGAAAACACCCCGAATAAGTATGTCATTTTTCTTTAAAACCTCAAAAAAAGAAAAATATTACGGAATAAATTCCCTTCTGGCAAGACTTTTTCTTCAAGGCACAAAAAATTACAATGCCTCTGAATTAGCACTTATGTTTGAAAATGAATGTATAGATATAACTTTTAAAGCAAAACAGGACTATTTTAAAATCAGCCTTATCTTTTTAAATGAAGATTTCAAACGTGCAATGGAATTAACAAAAGAATTAATTTTAAATTCGACATTTGATGATTTTGAAAAAGAAATATTCAAAATGAAAGGGGAAATTACGGCGGATTTGGATAATCCCCGCTTTAAATTAAGCGACAGCTTTGTAAAAAATATTTTTAAAGACCACCCCTATAGCTCAACTCACACAAAAATTCTTGAAGATTTGGATAAAATCACAAAAGAGGATATCTTAAAAGCAAAAGATGACTTTTTCAAAGCCGAAAAAGCAATTGTTTTAACGGGCGATTTTGAAGATGAAGAAGAAAAACTTCTTCAATATTTTGAAGATAATTTCGATTTTATGCGTTCATACGATACATTTGATGAAATAGAAGATATATTTAAAAATGAAATCGAAAAAGATAAAATAATAAAAATTGTGAAAAACGATGTTGCTCAAGCACAAATCATACAAGGCTGGCTTGTAGACTCCTTTAAAAGCGAAAACAGTGCAAAATATTCAATTTTAAATAATATTTTGGGCTCATCCGGTTTATCAAGCAGATTATTTGTTAATTTAAGAGATAAACAAGGGCTTGCATATACCGTAAGAAGCCAATATGAAACTCTTTTGCATTCCGCAATTTTTAATATGTATATAGGCACCGCTGCGAAAAATATCCAAAAATCTCTTGACGGATTTAAAAACGAGCTTCAAAAACTTGCCGATACACCGCCTGATGAAAAAGAGTTAAAAGGGGCAAAAGAAAATATCTCCGGAAGATTAAAATATTTTACTCAAAACAATGCCCAAATAACTGCAACCGAAGGATATAATTTCATGATGGGGCTCGGACTTGACTATAACGAAAGATTTATAAAAGAAATAAACGCCGTAGATAAAAAAGACGTAAGCGAAATGGCAAAAAATCTTCTTTCAATGCCGAAACTTGTCGTAATTCTTGCACCGGAAGAATATTTAAAAAACATATAATTTACATATTTTAATAATAAATTAATCCCATACTTGCAATAAAAATATGTTTTAAATAAAATTATTAATGCCCGAAGAAGGCTGTGGTATGCCTCAAGGGATAAAAAGGAGAAAATAAAAATGCCAAAAATGAAAACACACAGATCAGCGGCTAAACGCTACAAAATTACCGCATCAGGTAAAGTTTTACGCCAAAGAGCAGGCAAAGGACACTTATTAGCTCACAAAAGCCCTTCAAGAAAAAACAGACTGACAGGTACCGTTGAAGTATTTGAAGGAAATTTAGCAATGATTGCTAAGGAATTACCCTATAAGAAACATGCAAAGTAAGGAAGGTTGTGAACTATGAGAGTTAAACGCGGTAACGTATTAAGAAAAAGACATAAAAAAATATTAAAATTAGCTAAAGGTTTTTTAGGCGCAAGAAGCAGAATATTTAAAGTTGCTAATATTGCGGTAATGAAAAAACTTAAATATCAATACAGAGACAGACGTGTACTAAAAAGAAACATGCGCTCACTCTGGATAATAAGAATCAACGCAGCAGTTCGAGAACTTGGCTTAAGCTATTCCAAATTTATGAATATGCTTAAAAAAGCCAATATTCAAGTTAACAGAAAAATGCTTGCAGAACTTGCGGTAAATGAGCCCGAAGCATTTAAAGTACTTGTTGAAACAGCACAAAGCGCAAAATAATTTTTTACAACCGATAGTAAAAAAAAGACCGTACAAACATTGTACGGTCTTTCGCTAATCAATTTTATTTCTCTCTTGAATTAGCCTTTGTGTTTTTTACTCAGTTCTCTCTTGATATCTCTTTTAATCCAAAAGTGCTTCTAAGATAGCGGCATTTTTAGTTGCATAGCTGTTTTCTCTCATTTTAGAACGATTGATATATGTGCGAAGTGCTTCACGTATCAATTCGCTTCTTGATCTGTTTTCCCCTTCCGCAACAGAATCAATTTGAGAAAGAAATTTTTCGGGCATTGAAATCAAAACTCTTGCCATTTTTGTGTCTCCTTTATATCTCTCATTTATCTTTTATCAATACTTACATATATATAAAGTATATTAAGTATATAAAATTGCTGTTTTAAAAAATATATACTTTACATTTCTTAATATATAAATTAAAACAGTGACTTTTTGAGGGCTTTAATTATATTTTTAATATGAAGAGTATTTTAATTTCATTTTTTTTGAATAAAAATAAATGTAAACACAAAAAAGCGCTTTTGCATTCCAACGAAGGATATTGTCCCGAATGCGGACAATATCTTATTAAAAGTTATTATCTTGTAAGGTGTTCAAGATGCGATATAAAAAGAGAAGCAAAATTTTCATGGGGTGAAATCGTTCCAAATGACAAATATTGCTCAAACTGCGGATGTGAGGACTATTACATTGAAAAGCTCGATAAAGTTAATTTTATTGATGCAAAATACGCTGTATATATAAAAGAAATAGCGGATGAACTTCAAACTCTGCACCCTGAAGCACAAATTTGGGTTGAAGAAGAGGGATGCAAAATCAAGCAATTGCCTCTTAAAAAAGTTAAATTTAGTTAAGAGCAACAACTTCGACTTCCATTTTATCTTTGAAAGTTGCCTCAATTGCTTTTTTCATATCATCATTATCAACATTAACCCATAGATGATTATTTGTAAGCAATTGAAATCTTTTTGGCTCATTAAATTCATCTTCCGCTTCAAAATCAATTACAACAGGGGTTTCGCCTTTATATTTAACAAGAATTTCTTTCAATAAAACATTTTCTTCCGACATCATATCTTTTAAAAGTTTTATTGTTACAAGATTTGCAGCTTCAAGGGGTTTTACTTCAAAAACGGTCAGCCTTATTTCCTCATCCTTATTTTCAACTTTTGCCTTAATAATTACTTTCTTTTCGGACTCAAGCATAGCACCGTATTTTTCCATGGTATTTTTGGAATATGCTCCGATTTGAATTCTTCCCGTTAAATCTTCAATATATCCCGTTTTAAAAAACTGTGTCGCATCGCTTTTTTTGGCTTTTTGGGTAATTTGAGATAAAAGACCGCAGATTGTAACGTTTTGACCGTTTTTGGGATTTTCCAAAATATCCGCTATCGTATTTGTTGTTATATATTTAAGAGTATCTTTTATGGTCTGTAGAGGGTGTGATGTAACATAAATACCCAAAAGCTCTTTTTCAAACATCTGAATTTGAGAATCGTTATATTCATCATCCGAGCTTCCCTGAAGAGTAAATGTCGGAATATTTAACTCTTCTTTACTTGTATCTCCGAGGGCTGAAAAGAGGCTTACCTGTCCCGAAGATTTAGCTTTTTGCGAGCTTTGAACATATTCAAGAACATAATCCATATTTTCAAGAAGTTGTTTTCTTGATTTTTCGATACATGAAAATGCGCCGGCTTTAATCAAACTTTCAAGCGTTCTTTTATTCAAACATTTTGAATCAACACGTGAACAGAAGTCATAAAAGCTTTCAAACGGTTTTTCTTTTCTTTCGTCTTCAATACATTCAATGACCGCTTCGCCGACATTTTTAATTGATGCCAGCCCAAATCGGATATTTTTTTCGTCGGGTGTAAATTGCGAATTAGATTTATTTATATCGGGCGGAAGAACTTCAATTCCTTGCGCCTGACATTGAAGAATGTACTGCTGTGTTTTATCCTGATCATCCGCTACGGAAGTCAGCATAGCACACATATATTCAACAGGATAATGAGCCTTTAAATATGCTGTTTGATAAGCAACAAAAGCATAGGCAGATGAGTGGGCTTTATTGAAACAATATTCCGCAAATTTTTCAATCTGCTCAAAAAGTGCAACAGCGTTTGCTTCACTCATGTTTTTGGAAGCGGAAGCTTTAACAAAACGCTCCTTTTGTTCCGCCATCTGCTGGATTTTTTTCTTACCCATCATACGGCGCACCATATCAGCATCGCCAAGCGAATAATCGGCAAGCGTTCTGAATATTTGCATGATTTGTTCTTGATATACAATTGTGCCGTATGTATCATTCAAAATATTTTCCAAAAGAGGATGAGCATATTCAACTTTTTGACGTCCGTGTTTTCTGTCTACAAAGTCATCAATCATGCCCGCTTCAATAGGTCCCGGACGATAAAGAGCAACAAGTGCGCCTAAATCTTCAAAAACGTTCGGTTTAAGGCGCTTCACAAGCTTTTTCATACCGCTTGATTCAAGCTGGAACACGGCATCTGTTTCCCCTCGGGTAAGCATTTCAAATGTTTCTTTATCATCCAGAGGAATTGCGTTAATATCAATTATTTCTCCCGTTCTTTCTTTAATCAAATCAAGGGCATCTTGAATAATTGTTAAAGTTTCAAGCCCGAGAAAGTCCATTTTTAAAAGACCGATTTTTTCAATCCCCGCCATGGGATATTGCGTGGTTGTTGCTTTTTCTTTTGAAAGGGCAACGGGAATAATTTCATCCATTGGTTTTGGAGCTATAATAACACCCGCTGCGTGGGTACCTACCTGATTTTTTAAGCCTTCCATATGAAGCGCTTCATCAACAAGACTTTGAACTTGAGGATTGCTTTTGCACAATTCCTTAAGCTCCATACCGTCTCCCAGAGCATCATTTAATTTTGTCTTAGGAGATGTCGGAATCATGCCCGCCCAGGTGTTTGCCTGTGAAAAAGGTATGTCATAAACTCTGCACACGGCTTTAAGGGCAGCTTTTGCAGCTAAAGTACCAAAAGTTATAATCTGGCAAACATGGTCATCTCCCCATTTTTGGCAAACGTAGTCAATTACTTCCCCTCTTCTTCTTTTACAGAAATCTATATCAATATCAGGCATTGATATACGCTCGGGGTTTAAAAATCTTTCAAACAACAGATTGTGTCTTATGGGGTCAAGTTCTGTTATACCTAAAGAATATGCGACAATACTTCCCGCAGCCGAGCCACGCCCCGGTCCTACGGGAATTTTATTTTCTTTTGCCCAGTTTATAAAGTCCCATGTCAACAAGAAATATGCAGGAAAGCCCATTTTAAAAATGACGCTTTTTTCATATTCATAACGCTCTTTGATAGATTCGGGCACGGGGTCGCCGTAATGTTTCTTTAAACCTTTTATACAGAGCTTATCAAAGTATTCTTCTTCCGATAAACCATCAGGGCAAGGATACTTTGGAAGATATTCTTTTGTTTTTCCAAACTCAAGTTTATCCATTTGAAAATCAATTTTAGATGCAACTTCAACGGTTGTTTCAATACATTTGTTAAAATATTCTTCATCCATCCAGGAGAATGCTTTTCTCAATTCGTCCACGGTTTTAACGTAAAATTCATTAACCGAAAATTTAAACCTGTTCGGCTCTGTTTTTTTGGATTTTGTTTGTTCGCACAAAAGAGTATCATGCCACAGTGCATCCTGTGCTCTAAGATAGTGTGAATCGTTTGTTATAACCGTTTTAATGTCATAATCTTTTGCGGCTTGAACTAAAAAGGGATTAACTCTTTTTTGTTCTTCGAGCCCGTGATCTTGAAGTTCGATATAATAATCATCTCCGAACAAATTTTTATAGTATTCAATTCTTTTTCTTGCTTCTTCTTCATTTCCGTCAAGATAATATCTTGCAACTTCCCCTTGAATGCATGCTGACAGGCATATTAAATCGCTTTTATATTCTTCCAATAATTCATGGTTTATTCTCGGGTATCTGTAAAAACCTTTTGTTGTTGCAATTGAATCAAGTTTGCAAAGATTATGATAACCCTGTTGATTTTTTGCAAGGAGAATGAGGTGATATCTTGTTTTTTTAGTTCTGTCCTCAAGAACATCTCCTTCGCAAAGATAAAATTCACAGCCGATTATCGGTTTTACCGCTTCAATTTTCTTTTTAAATTCCTGCTCGGATTCATCCAGCATATGAGAAAGCATCTCATTTTTTGCAATGAACATATCGGCACAGCCATACATAACCCCGTGGTCTGTAATTGCAATTGCAGGCATATCATTTTGCGCTGCAAATTTATAAAAATCCGGTATTCTAATGGCTCCGTCTAACAGTGAATATTCTGTGTGTATATGTAAGGGAACATACTTCATACTAAAATTCTAACACGTTATCAGGTCATGGCGGATAAGTATATAAATTTATGTTAATTTATTTTTTTAATTAAACTTTTTATATCCTGCGTTATCATCATATCGGGATTTTTTGAAACAAATTCATCAAATATTGTTCTTGCTTCGGTTTTTCTTCCGGTTTTTAAAAGAATTAAACCCGCAACTATTCTGCTGTAGGGATTTTCTTTGTCATTTAAATATTTATTTAATTCGGTTTTATCTTCCTTTAAAATAACGATACAATCTGCCAGCGCTTCATAATATGTCATATTCATACAATCTTTAAATATTGCGCCTTCAAGAGCTTTTTTTGCAATTGCATAATTTCCGAGCTTAAAATGGCATCTTGCAATGTTATACAGATACACGGAAGCCCCGGAATTTTCGGATGCTAAGTTATATGCAATTTCATATTCCGATAATGCCGCTTTAAAATTATCTTCATTAAAATAAATATTACCCATTGAACTGTGCAATCTTGCATTTTTAACTGCATCAATTGCTCCGTATTCAAAGCCGTCAAGCCCTCTTAAAGATGCGTATGAACAGAAGCTATTAATAAAAAATAATAATAAAATTATTCTACAAACTGATTTCATGGTTTTCTTTTGCAAAATATATACCTTTTGTATTTGATGAAAATTCATCTTCAAGCATTGAAAGTTTTTCATCATCATATTCCGGGTCATAATGGAAGAAAAAGAGCTGTTTTGCTTTTGCAAGTTCCTTTGTTTCTATTGCCATTTCAAAAGTTGAATGTCCGAAGCCCTGTTTTGGCTGTATGGGGTTAATATAATCTTCATAAGTATATTGTGCGTCATGGATTAAACAATCACAATTATGTGCAAATTGAATAAATTTTTTATCCGCACCGATATAGCTTTCTTTATCCGTTGCATAGACCAGAGTTTTGGAATTATATTCTATTTTATAGCACAAACAGCCGATTTTGGGATGTGCCGGAGTTTTATGTGCGGTAATTATAATATCATCATCTTTTGTATCAATATTTTTTTCTTGAACATTATACAGCCTTGTATTTCCGTCTTGGGATATGACTAAAATATTATTCTGCGAAAAATTATATATATTAAAATCACTTCTGATTTCATCAAGCGCAAGCGGAAAAACTTTATCAAAAAGAATTGTTTTAAGAGTGTCTTTTAAATCTTCATCAGACGTATTCAAGCCGTATAAATTAATTTTAGAGCCTTGAATAAATAATGGTTTAAAAAACTGCAATCCCTGAATATGGTCTTGATGAATGTGGCTTAAAAGTATTGTAGCGCAATAGGGCGTTTTATCCTGTGAGATTATTTTATTTTTTATTTCATCCAATCCTAAATCAATTATTCCGCCTCCGGCATCAAGAATTATAAGTTGATTTTTACATCTTACTTCGACACAGGAAGTATTTGCACCGTACTTTAAAAATGATGCTTTAGCAGACGGATATGAACCCCTTGTACCTCTGAATTTAACTGTAAAGTCTGAATTATTCATTTAAAAACCTCAGCTTGCCTGCTGTAATTCTTTTTTCTTAAACCACTTTCTTTGTGTTTTTTGTTTTTGCACTTTTTCTTTTTTTATTTTTTTTACTTTTTCTTTTTGAGGCTGTGAAAGTTTTTTAAGCTCACTTTTTTTAATTCGAGCTGTTTTAACGGCATTTTTTATTTTATTTCTTTTATAACTTGCCGATTTGGGGTGTCTTTTTTTAAAGGTATAACTCAGGTTTCTGTCTTTTTCAAAGCCCGCAAGAGTTGAATAAGAAATCACGGACTGTCTGTTTTTTTCTTTAACATCCTCAAGGCGTGTCGGGATAAATTCAAAGTTAAATTGAACTCTGTCTTTATAATTTGTTATTTTGATATGGCGAAATGCCATAGGATATGTAACCATTGCGGGAGTTGAAACAAATACTAAATTTCCCCAGTGATACAATTTGGTTGCATGATAATGACCCGAAATTACAACAATCGGGTTTTTATATTTTAATAAAATTTCAATAAATTCATCTGCATTTATAATTGAGTGTTCTTTTGAAGCAAAGGGCTCAACCGGAGGATGATGAAGCGCAATTAAAACAACCTTATCCTGATTTTGCGCCAATTCATTATCTAAAAATTCCAATTGTTCGGGAGGAAAATATCCGTTTGCGGTTGTTGTATCCGAAGGGTTTGCATCTAACACGATAATTCTGTAATCCGTTTTTGGAGTGATTGCATAATATGTATCAGAAAAAGTATAATTAGGATTGTATCTTCTTACGGTATTTAAAACCTCTTCTTTGCTCATTGGTCCATAGACAACGTCATGATTACCGAATGTATTAAGCGAAGGATATTTCAGCTTAGTTAATAATTTATAGTATTCATAAAAGTTTTCTTCCGTTGCACTGTCTACAAGGTCGCCCGTAAACATAACAAAATCAAGCCCTTTTATGTTGTTAATTTGATCAATCGCATCTTTCAAAAGTTCTTTTGATGAGCCCAATGCTTTATAGGAAGTATCAGCTCTATCAGTTATATGAGTATCTGAAATTTGTACAAAATCCAGAGTCATATTCCTGAAAGAAAAGCCCCATGCGCATCCTAAGGCAATAAATACGAATGCGAAAACAATTAAAAATATTCTTTTTTTATTATTTTTCATTTACCAATTTTTCCAGTTTTTCAAGCAATTCCTGATGATTTTTATAAAAATCCCAGCCTCTTGCTTTAAGAGCGTATATCATTGCAAGGGGCAAGTTGAGCGCTTCTTCGGATTTTAATTTATCTTTGTAGAGTTCAATAAAATTATCATTTAATCTTAATGTCCAGTTAGGGTCTCCCGAAGTACCGGGGGTATTATAAACTTCGTTAATTCCAAAGAAATCCGTAAAGAAAATTTGTATGTTTTGAGATTTTGAAGCAAAACATTCAACAAGTTTCATAAATGCAAAGAATTTTTCATCCGTATACATTTTATGCCAGATTTCATCTTTGTTTCCGAATTCAGAACACAAATCTTCTATTAAATTTTTAATATAAGGGTTAGCTTCTTGAGTATTAACAAGTTTTGAAGCCCACATTCTGATAGGCTCGTTATCGTGTGTTCCAACCATTGTCCATGAATTTGGAGTTATATTTTTACATCTGTAAGGATGAATTTCTTCCTGAGGAACAACAAACTGCACAAGTTTCATTCCCTGAAGTCCGTATTTTTCCATAACCCTTACAACAGGATATGTAAGAGTTCCCAAATCTTCGGCTATGATTGCATTTTTATCAAGACCGGCATCTTTTGCGGAAGCTATAACAATCTTTTCAATCATTCTGCCATACAAACCAACCTGTTCATCAGAAAGATTATCAATCCATTTTTCATCGTCTGCGGTAACAAACTTGCCTTCAATCGGAGTTTTGTTAATGTTTTCTTCTTTGGCAATTGAATATTTTTTAAGCTCGGGGTGATTTGGTGAAGAATATAATCTTCCCGCACCTTCTTCAATTTTAGGAAGCGAGCCTTTTTTATAAACCCAAGGGTCAATAAGTCCTACGGTATGGTCAATTCTAACTCCGCCGGGGTTTTCTTTAAACATTTTTGTATACAATTTCTTTAAAAGTATTCCTGCTTCGCCTAAAGAGCCGTCTTTGTTGAATAATTTTTCGGGATTTACAACGCTGAAGCCCCATGCCTGACCATCTTCAGAAAAATAATCCGGAGGACAGCCCAAACACCATCCTTCTAAAAATAAAGATTGATAAGCCCAATTATCTCTGTCAGAAAATGCTACTTGTCTGTCGGCAATGAGCTTAATACCTAATTTTTGAGCATATTTCAGAGTTTGTGCACTCTGTTCCTGTACGATAAATTGTTCCAGCTTATATTTTTCAATAACATCTTTATATTTTTTTGTTATTTCTTTAATTCTTTTTTCTGCCGCACTTTTATCTTTTGCTGCAAATAAAGTTTTATCAAGCTCATTTTCCCATTGAGGCCAATAATCACTTTTGTTTTCAATTGACAGTGCTTCATATAGCGAATCTTTTTCAAGCCAGAAGCCGTTTTCTTTTACAAAATTATCAAAAGCCTTTTTAAGGGGCTTATTTGTTGACTTTTTAAAATTATTATAAAATTCGTTTGAAGCAATTTCCAAATTTTCGATTGCATAAACGTATGCAGCTTTATTTGTACCTTTATTGGGATTATTTTGAATTATTTTATCAAGAGTTTTCTGAGATAAAATTTTATCCCATTTTGAAGTTGTTAATTCTTTTAAATTGATAAAAAGAGGATTTTTTGAAAATACCGTACCTGTATAAGGAGAAGAATCCGACATTTTTGTTTTACCGCAAGGTCCAAGTTGTACTGCGTTAAAAATTCCGGTGATATAATTAAACAACTCCTTTGCACCTTGAGAATTATAGGTACCAAAACCGGTATTTTCATCTTTCAGAGAAGGAAAACTTACGCCCTGCATAATAAGGGCAAGATTTTTTTTACCCAGCACATCAAGCGCTTCTTTAATTGTTTCTTTATATTGCTTATTGAATAATTTAGTTTCTTCCAATAACATTTATTCCTCTCCTTATTATATATTAATAGTTCGTAAGACCCCTTTTTTGAAGATACTCCCTCACGGTATTCAGGGAAGATTGCACAATTCTTGTAATACGGGAGCTTGAAAGTCCGACCATCTGTGCAATCTGTTTTACCTGCATATTGCGGTAAAATCTGTATTCTACAATAGTTCTATCCTTCTGGGGCAGTTTTGCAATTGCTTCTTTTATTAATTTGCTTAATTCCGATATTTCCGCATTTTCGTCTGGGGTTGCGGATGTATCTTTTATGAAATCAAAAGGCGAATCATTGTCGGAGCTTGCCGCCATAATTGAATCAATCGAAAGAATTGTTTCATATACAGCTTCTCTGATTTTATTCGGAGAAACATCAAGCGCTGACTGATTTTCCGTATATTCATCACTTCCGTCAACCCCGTCGCTTCCGTCATTTCGCAATTCATCATCTTCTTTTTTGTGTTTCAGAGTATACCACTTGTATCTGTTTCTTAATTCATTTCTTATAGCCCAGCGTACGGCAGTTGCAATATATGAAGAATTGTAGTTTTTCATTTGCTCTTCGGTTTTATTTTTAAATAATGCCTGAAGTGCAATAATACCGATTGATACAAGCTCCTCGCAATCCATCATGTGGCTTGGAATTCTCTTGTACTCTACCCTTGCAACTTTTTGTATTATATCAATATAATCTTTTAATTTAGATTGCAACATTGCTACCATTGTACACTCTGTAATTAAATTTTACTATTATCAAACAAATAATGCAAATTGCAAAATTATGCATTTTTTTCGTTTTTATATGCCCTGTGCGACATATATGAAAGGATTGAACAAACTATCCCGAAAAAAATCGCCCAATATATTGCACCATGATAACCGGCAATAAATGAATGCTCCATATCAACACCTTTTGAAATATTGATATTTTTTATATAGTCAAAAATGCTTACCGAAATCGTAATTCCAAGGAGCATTCCGACATTTCGAAACATTGCAAGAATACCTGATGCTATTCCCATTTTTCCCATGGGCGCAACCGAAACTATAAGCGCATTAACACTCGGCTGATAACAGCCCGAGCCTGCTCCGATTAACATTTGAGCAAGAATTATATTCCAATATGTTAATTTATCCCCGACCGTTGTAAATAAAATATATCCCAATACTATTAATATTGTTCCCGTTGTCATAAGAATTGAACTGTGAAGTTTTTTTGTCATTTTGCCGTTTAAAAGCGCTAAGAGCATAAACATAAAGGAAAACGGCAAAATTAAAACCGCCGTCATCAAAGGGGACAATTTTAAAACTTCCTGAGTGTAAAAAGGAAATAAAAGCGCATTTGTAAAAAGAGCAAAATATGCGATTAAAAGCGCAAAATTACCGTATAGAAATACTTTTGATTTAAACAGTTCAAAATTAACAACGGGATAGCTGATTCTTTTTTCCTGAAAATAAAATATTGTTGAAAATATTATGAATATTACCGTTAAAACAATTATTCTGTGACTCGTCCAGCCCCAGGAGTGACCTTTTGAAATAATTAAAAGCATGGATAAAGTAGAAATAAGCATATAAACCATACCGAAATAATCAAACTTAAATTCGCCCCTGTGAACAATTTCGGGGATATATTTTTTGGAATAATATGCGCCAACAAGTCCTATTATGATGCTTGGGATAAATATTGCTCTCCAATTCACATAATGCATTAAAAAACCGCCGACAATCGGACCGGACATGCCCGCCAGCGCCATAAGAGCGGTTGAAAAACCGAGAGCTTTTGCTCTTTCATTTCCTTTAAAAATAGATGAAATAATGGCATAGTTATTTGACAATAATATACTTGCACCCGTTGCCTGTATAATACGAGCTAAAATTAAAGAAATTAAATTAAATGAAATCGTGTTAAAAAAAGCGCCTAAGGCAAATATAAGATAGCCCAAGGCATATAAATTTTTTCTTGAAATTAAATCGTTTAATTTTCCGAAAAGCGTTAAAAATGTTGATAATATCAATATATATATTGTTACCGCCCATTGTGCTTTATTTATATCTATATTAAAATTTTGGGCAATTTCAAAGAGCGCAACATTTACGGTATTTGAATCCATCATGGCCAAAAAACCGCCCACGGCGCTTACAATAAAAATTATCCATTTTAATTTTTGTGTTTCTTCACTGAACATCTTATAAACCGTATTTCATTAATGCTTCCAACTATTGATATTAGCACTTTAATTTTTGATAGCAATATAATTTTTAAAAGACAAAAGGGAAGTTTTAGTGTAATATAAAAAAGACACCGTTTTGAGGATAAGCTATGTTTGAAAAATATTTTTCCGAAAGAATTAAAAACACACCTTCATCATTTATAAGAGAAATTTTAAAAGTTACTCAAAACCCTGAAATCATATCTTTTGCAGGGGGGTTGCCCAACCCGATATCTTTTCCGCAGGAAGAATTAAAAATTTCAATGAACAGAATTGCGGACAAATTCGGAGCAAAAATATATCAATATTCAACAACCCAGGGGCTTGAATCTTTAAGAGAATTTATTGTTCAAAGATATAAAAAACTTTGGAATATGGATATTACGGTTGATAATGTCATTATAACAACAGGCTCTCAACAGGCGCTTGATTTAATCGGAAAAGCATTTATTAACAAAAATGATAAAATTATGGTTGAAAAACCCTCATACCTCGGCTTATTACAAGCATTCCAATTATATGAAGCGGATTTTGTTCAAACAAAATTAAATGATGACGGGCTTGATATTGAAAATCTTAAACATACCCTAAAAACTCATAAACCGAAACTTGCTTATCTTATTCCGAATTTTCAAAATCCTACCGGCTTAACCTATACAAAAGAAAACAGAGAAGCGGTTTTTGAAGCAATCAAAGATGAAGATATGCTTTTAATTCAAGATGACCCCTATGGCGAATTAAGATTTAGCGACGAAGAAAGAATACCTTATATAGGCTTAAATCAGACCGAAAAAAATATTTATTTGGGCTCTTTTTCAAAAATCGTGACGCCCGGAATGCGCCTTGGATATATTATTGCAAATAAAGAAATAATCAGAATGGCGGAAACGGCAAAACAAGCTTCGGACTTACATTCTAATATTTTCGGACAATATTTGATTGCGGATTATCTTCAAAATAATGACCTTGATAAGCACATTGAAAAAATTAAAAAATTATATAAAACACAAAGCAGCGCCATGGTAAATGCAATGGAAAAATATTTTCCAAAAACAGTTAAATTTACCCGTCCAAAAGGCGGGATGTTCACATGGGTAACTCTTGAAGAAGGAAAAAGCTCGGTTGATTTATTTAATATCGCAATCAAAAAAAATGTTGCTTTTGTTCCGGGCGATCCGTTTTATGTCAAAGAAAGAAACGTTAATACCTTAAGACTAAACTATACAAATGCGGATGAAAAAACTATTGAAGAAGGCATTAAAAGGCTTGCTGAAGCATTAAATGAAATTTAGTTTAAATTAGGGGTTTACAAAAACAAAATACAGTTCTATAATAACACCATACCCTAGGGGGGTGTTAAAAGATTAGAAGGAGAACCGTAATGAAAAAAATACTTTCAATTCTTACATTTATGGGAGTTTTATTCCTTGCTTCAAATTGCGCCATGGCATGTGATTGCGGATGTAAAGACCCCAATTGCAGCTGTAAATGTCATAAAACTTGCCCCAAAGATTGCAAATGCGGATGCCACGAAGGAAAAGACTGCACGTGTGAAAAAAATTGCGACTGCAACTGCCACAAAAAATGTGATGAAAATTGCAGCTGTGATTGCCACAAAAAATGTGATGAAAATTGTAAATGCGGCTGTCAGGAAGGAAAAGAATGCACGTGTGAAAAAAATTGCGATTGCGGCAAAAAATGTAAATGCGCAAAAAAAGCAAAAAAACATTTCTTTGTAAAAAAATCAAAAATTAAATGCAATTGCGATAAATAATTATGGAGCAATATAATGCATGCAGATACCAAAAAGGTTTTAAGACTCCTTAAAACCACAAAAGGACAAATGGACGGGCTTATAAAAATGGTTGAAGATAACAGAGATTGTATTGAAATTTCAAACCAAATTTTAGCAAGCCAATCCATTTTAAAAAAGATTAATTTTGAAATACTTGAAGGACACCTTAATCATTGTGTTAAAGAAGCGCTCACGCAAGGAAGCGAAAAAGACAGCGAACAAAAAATTAAAGAAATGATTGATGTGATTTCAAAATTGATGAAAACTTAAAAGATGCTGCTTCACTCTGTCACCCTGAACTCTACAAAGCGAACAGGCGAGGTACGAGCCTTGTGAGCCTGTATCCCCAGGCGAAGCCGAGGTGTTCAGGGTCTGAGGAGTAGAGGATGAAAAGAACATGGTTTGCAACATTATTGAGTATACCTAAGCTTGGTAAGATGCTTAAGTATATGTGGAAAACAACTTCTTTTACGTGCACTTAACAAAATTAAACTTTTATTCTTTTTTAATTTTTTAATTCTTCATTTTTCTTTCTTTGTCATTCAAACGCCATAACGCAAAGAAAGAAAAACGAAGCAAAAAGAAAGAAACCTCGGCTTAATTTTATGTGGGTTACTTGTAGTGCACTAAGTTCAATATCACTGCTTCAGATAACTCGCTTACGCTCAGACAATCTTACGCAGTAATATTTCAATAAGTGCACATGAAAAGAGGTCGCTCTACCCTGTCACCCTGAATTTAACAAAGCGAACAGGCGAGGTACGAGCCTTGTGAGCCTGTATCCCCAGGCGAAGCCGAGGTGTTCTGGGTCTTAGGGGTAGAGGATAAAACACCTTCAGCTTCGCACAGCTCGAGTGCTTGAAAATTTAGACCTGCGGTCTAATTTTCTTACGCACACTTTCGCATACTTCATTCCTAATGCTCACTTTTTCGTTCGCAAAGGGCTGAAGCAACCTTAGTGCCCTTGCGTTCGTTCGTCAAGTTTGCCCTGCGAACTAAGACTCACTCTGCTCATGCTTTCCGCCTGTGGGTATCTCGCAAGTGCTTCGCTAAGTCGCTTCGCATTGCTCAATTATCCTACGGCGGCATAGTACGGTCTTCGGGCTGTCGGCAAGGCTCAACGCCTTCCCGCACGCCCTGCGCACACTTTTGTGCCCTTGCGTTCGTTCGTCAAGTTCGCCCTGCGAACTAAGACTCACTCTGCTCGGGTTTGCTCCTGGCAAATTCGCCCTTCGGGCAAGAATTTGAAACGTCGCCGTAGAAATGTCTACGCCCTGTCCGTCAGACTTCAACAGTCTGCCGTCACGGGCTTCGCACTCTTTAGTGCCCTTGCGTTCGTTCGTCAAGTTCGCCCTGCGAACTAAGACTCACTCTGCTCGGGTAAAAAAAAATGGGGCATAAGCCCCTAACTGTCTGGAATTAAGAATAGCTGGAAGTATGAAAAAGATTAATTATATATAATTATACTTCTGCCACAAAAACAATTACACACATGGGTAATATTTAAAAATTTCTGCAAAAATAATAAGTGTACATTAGACAGTTATTACTATATATTTCATAAATTTTCTGTAATCCCAGTTATATCTTGAAAAAAATATTTTATAAATAGGGGTTGACAAATATTTTTTTTAGATGCATAATGAAAATGTAAGGATAAAGTGTTAATTAAACACTAAATATCAAACAAAACAAGAGGTGAGACAAACCAAAATGTTAGCAGTAAACCCAATAACAAATGTAAAAAATACAATTAATAATATAAGCTTCAAATCGGGAGTTCAATCAAACTACGGAGCAAATGTTATCAACACAACAGAAGTAAAACACGAAGGAAGTTTTTTAACAGACTTCTTAGGGACAATAAAACAATCTCCTCTGTTCTATGATACATTCTTCCAAAGACAGAAAAGCATTGAAAAAGGATTGAATTCAAAAAATAAATTTGACGCTATTGCGTAAAAAAAGCATTATCAACACCTAACAACACAATCTCGAAGCATAAACAACAAACAACACACAGCCTTATTGATTTCAATAAGGCTTTTTAATTGCCGTGTTTTTCTTCGTTAGCGGCAGAGCAAACGGCATCTCCCGCACGAGAGCCGCAATATATATAAATAAACGGCAAAATTTTTGCAACGGGGACATATTTTTCAATCTCGGAAAAACCTATTTTAATTGTTGCAACAATATCATCAAAATTTGCAACGGAGTCTTTTATTGTATATTTTCTTTTTGGTTCATTCTTATCTTTTGTCATATTGGTAATTTTTGTTGCTGCCGCAGCCCCCGAAACCATTGCCAAAATTGAAGCAATTGCTCTTGGGATTTTACCTGAGAGCATTTTTGTTTTTTTGCACAATTCCAGAACACCGCTTACCATAAGCATTGGGATTGTGGTATTCATCATCTGAAAAGCTGCTTCTTTCCACTTTTTATTTATATTTTCCTTTTTTTCTTTATATGATGTTGCAAGCACTGCGCCAACATTGGCGAAACCCGCCATGGTGAGCATCTCGGCAACATCACGGACTGTTTTATTTTTTATTTTTTCATCCGTAATAAATTTTTTGGATAACACAATAGCACCCGCAACTCCGACAGATGCTCCTATTAAAGATTTAATGCTCTTTTTAGGCTTGATATTCGGCTTGTTATACGGTGCAATTATTGGTTTATATGGTATGAATTGGCTAAAGCGTGTTTTATCTATAGGCATAATTTTTCACCATATATATAAAAGCAGAAAAGAAGTTTTTTTGCCACATTTTATTCGGTTTTTTCAAAAAAACTTTTATCGGCAGAGCACAAAGGGCAGACCCACTCTTGTGGTAAATCGTTAAATTCAATATTATTGTTTTCTTTCGGGTCATAAATATAACCGCACATAGTGCATTTAAATTTTTCCATAACGTTCTCCTTTTTTTGAATTTTAATCAAAAGAAAAAAGAAAAACATTGCCCGGTTATCTTAACAAAAATTAACATTATTTTTAAAAATGTAAATATTGCGCAAAAAAAACACTTTATTAATTTATAAGGTTTAAAGGGGAATATGGAGTTAAAGGATGAGTACCGGAATTGATTGGGCAAGCGTAAGCAGCGATTATTATGCTTCTAGAATTGCAAGAATGCAGACGGGAACATCAAAAACCGCACAACAAGATGATGCAAGCATAATGACATCATCACAAACAACGGGAAGCACAAACAGCTGTACCGACGGAAAAGATGACGGTAAAATCGGTTTATTTTCTGTCATTGGCAATGTTATTGAAGGTGCTGCAAAAGGCTTGATTAACGGTGCAAAAGGCATGTTTACCAACAAAGACGGTAAATTTTCAATTCTGAAAACTCTGGGTACTGTTGCGCTCGGTGCGGCTTGTATAGCGTTTCCCGCGGTAGGTCTTGTTGCATGCGGAGTCGGCGCAGTAGCAGGCGGGGCAAAACTTGTAACAGGTACTTATAAAGCATTAAATGCCAAAACCGATGCCGAAGCAAAAGATGCTTGGGAGCAGGTAGGTGATGGCGGATTAACTCTTGCAGGCTCAATTGTCGGCGCTAAAGCAAGTTATGGTGCAATGAAAAGCTCTTCTACCGCAGGGCTTCAAGGTTTGGATGATACTGCAGCGGCTGAAGCAATAGCACAAGGAAAAACTTCCGCTATAAGCCAGTTAGATAGTAATGCATCAGCAACGCAAAAACTTGCCGCTTTAGGTAAAGATGCAGTTTCATCAACCAAAAACAACTTTAATAATATAAAATCAGGTGTATCTCAATTGTATAAGACACATAAAGATAATAAAGCACAAATTGATGAATATAAAAACAAAATTACAAAAAAGCAAGAAGCACTTGATGAAGCAAAAAAAGCAAACAATGCCGATGATATTAAAGCTGCAGAAAAGGGATTAAAAAAAGCGCAAGAAGCACTTGAACAATATAAAGCTGAAAACACGACTTTAGGTAAAATTAAAAATGTAAAAGCTAAAAAAGAAACGCTTAAAGAGGCGGAAAGCGCACTGGAAGAAATCGAAAAACAAGGCGATAAAACCCAGATTACAAATGCCAGACGCGCAAGAACTCGTGCAAAAAATAATCTCGCTAAAGCTAAAGCAGAAACACCTTTCGGTAAATTAACTTCAAAACTCAGTGAAACAAATATAGGCGAAGCACTTAAGACGGCAAAAGCTAACATCAAAAAAGACGGCGTACTTAATACCGTTAAAGGACTTAAAAATGTACCCGAAGGAACATATACAAACGTCTTAAAAGCAATCCCCGAAGATGCCAAGGCAATTGTAAGCGCACTTAAAAGCGATAGCGGAAAATATTCCGAACTTGTACAACAATATGGTTATGAAAATGTCTTGAGTGCACTTGAAACATTTATGGCATACAGATTAGCCGATGAATCAGTTTAATATTACAATTAACAACAATACTAAAGGAGGGAAATGCCCTCCTTTTTATTTTATTAATATATATACAAAATACCCCAGATAAAACAAAAGACATAAAGCCATCGGAGCAAATTTAACTTTTTTATATTTAACAATTGAAAAAATAAACAACAAAGAACAGCTGATTACAAACAGGCTGTTTATAAAAACATCTCTGCTGTATTCCCAGTTTGTAAGCAATATACCTATTGTAAAAGGTATCATTGATTGAAAAACAACTGCGCCCACAACATTTGCGATTGCAAGATCATCTTTGTTGTTTTTAACCCATATAATACTGTTTATACATTCGGGAAGCTCTGTCGCATAAGGGGTTACAAAAAGGCTTAAAAGCACTGCGGAAAACTTAAAAGCAGATGATATAATGCTTATTTCTCTGACAAAATAATGCGAAAACAAAACAAGCGCAAAAAGAGAAATAATTATCTGTAAATATACAAAGAACATACCGGCGGGGCATTTATTCTTAAACGGTTTTAAAATAAAAAGTTCGTCAACTTCTTCTTCCGTAAAATTTTGCTTTGATTTAATTATTGTCCGATATACATAAATCAAATAAAGAACAACCAGAAACAAGGCAATAAAATATTTTATAAGAGTTATTTTTATAAATAAAGTTATAATTCCTATGGTATAAGTTAATAAAAAATATTTGTAATTTCTTAAAATATTATCAATGTTAACATCAAGTTCAAGTTTATCTCTTTTTTTCTTTAAATATGAAATAAATAACGTAAGCGCCATTAAAAATATTGCAAAAGTGGATAATATAAAAGGAGAGCCTATTATTGCGCCCTGAGCGATATTTGAAGCGATATTAAAATTTTTATGAAAGAGGAGCGAGCCCAATATCGCAACTAAAGGAATAACTGTTTCGGGCAATGTTGTACCCACAACCGCAAGAATAGAGCCTACGGCATTATTTCCCAATTTAAGTCTTAAGCCCAGATGCTCAATTGCATTTGTAAAAAATACACAAGAATATATAATTCCCAAGAGCAATATTATTATATGTATTATATGAATAAAAGGCATGTATTTTTTTCCTGCTTTTATGGTATTCTATTTGCAAATGGAAAGAGAAATTTTAAATTTAATAAATAACTCCTCTGAAGTTTTAATTATAACACATGTTAATCCCGATGGTGATACATTAGGATGCGCCAGCGCACTAAAAAGCTATATCGGTCAAAAGGCTGATATTTTAATCCAAATTAAAGATAATTTTGAATTTCCTTCAACATATAATTTTCTTCCTTTTCTTAAAGAAGCAAAAAATTTTTCAACCCTAACCGATTGCTATGATTTAATAATAACGGTTGATGTTGCTTCAATAGACAGAATTATAAACAAGGCAAGAACAATTTTTGAAAAAACTGAAAACACGATAGTAATAGACCACCACAAAACAAATTCGGGCTTTGGAAAAATAAATTGCATAAAAGGCGGAGTTTCTTCCACGGCCGAAGTCATGTTCGATTTATTTGAAAAATTAAATATAAATATAACCCAAGAAATGGCAGTCGGCTTATACAGCGGGCTTTTAACGGATACGGGGTGCTTTAAGTATGAATCGGTTACTCCTCATACTTTTGAAATTGCGCAAAAATTATCCGAATCAGGAATAAACACCTCGCAAATTGCGGATTTATGCTATACAAACAAACCGAAAAACATGATTTTGTTTCAAAATTATCTTGTCAGCAATGCCGTTTTTTGTTTAAACGACAAAATCGCATATACTCTGATTACAAAAGATATTATTGAAAAATACGGCGCAAAGGATGAATATACCGAAGGCATCTGCGAAACTCTGCGCTCAATTCAAGGAGTTGAAACAGCTTTTGTTTTAAAAGAAACAGCACAGGGAACGAAAGTTTCAATAAGAACAAAGGAGCTTGATGCAACAAAAATCAGCTCAAAATTTCAGGGCGGAGGACACAAAAGAGCGGCGGGCTGTACAATTAAAACAAACATTAACTCTGCAAAAGAAAAATTACTTGAAGAAGCAAAAAATCTGTTAAATTATGATTAAAAAAATATACGAAATTCTGAAAGATTATATACAAAACCTCATAAAAAGCATTATAAGAGATGATTTTGCAAATGCTGCAGGAGAAATGGCATATATGACGGCGTTGGGAATTTTCCCTTTTATGCTGTTTTTAATGGCGGTTTTTGGCTGGCTCGGGAAAAAATTTTTTGTTAACAAAATAATTTTCGGACTTTCGCTGATTGCTCCCGAAGGTGTAATTGAGCTTATAAATGACGTTTTAACGGAAGTTTCAATCTTTAAAAGCGGAAAAATAATGGCAATAGCAGGGTTTTTTGTAACATTATTTTTAACTTCAAATGCCATAGCAGTAATTATCAAAGGTTTAAACAGGGCAAACAACGTAAACGAAAACAGAAGTTTCATAAAAGTAAGACTGCTTTCCGTTTTAATGGTTTTTGTAAATACGTTTTTCCTCTTTATAAGTATAAACCTTATCATTTTAGGAAAAGTAATTTTAAACTTTATAGGAACATATCTTTCAATTCCGTCTCACATAATTGACACCATTTTGGTTTTAAGATGGCCCGTTGCATTTATAATGTTATTTTTATTGGCATCAATTAACTATTATGTCCTTCCCGCAAGGGATTTTAGCGCAAAAAGAAAAAGCGTAATTCCGGGAGCCCTGTTCTTCTGTATATTCTGGTTATTGGGCTCATGGGCTTTTTCGCTGTATGTTAATGCTCTTGGTACATATAACAAGGTTTACGGCTCAATCGGTGTATTTGCGATTTTTATGGTATGGCTTTATTATTCATCCGTAATTCTTTTAATAGGCGCACAGGTTAACAATCAAACCTTAAGAAAACTGATTATTCTTGAAAAGAAAAAACAAAAAGCGAGTGAAGAATGAGATTTCTTTTAACGATTTTACTTATGTTTTTGTTGTCTGCCCAATGCACTGAATTAAGCAATAAAACAGGTCAGATGATAATTACCGGCTTCAGAGGAAACACAATACATTCAAAAGGCTTTAAAAAAGTATTAAAGCAAATAAAAAAAGGTGAAATTTCGGGAGTAATCTTCTTTTCAAATAACATCAAATCAAAAGATGATTTGATTAAAATGACGGAAAAACTAAAAAAAGCAAATAAAATTCCCCCGTTTATCGCAGTGGATAACGAAGGGGGCGAAGTTCAAAGATATAATTATATAGAGCAAAAGAGCGCAAAAGAAATCTCAAAATTATCTTATGAAAAAGCAAGGCAGGAATTTGCCAAAATGGCTCAAGAAGAACATGAACTCGGCTTTAATTTAAATTTTGCACCCTGTGTGGATTTAGATATCAACCCGAATTCAATAATAAGCAAAAAACGCAGAAGCTATTCAAGCGACTATAAAAAAGTTTCAAAATATGCGGAAATCTTTATCGAAGAACACAACAAAAGAAAAATAATCACTTCAATAAAACACTTCCCCGGTCACGGCTCAATTGATAAAGATACACATAAAGAGTTTGCATCTTCAACCGAAACTTTTATAAAAGATGAAATAATGCCCTATTATCACTTAAAAAATAAAGACGAGATGAATACGGTTATGGTATCTCATATCTATAACAAAAATTTTGATAATGTATATCCTGCAAGCTTATCTCAAAAAACGGTTGAAGGGTTTTTAATTAATTCAATAGGTTTTAAAGGAGTTATTGTTTCGGATGATTACGATATGAAAGCAATAAGAGATAATTACGATTTAAGGGATATTGTTGTAAATTCGATAAATTCGGGGGTTAACATTCTTTTGTTTTCAAATCATATGATGTATGAAGATAAAAATTTAACAAATAAAATTCACAGAATTATAAAAGAAGAAATTAAAAACAAAAACATAGATGAAAGCAAAATAGACAAATCCTATCAAAAAATAATAGATTTAAAAAATCATCTTATATAATAAATTAATGACTCCTGCGCTATATCAAGATGAGAAATTTTATCAAGCGCCCTTTTTTCAATTTGTCTTATGCATTCTTTTGTAACGCCGTAAGAATTTCCGATTTCTTCAAGAGTTTTTCTTTTATTATCTTCAAGACCAAACCTCAAGACAAGAACATTTCTTTCTTTTTCTTTTAAATTATCAAGGGCTTTTTTAATGTCGTTCCTGAGTTCAATATCAACAACTTCACGCTCAACATTTTGTTTTTCATCTTCAATGATTTCGCTTAAGCTTAATTCTTTGTTGCCTGAAAGTGCGCTTCCCTGCTCAATTGAAAGAGCACGATTGAAAACATTCAAGAAGGTGTCTATTTTTTCTTCGGTTAAGTTTAATTTTTTTGCAACGTCTTTTTTTGAAACTTCTTTATTTTGAGCCTGTTCCATTTGCTGTTTTGTTTTATTGTATCTTGATAGTGTTTCTTGTATATAAACCGGAATATTAAGAGCGTAAGACTGTTCGGAAATTGCTTTAAACATCGCCTGTTTAATCCACCATGAAGCATAAGTTGCAAATTTAAAACCTAAGTCGGGGTTAAATTTATCTATTGCAACAACAAGCCCCAAAGTTCCTTCCTGAATTAAATCAGACTTTGACAATACGCTTGATTGAATTGATTTTGAAGCAATTTTTGTAATTAAAGGGAGATTGAGTTCAATAACTTTATTTCTTGCAAAAACATCACCTTTTTTTGCTCTTGAAATTAATTCATTTTCATTTTCCAATTCTAATTCACAAAGATTTTTTTTCATAAATACCTCATACAACACATTTAATCTATCTAACTAACAAAGGGAGAACTAAAAAAATGATATACAATTGATATACTTAATATATCATTTCAAAATTTATTTTTCAAGACATGTGTTAAGAAATATTAAAATGAGATTTTATTTTTTTCTCTCTTCTTAACAATGCTTAACAAAAAAGATTGTTGATATAGCTTACTTACAGCACTTCTATTAAGAAATGTTACCAAATTTAAATGAAAAATCGTACTAAAATCTTACGCTTTTTCAAACAAAACAACCGATTCAATGTGATGCGTGTAAGGAAATAAATCAACTCCCTGTAAGAGTTTGGGTTTAAAATTGTACTCAAGTAATACTTCCATATCTCTTTTAAGAGTAAGAGGGTTACAGGAAACATAAACAATATTTTTTGATATTTGAGCAATTGCTTCAAGACCTTCTTTTTCACAGCCCGAACGGGGCGGGTCAATGATTGTTGTATCAAAATGTCTTTTTTCTTTTTGAAAATTAATAAAGTGATTTTTAGCATCCCCTTTAAATATTTCAAAATTTTTAACGTCATTAAGCTTAAAATTCAATAAAGCCATATCAAGGGCATTGGTGTTTTCTTCAACAAGCGTGATTTTTTTTGCCTTATCGCTCAGATATATCCCTATCGCACCCACTCCGCCATAAGCATCAAGTATTGAAGAGTTATCTTTTATTAAACTTTTAACCGTTTCAAATAAAATCTGCGCCCCCTGAGGGTTTACCTGAAAAAAGCTTAAAGAGCCTATTTTATACTTTTTATTGTCCAGTTTTTCGATTATATAGTCGTCTCCTAAAATTTTATAATTTATATCGGACAGGATTGTATTTGTTTTATTCGGATTTAAATTAATAAACGCACCTTTAATCGAAGGAAAATTATTTTTAATTTTTGAAAACAATTTAAAAATCTCTTTTTGATACAGATTTTCAAAATCATCTTCACTGCTGTTTAATACAAAAGTCATTAAAATTTCGCCCGTTGTTTTTGAAATCCTGAAAAGGATATTTTTTAACAAACCCTTGTTCCTATTTTCGTCATAACAGCCCGCTTTATAGTTATCCCTTATAAATTGAACTATTTCATTTATTATTTCGGGCATAAGAGGGCAGAATTTTATATTTGTTATATCGTGGGAATTTTCCTTAAAATAGCCGATTAAAACCCTCTTTGAATTTTTTGTCTGACGCACGGGGAATTGTACTTTATGACGATATTCAAGGACTTGGGGAGATTTTAAAACGGGCATTATTTTACCTTGCAATTCGGTATTTTTAAATATATCTTTTAAAATTTCGGTTTTTGTATCAACCAAAAAATCGTAATCAAATATTTGGCTGCTGCAGCTTCCGCAAGCATTGTAATACGGACAGAAGGGTTTTTTACGATATTTTGAAGGCTCAACAATTTCAACAATTTGAGCCCTTGCAAATCTTTTGTTCAGAGAAGTAATCTTTACTTTCAATTTATCCTCGGGAACCGAATTTTTTACAAAAACCACAAATTTATCTTCACCAAAGCGTGCAATTCCCTCAGACCCGAAAGCCGATTTTTCAATTGTTACTTCGATTATTTTTCCTTTTCCTATCAATATGTAAAGTACCTGTCAAAATCTACATCATCAAAAGAACACAGCAGTTGATATATTTCATCATTTTCATCAAGCCTTTGATATTTATATTCATCAAATCGCCAATATTTCGGATTCATGCCTGAACAGCGTATGATATCGTGGTCGTATAAAACTTTTAATTTTTTCTTTACGATATCAATATTCATCTCAAGTCTTTTTGCAAGCTCAACAGCCGTAATTCCTTCGGGGTTTGAATATTTTTCGGGTGTCAAAAACATCAGCTCGAGTCCGACGAGCTTAAGTTCTTTGTCTTCATTTTCGTAATCATATTCAAACATATTTTTATAATACCTTAAATTGTGCTATTATATAAGTATGAAAAAATTTTTTATCATAACGGCAATAATTTTAATTTCATCACCGTCATTTGCAGTTAACTTCGGAACATATAAAACCGAAACCGACTACGGATTAATAGACGGCTTTAAATGGAATTTCTTTAATCGGGAAAAAGGACAGCCTTTAGTTCAGTTAAAATCAGAAATTAAAGAAGAACAAGTTAAGCTTGAAAAAGAAAAAAGCAAACCCGTTCAAGATTATGAAGAAGTCCAGATGTATCGTTTTATGCTTGATGATGTAGTTGCATTTTGATTTTATGGTAAAATGTTAAAAAAGTCGGCTGATAGTTGCATACCCGAGCCAAACGAGCCTTAGCCCGCAGGGCGGACTTGTAAAGGTCAGGTATGAGGAAAGTCCGGGCAGTCCAAATAGCAAATTTGCTCGGGAAACCCGAGTGCCCGTGAGGGTGAGGACAGTGCCACAGAAAAGAAGAACGCTGTTTAAAAACAGCAATTGTGCAACGGCGGAGTAAGAGCCCACCGCTGAATACCGTGAGGTATCAGGCAAGGTAAACCCCGATTGACTGCAAGCTTAAATTTGTAAGAAGGTGCTATTTCCGTTTTCTTTATGAAAAATTACAAAAACAAAGCGCTCAGACAGATAACTATCTAATACAGAACCCGGCTTATAACCGACTTTCTGCCTCTTTAAGGGGCAGTTTTTTATATCAGCTTAAAGAAATTTCTTTCATATATGGAATAGTTATATTGTTAATTTTATGAGTAATATCAAATGTTGTATAGCAATTGACATCAAATAGTTTTGAAAAATCTTCTAAAATATGCCCTATTTGTGCTTCCGAAAGATAAAAATCTCCAAAAATAATTCCTTTAATTTTATCCCTCAAAAAATCCTTTGAATAAATTTGATAAAGCATTTTATCAACCCTGTAAGGAGCTTCGTTTAAATCTTCAACAAAAAGAATAATATCTCTGTCGGGTAAATATTTTTCATCTCCCAACAAGCAGACAATGCTTGATAAATTTCCGCCCCAGAGAGCCCCTTTTGAGCTTTTTTTTGAAGAATATATTTTATTTAAATTAATATCAAAAATATCATTTTCAATAATTTTAATATTTTGAGATAAATTTTCACAAAATCCGTTTGAAATCATAAGTCCGTGAAAACATTTAATATTTGTTTTTTTAGACAATGCCGAAAGCAAAATTGAGCCGTCCGAGCTCGAAAGATAATATTTATCCGAATTTTTAATGCTCTCAAAATCTATTTTATCAAGCGTTCTGATTGCGCCATAACCGCCTCTAAGCGATATCACAAAATCAACTTCATCATCCGAAAAAGCATCGGTAAAATATTTTGCCCTGTTTTCATCGGTATCCGAAAGATAATAAAAATTTTTATCTTCATCAAAATATTTTTTAACTTTGAAATATTTTTCAAGCGTTTGTATTTGTTTGTTTAACTTTTCAAAATCTCTGATATTTCCGCTTGGCGCAACAAGAGCAATGGTATTTATTTTTTTCATAAATATAATTATAGTTTTATTCTTTTTTTAAGTAAAGAAAAACTAATCATATATTATTGTAACGCCTGTTTTACCTGATGCACCGCCTATACTCCTATAGTATTCACCGTTATTATAGTACATTTCATCCCTCAAGGGAGCGGAAAATAAATCCGTATTGCAATTTGAAGGATGTTTCATTTGTCTTGTCCCCGGTTTTGAATTATATGGACTAGCCCCGTTTTGATTATAAATATCTTCATCAACAGGAACGGAATAGCCCGTTAAAGTCCCTTTATCATCTTTTTTCAGAGCAATCAAATTATTATTCATTGTCCAGCCGTTGAAAAATCTGTTTAATAATCTAAACCCTTGGAAACGCCTTAACGCTTGAGAATTATTCCAAACACCCCAACCGCCGTAATTATAGGGGCTGTAATATGTGCTATAAGGGTTGTAATATGAGCTGCGGGGGATATAATTTGACCTGTAGGGATTATAATATGAACGCAAGGGCGCATAATTTGAGCCATAAAGCGTATTTCTTCCATATAAACTCCTGTTGGGTCTTAAATATGTTGTTTTATATGCGAGTGCGATTTCGCCCAAAAAGAATAATAAAAATAATAAAGTTAAAGCTTTTTTCATGGGTTTTTCCTTACTTTTTGCTATACATTAAAAAGATAGGAAAAAATATTGATTAATTAATCGGATAAAAGAATATAGAAAAAAGTACACAATTTGAAACATTATATGATTACACACTTGAAAAAAATAATTGTTAGTGATATAATACATACCTCTGAAAGGATAGCAAATGTCAATATTAACTTCACTTTACAGACAAAGCTTAATAGCACAGAAGAACAATTTGCAATATCAAATACTGCAAAATTCCCCATACCGCCAGTCTTTGATGTCAAATCCTTATTTTAGCGGCAATTTGCAAGAAGTTAACAACATTGAAACTGCAATGACAATGGAAAATGTTTCAGCGTCAGCACAACTTATGGCAATTAACACTGAACTTGACTCACTAAACAGTTCAAGATTGAACTATTTGGCATAATTTTATGCCAAAACCAAAAAAACTCCCAAATTTTTGGGAGTTTTTCAGCTATAAAAGTTTAGAAAAATCATAAATTTTTATCTGCTCGCCGTTTGCAAGGTTTTTTAAACTGTAATAATTTCCTTTTATTTCATCTTCCCCTAAAATAATCGCAAAATTGGCGACTTTTGAAGCTTTTTCCAATTGTTTCGCAAATTTTCTGTTTTGAAGGTCAAAATCAGCACTTTTATTATTCCGTCTTAATTTTTGAGCAAGCTTCAAAGCGGAAATTGTGTCGTTTGAAACAATAAAATAGTTGATTTTTTCGGGATTTATTTTGTTAATTAATGCATATAACCTTTCAACTCCCATTGCAAAACCAATTGCGGGTGTTGGGGTACCGCCCAGCATTTCAACAAGCCCGTCATATCTTCCGCCCCCGCATACTGCGCTTTGAGAACCTAAAGCTTCGCTTTTTATTTCAAAAACAGTTCTGTTATAATAATCCAAACCTCTTACAAGAAGCTTATTTCTTTTGTATTTAATATTCAATTCATCAAGATATTTTATAAGTTCATCAAAATGATTTTTACACTCATCACAGATATAATCTTTTAAAATAACCTCGCTTACTTCTTTTATTTCAAATATTTTTTGGCAATCCTCGTTTTTGCAATCAAGTATTCTTAAGGGATTTTTTTCATATCTCATTTTGCAATCATCACAAAGCTTATCAAGATAGGGCTTTAAAACCTCTTTAATTTGAGCCCTGTATTCATTTTTGCATTTAGGACAGCCCAGAGTATTTAATTCAACTTCAAGCTCATCAAGCCCGATACTTTTTAAAAATTCAACGGCCGTTAAAATAACTTCGGCATCACACGAAGCATCTTTTACGCCGAAAACTTCTGTTCCTATCTGGTGAAATTGCCTTTGTCTGCCTGCTTGGGGTCTTTCATAGCGAAACATGGGTCCAAAATACCAAAACTTGGAAGGCGGGCTTAGTCTGTTCATATTGTGTTCTATATATGCCCTTACGACACCTGCCGTATTTTCGGGGCGAAGAGTAATTGAAGTTTCGTTTTTATCAACACCGCCAATTGAAAAAGTATACATTTCTTTATTTACAATGTCGGTAGAATCTCCGACCCCTCTTGCAAAAAGTTCGGTTGCTTCGAAAATCGGAGTTTTAATTTCCTTATAGTTAGCATTTTGGAATACTTTTTTTGCATTTTCCAAAATAAATTGCCATGAATATATTTCATCGGCGAGTATGTCTTTTGTTCCTCTTTGAGCTTTTATCATAGTTTTCCTTTATAGCAGATTTCATTAAATTTTTCTTCAAGCGTCTGTCCTTGATATTTTTTCTTAATTTTGATAAATCCTAAAATTTTATAGATAACATCTTCCTTATCTGTTTTCTGTCCGAACAAAGGTATGCCCAAAAATATCACTCTTTTTTGATATTTTGTCCAGGTTATTCTTAAAAGATTTAAGAAATTTTTTTCAAAGTGATTAGCCTGTACGGGAGTTGATGCAACAAGTTTCAACATTTCTTTTGCTTCTTCTTTACGGAAGCGGTTATTTAAAAACAGGGTAATATCTTTTATATATTTTTTTAAATCTTTTTTTACAATGCCCCTTCTTGAAGTGGTTGTTGAATTAGGTCTTATTCTATACACAAGTCCGTAACTGTCAACTGCGCTCATTGAAGGAAAGCACGCTAAATATTTAATAAAAAATCCAATATCCTCGTATGTAACATTTTCGTGTATAAAATCAATTTTATTGTCTTTCAGGAATTGGAGTTTAAACAACCTGTTCCAAACAACAACGGGAATATTTTGCACCATGCAGTCAAAATTTTCTTTAGTTACCTGAATATTGTCAAAAGGCTCAAGCGCAAGCCTTTTTTGTGCAAATTTAATTCTTTTTTCAATAATGGGATTGGAAATACCGTCCAATAAAATTTCGGTTTTGGATAACACAACGTCGTTATCAAATTCTTGCGCCTTTTTATACATATCTTCAAGTGCGTTTTCAAGCAAGTAGTCGTCGGAATCTAAAAAGAATATATATTTTCCTTTAGCATTATTAATTCCAACGCTGCGAACTATGGACTGTCCATAGTTCGCAGCGTTGCGAAAAATTTTTATTCTGGTATCGGATTTTGCGAAATTTTCGACAATTTTAAAAGAATTATCGCTTCCGCAATCATCAATACAGATTATTTCAATATCTTTCAAAGTTTGTTTCATAACGCTTTGAACACATTGAGCGATATATTCTTCAACGTTATAAACGGGAATAACCACACTCACAAGGGGCATCAGCTGAATCTCCTTAACTGTTCGTTGTTTTAATTTTACAATAAACAAAAAAAGCTGTTAACTTTTTCTCAGATAACTTTCAATAAATCCCTCTATTTCACCGTTCATAACGTTATCTACGTTTGCCGTTTCAAAATTTGTTCTGTGGTCTTTTACCATTTTATACGGGTGAAATACATAACTTCTTATTTGAGAGCCGAAATTAATATCCATGGCTTCGCCTTTAATCTGACCCATTTTTTTCTCGTGTTCGGATTGTTTTAGAGCAATTAATTTTGAAGCAAGCATCTGCATTGCCGTTTCTTTATTTTGCAATTGCGAGCGCTCCTGCTGGCATTTTACCACTATTCCCGTTGGAATATGTTTTATTCGAACTGCGGTTTCAACCTTGTTTACGTTTTGTCCGCCCGCTCCGCCCGAGCGCATTGTATCAACTTCAATATCGGAAGGATTTATCTCAATTTTATCCGCAAAATTTTCAATTACGGGCGATACTTCCAAAGATGCAAAACTTGTCTGTCTTTTGCCGTTTGCGTTAAAAGGCGAAATTCTAACCAGTCTGTGCACACCTTTTTCAGCCTTTGAATAGCCGTAGGCATAAAGTCCCGAAACTTTAATCGTTGCGGATTTAATCCCCGCTTCATCTCCCAATGACTCATCCAACAGCTCATATTTGTAGCCTTTTAACTGCGCCCACCTGATATACATTCTAAGAAGCATCTGCGCCCAATCCTGTGCATCCGTACCGCCGGCACCGGAATTAACTGTTAAAATAGCATCATTTTTATCATATTCGCCGTTTAACATGTTTTCAAGGTCAAACTCGTCAAAATCTTTTTCAAGCTTGTCCAAATTTTCTTTGCTTTCCAAAATTAAAGCATCATCATTCAGTTCAATTGCGGTTTTGGTATCTTCTAAAATTAAAGACCATTTTTTCAATTTTTCAAGTTTTTGAGATAATTCTTTTTGTTCTCTTAATAATTTTGATGACAATTCCTGATTAGACCAGATATCTTCTTTTTTAAGACTTTCATCAATTTCTCTTAATTTGTTTTCAATTTCATCACCGTCAAAGACACCTCCCGATTGAAGCATATCTTTTTAAAAGAGTGTTTAATTTATCTTTTATTTCATCTTGTATAATTTTATCTGCCATAAATTAATTTTACTATAAAAAATTTTCTTTTTTGATAAAATATATAAGTGTCTGTTTTAAGGAGAGCAATATGGAAGAAAATATTCAAAAAATTAAAAACGCAATAAGAGATATTCCCGATTTCCCGAAAAAAGGGATTTTGTTCCGTGATATTACAACAGCTCTCAAAGATAAACAGACTCTTAAATTAACCGTTGATGAAATGTATGAAGCATTTAAAGAGGACAAAATCGACTACATTGCAGGGATTGAATCCAGAGGTTTTATATACGGCATGCCCTTGGCATATAAATTAAACTGCGGTTTTATACCCATAAGAAAACCCCACAAGCTTCCCGCCGAAGTTATAAGTCAGGAATATGAGCTTGAATACGGAAAAGACACGATTGAAGTCCACAAAGATGCACTTAAAAAAGGGGACAGGGTTTTAATTGTGGATGACCTTCTTGCAACGGGGGGAACAGCAGCTGCTGCCGTTCAATTAATTTCAAAAATAGCAGAGCCTGTGGGAATTGCTTTTGTAATTGAATTAAAAGAATTGGAAGGCAGAAAAAAACTGCCTTCCAACCTTAAAATTTTATCTCTGGTTAAATATTAATTAATCTTCAAACATGCGTGAAGAAACGGCTAAACCTAAAGAACGCCTGAATTCGTCGGGACGTTGTGATTTTGTTATTGCATCATCAACATCAACAAGTTTCTTATCAACAAGATTTTTTAAACATGAGTCCAAAGTCTGCATGCCCATTCCCGTACCTGTTTGAATAGCGGAATATATTTGAGCCGTTTTTTGTTCACGAATTAAGTTTGAAATTGCTGAATTTACAAGCATTATTTCCTGCGCCATAATACGACCTCGCTTTGTGCCGTCCGGCTGAAGCCTCGGAAGCAAGCATTGAGAGAATACGGCAACAAGGCTTATTGAAAGCTGTAATCTTACTTGTTGTTGTTGAACTTCGGGGAAGATGTCCACAATTCTGTCTATTGTTTGAGAAGCTGATGAGGTGTGGAGTGTTCCCATAACAAGGTGCCCTGTTTCAGCAGCTGTGAGCGCCAGTCTTGTAGTTTCAAGGTCTCTCATTTCGCCGACCAGTATAACGTCAGGGTCTTCACGAAGTGCGCTTCTTAAAGCATTTGCAACTGATTTTGTATCCTGACCCAATTCCCTTTGGTGAACTACTGATTTTTTACTCTGGTGAATAAATTCTATCGGGTCCTCAATTGTTAAAATATGTTCAACCCTTGTCGCATTAATATAGTCAATCATAGCTGCAAGTGTTGTTGATTTACCTGAACCTGTAGGCCCCGTTACAAGAATAAGTCCCCTGGGTCTGTCTGATACTGTTTTTACAACTTCAGGCAAGCCCAATTCTTCAAACTTAGGCGGTGAAGAATTAATTGTTCTGAATGCCGCAGCATAAGAGCCTTTATCACGATATATGTTAACACGGAATCTGCCCACGCCAACAAGTCCGTAACCAAAGTCAAGCTCCCAATTTTGTTCAAGCTCACGTCGCTGGTCATTTGATAAAATAGGGAATAAAAGCGTTTCAACGTCATCCGGCGACAGGGTGGGAAGATTTGTTCTTAAAAGTCTGCCGTCTATCCTCAATACCGGAGGAAGATTTGCCGAGATGTGAATATCACTCGCTTTTTTCGAAACGGCTAATTCCAATACTTCTTCTATAATCATAAAAACTCCATAAATTTTCTTACATAATAATATATAACAACATATTTTAATAATAATCAACAATTTAAACTATTTTAACTAAAATATATATAATTTTGCTTGTATATAACTTAAAAATTAGGGTATAATATACAATATGGGAATTTTCGATTGGATAACACAATCAGCTAAAAAGCTCAAAGATATTGAAACAAAAATCGGCGAAGAAACAAAAGACGTTTATGAAGTTTATCAAAGAAACGTCGTTTTAGAGCGTGAAATCGCCCAGCGTACCGAAGAGCTGCGCCTTGCAAACCAAACATTGCTTACACTGGAGCAGGTCTGGGACATGATGAATTCTTCCCGCCCTCTCTCCAGTGTTTTGGAAACAATTGCATCCAGTCTATACGGAGAATTTGGCTATTTATACAGTTTTATCGCCCAAAAAGAATATGATGAAGGGAAAAATTGTTTTGCCCTGAAAACATATCTTGAAAACGATTTTTCAACAGATTTAATCAAATTAACTCAAAATAATATATATAATTTTAAATTTCACCCCAAAACACAAGGTATAATTGAAAATGCGATTGCCCGAAAGGAAATCAGCTACTATATAAGTCTTAAAGATTTTATTGAAGATAACATTCCGGATGCCGATCCCGAACATGTCAAAGAATTTATTGAAAATCATAATGTTAAAACAATCATTATATTCCCGATTACCGTACAAGACCAGTTCAGCGGATTTTTAGCCGTATTCTCTCCGAGAAAAGAACTTAAAGATGACGAATTGAGCTTTTTAAATCTTTTTGCAAGACAGATTGAGCTTGCAATTACAATCGCAAATCTTTTTGAAACAGTTAAAAAACAGGCGGTAACAGACCATTTAACAAATTTATTCAATCGAAGATTTTTTGAAGATGCCCTTCATCGTGAAGCAACACGTTCGCTTCGTACAAAACAGCCTTTCTGCCTTATAGGTCTTGATTTAGACCACTTAAAAAGAATAAATGATACCTATGGGCATTCAATGGGTGATAAGGCAATAGCGGCAATTGCAAACGTAATCACAAGTTCGTCACGAAGCGTTGATATACCCTCTCGCTACGGCGGAGAAGAATTTTTCATTATATTGCCCGGGATTGATGCCAAAGGCGGTGTAATTGCAGCCGAAAGGCTTAGAACGACAATCGAAAAAACCCATGTTGAAGGTTTAAATGAAGGTATTACCGCATCTTTAGGAGTATCAAGCTTTATTGAGCAAACAACAAATATTGATGAATTGTTTGAAATGTGCGATAAAGCAATGTATTCTTCAAAACAAAAAGGAAGAAATCAGGTAACTCTTGCAGACACAGACAACATGACCTCATGGCAGGATATTGCAATAGATGCGTTTGTGGATATTTTAACTCAGCATAGAATTCCCTTTAATAAAAACCTTGCTGCCGAATTAATTGAAAAACTGCACCTCAAACAGCAGGATTCAACGGGTTCATCCACTCAGGAAATACTTTTTGGAATAGTAGATGCAATTTCAAAATCGTATTTCCCTCTCTATCAGGAAGGAAGCACAAAAAACAAGGTTGCGCTTGCCGTTTTAATTGCAAAGAGAATGAATTTACCCAAGTCGGAAGTTGATAAATTGAAAATTGCAATGCTTTTATATGATATCGGCAACACAATGATGCCTAAAGACTTATTGAAAAAACCGGCACCTTTAAGCAAACACGAAAAAACACAAATTCAAAAACACCCCATTTTGGGAGCCCAAGAAATATTAAAACCCATAGGCTCGGTTTCAAACATTATTCCAATAATTGAACAGCACCACGAAAACTGGGACGGAAGCGGGTACCCCAACAATAAAAAAGGAAACGAAATTCCAATTACTTCGCAGATAATTTTAATTGTGGACAGCTACTTTGCAATGACCTCATATCGCCCATACAGAAAAGCATACAGCGATGAAGATGCAATTAAAGAAATTAAGCTTAATGCAAACAAAAAATATTCTCCCGAACTTACAGAAGCTTTCTCATACGCAATTGAAGAATTTAAAAAACTTTAGCTTAATCAAATAATTTCATATTATCTATAAGTCTTGTTTTGGTTTCGGGAGTTCTTGACGCTATAAGCATAAGAGTATTTTTGTTTATTTCGTCTTGAATTTCAAATGTATTTATATCAACAAATTCAATATATTCAACTTCAAGCCCTTCCATGATTTTAAGAGAATTGTCAATTACGGCTCTTTTTGTAATTGTATTTGTTTTTGCAAGTTTTTTTGCTTCAAAAAGCGCTTTTGAAATATTAAGAGCAAGCGCTCTTTCGCTTTTGGTTAAGTATTGGTTTCTGCTTGATAAAGCAAGATTGTCTTCTTCTCTTACAATCGGACAGGGTATGATTTCGATATCAAAATTTAAATCACGCACCATTTTTTGTATGATAAAAAGCTGCTGTGCATCTTTTTGTCCAAAATATGCCCTGTTTGCTTTTGTTAAATTAAATAATTTTGCTACAACGCTTGCAACTCCGTCAAAATGACCTATTCTGCTTTTTCCGCACAATTTATCAACAGCGCTGTAAGGCGGACATATAAGAGTCAGATTTTCTTTGCCTTCAGCATACATCTGGCTTATTTTGGGCGCAAAAACAATCTTAACCCCTGCTTCTTCACAAAGTTTTGAATCCGAAGCAAGACAGCGGGGGTATTTATCCAAATCCTCGTTTATCCCGAATTGGATAGGGTTAACAAAGATTGACACTATTGCGTTATCGTTTTCATTCACGGCTTTTTCTATTAAAGATTGATGCCCTTTATGCAGTGCTCCCATAGTCGGAACAAGTCCGATTGAGCCTTTAAGGGAACTTATTTCTTTTTTTAAATCCGCTATATTATCTAAAATTTTCAAGTTTTTCTTTCTCCGCTTCGTTAAGTGCAAAAGATTCCTCTTCGGACGGAAAAACTTCGCTTTCAACATCCGAACAATATGCCTTTGCAACACTGTAAATAATATCTTTAAGACTTGAATATTGACGGGCAAATTTAGGTTTAAATCTGTCATATTTACCCAATATATCATCCGATACAAGTACCTGACCGTCGCAAAATCTTCCTGCTCCGATACCGATTGTAGGAATTGATAATTTTTGAGTTATATATTTTGCCCCTTGCGCAGGGACCATTTCAAGCACAACGGCAAAACAGCCGGCATTTTGTAATTTTAAAGCATCTTCCGTAATTTCCGTTATACGTTTTGCATCCTTGCCTTGAATTTTATGTCCGCCCAGAGCATTAATACTCATCGGAGTAAAACCAAGGTGCCCTACAACGGGAATTCCGTTTTGTGTTAAATGTTTAACCGTTTCTATAATCAAATCCGAGCTTCCTTCAAGCTTAATCGCATTTGCCCCTGCTTTAATAAGCTCACAGGCATTTTTTACGGTTTCATTTTTGTTAATTTGAAAACTCATAAAAGGCATATCTGCAATCAAAAGTGCGTTTTCAACCCCGCGGGAAACCGCCGAAGTAAATATCAACATTTCATCCATTGAAATATCAGTGGTATTTTGATACCCGAGAGCTACCTGAGCTAAAGAATCGCCCACAAGTATCATATCAACCCCTGCTTTATCTATGCATTTAGCTGTCGAATAATCATAAGCGGTAAGAACGGTAATTTTTTTGCCTTCCTCTTTATATTTTTGTATTTTTTGTATATTATTTCTCATCTAACCTTTTTACCGAATTTTATACTATGTTTTTTATTTTTCTTTTGTACCAAAAATAAATCGCCTTACCCACTTTTGAGCAATTGTGGCGAACATATCCTTCTTTGGTATCCTCTAAAAGCTGTCTTTCAACAACTTCCATGCCCATTTTTCTGAGCTCGGTCATATCAATTTCAACAGGCAGCGAGCCCGCTTCTTCATATTTTTTTGCAAGATTTTTAGGGAAAGAATTATTAACAAGAACTGTTTCAAAAAACTTTTTGCCTTTTGTATCAATGCCGTCTATTTTTGCATGTTCAAAAATTGTTTTAATATGGTCTGAAACAGTATAGTTATCGGTTTCTCCGACTTGAGTCATGGCATTGCATACATATATTTTTTTTGCTTTTGACTGCCATACCGCTCTTGTAATATCTTTTACCAAAAGATTGGAAATAATTGAAGTGTAAAGACTTCCGGGTCCCATAACAATTAAATCCGCATTAAGAATTGCTTCTACAACCTCGGGAGTCGGTTTGCAATTAGAAGGCTCACAGCACAGCTGCATAATCTTTTTATGGGCTTCGGGGATATTGCTTTCCCCTCTGACAATTGAATTATCTTCCATTTTTGCATAAAGCTTCATATCATCACACGTTGCAGGCAAAACTCTTCCTCTGATTAAAAGAACTTTTGATGATTCTTTAATTGCAGTCACCATATCTCCGCAAATGGCTGTCATTGCCGTAATAAACAAGTTTCCAAAGCTGTGTCCTTCAAGTCCTTCGCCTGTTTTGAAACGATATTGAAAAAGCTTTGTCACAATATCATCATCATCCGCAAGTGCTGCGATACAGTTTCTTATATCCCCCGGAGGCAAGACCCCCATTTGTTCTCTTAATCTTCCGGATGAGCCTCCGTCATCACCAACGGTTACAACCGCCGTTATATTGTTTGTCATCTTTTTGATGCCTCTTAAGAGCATGGATAAACCCGTACCCCCGCCGATTGCAACAATTTTCGGTCCATGGTCAAGCTTCATTCTTCGGTACAATACTTCTCCCAGAGATTTCTGTTTTCTTATTGCATCATTATCAACTTCTTTCATCATGGAATAATTTGTTTTTTTCCATGCCAGAATAAAAAACACGGCGCCCATTAAAATAAACAAAATACCTATGGGCTCGGGCGGAATAATATGAAATATTTCTTTTGCCAGTTTAACAATATAATATAAAGGCTCAAGCTTAAATAAAAATGTTACGCCTATTGCCGCAACGGTAGAGCCCAAAACGCTAAGAGCAAACCATCTTTTAACTCTTAAGCCCGGTATAAGCAATATAGCATCCTTAGGTAATCTAACTCTCTTTTCAAAAATCTTCATCTCGTTTGTCCTATTATATCTGTCCTTGGACTCTGTTATAATTAATCGGGGTTGGTTTTATAATATCATACGCTCTTTTTATGTCTTCAATCGTGCGAAAATGAATTGTATCAGGCTTTGTTGACAGTTCTCTTATTTCTCTTATTGAGCTGTTTTGATTAAAATCAACTTCATAAGCCGATTTAAGCCCCGTTTTTTCAATAAGTTCTTTTGTTTCGGGGTTTTGAACAATCAAATTAAGCCACGGATTAATCTTTTTAATTGCTTGAGCAACAATCAAAGCCGTTTGTTCCGACTCATTAACCATGTCCTTCAAGGCACCATGCAATCTTATATGTTCAAGTTCCAAATCAAAAGTTTTTGCATAAGCCGAAACAGCCCCGGCTTGATATGTAACAATTGCATCAAGCTCATCTTTATCCATATCCATTTTTCTTTTGCCGAAACCCTGAATATCAGGAAATCCGATATGAACACCAGGAGCGATATTGCGTTCTTTTACAAACAAAAAAGCTTTTCTTATGGCACGGGGATCACCCGCATGAAAACCCGCAGAAATATTTACCGAGCTTGCATATTTTGCAATTTCAAACTCTTTATCATTCTCATATATACCCCAGCCTTGAGCCATATCGCAATTAAAATCAAACAATTTGCTTTCTCCATATAAACAATAATATTAGTTTAACACATACAAAATTATACAATGACAATTAAAAATAACATAGTTTTGTTAAAAAATTATAAATTTAACCTTTATTTTGTATGCACAAGAGGAAGCAAAATTGAAAATATTGTTTCGTTATTATCACTTTTTTCAAGTTCAAAAGTTCCAAATTGAGAGCCTATATATTTTTTGCAAACCGCAAGCCCCACACCCCAGCCGTCTTTTTTTGTTGTATAACCGGAATCAAATATTTTATCTTTTTCGCTGTTTTCTATTGCATCTCCGTGATTTATAAATGAAATTTTGATTTTTTCTTTTACCCTTGAAATTTTAACGATAATTTCATCATCATGCGTTGAATCATTTGCGTTTTTAATAATATTTCCCGCAACAATCAGAAGTTTTTCCTCATCTAAAAAAGCACTTGCTTCAACTCCCGCCATTTCATCAATCAAAATTAATTTATTATTTTTTTCTTTGAGTATGTTTGTATAAAGTTTTATAGCATCTTGGATGATTGTTTTAACATCCTTCTCCTGAAGATTAACCACATCAAAATTTTTGAACTGTTCGATTTGAGATTTTATAAGATTTACCGACTTTCTTATAGGCTCGATTGTCGAAGTATCACCTGTTTTCTTTTCAAATATTCTTGTATATATATCAAGAATGCTAAGTTGATTTTTTATTTCGTGGGCAATTTGACGGACATTTTGATACATTTCATTTCTCAAGGTTGTATTTTTCGCATTGACAGACTTATAGTTTTCCTGAATTTTTACATTATATATGCCTTCTTGAATTGTTTCTTCATACTGTTTTAATATGTTTTCAAATGCCCTGTTCAACAGTTCATTTTCTCGGCGTTCGGGTTTAAACTCATAAAATTCTTTGTCATAATCAACTGAAAATACCGATTTAAGAGTTTCATATACTTCATTTACGCATTTTGAATTGAATTTAACATAAATTTCATATTTATCTTCCGTTTTTTTCCTAAAAAGCAAAACGGCATTATATCTTTGAGAAGTAAGAATTATGAAACCAAACTTTTCTATATCAAACTTTGAAAATTCAAAATCGCTGAATTCTGCAACATGCACATCATTTGAATATTCCAACCTTTTCATAAGGCTCTTTGTTTCGGGGATATCCTTGATATGGGTTATAATAAAGCCCTTTTGATTTGAAGCTGCCATGGGCTCTAAAATACTTCTTATCAAAGACTTGACTATAGAAAATGAATAATATTCATATTGTGCCAAGTCTTTGTTCTCGAAGTAAAAGTTAAAGTTTTTCCCTGTTTTGTTGTTCATTTTTAGGTCATAAGTCAATTAAATTGAAAATTATACCGCAATTTTTCTCGCTCTCGGTTTAAAGCCCTTATTTATTGCATAAAGCACGGCTTGAGTCTTTTCTTTGACTTGTAATTTTTGGAAAATATTATTTACGTGTGTTTTAACGGTGGTTTCGGAAATAAATAATTCACTTGCAACATCTTTATAAGTGTATCCTTCAAGAAGCAGAGAAAGCACTTCTTCTTCTCTGTTAGTTAAATAGTGGAGAAGATTTTCTTCGCTGTCATCATTTTGACCGTTTGCCCCATTCTTTTCAAAACCTTGGAAATATTCAAAGAATTTTGAACAAAGCACGCCGGGCAGATAAATCCTTCCCATTGAAACTTCATCAAGCGCTTTAATTAATTGTGCCGAAACCATTGTTTTTAAAACATATCCGCAAGCGCCGACTTTCATTGCACGATAAATTAAATCAGCATCATCATAAGCCGTTAAAACAATAATTTTTGTTTTAACGTTTAATTTTTGAATTTCTTCAATAGCGGTAATACCATCCATTTCAGGCATATTGGCATCCATTAAAACAATATCCGGCTGATATTTTTTTATTAATGAAATTGCCACATTTGCATTTCCCGCATTTGCAATTACTTCATAATCATTTTCAAGATTAACCAATTCACGAACACCGGAAGCATGTTCATATTTATCGTCTACAACAATGACTTTTTGTTTTCTTTTAAAATCAATCGTTCTGCTCATCGCCCCTCCAAAAAGTATATTTTTAGCTTTTCTTATAATCCAATTTGCGTAACTTACATAAAAAATATACTTCTTTGAGGCGATTTATTCATCAATATCAAGATTTAAATTTCGCACAAATAAAGTGCATCTCATTATCTAAATCTAAAGATTAATAAGCTGCGCCATAAAGCTTTAAGGTATTTTTTTCTAAATTCATACAAACAGATTAACAAAAGTTGAATATTTTAATGTAATATAAACACTGAAATAGTAGTTTTAGGTATATTAAAGATGCATCACTGGATTGCAAATATTAACGGTTTTTCTTTTAATATGGATACATTAATTACAATGTGGATTACAATGGCATTGTTAATAGTAGTATCTTTAATATGCACAAGAAACCTCTCAATATTTCCGGGTAAATTACAATTTATTTTTGAAAGTATAATTAACTATTTTGCGCAAGTCACATCTTCAAACATGGGAGAAAAAGAAGCAAAAAAACATTTACCGTTACTTTTAACATTATTTTTATTTATATTAACGGCAAATTCAATAGGACAATTGCCCTGGAGATTAATTCATTTGCAGACAGGAGAGCTTGCATCTCCAAACAACGATATTAATATGACTGCAGCAATGGCAATTGTTGTTTCAATATATTATATATATTACGGCGTCAGAAAAAAAGGTTTTAAATTCTTTATCGAAAATTTCAAAATAGAAGGAATTATTATGGCCCTTGTTGATTTATTGGAAATATTCGTAAGACCTTTTTCTTTGGCGCTTCGACTTTTTGCAAATATTATGGCAGGCGAAATACTTATATTTACTTTTGTAGGTATGTTTTCAATTATGCTGCCCCTGCCTTTTATGTTATTTGAAATATTTGTTGCGGTTGTGCAAGCGCTGGTATTTACATTACTTTCATCAACCTATATAGCGCTTGCCGTAAATCAGGAAGAATAGATACGAAAAAAAGGAGATAAATTATGGCATTAGAACAAGTAACAACAGTAGTTGATATTGCGGCTCTGGCAAAATTAGGAGCAGGTCTTGCAATTGGTTTTGGCGCAATCGGCGGAGGTCTCGGACTTGGTGTTGCGACAAAAGGTTTAATGGATGCCGTTGCAAGACAACCCGAAATAGCAGGTAAAGCATTCGGCTTCTTCATTATTGGTGCCGGTCTTGCCGAAGCTACCGCATTGTATGCTTTGGTAATTGCGTTTAAATTAATTGGTTAGGATTAAAAATGGAATTTAATGCTACATTTATAGTTGCCTTTATAAGTTTTGTCATTTTTATACTTATCATGAATAAAATTTTATATAAACCTATTGGTGATATCGTTCAAAAACGCAATGATTTTATTGATGAAAATTATAACGAAGCAAAACAAAATGCAACAACATCCGAAGCTCTTTTAAATGAAAGAGATGAAAAACTGAAAAGTGCAAGATTGTCCCTTAAAGATAAAACATCAATTAAAAAAAAGGAAGCACAAGAAAAGCAAAATAAAATTACCGAAGAAGCAAAAGCACAGGCAAAAACAGAACAAGAAAGTTCTTTTTGCTCGCTTGAAAAGGCTAAAGATGAAACAATAGATGCTCTTGAAGAAGAAATAGCAAATCTTGCACAAATCATTTCGGATAAATTCCTTGATGCAAATGAAAAAATCAACAAAGACGAAAATCAGGAATTAATCAAGGCTATAATGGAAAACTAAGGAACAAAATGGATATTTTGAATATAAATAACATACTTGAATCAAATGTTATCAATTTTATTATAATGCTTGCTTTAATTTGGCTAATCTTCAAATCTTGCAAATTAGGCGACAAACTTCAAAAAGCGGTAAATGAAGTTAAAACTAAAATTGATAATTCAACAAATGCAAAAGATAAATCAATTCAAGAACTTGAAAACACCCGTAAAATTATTTCAAATATCCCCAATGAAATAAAAGAAATTGAGGATTTGGGAGAAAAAAACATTTTGCAAATAGAGGAAAAATTTTCACTGGAATCCCAAAAAATTATACAAAAAATTAAAGAAAATACTGAAAAAATAGTTGCAAACAAAGAGTTTAAGATAAAATCAAATTTATCTCAAAAAACAGTGCTTGCTTCAATTGAGCTTGCAAAAAAACACGTAATAAAATTATTAAATGAAAAACCGGAATATCACGAACAATTTCTGCAAAAAAGCATTGAAGAGATTAACGGACTAAAATAATGAACAACAAAGACAATTTATCAATAGCAAAAAGATACGCAAAATCATTAATTGGAATAATGACTGACAATAAACAAGACAACGGTCAAATTAAAAAAGGTGTCGAAAATGTCAAAACAATACTTCAGTCATCACCCGAATTATATTCCGTTATAACAAACCCCATTGTTTCAATTACAGATAAAAAAGAGATAATTAATTCTGTTTTTGAACGTGATACAAATGAAACGGTACAAAACTTTTTAAAATTGCTGGTAGAAGAAAACAGATTTAATTTAATTTATTCTATTGTTGATGCTTTTAATGAAATGGCGGATAAACTTGATAATATTGTAAAAGTCACGGTTACAAGCGCAATTGAACTCACGGAAGAAAAAAAACAAGAAATTGAAAATAAAATCAAAGAAAAATTAAATAAAAATATACAAATAAACTATATTTTAAATCCTTCAATTATTGCAGGATTGATATATCAAACGGAAGACAGAGTCTTAGATACATCATTTTTGCACAAAATTGAAAAACTCAAACAGGAATTAATAAAATAACAATAAAAAAAGGAAAAAATATATGGCAGTAATCAGACCTGATGAAATTAGTTCTATTATAAGAGAAAAGATTAAAAATTATGATGCAAAAACCGAGGTTTCAAACACCGGAAGCGTTGTTGAAATCTCGGACGGTATATCAAGAATATACGGGCTCAAAAACGTCATGGCATCAGAACTTGTTGAATTTGACGATGAGAACAAGACTTTGGGTATAACGTTAAATCTTGAAGAAGATAATGTCGGAGTGGTTATTTTAGGCGATTACACAAAAATAAAAGAAGGCACTTCCGCTCGTGCAACGGGAAGAATTGCATCCGTTCCCGTAGGAGAAGCGCTAATAGGAAGAATAGTAGACCCGACAGGTAAACCCGTCGACGGAAAAGGCGACATAACAACCCAAAAAACAAGACCGATTGAAAGAGTTGCCCCCGGTATAATCGAAAGAAAATCAGTTCATGAGCCCCTGCAAACAGGTTTGAGCGCAATTGATGCCCTGACTCCTATCGGCAGAGGACAAAGGGAACTTATAATCGGCGACAGACAAACAGGTAAAACCGCAATTGCAATAGATACAATAATTAATCAAAAAGGAAAAGGTGTTATCTGTATATATGTCGCAATAGGTCAAAAAACATCAACGGTAGCACATTTGGCAAAAACACTTGAAGAAAAAGGAGCAATGGACTATACAATAATTGTTTCGTCCACTGCCGATAATTCCGCACCTCTTCAATATATTGCGCCATTCTCGGGTTGCGCAATGGCTGAAGAATTTTTAGAAGAAGGCAAACACGTACTAATTATATATGATGACCTTACAAAACACGCACAGGCATACAGGGCAATGAGCCTCCTTTTAAAAAGACCTCCGGGACGTGAAGCATACCCCGGAGATGTATTCTATCTTCATTCAAGGCTGCTTGAGCGTGCCTGCAAATTATCGGATGAAAGAGGAGCGGGCTCAATTACCGCACTCCCCATAATTGAAACACAGGCAGGCGATGTTTCGGCTTACATCCCGACAAATGTAATTTCAATTACTGACGGGCAGATATTTTTAGAAACAAATTTATTCAATGCAGGTCAAAGACCGGCAATTAACGCAGGTATATCGGTATCCCGTGTGGGAGGTGCCGCTCAAACAAAAGGCATTAAACAAGTTGCGGGGCAATTAAGACTTGATTTGGCGCAATATAGAGAACTTGCGGCATTTGCTCAATTTGCTTCCGATTTGGACAGCGTCACAAAAGCACAGCTTTTAAAAGGAGAAAAATTAACTCAGGTATTAATACAGCCCCAATACAATCCTTTAAGCGTTGCTTATCAGGTTGCAATTTTGTTCTGTGCAAACGAAGGATATATTGATGATGTTGAAAATAAAAATATTCAGGAATTTAAAAAACAATTCTTTGAATATTTTTCAATTAACTGCTCTGATTTGGAAAAAAGGCTTAATGACGGCGAAAAACTTGAAGACAAAGATAAGGAAGAGCTTATCGAACACATTAAAAACTTTAAAGAAAATATTTTCAAGGTATAAATCAAGAAACAAAAACAGAATATGGATATTTTCGGATACAATATAAAAACTGTTATTACATATATGTTTAAGCAAAAAAACAGGTTTTTAAACTACGTTTTTCTGCTTATACCAACAACTCTAATATTTTATGCCGCACTTATCAAAGGCGTAAATCCGGTTTCAATTATTACAAAAAACGCTCCCTATAATGATTTAAACGAGATTATATGGATATTTTTATTTATTGTATCTTGGGTATATCTGCTCGGATATTTTTGCAATCTTATAAACTATCGAATATTAAAGCCTGATGAGCCCGCTCATAATTCGTTTAATATTATACGCATATTAAAAACAGGCTTGGCTGCTTCAATAGGCACACTAATATGGTACTTAATCTTTAGCGCTCCCCGTATAATAAATTTTATAACGGGAACAAACGATTCATTTGCAGAATCCGTTATATGGATTCTTTTTCCGATTTTAATTACCGTTTTAATGCTCAGTCTTTCATTTTTTAGTATTGATTTAAAATTAAGTTCATTTTTTAATTTTTTAACAATGATAAACGCTCTTAAAAAAGTTGAAAACCTAAAAGACTGTGCAGCTTACATTTTTATTAACTATATTCTTATTTCAATAAGTTTTTATTCGCTTATAATTACCCTGCCGGTTATAGTTATAGCAATTCTTATTGCATCTTCATTTAATTTATTAAGCAGCGAAGGGGGCTCAGGCGAGGTATACATCTTTGTTAGCGTTATATTTGCTTATTGCATTATATTACCTTATCTTTTTTATATACTAACGGATATGAGCGCTCAATTTATGAGAAAAATTATCACGAATACGGATATAAATAAAGGTAAATATTGTAAAAATTTAAAAAAAGAATAGCAGCAACAAACAAAAACTAAAAATATACTTAAAAATAGGAGAAGAAAAAGATGAGATTAGACATAGGTCAAGCACTAAAATCCCCATTTCAGGACAAAACATGGTTTAAAAAATTTGTTTTATTTCACGTAATATTTGTTTTGAGTATGGTTATTCCTTTTGTGGGGATATATCTAATCGGATATTTTATATGTAATGCACATGAAAAAGCTAAAAACCCAAATGCCGGGCTATACGGCTGGAATAATACAAAAAATATTCTTGGCGCCGGTTTATACGCCTTCCTTTTCTATATACTTATACAATTACTATGTATTCCGGCAATGTTTGCAGGTTTAGCTTCCTTTACCGACCCGAACGGCTCTATACTTACTACAGGTATTTGTATGGTTGCTATATTAATTATTCTTTATTACAACGCAGCTGCACAGATATCTTATATAAAAGATTTAAAATTTTCAGCATTTTTCAATTTATCGCAAATTAACACTATCGTAAGTCAGAACAACGGAATTGATTTTATTAAATATGTATTATTAATGGGAGTTATTGTAATAGTATTATCTATGTTAACGGGTGTAACCTTGGGAATTGGTGCGCTGATAACAATGCCTATGCTTTTTTATTCACTTTATGACTTGACGGCGCAATATGCAAACAACACATTTGACCCGGAACAATAAAAAGGAGAAAAATGTCAAATCTTCGAAATGTAAAAGACAGAATAAACAGTATTAAAAATACTCAAAAAATTACCCGTGCCATGAAAATGGTTGCGGCGGCAAAAGTAAAAAAAGCGGAAAACAATGTTAGGGCATCACGTCCCTTTACAAATGCATTGCATAAAATGTTCAGTTTTGCGTATAAAGAAGCGCAGAAAGACGGGCTTAGCACATCCGTTAGCAAAAATCAATCCATTGAAAATTATAAAGCCCTTTTATTAAAAAGGGAAATAGATACCGTAGGAATAGTCATAATTTCATCCAACAAGGGGCTTGCCGGTGCATATAGTGCAAATATTGTAAGGTACAGTATTAATATGATAAAAAATTATACCCGTGAAGGCAAAAAAGTAATTGTTTATCTTGTCGGGCAAAAAGCAATACCTGCAATAAAAACCGCACAAAAACAGTATAATTTTGAAATCAAAAAAACATATATAAATGTACTTGACGGAATTAATTCAAGCTCTGCTTTTATAATCGCATCAAATCTTGCAGAAGATTATATTGCGGATAATATTGATGAAATCCAGCTCATAACAACAAGATATAAAAATATGATGACATATACCGTTGAAAATTGGCAGCTTCTTCCCGCCGTTACAGACAAAGAAACAATAAAAGATTTCAGAAACAAAGAACTTGATGAAGAACTTAAAATTAACATTAAAGGAAAAACAATCCAGCCGTTAAGTGAATTTATTCCTGATTTAAAAACGGTATTAAAAAAAATCGTTCCGATGTATATAACAAATATTATTTATCAGGCTCTTTTAGAAGCAACGGCAAGCGAATTGGCTTCAAGAATGACTGCAATGAGTGCTGCTACAAATAATGCCGGAGAGATGATAGCTAATTTAACGATTGAATATAATAAAGAGCGACAGGCAAAAATTACTCAGGAAATTACTGAGGTTATATCAGGAGCAGGAGCGCTTAAATAAGATATTTTGAGTGCAATACACTATAATTGTCACCCTGAATTTTACAAAGCAAACAGGCGAGTTACGAGCCTTGTGGGACCGAAGTATGCATTAATCACATCACCCCTTGCCCTGTCACCCTGAACTCGTTTCAGGGTCTTACTACTGCCAGTATAAAACATGTGTTTCTATACTCCTCAGATGCTGAAATGCTCACAGAGGACAGAAAATAACGCTCACGATATTTTCTAGTCAGTTCAGCATGACAGTGTAGTTAGGTGTTAGAATACTTACATCCCTGTATACTGTCACCCTGAATTTATTTCAGGGTCTTATATGTAGAGGATAAAAGAAACATGGTTTGCAAAATTATTGTGTATTGCGAAGCCTGGTCAGATGCTGAAATGAATTCAGCATGACATGCGTAGTTGGGTGTTAGAATACCGGCATCTTTGTATACTGTCACCCTGAACTCGTTTCAGGGTCTTACTGCTGCCAGTATAAAACATGTCCTTCTATACTCCTCAGATGCTCAAACGCTCAACATCCTACGTCGCCTATCGATAGTTACGCCTAAAAATGTCAATGCTCAACGCATTGCCATTTTTTTTACGGCTTCACTCCGGCTTACGCTTTTTTCTTGAATTCGTCGGGAATATCTTCCCTGTTCTCATTCCACCTGTCAAGTCCCATTTGTTTTCTTACAAGCCCAATTCCCACATGCACACGCCATTCGTCCATTTTAAGCTGTGCTGCAAGAATTTTATGGCATCCTATAGGGGGAAGCGGAAGCAATGGCTCATATAAATTCTTAATTGCCATCATCTGATCAGGGGTTATTGCAAGCTTTCTTTTTGGAAATTGAACTTTCGGAAGCATCATTTTCTGTCTTATCAGGTTAATTCCGAAAAATACTTTTTTAGGCTCTAATTCAATTGCCGCAGCGATAACTTCGTGTGCATCCGGATTTGGAAGGGGAAGCATTTTTTTATACATCTCTTCAATTTGAGCCAGTTGTTCTTTGCTTATTAATAACGGTTTTGATTTATTCGGTCTCGGGCTCTTTTTGTTGAATTTTCCGTTTTGAGGGCGTTGACCTCTTTTTTGAAATCCGCCCTGATTATTCGGACGATTATTTCTGTTTTTATTGTATCCGCCTTGACTTCCGGGTCGATTGCCGTATCTTCTGCTATATCCTTCGGGATTTCCCGAGCCTGCTGAATAACCACGGGAAAAATCTTGCGCAGCGCCGTTTTCGTCTGTCGGCATATCTGCTGCGGTTGTTCTTTCGGGATATAAACAATCGGGGCAAATAACCCTTTTCGGGTTTTTAGTTTCAAATTCTTTACCGCATTTAATGCATTTATTAGTATACATTAGGATAATCTTTCTATTATTTTAGACCCATCACATAATAAAATTTTAACAGGCAATATGTTAATACACTCTCATTAAAAACTACAATAACTATTTTATATAAAAATTTATATTTGCACAAGCATTTTTTGAATTTTATACCAAATTTTAATTAAAATATCCTCAATTGCGTAAATCTTGCAACAAAAAAGACGGTATAAACCGTCTTTTCATATATTGTTCATCAACATTGTATTAATACACAAAGTTGTTTCCGTATCTCAGCGAGCCTGTCAGATAAGACTCTCTTAGGGTCTGACGCAGAGAATTATATATTTTCTTTTCGTTTGATTTCTCTGTTGCTTGAATATTTGCCTTAAAATCCATGTATTTGTTTGAAACAAATTTAGAATTTAAATTTAAGTCTAAATTAATCAAAATTGAACTCGTTCTGCTGTCCATAAAATATCCTTTATAAAGCTTTGTCTTATATATTTATAAAAACAAATTAAATAAAAAATATATCACATTTATATAATTTTGTTACAATTATTTACATTCTGGCATTTGTTATAATTTTGTAAAGAAATTTAATATTTTTAGCAAAAATTATTCTTAAAATTTTTTATAAATAATATGTAAAAAATAAAAATCATACTATTTGATGTTGTGCGCATTGTTAACTTTTGTAAAATAAGAAATCATACCATGTTTAAAAGTAAGCATATTGTGGATTTATGTCTTTAGTATTAGTAGAACAACAATAAAAAAGGAAGGTGCAAGATATGTCCGAATTCTTTGAAAAACTGGGTAAAGTATTTTTTGGGAGTCATTTTACCCCAAAACAAATTGACGACAAAAAAAAGCAAGTTGAGGATTTAGAAAAAGACAAGACGGTTAAAAATGCTCAAGAAAAAAAAGTAGGAGATTTAACCGACGAAGATAAAAAGGCTTTAGATGAACTTGATCAGGCAAAATCCGATCTTGACACAATGGAAAACGGCAATGACGACATCTCCAGAGGCAATTCTACATCTATTACCGTAATTGCATCAAAAGATTACGGCGAAAGAAAACTAACACCTAAAGACAATTCCGTTGAGCTTGATTCTACTCTTGAAACTTCAAATTCGGAACAAGTTCTTAATAAATACGGAACGGACCTAAACAACGGCGAAAAAGAAACAATCCTTCGCAACCTGTTTGACAATAACAGAAGCGAATTGGATGCTGCGCTTCAAAAAGAAGCATATTTTACGGATTTTGTCTATAATATGACAGATAAAGGATTTGATTTTGAAAATATAAATGATGCAACTCTTGAAGCTCTTAATGAAATATTTAATTCCGCATATAACGGCGGCAGCGCAGATATTAAAGATGTCGATAAATTTAAAGCACAATATGGCGAAGAATTATATAACATAATTGAAGCATTAGGCGAAAACGGCAAAGACGGATTTAAAACCTTAACAGATGCAATTGATGCATTTGATGCCGATAAAGCCAATAAAAAATATGATGAAATTTCGAAAACAGACGTAGACTTTATGGATCCCGATCTTGTGGGACGTTCTCTTGAAAGATTGGATGATAACACAAAATTACATCTTCAAAGAGTTAAAACGCTTGCAACAGACGGAGATGTTAAAGCCGATAACATTGAAACCAGCATTGGTTTTGATTCAAAAGAAGAAAAATTAAAAGTCGAAAATGACGAATTAAGCCAAAAAATCGCAGACTTCAATGCGCTTCCGCAAGATCAGCAAACAGAAGAAGCAAAAGAAGCTATAAGAAAAGAAGTTGAAGAGCATATCCTTGAAACAATTGAAAATAACTATGGTATACCCGCTGACAGAGATTTGTTTGATAAAAACGGTGAAGCAAATCTTGCAGGTCAGGCAATTCTGCGTGCAATAGGACTTGATGAAGCAAATAATGAAATATTTGATGATATTAAAGAAGAATCATCACGCAATTTCTTAAACAAAATGATAGACAGCTATATTGCAAAAGAAGGCAAAGACTTTGAAATTACATGCCCTGAAGTATCAGTATCGGTATTAACTGATGATCCTACATTAGACGGCAGAGAATATCTCTTAAATAATATCGGAGGCGGAACGGTATATCTCCATGCAACCGCAAATTCAATGAATATTGATGATATTAATCATACTTCCGATATCCTGTCAAATGTTGAATATACTGACGGATACAGTTTAAAAGATGCCGTTAAAGACTCGGCATTAAATGAATTGGCAAATGCAGATTTAGACAGTGCCGTAATCAAAGATGAAAACGGTGAGCCCGTTAAAAATGCAGACGGAAAAGAACAGGTTGATGTTGAAAAACTTCTGGAAACATACACCGAAAAAGCAAAAGATGATGAAGATGCAAGAAATATTGAATATGCCATAAGAGAATATATTCAAGAAAACGGAAGCGACCCTGTTGCTCTTGAAGATTTACGGGCACAAATTGAAGAAGCAAAAGATAAAGTCAAAGAAAATAATGTACCTGATTTTAAAGCAACAACGGCACTTGCAGCAACGGCTCTTCAACAAATTTTTGAAAATAACGGCGATTTGAAAGAATTCTTATCAAGCTCTAAAGTCGACGGTTATGACCAATATGAAATGTTGTATGATGATAAATATTTACAGGCGGTAAAAGACCTTAAGGAAGGTCATCCCGATATGGATCATATTGTAATTGAAAATGTTGCTTATGTTCGCAAATCTATGCCTGCGGCTCCAAAAGTCAATACACCCATAGCTGCAAAAGCACCTGTAACACCAAAAACACCTACAACACCAAAGAAGGATGAACCCGTAAATGAACCGACGCCTGTAGCATCAGAACCTGAGCCTCAAGTTATAACAAGTGTAGAAACCGAAACAACTACTGTAATAATAGACGGCGAACCAACAGTTATTGAAAAAGAAGTTACAAGTACTGTTACGGTAACTGATGTTCAGATTTCCGTTTCTGAAAGAGTAGTCGAAAAAGTCGTTACAGAAGTTGAAACAGTAACAAGAACAAGAGTAGAAACAAGAATAGAAACCGAAACAATAAGAGTTGGCGGCGGCACAAGCATAAGATATAGAACGGTAACGGAAGAAGTACCCGTAACAGTTGTCGAAAAAGAAACAGTTGTCGAAAAAGAAACAGTAACCTGCGATCCAAATCCTCCTGTAGGTCCCGAAAAAGACCCGAGCAAAGATACTCCGGCAGAACCGGGAGATGATATAGTAGGAGATGAGCCAACAGATGAGCCTACTGTTAAGCCTTCAGACGAACCTTCAATTGAGCCATCCGTTGAACCTTCAATTGAGCCATCCGTTGAACCTTCAATTGAGCCATCGGTTGAACCTTCAGTTGAGCCATCGGTTGAACCTTCAGTTGAACCTTCAGAAGGTGAAGACTGTGGTGACAATCCTGCAATCGATCGTGGTGAAGATAATGGCAATACAAGCCAAGAAACAGCAAAAGCAGATAATGATATAACTTCAGACGGCACAATAGACCTTGGTGGCGGCTCTGTAAAAGAAAGTGATAAAGCTGAAGTAAAACAGGAAGCTGCTGAAGTAAAACAGGAAGCAGCAAAAGCAGCTGATACACCAAAACAAGAAGCTGTCGAAGTAAAACAGGAAGCTGTCGAAGTAAAACAGGAAGCAGCCGAAGTAAAACAGGAAGCTGCTGAAGTAAAACAGGAAGCAGCAAAAGCAGCTGATACACCAAAACAAGAAGCTGTCGAAGTAAAACAAGAAGCTGTCGAAGTAAAACAGGAAGCAGCCGAAGTAAAACAGGAAGCAGCCGAAGTAAAACAGGAAGCAGCAAAAGCAGCTGATACACCAAAACAAGAAGCTGCCGAAGTAAAACAGGAAGCTGCTGAAGTAAAACAGGAAGCAGCAAAAGCAGCTGATACACCAAAACAAGAAGCTGCCGAAGTAAAACAGGAAGCTGCTGAAGTAAAAGAAACTGTTGAAAAAATAAAAGACGAAATTGATGAATAGTCAGAGTTTATTAATCAAAAAACAACCTCCCGATAAAGGAGGTTGTTTTTTATATGCTCATATTATTTCATTTGCCTATACTTATTTACTTCATCAATTGCAAGCTTCATGGTTAAACCCCAATCATTATCTTTGTTATTTACAATGGGTTTAACAGATGTATACCATCCGCAATCTTCACCTGTCAGATCAAACCACCTGAATTCATAGTCATAATTATAGACGCCTATTGTTTTTTTACCCATTGCACCTGCAAGATTTAAGATGCAATTATCGCTTGATACAACAATATCAACATTTTCAATTGCGGCCGCAGTGTCTGCAAAATCTTTAAAATATTTAGCAATATTATTCACTTTATTGTTTTTGAAAGCATCAAACTTTTTATCGGCTATGCCTTTTGTAAAACAATACAATTCAACATCTTTAAGCTTATCCAGCATCAAAAGCTTATCAAAAGGAATATCTCTTTTTGAATTGCTTGAAATACCCATAAAACCAAAGCCGACTTTAAATTTGTCCGTATTAAAATATTCTTGTTTATATTTTTCAACCCGATTCAGCGGTGCTTTAATATATCCTCCGCCAACGGAAATATTACTTTTATCAAGATTTAAAACGATAGGTAAAGACATACAAGGTAAAGACACGTCGAACTCTATTTTATCAAGGTCGGCTTTATTATTAGGTATAACTTCAATTCCGAAATTATTTTGGTTTAATAAAGTATCGGTATTTTCACGTGCAACCCAGATTACTTTTTTTGCAAGTTTTACAACCCTTGGGGCATAACCCCACATTAAAAAATTATCCCCAAAGCCCTGTTCGGAATGAATTAAAAGAATCTTATCCGAAATATCTTCACCATTCCACACAGGTTTTGAAATTTTAGGATATACTGCGGGTTTTTGTTTTGTAAATCTTGCATTATAATATTTTCCCCAGGTTTTAATATCACCGTTTCTTAAACAAAAAGCACTGTATGCAAATTTATCATCTTCATCACAATACCCTAATTTAAAACATTTTCGCCACAATGCCCGCTCAGTGTCGTAATCTTTTAATTTTGAAGCGGAGAGCATGGTATTTTTTATATAGATTTTGCTGTCAGGCTCAAATTTAAGCGCCTCTTGAAAATATTCCAGTGATTTTTTCATATCTTCAATATTTGAACTGGATTTTGTATAACAATTGTAATAGTGGCATCCGATTAAATTATAATCAACACCATCCATTAATCTTCCGTCATATTCCACATATTTTTCATATAATTCAATTGCTTTATGATATTTCTTGTTGGATGCATACGCAGATGATAAAATCTTATAATTTTCCGCACTTTCTTCAATATTAATTAATTTGGAAGCCAATTCAAGACACAGGTCATTTTGTTCGACTTTTTCAAGAGTGTTAATATATTTTCTCAAATTTTCTTGATTAAAAGGGTCTGTTTTAAAAATGATATCGTAACATTTAAGTGCAAGGTTATACGACTTTTCGCCAAATAGCTTGTTTGCAATCGGTAATAATTTATTACACAAAAATTTAGAAGAAGCTTCAAGCTCCTGTTTGATTATTTTTCGCTTATTTAAATACTTAAAAGACTTTAGCAGATTTTTGATATTTTTCCTGTATTTTTCATATTCCAAAAGCGCTTCTTCAATTTTATTTTCCTCTAATAATGCAGCAAAAGAAGCTCTTTTTAATCTTTGATAAAAAAAGTTTTCCATTTTTACCTCGTTTTTTATTTTAAGTATGGCAAAAACAGCAAATCATTACTACATCCAAATAATGGAATATAACTATATTAAACCGCTTCACGTGTAAGTTTAATCATCTCAACAAATCTTTTTGACAATTCAACTTGTGAAAGCTTCATTTCACGAGCAATTTGAGATTGATTGTATCTTTTTATATATCTGTATGAAAATATTTCAAAATATCTTTTTTTAGGAAATTTATCATCAACGCTTTTTACAATTTGCACAAGTTTTTCAAGAGTTTTTTGTGAAACATTCTTTTTGGGACATGACTCAAGAGGATCTGAAAGGGTGTCCGAATCATCATTTTTTTCACTTTTTTGTATTTCGGCTTTTAAATTTACAATTTCTCTTTTTGTTTTTTGCATGAAAAATTCATGCTCAAGATTGTCGCTTCTTGCCGAAGTTCTGTCTTTTAAACTTACTATTTCCTTGTTTGAAACAGGTTTATTTTTTGATTTTGAAGGCGCAAGGGCTTCAAATTTATTCTTTTCTCTGATAACACTATCAATACATCCGTCGCAAATCATGGCAAGATGACGCCTTAAACGCGGCATATCTTTAATTGCACCAATCAAAAGATAAGATTTTTTATATACCGCCTCACAGAATAAGTCCAAAAGCTGTTCATTTCCTTTGTATTTAGAGCTTTCCTTAATTACGGACTCAATTAATAGTTTGTGTTCTTGTTTAATTTGTAATTTTTTCATAACCCCCACCATCTTAATTAAATATTAGTATAAATAATATTATTATGACACTTTGTTAACATATTTTGTAACATTTCATAATTAATTTATAAGATAAATGTCTTATTTTGTTAATTTTTTGGCTTTAATTGCATTTAGATATATAATAATATTTAGATAATTATTTTGCTTAAAAACAATTAATGAAAAAAATATACAAAAAAATATTAATAGTTCTTTTATTTGTATCTATACTTTCAGGGCATGCTTATTGCGCAGAAGGGGTAGATATCGCCGAGTTCAAAAAAATTAAAAATATTAAAACTTTTTTTAAGAAAAAACCAAAAGAACAAAAACAAAAAAAACTTGAACTTCAGGAAACTCCTTTGGATACATCAACATTTTCATCTTTTGAAGATGTTGATGATGAAACATTTACAAATTCTCAAACCGAAAAGCCCGTTGTGTTAAAAAAACAAAAAAAAGAAAAAAAGAAATTTAAACTGTTTAACAAAAAGAAAAAAACCGAGACACAGGAAATCCTTCCCGAAGAAACAACCGAAGAGAATACCGATAATTTCAATAACGAACACACCTATATAAATGATGATAAAGATATTGTTTATATTCGTGAAGTTGAAATATACGGAAACAATCTTTTGGATGTAAACTATATCAAAGAACAAATAAGGTCAAAAGAGGGCACTCAATATAATCGTCAAGATGTTTCGGATGATTTAAGAAGCCTTTATGCGACAGGATATTTTACTCAAAATTTAAGAGCTCTGCCCATTAAAATTGACGATAATAATGTTAAACTGCGTATTGTTCTTGAGGAAAATCCTCCGGTTGAGGGTTTTGGAATAGTCGGAAATAAAAGTATTTCAAACAATGAAATCATGAATATTTTAGACAGATATAAAGGACTTCCGCAGAACATATTAAGTATAAACAATGCAATTAACGAAATTCAGGAGCTTTATTCCTCAAGAGGTTACATTCTTGCTCGTGTTTCCAAAGTTGTAGATGACCCCGACGGATATATTAATCTTCTTATTGATGAAGGGGTTATCGGGGATATTATTGTTGAAGGCAATAACAAAACAAAAGATTTTATTGTTAAAAGAAATATATTTTTACAGCCCGGAAGCGTATATAACGAAAATACAATGCGCTCTGATATTTTAAGATTAATGGGAACTCAAGCTTTTAAAGATGTTCAGCGTGAACTGAAACAAGATGAGCGCACAGGGCTTTATGATGTTTATATTTCGCTTGAAGAACAAAGAACGGGTAAAATTTCTCTCGGGGTTGGTATTGATTCGGCTTCAGGATTTTTCGGCTCTGTCGGCTTTGGAGAAAATAACTTTAGAGGATTGGGTCAAAAATTAAATCTTAACCTTCTTGCAGGTACGGGTATTTTGATGAATGACAGTTCGGTTGTTAATAAAGCCAATTTTCAAGGTGAATTAAGCTTCTTGGAGCCGATGTTTAAACGTGAAAATCAATCTCTTGCAATAAGAGGCTTTGGAAGATATTACGGAAGCTATCAGGTACCTCTTGCAATTGAAAAAAGATTTGGTGCAGAAGCAACAATAGCAAGGAAATTTATAACATATAAAAACTTATCCGGCTCAATCGGTTTTGGAGTTGAAAATGTTGATTTATCCGAAGGCGACGTTGATGCCATAAGAAGAAAATATGCCGTAAGCGGTATTAACTGGAAACAGCGTGACAAAGAACTTGACGGCGGTTTCTTTATTAAGATAACCCCCGCTCTGACTTTTGATACAAGGGATAGCGCAGTTAATGCAAGAAGAGGGCTTTTGGCACGTGTAACTTTTGAAGAAAATCTCGGTATTTCAGGAAGTACATTTGGTAAATTACACGGTATGATAAGAAAATTTGTACCTGTCGGCAAAAAATCGTCTGTCGTTGTGACCGCAAGAGCTGGCGGAAAAATCCACGGCAATATACCCGAATTTGCAAACTTTGCACTCGGCGGACCATATACCATTAGAGGTTTCAATATATCCGAAGTTGGTGTCGGCGACGGATATATGATGGGAAGTGCCGAATATCGTGTGCCGATACCCTTTATTGACAGGCTAACTTCAAATACGTTTCTTAACAACTTAAGACTTGCAGCATTTGTTGATGCAGGTACATTATTTAACAGGTCGATAGGCTCAAGAGTATATGACAGACCTGGTTATGCAATTGCCGCAGGTGTCGGCTTAAGAGTATTTATTCCGGGGCTCGGACCAATCAACCTCGACTATGGTATTCCTTTAACAAACACATACAGTGTTGATAGGAAATCAGGCTTCTTTACATTTGGTATGGGCGAAATGTATTAATAATGTTAATAAATGTAAAAAAAATTTTAATCTTTGCTTGAAATAAAATTTGATTTCAAATAACATTTAAAAATATAATTATTGCTTTAATATACCAGTTAGAAAAAGGAATAAAATTTTGCACCCCAAACTTGAACTTAATACGATACAAGATAAATACACATGCATTAAAATTTAATAACTCAGGCGGTTTTTAACCGCCTTTTTTAATGCATGGCAAAAAGATACAAGAAAGAAGGTTGTATGAAAGAGAAAAAGAAATCTGAGTTCATTACGATAAAATGTAAAAACAAAAAATACAGGGTTAACATTAAAAAAATTATTTATATACTAAGGCAGCTTGAAAGCAATGAAAAATTAAAAATTTTTAATTTAAAGGACTTATTCTTGTTGCTTAAAAAATATAAATTGTATAATGATATTTTTTTCATGAATATAGAAAATTTGTAGGATTTTGTCATGCTGAACTTGAAAGCGTGAGCCGAGGTGAAGTAAACGGCTTGCGTGGAGCAAGGCGATTACGAAACCGTACCACAGCGACGTTTCAAATTCCTGCCCTCATTTTGCTCGCTAAGTGCCCTCGCACTAAAGCTCGCTTCATTCGGGTTTGCTCCTGTGGAAATCGGAGATTTCCACGTCGCCATGGTACGGATTACGCACAAGCCCGTCAAGCTCCACGCTTGCCGTGCGTGTGCTCCACACACCGATGCCCTCGCATTCGTTCGTCAAGTTCGCCCTGCGAACTAAGACTCACTCTGCTCGGGTTTTTTCTCAATGATGATTTTGTCGTCACGGTAATCCATAATCAATTTATCGTTAGCTTTATAATTACCGCTTAATATTTCTTCCGCAAGAACATCTTCAACCTTTTTCTGAATTAATCTTCTTAAAGGTCTTGCGCCATAGGTTTCCGAATATCCTTCTTTTGCAAGATAATCTTTTGCGGCATCCGTAACCTCAATCGACAATTCTCTTTCGGATAATCTTTTAAACAGGTCTTTCATCATTAAATCAACAATTTGTCTGATTTCTTCCTGATTTAAATGCGAGAATACGATAATGTCATCTACCCTGTTTAAAAATTCGGGACGGAACGCTTTTTTAAGTTCTTCGTTAACCGTTTCTTTCAGCTTTTCATATTTATCTTTTTTATCATCGCCCGAAACCGAAAATCCGAGTTTTTGAGTATTAACAATCATGCTTGCGCCGACATTTGAAGTCATTATTATGATTGTGTTTTTAAAATTAATGTGTCTGCCTTTAGAATCGGTTAAACGACCATCATCCAGTATTTGAAGCATTATATTAAATGTATCGGGATGCGCTTTTTCGATTTCATCAAACAATACAACCGAATATGGTTTCTTTCTTATGATTTCGCACATATTTCCGCCGTCATCATAACCGACATATCCCGGAGGAGAGCCGATTAATTTTGAAGTTGCATGTTTTTCCATAAACTCTGACATATCAATTCTGACCATATTATCTTCAGAGCCAAACACGGCTTCTGCCAAAGCTTTTGCAAGTTCGGTTTTACCAACGCCGGTGGGACCCGAGAAAATAAAGCTTCCGATTGGTCTGTTGGGAGATTTCAAACCTACACGTGCACGTCTTATAGATTTTGCAAGAGATATAACCGCATCAGACTGACCGATAACACGTTGATGAAGCGTTTCTTCAAGTTTTAAAAGTTTTTCGGACTCTGCCTCTGTGATTTTTGTAACGGGAATACCCGTAATTGTTGAAACTACCTGAGCAACTTCATCAACCCCTACCGTGGGCTTGTTTTCGTCTTGCGTTTCTCTCCATTTTTCAGAAATTTCATGGATTTTATCTTTAAGATTTGCTTCGTCATCTCTTAAATCCGAAGCTCTTTCAAACTCTTGATTTCTGATTGCTTCTTCTTTTTCTTTAATTATTGCTTTAAGTTCTTTATCAAGCTCTTTTCCTTCGGGAGGAAGGGTTGAAACATTAAGGCGCACTTTTGAAGCCGCTTCGTCAATAATATCAATTGCTTTATCGGGTAAAAATCTTTCGGTGATAAATTTACTTGATAATTCGGTAGCGGCAACAATAGCTTCATCCGAAATTATTAATTTGTGATGCTCTTCATATTTAGATTTTAAGCCTTTTATAATTTCAATTGTTTCTTCAATTGTCGGCTGTTCAACAATTACCGTTTGAAAACGTCTTTCAAGAGCGGAATCTTTTTCAATATATTTTCTGTATTCATCTAATGTTGTAGCGCCGATAACCTGAATTTCGCCTCTTGATAATGCCGGCTTTAATATGTTTGCAGCATCAATTGCGCCTTCTGCGGCACCTGCACCGATTAGTGTATGCATTTCGTCAATAACAAGGATTACATTTCCCGCTTGACGAATTTCATCCATTATCTTTTTAAGACGTTCTTCAAATTCACCTCTGTATTTTGTACCTGCAATCAAAAGCCCCATATCAAGCTGAATTATTTTTTTGTTTTCCAATATATCAGGCACTTCGCAATCAACTATTCTTTGGGCTAACCCCTGAGCAATTGCCGTTTTACCAACCCCCGGCTCGCCAAGCAAAACAGGATTGTTTTTTGTTCTTCTTGCTAAAATTTGTATAACACGCTCAATTTCTTTTTCTCTGCCTACTACGGGGTCAAGCCTTTGTTCCTGCGCTGCAAGAGTTAAATCCGTACCAAACTCATCCAAAGAAGGAGTTTTAACTTTTGATTGAGATGCGCCCGGCGTTGTTAATTGAGAACCTGATGAAGTTGTTTTTGTTTCGCCGAGCATTTTAATAACGTTAGAACGACATTTATTAAGGTCAACACCCAAATTTTCAAGAACTTTAGCCGCAACCCCGTCGCCTTCTCTAATAAGACCTAAAAGAAGATGCTCCGTACCGATATAGTTATGTCCCAATTGCCTTGCTTCATCCCAGGACAATTCCAAAACTTTTTTTGCTCTCGGCGTAAAAGGAATTTCAACAGCAACAAAACCGCATCCTCTGCCGATTATTTTTTCAACCTCTTCACGAGCTTCTTTTATATTAACTCCCATTGATTTAAGTGTTTTGGAAGCAATGCCCGTACCTTCCGCAATAAGACCCAAAAGCAGTTGTTCCGTGCCTACAAAATTATGTCCCAGTCTGCGTGATTCTTCCTGTGCAAGCATTATGACTCTTATTGCTTTTTCCGTAAATCTTTCAAACATGTAAGCTTCCTTATTATGAGTTAATTATATCCACGATAAAATTTTACAATGAAAAATTATATAATACAAGACAGATTAATTTTTATTCATCAATCATACTAATTCTTTTTAGGTGTCTGTCCTGAGCAAATTCGCTTCTAAGCCAAACATCAACAATTTCAAGTGCGAGACCTTTGCCCAAAACCCTTTCCCCTAGGGTTAAAACATTTGAATTATTGTGCTCACGGGACATCTTTGCGCTATATGTATCAGATACATTTGCCGCCCTTATTCCCTTAAAACGATTTGCACAAATTGCCATACCGACTCCCGTACCGCAAACCAAAATCCCTTTTTCGAATTCTCCGTCTAATATCGCTTTGCATAATTTTTTTGCATATATCGGGTAATCACAAGATTCAAGAGAATATGTCCCTAAATCTTTTACTATATAATTTTTTTCTTTCAAATGATTATATATTTCGCCTTTAAGGGTAAAACCGCCATGGTCAGAGGCTATTGCAATTTTTATATCATTCATTTTTTAGTCCTTTTTTGAATTATTATACAATAATTATCTTGTAGAAAAAACATTTTTGATATAAATTATTAGACGTAGAGGTAATAATTATAAGGATAAACTTATGAGTGAAAGAAAATTAGTCGGAACAGGCGAAATGTTCAAAAAAGCACTCGCAGGCAAATACGCTATCGGTGCTTACAATGTTAACAACATGGAAATCTTACAAGGTATAGCAGAAGCCGCTGAAGAAACTCAATCACCAATCATTTTACAAGTTTCGGCAGGCGCAAGAAAATATGCCAATCAAACATATTTAATTAAATTGGTTGAGGCAGCATTAGCTACAACAACTATTCCTATTGCACTTCACCTTGACCACGGCGCAGATTTTGATATTTGCAAATCTTGCATAGACGGCGGTTTTTCTTCCGTAATGATTGACGGAAGCAGATTTCCGCTTGAAGAAAACATAGCTTTAACAAAAAAAGTTGTAGAATATGCACACGCAAGAGGTGTTTCAGTTGAAGCCGAACTCGGAAAATTAGCGGGTGTTGAAGATGATGTTAAAGTAAGCTCTGCTGATTCAACTTATACAGACCCTAATGATGCCGTAAAATTCGTTAAAGAAACAGGTTGTGACTCATTAGCCGTTGCAATCGGTACATCTCACGGTGCTTACAAATTCAAAGGGGAAGCAAAACTTGATTTCACAAGACTTGCACAAATTAAAGAAGCTGTTAACAGCACTGTAGGATATGATTATCCTCTCGTACTTCACGGTTCTTCTTCAGTTCCTAAAGAATTTGTTGCAAAATGCAATAAATTTGGCGGCAACTTGCCTGATGCACAAGGAGTTCCCGAAGAAATGCTGAGCTATGCTTCAAAGAACGGTGTAGCTAAAATCAATATCGATACCGATTTAAGATTGGCAATGACTTCAACTATCAGAGAATTCTTTATTGAACACCCTGAAAAATTTGACCCGAGAGAATATATGGGACCCGGAAGAACTGCGGTTAAAGAAATGGTAATGCATAAAATGAGAGATGTATTAGGTACTGCAGGTCACGCTAAAGATTAATAGTTGATTGATTATATACAAAAAAACCGATGATAATATCATCGGTTTTTTTGTGGGATAACATCCTTAAGAGCGTAAAGCCCATAGTAATCATAACATACAAATTTCAACGTGCACTTAGTGAAAGAGGTTGCTCTACCCTGTCACCCTGAACTCTACAAAGCGAACAGGCGAGGTACGAGCCTTGTGAGCCTGTATCCCCG
>CANQAV010000003.1 GCA_947589425.1 Candidatus Gastranaerophilales bacterium | reverse complement strand
AAATCGCAACTTCGTCGCTCAGTGAGCTACCCAGCCATATTTTATTCTATTCAATTTTCAATTCTCATGGCTCAGTTGTCTCGAGCGTTCGCTCTCAGTTATATAAATCGCAACTTCGTCGCTCAGTGAGCTACCCAGCCATATTTTATTCTATTCAATTTTCAATTCTCATGGCTCAGTTATATAAAATCAACCTTCAAACTGTCCTCTAAAAGAGCTGTTTCAGCCATAAGATAATTTTTATACAAACATTGTAAAATTTCAAGCAATAATTTATCTTCATTTGTTTTATAAAATTACAAATGAAGGTGATTAATGGTTAATAGTGTTACTTCTCAAAATACCATAAGTTTGAACGATTTTTTGGCGCAAAACGCCAATATAAAGCCTCCTGCAAACACTCCTTCTCTGCCAAATACCCCTGCTGTAAAAACACAAGATACATACGCTCCTTCTTCAAGAAGAACTTCAAATAATGCAAAGCAAATTCTTTTCTCGTTTTTAAAAACAGTTTTAATTATAGGCTGTGCAAGCTTTATACTCGGCAAAATCGCAGATGCATACAGATTATTTAAAATGAAAAACGGTCTTACCCCCGAAGTAAGAGAAATAGCCGAAGGTGTCTGGGATGATATTTCTCAATCCCGCAAGATGAGCGATTTATCTTTGCCGGATGAATTGGTTGAAATAACCGAAAAAATAAAACAAAATATTTTACATCCCGAAGCCGTAGCTCAAAGAGGCGGAAAGCCGATTTCTTCAATGCTTATATACGGACCTGCGGGAACGGGCAAAACAACCTTCGCAAAAGCTCTTGCAAACATGTTTGAAAACGCTAAATTTGCGGTTTTAGACGTTACAAGCCTTGAATCCAAATTTGTAGGGGAATCGGAAAAAAATATTAATGCCGCAGTAGATGAAATCTGCCGCAGCGCAAGCGAAAACCCCGCTCAAAAAATCTTTGTCTTTATAGATGAAATAGATTCGGTGATGATGGTTGATAACGGCTCAAATGCAAAATACAGCAACAATGTATTAAACGAATTTAAAAAATGTTTTACGGATAAACTCGGAAAACACGACAACATTATCACAATCGGTGCTACAAATCTTGAAATAAATCCCGAACGTGCAATCACTCTTGAGGGTAAAAGGCTTGATAAACCGATGCTTGACAGGTTTAACCAAAAAATATATGTCGGTCTGCCAAAAAAAGAACAAATCAAAAAAGAAATGATTAACCACTATAAAAATTGTCCGCTTGTCGGTGATGAATTAAAATCAGACAGCGAAAAACTTGATATTCTGTGTAAATTTTTATCGGACAAAAAACGAAAAACTTCTTTCAGAACACTTAACGCTTTATATGATGATGCGGCAAGTTTAATAAAAGATGATGCTTCAAAAGTCGGCTTCAAGGAATTTCTTCAGGCAATAGCAAACAAAAAAGAAGAATTTAATTTAAAAGATGGCGAACTTGATGGTTTAACAAAAGCATTACTTGGCTAAAAAACCTGCATTTATGCAGGTTTTAGTCGTGTCTGTTTTCTTTGTCATCAAAATCTTCGTGCAAATCTTTTTTAAATGCTTTTTCAAAGTCCGGATGATTAAAGTGTTTTGGCATCATATTGTGGAAGTATCCGTGATGATGCATAAATTGACAAGGGCATTGAGGCATCATCATAGGGGGCCTGTGCATTGCAACAAATAAACAAAGTGCGCAATAAACACCTGCAAAAGTACCTAAGGCAATTGTCAAAAAACTTCTGAATTCTTTATTTTGACATAAACAGTCTTTTTTAATTTCGGTTTTTTCTTCTTCTTGGCTCATAAAACTCTCCTTATGTTTTTATAATATACCCTTTGTTGAAGGAATTTTATCACCCGATACGACAATAGCCTCTTTTAAACATTTTGCAAATGCCTTAAAAGAAGCTTCAATGATATGGTGGCAATCATATCCTTCAAGCATTTTTATATGAAGGCAAAGCCCTGCATTATAAGAAAGACTGTTAAAAAAGTGGTGTAATAATACTGTTTCAAAGTCTTCGGTTTTTTCTTCTTTAATGTTCATATCAAGATTAAAAAAGGGTCTTTGAGAAATATCCAAAGCACAAAGAATTAGCGCTTCATCCATAGGTAAAATTATGCTTGAATATCTTTTAATTCCCTGTTTTTGCCCCAGAGCTTCATTAATTGCACTGCCCAATACAATTGCGCAGTCTTCAATTAAATGATGATGATTGCTGTCAAGACTTTTCGCATCAAGTTCAATATCAATTCCGCTGTGGGCGCTTAATTGCTCAAGCATGTGATTGAAAAAATTTGACGGAGTATTAATTTTATATTGACCGCTTCCGTCTAAATTAATTTTAAGAGTGATATCCGTTTCTTTTGTTGTCCTTGTTTTTTCACAAACTCTCTGCATAATCTTTTTCAATTTCTCCTAAAAAATTTTTTATGTTTTTAATATCTTCAATCATATATTTTGCACCGAGATGTTTAAAATTATTTGTCATGACATTATAATCGCATCCGGGGCTTAAAACTCCGATTGTATCAACTTTTGCGCCGTTACCGGCAATGATATCATCAACGCTGTCCCCGAAATATTTAATTGTTAAATGAGGACAATGTTTTAAAATTTCCAAAACTCCCCATGGGTTTGGTTTTGTAAGTTCTTTCGCAAGTCCGTCGCTTGTTTGAAAATAATAAAAATATTTATCAATTCCAAACTTTTCAAGGGAGTATAATGCTTCATATTTATATCTTCCAGAAAAAATAACCAAATCATATCTTGATGACAATTCTTCAAAAGTTTCTTTTGAAATCAACAGTTTTTCTTTATCAATTAAGTAATTATCTTTCTTAATTTCGGGATTGTAAAAAAGATTTTGAAAAACATCAATAATATCATCAATATCAACTTCAAATCCGTTTGTTTCAAGCAAATATTTTGTTGCATCCCAATCACAATTCATATTGCCCATGGATTTAACTTTGTTGATTTCTTCGTCCGTTATATCTTTTTTGCTGAAATATTTGTATGTTTCCTTAATTGCGCTGAAATATGACTCTCTGACATCAAAAATAACGCCGTCTATATCAAAAATCAGCATATCTTTTTTATCAAGAAGCGAAGAAATATATTTAATTCCGCTCAGTTTAGGCACCGTTATTCTAAGGCAGGTCGCCACAGGTGAATTTTTAGAAAAATTCCTTACAATAACGCCGTTTTTCTTTAATTTTTCGTAATAAAAATCGCAATAATCCAAAAAATCGCAAAGTATAAAGTTTCCTTCGCTTTTATAAGGCTTAAAGCCGTGAGATTGAAGGACTGAAAAAAGTTCGTCCCTTGCCTGTTCATTTAATGTTTTAATCCGTTCAAATTCTTTATCGTCAGATAAAACCCTCATTGCGCAATTAAGCGCTACGGCATTTACATTATAAGGTGATGAAATTTTCTTTAAATTTTCAATGTTTATTTTATTGCTTACGATAAATCCGAGCCTTAGCCCCGCCAGTGCGAAGTCTTTTGAAAAAGATTTTATAACGGCTATGTTGTCATATTCTTTTGTTAAATCCGCATAGTCTTCAAAAGCTATGTTTTTTGCAAAATTAATATAAGTGGCATCAATTAAAAATAATACATCCTTAAATTCTTTTGCAAGATTTTTTATTGTTCCGCTGCTTACTGTTTCGCCCGTCGGGTTATTTGGAGATGCAATATAGACAATTTTTGTCGAATTTTTGATATTTTTTCTTACTTTTTCAATATCAAAAACAAATTTTTCATCATATTCAATTAAAGAAATTTCCGCCCCCGCTATTTTTGCGTATAAAACCGGCATGGAAAAAGAAGGGGTATAAGATAAAAACCCGTCATTTTCTTCAATATATGTATTAATAATTATATTAAGCGCTTCGTCGCACCCGTTTGTTAAAAGAATGTTTTCTTCATTAATATCATATACGCTTGCAAGTTTTGATATAAGCTCGCCATAGCAGGGGTAGAGCGAAATATCTTCCTGACGTATGTTCTTCAGGGTGTTTATAACCGCATTTGAACATCCGTAAATGTTTTCGTTGGAGTCAAGTTTTAATCTCCAGCTTTTTCTTAGTTTATCTGTTTTGTAAGGGGTGATATCACAAAGCGTTTTTTTCGGTTTAATCATATACAGATTATACTATCAGAGGGCTTTAATGTCGAGCGTAATATTGTTTTTCTTTTACTTCTATTCGGACATTTGCAAGTTCAATATCGTCATAATCTATATATTCCGTTTGAAAGAGGTTTCTTCCGGTTGAGATAATAAGTTCGTTGTTTTCTTTCAAAATGCTGTTTGGAATTAAAATTTCCTGATTATCCCCATTGAGGGTCAATTTTCCTATTTTATGACCGTTAACAAAAACTTCGGCAGGGGAAGAATATACTTTTGCAATTTGATTTTGCCCTCTTTCTTTCGCATCTTTTGTATCAAGACCGATAATTGTTCCTATGTTTACAACAACATTGTGTTTATCAGAGCCCTGCGGACGTTTGAATTTTTGAGATAAGTAATGACCTTTTGCGCTGAGCCTAAAATCAGTGCTGTTTGCGGAATTATCGGAAAATAAATTATCTCCCAGATGAATTATACCTTCCGTAATTTGCATATCAAAAGGATTTGTCTGTTCAATTCCTAATTTTAGAGGGCTTTTTAAAACCGAATTATCTATCGTAAGAGAAAATACTTTATATCCTTCTTTTTCTACAAAAAGGACGGTTTTATCGCTTACATCGGCATTAAGCCTGAAAGTTCCGTCTTTATCCGAAAACGTTGTATAGTTAAGCTCGGGAATGGTGATTTTTGCATTCGACAGGGCTTTTTGCGTTTTGCTGTCCACAATTGTATTTTTATTGTTCAATTCGTCGTGATGAACTTTTCCTGAAATTACTCCCGCAAACCCTTGATTGTAAGAAAAAATCATATAAATCGCAAGTAATAAAAATATTTTTTTCATTTTTAACCTCTTTTTAAAGGTTTTAAACGATTTATAGATTATAAACAATAATAAATTTTATATTATCAAATAAGAAAAAAGTATAATAAAAGATTGGGTTGCTTGCCCAATCTTTTATTATTTTTTTATTATTTTTTTATTATTTATTTTATTTATCTGTCCTGAGAAACGGGAATTGTTAATTCCTGACCAATTCTAATAGCCGCAGGATTAGAAATATTATTAATCCTTTGGATTTCTAAAATTTTAGCTTCATCATATTTGCCGTAAAAACGATATGCAATTCCGTTTAAGGTATCGCCTTTTTTGATTATATATTTTTCTTCGCTTACACCGGGAGTACTTGGAGCTTTTGAAGCATCTTCTCCTATTATTGCAACATTTGCAGATGCTTTGGTTTCTTCAACAGGAATTTTAGGGGTCATTGATGAAATTGAAACAATAAATGTTATCAAGCTCATAAAAATAACGCCCGCTACAAAACCGATAACAAAATATGCCGCAGGAGATTTTTGAACAGTTCCTTTTGTGGCATTGTGTACTTTTTGTACACTTTTTTGAACATTACCCCATAATAAATCCAATTCTTGAGATTTTGCGGCTCTGTAATACTGGTTTAATTGTCCTTTAGTGTTTTGTTTTTTGTCAGAATTTTGTGAAATGCTTGCTAATACACCCATTCTTTCACGTGTTAAGCCTGACCTGTGCAAAGTTGAACCTTTCATAATACACCTTTATAATAGTCCTATGCCCATGTTATAAAGATGCAAAGTTAAAGTCAATACTTCATATATTTGTGTAAAGTTTTGTTAAGTTTCCGAAACTGCTTTATCATGTGCACAGTCAAACATTGCTTTTAAAAGCTCTTTATTCTTTTCGGGGTTAAATCCCCCTTCTTCAAGATATTCCATCATTCTTGATTTCCAAAGAGAAAATAATTCTTCGTTTGTCATATTAAGAGCACCGGCAATCTTTTTTAATTCGGAAAAATCAATTTGAATGGGTTTTGCTCCTCTTAAAATATCCACAAGTTCAAGCCTTTTTTTGCGCTCAAACATTTTAAGAAAATCAAGTGTCGTAAGATTATTGTGTTTAATTAAATCTTTTAGCATAATAAGGTTTTCGCTGTATGTTTCAACATCCTGCGGTATTTGATATTCAATAAAATCTTCGGGATTAATATCCATCACGGTTGCAATTCTTTCAAGGGTGATTGAGCGTGTTGAAAAAGGAATGTTCTCATCAATTAAATTATAAACGTAAGATAATGTAACCCCAATCATCTGTGCAAATTCTTTTTTATGAAGGTTATTTTTCTTTAAAAAATCGCTTACAATTTTTGAACTTGCTTTTTGTGTATTATTATTTTTCATCTATGTTGATTTTACTCCGTCTTGTATGCTATCTTACAAATAACCTTTTTTATTTAATTTTAAATTACCGATAAAGATAAATAACCTTGTTTAATTCAAATAATTATTAAAAAAAGAAAGTAATATGAAAGCACTAATCGGACTTGGAAATCCTGAAGTAAAATATGCCACAACCCGCCATAATACCGGCTTTTTAATTATGGATGAGATAATGAGGGAAAGAAAAATTGTTCTCGGGGAAAAATTCAACTCATTTTTTGCCAAATCAGGCGATTTATTATATCTGCTTCCAAAGACATATATGAATCTTTCGGGGAATGCCGTTATTGAAATGATGAATTTTTATAAATTAACAAATAAAGATATTCTTGTAATTTATGATGATGCAACTATTGAGTTCGGTACATTCAGGCTTAAGAAAAACGGCTCGTTCGGAGGTCATAACGGTATAAAATCTATTATCGAACGCCTCGGAACGGATGTTTTCGACAGATTAAAAGTGGGAGTTGGTCCTGTACCTAAAGGGTGGGAAATAAATAATTTTGTACTGGGTAATTTTACAAAAGAAGAACTTGAAAACATAAGGAAATTAGGTAAATATGCACTCGATTTGACCGACTGCTGGCTTAAAGAGGGAATTGAAACTGCCCAGAACAGATTTAACAGAAAAATGATTTAGTTTTGTTTGTTTCTATTTTTTGTTTTTGATATCATTATACTATGCATAGGATTATAGGTTTTAATGAGCTTCATTCAACGAATGTATATGCTCATGAGCATCTCGAGGAATTAAACAACTTTGATATTATTTCAACACACCTTCAAACCGCAGGGCACGGTCAGTTTCGGCGTGTTTGGTATTCGTCCGATAAAAACGGCGGAAATATATATATTTCAATAATCCTAAAACCCGATAACCTTGAACATTTAAACGAATTAACAAGATATACGGCGCTTATAGCCAAAGAAACACTTGAACAATACGGACTCAAACCAAAATTCAAATACCCCAACGACATTTTAATAAACGGCAAAAAAATAGCAGGTTTTCTGGCGGAGTCCGAATTTTTAGGCTCTAATTTAAAAGGGGTCATTATGGGGTGCGGAATTAATTTAAATCTTGATGAAGATGAAGTTAAAAATATTGATATACCCGCAACTTCAATATATTTGGAAAACAACAAAAAAGTTGATAAAAATGAATTTTTAAATTTATTTTTAGACAATTTTGAAAAAGGATATAATGATTTTTTAATTAACGGAATAAAAGGAGAATTTGTATGTTAAATTCTGAAATACTTATGCAGGGATTAACAATAATGCTCGTTGGAATGGGCGTCGTGTTTTCGTTCCTTGTAATTTTGGTTTTTGCAACAATGCTGGTATCAAGCGTTGTTAAATGGCTTAACAAGGTTTGTCCCGTGCAAAACGAGGAAACTAAGAAAATCAAAGCAAAATCATCGGACGATTCCGAAATTGCGCTGGCAATTGCCGCTGCGTTTGCAAAAAATTAAAAAAGAAGTAACACATAACAGAGGAAAAATAAAATGGCAAAGAAACAAATTAAAGTAATGGATACGTCATTTCGTGACGGCTTTCAATCGGTTTACGGAGCAAGAGTATTCGTAGATGATTTTTTACCCGCTCTGGCTTCTGCGGTTGAAGCAGGTATTAAACACTTTGAAGTAGCGGGCGGAGCACGTTTCCAATCTCCTATTTTCTACTGCGGAGAAAATGCATTTGAAACAATGGATAAAATCAGAGCTACAGTAGGCCCTGATATTAACCTTCAATCGTTATCAAGAGGTGTTAATATTGTAGGACTTGAATCTCAGCCGAGAGATATGATTAATTTACACGCCAAAATGTTTAAAAAGCACGGTATAACTACGGTTAGAAACTTTGATGCTTTAAATGACGTTAATAATTTAATATATTCGGGTCAATGTATTGTAGATAACGGTTTAAACCATGAAGTTACAATTACAATGATGGAATTACCTTTAGGCTGCAGCGGTGCTCATGACGTCGCTTTTTATGAAAGAGTGCTTCGTTCCATTCTTGATGCGGGTATTCCCTTCACTTCCTTAGCTTTTAAAGATGCATCAGGTACAAGTGCTCCAAGAAAAGTCTATGAAACGGTTAAAAGAACACGTGAAATTTTAGGCTCAGAAGCTCATATCCGCTTCCATTCCCATGAAACCGTAGGAACAGGTTTAGCCGCATATCTTGCTGCTCTTGACGGCGGTGCTGACGGTATTGACCTTTCCATGAAACCTGTTTCAGGCGGAACTGCCCAGCCTGATATTGTTTCTATGTGGCATGCTCTGAAAGGAACGGAATACGACCTCGGTATTGATATTGAAAAGATATTAGAAACGGAAGAAATCTTTAAAGAATGTATGAAAGATTACTTCCTGCCTCCCGAAGCTCTTGCGGTTAATCCTATGATTATTCAATCTGCGCTTCCGGGCGGTGCTTTAACAGCTAATACTCAAATGATGAGAGATAACGGAACAATGGACAGGTTCCCCGAAGTAGTTGCTGCCATGAAAGAAGTGGTAGAAAAGGGCGGTTTTGCAACAAGCGTTACTCCCGCTTCTCAATTCTATTTCCAACAGGCATATAATAATGTAATGAAAGGCCCTTGGAAAGAAATTGCCAAAGACTACGGAAAAATGGTTTTGGGATACTTTGGCAAGACTCCCTGTCCTGCTGATGCTGAAATTATTAAAATTGCGGAAGAACAATTAGGACTTCAACCGACGGAAGAAAAAGTGGTTGACCTTAATGATAAAGATGAAACAAAAGGAATTAAAGCAGCTGAAAAAATGCTTAAAGATGCTAATTTGGAAGTAACCGATGAAAATATCTTTATAGCAGGCGCTTGCAAAGAAAAAGGTATTATGTTCTTACAAGGACGCGGTACAATCGGTGTAAGAAAAAATGCAGCGAAAGAAGAAACTTCCAAAAATTCAAACGGAGAATATACGGTTAAACTTAACGGTAAATCATATTCCGTTAAATTAGACGGAGCTAAAGCAAGTGTTAACGGCAAAACTTATGATGTTGAAGTAAAAAGCGGTATTGAAGAAAAACCTTCTTCATCAAATGCACAAGGCACCGAAGTTAAAGCTCAGCTTCCCGGTAACATCTTAAGAATTGAAGTATCACAAGGCGATATGGTTTCCGAAGGAGATGTTTTGCTCGTTGTTGAAGCAATGAAAATGGAAACGGAAATTAAATCTCCTTCTTCGGGAAAAGTTTTATCGGTTGAAGTAAATCAAGGCGATACCGTTAAAAACGGTCAAACATTGGTTGTATTAGGTTAAGGTCGGAGGAGAGAAAATGAATATAGGTGAAATTTTCCAGCAATTGTGGCACACAACCGGCATATATAACTTTATAACAACCGCACAGGCAAATATAGACGGTACTTGTGTTGAACAATTCCTGACCCACTTCGGACAGCCGATTATGATTTTAATATGCTGTTTCCTTATGTGGCTTGGTATTAAAAAGCAATATGAGCCTCTTTTGCTTGTTCCGATAGCCTTTGGCGGTTTGTTGTCTAATATTCCGATGCCTTTAGGGGAAGAAATCGCAGGCGAACACGGATTTTTGGGCATAATATTTTCATTCGGTATTGATAAGGGATTATTCCCTCTTATAATTTTCATGGGCGTCGGCGCTATGACCGATTTCGGTCCTTTGATTGCAAATCCTAAAATGCTTCTTTTAGGCGGTGCAGCGCAATTCGGTATATTCGGCGCTTTGCTTCTTGCTCTTGCTTTAGGTTTCGACTTACAGGCAGCAGGCTCAATAGGTATCATAGGCGGAGCGGACGGCCCTACTTCAATTTATGTTACATCTAAATTAAAACAAGAGCTTTTAGGCTCAATCGCAGTTGCAGCTTATTCATATATGGCTCTTGTTCCTGTTATACAGCCGCCTATAATGAAATTATTAACAACCAAAGAAGAACGCAAAATTCAAATGACACAGTTGAGAGAAGTTTCAAAACGTGAAAAAATAGCCTTCCCTATTGTTGTTCTTTTGCTTTGTTTAATATTTTTGCCCTCGGCTTGTCCTCTTGTAGGAGCTTTAACATTCGGCAACTTATGTAAGGAATGCGGTGTTGTTGACAGATTATCAGACACAATGCAAAATGCTTTGATTAACATTGTTACGATATTTTTAGGTTTGACGGTCGGCTCAAAACTTCAAGCAGACCACTTTTTAACGATTGAAACTTTAAAAATATTAATTCTCGGTATCACTGCATTTGCTCTTGCAACGGCTGCCGGTGTTATTATGGCAAAGATAATGAACTTATTCCTGAAGGAAAAAATCAATCCTTTGATTGGCTCGGCAGGTGTTTCAGCCGTACCTATGGCAGCAAGGGTTTCAAATAAAGTGGGATTGGAATACAACCCCAATAATTACCTTCTGATGCATGCCATGGGACCTAATGTTGCGGGCGTAATCGGCTCTGCGGTTGCTGCCGGGGTATTACTTTGCGTTTGCACAATGTAGAATATAAAAATGATGCTCTTTAAGGGCATCATTTTTTACTCTTGAAAAACTTTAAAAATAATTATAAAATATATACACTATCTTTAAAAAAAGGAGGATATATGAAAAAAATATTAACTTTAGCGGTAATCTTTGCTTTATCAACATCCGTTACAATGGCAGCCAATAAATACGGAAAAGCAATTAAAAATTCTTTTAAACAAGATGTTCAAACCATAAAAGAATCAGTTAAAAAAGATGTGGATAATTCGGTTAAAGCAAAAACAGAAGCGCAAACTGCGGCATCTGCTGCTAAAAAAGCAGAAAAAATCAAACAAATTGATGCTAAATTAACTAAATTAAACAAAGAATTAGACTCGGTTAAAGCAGACAAAAATATCACTGAAACCGAACGCACTATTAAAACAAACGCAATTCAAAGACAAATTAACTTCTATACAAAACAAAAAGAAGCTTTGAAATAAAAATTTAAAGTAAAAATTGGGTTCCCACAATAAGTTTGTGGGAATCTTTTTTTGCATCATTTTGACAGAACACATAGTTAACTATAATTCTTGCGCATTGCCCTAAAACATAGTAGTTAATGCCTGCCGTATATTCTTTTGTGTTATTGTTTGAAATGTTTTTGTCGTTGTCAAAATCATCAAACCTTAAAAGAGCTTCAAGTTTTTTTGTAATTCTATATGCCAGAGTTAAGTTATAGCCCCACCTTTGTTTTTCGGTAATTCCCGAAGCTCCGTTTGAGCCGTCTGCATTGGCAAATTCCGCTCTCATCCAAAATTTCTTGTAATCATAACTTAAAGCAGCGGTTGTAACGGTAAAATCCTGTGCATTTCTTGCACCGAGAGCAATACCCCCCGCAAGATTTAAATTGCCGTATTTTCCTTTTGTATTTGCTAAAGGCTTAAAATTAACCCATATATCACTTTCAACCCCCGGGAAAAACTCGCTGTACCAGGTGTCTGAGCTATATCCGCCTATATCATAATCAACATATTTGTAATTCCCTTTTAATCTTACCCCTGTTTTTCTTATGTTGCCGAAATTTCTTGCTGTTTGGGAACGGGATATGAAAGGAAGGGTATAGGGGCTTTGTCCCCCTTCGAAGCCCACCATGGGGCGGGATGTTCCAAACATCAGAGTATGATGAGGAATTCTGTTTGTTTCAACCCATGCATCAAGTACAAACCTGTGCCAAAAGTTGTCATGCATCGGTGTTGCATCAAAAAGGAAATTATAGCCTTCTTTTTCGCTTCTGAATTTGCCTTTTAAGCCGATATTTATTAACTGCATGTTATATTTTGTTTCTTCTTCAAGCCAATCGTGAGAGATATTGTTTTGAATGTTGATTTGAGCGTTCGCATCTTTTATTATCCCTTTTTTGATGTTTAATTTCAGCTGTTCTTTAAACATCCCTTCGGGAGAATTAATATCATAATCTTTTTCAATAATTCCTTTCAGAGCATCTTTTGAATACGGACTTATTTCTTCTTGATATCTTTCTTCGGGCTCAAGTATTATCGGCTGTTCCAGAGTTTCTTCATTTTTAATTTCATCAAAATTATCTTCTATCGCAAAAGAAATTTGCGATAGAAGAATAAAAACCAAAAATATCTGTATAATCTTTTTCATTTTCCGGTGTTTAAGGCTATTGTTCAATATTTTTTTCGTCTTTAAGATAAGCCATCCAGAATAATAATACTACAAAAACAAGAGCCCCTATTATATTTCCTAAAGTTACGGGAATCAGGTTGTGAACAATAAATGTTTTCCAGTTAAGTGCTGCAAGCTGGGCTGTTGTAAGATTTGAAGCCGCAGCAATTGAAGGAATTGATTTTGTTAAAATTCCGTTTGGAATAAAGAACATGTTTGCAACGCTGTGTTCATAGCCTGATGCAACGAAAGTCATAATCGGGAAGAATATTGCAAAAATTTTGCCTATAACCCTTCTTGAGCTTGTTGCCATCCAAACGGCAAGACAAACAAGCCAGTTGCATAAAATACCTCTTGTGAATGCTTCAAAAAATCCTAAGTTTACTTTTGAATAAGCCGTATTAATTGCCAATGCTCCTAAAGAATCATTGCAATTGTGCGCACAGCCTGCCCAATATACAAGAAAAGCAAGCAGAATTGAGCCGACAAAGTTTCCGATATAAACAACGCTCCAGCTTCTTAAAAGTTTTAACAGAGAAATTTTCTTTTCTATTACGGAAAACATCATCATTACATTTCCGGTGAAAAGTTCGGCTCCCGTTAATACAACCATCATAAGTCCCGTTGCAAATACCATGGCGCCTATTAACTTTGCCATGCCCCAGCTTAAATTTTCCGCTGTTCCCGTCATGACGGTTAAACTTACTTGAGCTCCGTATGCAATGAATGCCCCTGCCGCAATTGCAAGAACGAACATTTTGGATTTTCTGTATCCCGCTTTTTGAGGCATTACTTTTTCGCTAAAACCTTTTGCAACTTCGTTAGGTGCAAGACAATCTTTGTTGTCAATTACTTGATTTGACATATATACTCCTTTAATTAACTGTTCAGCTGTTTAGTGCGAATTATTAACTAAAAAATTGTATCCCTTTAACATTAATTTTCAATAGATTATTAAATTATTTTTTTATATTTAACACCCAATTGATAAGCCCGCACAAATATTTATATTTTGTCCGGTTATGCTTTTAGCATCATCCGTTATAAGGTATTCGCAAAGTTTTGCCACTTCAATCGGCTCAACAAACCTTTTTTGAGGGGTAACATCAATTATTTCCCGTTTTTCTTCCTCGCTTAATACATCCGTTAACGGGGTTTTAACCCAGCCCGGGTTAATTTGATTAACGGTTATGTTATATTGAGCGCACTCCAGAGCAAGTGCCTTTGTAAAGCCGCCTAAGCCCGCTTTTAAGCCGGAATATAAGGATGCATTAGCTTCTCCCACTACTCCCGAAATCGAGCCGATATTTATTATTCTGCCCCACTTTTTCTTTTTCATTGAAGGTATTAAATAAGAAGATAAAATGTATGGTGCCTTAAAATTAAGGTCTGTAAGATAACTTACTTCATCAATAGTCATTTTCTCAACGGGCTTATAAATATATTGCCCCGCACAATTTATCAGGACATCTATATCCGAATTAAAATATTCTTTTGCTTTTTTAACGAGTTCTTCAATAGCAAAGCCGTCAATTAAATCGCATGAATAGTAATTTATTTCAGCTTTCTTTCTTCTTCCCGTTAAAAAAACGTCATTCTCTTTAGAAAGCAAATTGGAAATACTTTCCCCAATTCCCGAAGAAGCCCCTGTTATCAGGATATTTTTCATATTTCAATACCTTTAATTTTGTATAAATCTATAATTTTATTTGAAAATTGGTTTATAATACCTATTCTTTGATTTTCGTCCAAGTCTCTTAAAGCTTCAATTGCGAGATGAATATTCGGATTTTTGTCATACCATCTTTTATAATTTTTCGGGTCGAAATTCGCAACATCTTCAATTATTTTTGAATAATCTCTCTCAATTACTTCTGATATTTTAAGTATCATATCAATGGCAATTTCGCATTGTTCTTCTGAGGATAAATCTTTCATCAAATCAATAAAAGCGCTCAGGCTTTCTTCTTTTTCGTACCATCTTTGAGAATGCTTTGCCATGTAAAAATTATAACAAAAAGAGAAATTATATATCAACGCTTTGTTTTGATATCGGTTTATAAGGTATTGTTTTTTCAATTGCAAAACAATATAAACAAAAAATTATCGGCATAAAAAAATATATGTTAACTTACGCAACAAATCTAAGTTTGTGCCAATAACCCCAAAAGCGTAAATTATGGTTATAATTATACCTGTAATCATAATTTTTTGGGTTTTTCTATTAGTATATTTTAAAAAAATTGGTCAAATTTATGTTTTTTTTAAAAAATGCTTGCAACATGCGCCGATTATTACTATAATAAGGGGCGAGAGATATACAGAAAGGGGTTCTAAATGAACAAAGAAGAATTAGTACAAGAAATTTCAAAAAAAGCTAAAGTTACTCAAAAAGAAGCAGCTGAAGTATTAGGCAGCTTAGTTGAAACTGTTCAAAAAACAGTTGCTAAAGGCGAAAAAGTTACTTTAGTTGGCTTTGGTACTTTTGAAGCAAGAAAAAGAGCTGCAAGAACAGGCAGAAACCCTCAAACAGGTAAAGAAATTAAAATCGCTGCTAAAACAGTACCCGCATTTTCAGCAGGTAAAAAATTCAAAGAATTAGTAAACAAAAAATAGTTCTCTGGATAGATAAATTTAAAACGGGATATGCGATTAAGTATATCCCGTTTTAAATTGTATCAATTTATGAATTTTAGTTTTGGGAGTTTGGAATTGTAAGATTATCTTCCACTTTTAATATTATTTTTTCACCTTTTTTTGCTTTATAATGAAGCCCCGGAGAAACAATACCCGATACAAGACCGACTCCGCCGCCGATAGAGCCTCCTATGATGAGCCCCGTGATTGTATTACCCGCAGCAACACCGATTGCAGCACCTAAACCCGAGCCTACACCCCCGATTGATAGAGTATATGCCGCAATTTTTCCGGCTGTTTCTTTAGCACCTTCTTTTAAATATTTTTTATCTGCCAATTGAAGGGCAACAGGGATATTTGTTCCGTCGGGAAGAAGGATGTGGGTAAATTCTAAATATACTTTAGCGTTCCTTGAAAACCATTTCGGATTTTCAATGCAGGCAACTCTTGCAATAAGAGTTGAGTTGCAGGGAATAACTATAGTTCCTTCTTTTGTCTTAAGGTCGCAATCAAAATTGAATTGAACAAAATCTCCTACATTATAGTATTTTGAGTTAAAATTCTGAGCAAAATTAACTACAAAAACGTTTTCTTTTTGAATTACATTTCCGCCCGTTGTAATTTTTACCAAATCAACTTTTGTATTTTCGACATCAGTGTTTAAATGTTCAATATTATAGTCTTCAAATGCTAATGCGCTTGAAAATACAAAACCGTTGAACATTGCCGTTAACAAACCAAAACAAAAAACCTTTTTAAACATATCGCCTCTAATCTTCTTTTAACTTTTTTATTATATATCATTTTTTAATATTTTTTAATACATAATTTGTTATAGATGAATTATATTTCGACATCCCGCATCATATCTTTAAGGGCTTTTATGGTTGTATCCATTGAAACAATATCGGTTGTTCTCTGCTGTAAAAATGCATTAATTTGAGGCATCAGTTCAATTGCAATATCAAGTTTGGGGTTTGAGCCCGCCTGATACATTCCGACATCAATAAGGTCTTTATTTTCTCTGTATAAGGCAAGTAAAGCTCTCATTTTACCTGCCGCTTTTTTATGTTCGTCGTCGCAGATTGCGCTGAATAATCTTGAAATTGAGCCCAGTGAATCGATTGCGGGATAGTGGTTTTGCTCTGCCACTTTTCTTGAAAGGAAGATGTGTCCGTCTACAATACCTCTTACAATATCGACTATGGGGTCCGTGATATCATCCCCTTCCATAAGAACGGTATAAAGTGCCGTAATTGAGCCTTTTTCAGAATTTCCCGTGCGCTCAAGCGCTCTTTGAAGCCATGAGAAAATGCTCGGCGGATATCCTTTCATTGTAGGAGGCTCGCCTAATGACAGACCTACTTCACGCCCTGCCATTGCGCAACGGGTGATTGTGTCGGTCATTAAAAATACTTTTTTACCTTGATCTCTGAAATATTCACAAACTGTCGTTGCCGCAAGAAGGCATTTCATCCTGATTAAAGGAGGCTGGTCGCCTGTTGCGCAAACAATTACAGACCTTTTCATACCTTCTTCTTTAAGGGCATCAACAATAAATTCTTTAACTTCTCTGCCGCGTTCACCGATAAGCGCAACAACGTTAACATCAGCATCAGAGTTTCTTGCAATCATACCCAAAAGAGTTGATTTTCCTACACCCGAGCCTGCAAAAAGCCCCATACGCTGTCCCGTGCCCATGGTTAAAAGTCCGTCAATTACCCTTACTCCCGTTGACATCTGCTCGGTTATAATGGGTCTGTGAAAGGCATCAGGGATAGTTCCGTTAATATTCATATATTTTGCATTTGATATATCCATCGGACGGGAGTCCATAGGCTCTCCCAAGGGGTTTACAAGCCTTCCCAACAGAAAATCTCCAACGGGAAACAAAATCGGGCCTCCCGTAGTTTCAACCAAAGAGCCTTGTCCTATTCCTTCGCCGTCATATAAAAGAAGAAGCTGTGCAACATCTCCTTTAAATGCTTGAACTTCGGCAGCTTTTCTTTCACCCGTGTAGGTTTGAATATAACACAAATCTCCGATTTTAAGCCCCGGAAGCTTAACTTCAACCGTCAAACCCAGAAGTTTTGAAACAACCCCTTTATATTTATATAAAGATGCATTTTCAATTGTTGAAAATGCTTTTTGCTTTAAGTTATGAATTTTATATTCCATTTCTTCATTCATAAATTAGATTATATCATTTATAATAATTTTTGTGTAATAAGCGGGGTTTGAGCCATAAATGTAACAAAATATTAAGATAGTGAAAACAATTTATGAATTTTTGGCTGCGGAAATACTTTATATAAATGTAGGTACACCATTTATTTATAGGATAACGTCATCTGTAAATAAATGCATCATGCGAAGGAATTCAATGCTATAGGAAAAGGTTGTTTTCACAAAAATTTGCAAGGTGAGTATAGGCTATAAACAATAGTTTAGGAGAACAAACAGCTATCAATCAGGCAGGATAAGTGCTATCCCGCCTGATTTGTTTTATATTTATCAATTTGTAAATATTTGTAAAAAAAGAGCAATTTTTTAATAAAAAAATACTTTTAAAATATATGGAAACACAAAAGGGTATAGTTTAATTTATGAGTATTGAAAGATTACCATTTTTACAAGCGACAATTCCCCAAAGCTATCAAGGGATAGGGGCTTCAAACAGGAGAGTTGAAAGCCAATATACTCCAAAAGAAAGGGCAGGTTCTTCTCAAGGATATTATGGCGGATATAGTGCACAAGATTATGAAACCGCACTTAAAATAGCCGAAGGCAATTATAATGTCGGTGCGGTTAATCCTTATTCATATACTTCCGCACCTGTACAATCGGTAAATTCAACAGAAAAAGGAGCATTATGGGGAGAAGGTTTTAATATCCCTCAAAATAACGGAACGGGAGAACTTTCACCGGATGTATCCGAAAGATATGATTCGATTGAAGATTGCCCTTGGAAGGCATATTACGCATAATCAATAAAAATTTATAAAAAGATGAGCCTCTTATGAAGGCTCATTTTCGTGTTTATAAATGTAACTATAAGTTTATAAGAGAGAGAAAAGAGTTAGCTAAATGTTTTAAAAGAAGAATCTATATTGTCATCTATCACTTTTGTGATGCTGTCAATTTCGGTTTGAATTGCATCACGTTCTGATTCAAGTTTATTTAATTCAAGTTCAAGTTTTTTATCAATTGTTTGAACTTTTGACTGATATGTTTTAAATTCGGCTTCCGCTTGAGCATCATCCGCTTTATCGTATTCTTCCCTTATTGCGCCGTTGCCCAAAACATCCCAAGATTGGGTTTTGAAAACCATTTCTCCGGTTTCGGAATTTTTTTCTCTTGTTGCAAAGTAATATACTCCTGATTTAATGGCTTCTTGAAAATTGTCAACATCTTCTAAATCTTCCGCTATAATAAAATCGCTTGGTTTCAGAGGATATATAACATTTTCTTCCGCTTCTTGAACGGCAGCGGTTTCATTTTGAACAGTATTATCAGAATCAAGATTGATAACTCCGTCAGATGAGTCGGCATCTGAGGAAGCTTCTTCATTTGTTATATCGCTTTTTGTTATGCTTTTATTTACTATTTTGTGAGCCTCAATCATTTGGTCACGTTCTTGAGCGCTTGAAACAACAATTTTATTTCCCGATGAAGAAACAAGATAATATTTGTTTTGGTTGGTCGTAATTCCTTCTAATTGTTGGTTTAAATAATTTTTATAATTTGTGTAAGTTAAGTCGATTTTTTCCTGACCCGTTCCGTTGTTGTAGTTAAATACAAGTTTTTGGTTAGACGTTTTTTCCTGATATTGCGATGATGCTTGAGTTAATCTGTCAGCCCATTGAAGGCGCTGAAAATTAATCTGCTGAGCTTGATATTCAACATTGCTTTTCCTTGCCGTTAATTGCAGAAATCTTGATTGGCTGGCTGAAAGCCCCATTGCTATTCTCCTTAGCTTTATTGTCTAACAATGGATATATCGGCTTAATTCAAGTTAATCTTTAGTAATTCGGGTTATTTTTTCTGCTTTTGTAACAAAAATTAATATTTTATTCAAAAAAAGACCGAGTGCTTAGTGCTCGGTCTTTTTTATATTTTTTGATATTAGCGGTTTTGATATAAAGGAGCAAGTTTCTTTTCCTGTTGAGGGATAACCCCTTCTTCAATAGGAAGATAAACTCTGTAATCAATTTCACTGAAGCAGTTATCAACTGATTCTATATGTTTTAGTTCATTATCATCAATTGCGTTATTTTCAATCATATCGGCAATTTTTTCAAACCTTGCAACATGTTCTCTAAACCTGTCCGTTGCATAGTCTTTAGCCTGCCATGTTGTAATCAGGAAAGGCCAATCAGAACTTTGCAGAAGAAGTTCTTCTCTTGCCAATTGGTTAAGTGCTCTGTGAAGCAATTTATCCTGAGGAATTGTTTCATATTTTGAAACAATGTCTATAATTCTTTTTTCGCATGCGTGGATAATAGGCCACATCCATTCCGTTAAATGGTTTTGCCATACCCAGAAGTGTCCGCCTTGTCCCCAGCTTGATTCAGGTATTTGAATAGCTTCTGTCGGAGGGTGTGCGGTTAAATATTCGCCTGCCGTCATCATTTGAACTTCGGGAACATATTTGTTGAGTTTTGTGATTACCTGTTTAATAAATTCAATACCTTCAAACCACCAGTGTCCGTATAATTCCGTATCGAAAGATACCATGCAAAGACCTTCTTTGCCGTTGTGAGAATTTTTGTAATCGTTTAACAAGTGGTAAATAAGGTTTGTATAATGGTCAGAATTTGAATTTACCTGATTCATTGCAAGTACCGGGTCATATAACATTTTGTCGCCAAGATCTGTTTTTGGGGAAGTTATTCTCCAATAGTGCATTCCGGAGTTGCAATCTTTTCTGTGAAATTCTCTGTAGCAGCCGTCTCCCGGATATCCGTCCGCTGCTGACCATACTTGGAAACCTGCTCTATCGTTTCTACCCATCACGGCAACTTGTGCATCAGGCAACCAATATGCACTATATGTGTCATATCCTGTTGCTTCTCTTTTTGGTAATGGTATGTATTCGATATTTCCGTAAACTCCTATGCTTCTGCGGTTTCCGATAGAGTTTCCACCTTCAATTACGTGGGATTCGGTGAAAAAGTATTCAATATCATTATTTTGAAGCGTTACTTCAATAGCCGGACGCCATTTTTTCTTACCGTCACGACCTGTGTATTCATATCCTTGTCTGTATGCACATTCGGGAAGCCAGCATCCTTTTGCTTTTTTTCCGAATAATCTTTTTGTTGTATCGGAGCCTACTTTGAATTGTGCATTTAAGCTTGTATCCGTTGCCAAAAGCGGTGAAAAACCGTGTGTTGCGCCGGAAGTCGTTATTTCAATACAGCCTAAATCCTGATATTTTTTAAAGCCTGCAATTAAATCTTTATTGAATTTGTTTATAAATAAGTCTTTAATTCTGTTAAACCAGTCATAATAATATTTTGCAAGATATTTTAGATGCTGAGAATGTGCTACTTCAGGGTCCGGATATCTTTCCAAATCCTCGGAAACTGCTTTAATTCTTGCATCAAGGTAGTTGATAAAGCCTTGTTTTAAATGTTCATCGTTTAATTGTTCTGCTAATATCGGAGTAATGCCGATGGTCAATTTTGCTTTAATACCTTCATCGTATAATTCTGATATCATGTTTAACAAAGGAACATAAGTTTCTTCCATACATTCATATAAACATTCTTCTCCAAAAGGCCACATCCCCGCCATTCTGTAAAAGGGAAGGTGTGAGTGGAGCATAAAGACAAATTGTCCGATTGTTTTTGCCATTGTATTGCCTCCGATATTTCTATTTTTGCATTTGATTACACTTATATTTATATCACAAATTATAATAAAAAATAATCATTTAGAATTAGTACATTGGGATAAATTTACTAAAGTTAATATAACACATTGGAATTATATAAAAAACAGAATTTTTTATTTTGTAAATTTATGCTGGTAATATTTTTATGGTTGGGATATAATTTGTAAGTCGAGATTTTAGCGGCACTCTGCCGAGTAAAAAGATTAAATATCTTTTGCAAGAGGGAAAAAGCGAAACGATTTCTGCGCCGCTAACACGGAAAAAATTGAAAATTAAACAGAATTTGTCGTAGTGGCGGAATCGGTATACGCGCACGTTTGAGGGGCGTGTGGAGAAATCCGTGCGGGTTCAAGTCCCGCCTACGACATTTTTCATTGTCAATTTTCAGTAAACTGTTCACGCGGGACTTGAACGATTATGCCGTCAAGCGGCGTTTACAAACCTCTTTCGGGTTTGTAAAGTTCCCGCCTACGACATTTTTCCATTTTTGTTTAAATCAAAATAAGACTAAAGCTACAATTAACCTGCCATACTTAAGCTTTGATTTAAAGCTCTTTGCGAATTATTCAAAATTGTATTGGGAAGCTAAGTTTGTTTCAATTTCGCCGGTGTTTGATACAACTGCCTGAGCGCCATGCACAAAGCCTACCAAAGCTAAAGGCCATAAAAAGAACAGGCTTACCACCCCGCAAACCTTTGTCCATTCTCTGTCTTTGCCGTAATATTTTTTTGATAATAAAATTTTTTGTTTATGTCCTTTGGCATCAAAAGCGTATCCGTTAATAATGGTTAATTGACCTCCTTTTCCCCAGCAACGGGCTTTTTCCACTTCATCAACGGTCAAAGTTGCCTTATCTCCGGCTTTGAACACTAACACCCCGTCAACAACCACATCATTTGTAATGGAAGCATTAATTTTTTCGATATTTTTATCTTTTGAAGTTACTTTTTCGTCGGGAGTAATGAATATACTGGTATTAGCAGGAACAACAACCGCATTTGCACTTAAGCAGGTTGATAACATAAAAAATAGTAAACAAAAAAATCCCGATAATATTTTTTTCATACCGCCTTCTTTTCCTACTCAAGTTTAAGTGATAAAACAGTAAAAGTCAAACCGATATTTAGCCGAAAATTTACTTTCCTTAATCGTTATTAAATGTTTACGGGATTATTAAAATTGCGCCGTATATTTTATTATGATAAGATTTTTCTGTAAAATATTTTTGTCAATATAAGAGGGGTATTTATGAACGAAACCAATTTTCCCGAGCCCAAAAGGCAATTAAGCGAAATTTCGGGATGTGAAACAATAATATGGGATGCGTTTTGGTTTTTAATATTATCATCTGTCATTATGCTTGTTGTGAGCATTGTATCAAAACAGTTTCTAAATTATATCTTTGATGTTTGCCTGATGATTTTTATGGCATTTGTTTTATTGAAATATAAATCAAGAACAATGTCTTTTATAATTCTTTTATATTCTCTTCTTGTCTGCTATTCTACCGTTATGATGAAAATAGCAAGCGGAGCAATTAAAACATTTGGCGGTATAAGCAATGTAGTTATAACCTCGCTGCTTGTGTTTTTTGCTTTTAGAGCACTCTTAGCAACAATATGTCTTTTCAGATTAAAAAAATATTCAATTAATTGGAAAAATTTCTTTATTAAAACGGGGATTTCAATTTTATTTGCAGTATTAACCTGCGCTTTGGCGATTTACCTCGGACTTGCTTTTAAAAGTGAAGTTGTTCTTGTTTTCGGATTTTGGATAGCAATAATTTTATCTTTGTTTTTAGGCTATGCGGGAATATTTCCTAAATCAGACAAATTTAGAATAAGATATATTAAAGATGAAGTTAAAACCGAAAATATATAAAAGGGTTATATGTGCCTGAAGCAATTGCACAGGTTGATAAAAACATTAACGCTAAAAGCCATAAATTAACTGTTATCCTTGCAAATTTATTTTTCAGATAAATCATATTTTTAAATAGCGGTATGGAGCATAATATCGCAGCGATAAAGATTATAATTTCATATACGTCAACATAATATGAGAAGGTATAGATGAAATTTTCTTTGTTTAAATCTAAAATTCCAAGCATATTTAAAAGATAATCTTTTGCATAATGAATATTATCCGCTCTAAAGATTACCCAGCCGGTAATAAAAATTAAAATACAGTATATGTGCCTTAAAAAATCAACATAAAAAGGATGTTTTCTTTTTTCAAATTCTTTAATATTCAATATTTTTTCAATTATGATAAAAGTCCCATGCCAAATTCCCCATATTACAAAAGTCCAATTTGCCCCGTGCCATATACCCGTGAGTAAAAATACAATTGCTAAATTTCTTATTGTTTTTAATTTTCCTTCCCTGTTTCCGCCCAAGGAAATATAGACATATTGTTTAAACCAGCTTGACAGCGATATGTGCCATCTTCTCCAAAATTCGGTGATAGATTTTGAAATGTAGGGATAATTAAAGTTTTCCATAAATTTAAAGCCGAAAATTAACCCTAAACCAATCGCCATATCGGAATATCCGCAAAAATCAAAATAAATTTGAAAACTATAGGCAATTGAGCCTATCCACGAGATTAAATGGGAAAAACAGTCAGGATTTTGGGAAAATATTTTGTCCGCAATAAGCCCCATGGTGTTTGCGATAAGCACTTTTTTTGAAAGCCCCGAAATAAACCTTTTAACACCGAGGTTTACTTTATTGAAATTTACTTCCCTTGAAGTTATCTGTTCTTCAATATCGTGATATTTTACAATAGGACCCGCAACCAATTGGGGGAATAAACAAATGTAGAGTGCAAGTTTATAAATGTCCTTTTGGGCTTTAACTTCTTTTCTGTATACATCAAAAATATAAGAGAGCGCCTGAAAAGTATAAAAAGATATACCAATCGGCATAATAATATTTATCATGTTGAAATCATGATGAAAAATATTGCCTAAATTATCTAAAATAAAATTGAAATATTTAAAATAAACAAGGAAAGAAAGATTAAGCAAAACGCTTATAAAAAGAGTGAGCTTTTTAATTTCAGGTTTATTTTCAATTAAAATTGCCCCGAAGTAGTTTATAACTATGGTTAAGAGCATTATGGCAAGATATCTCGGCTCTCCCCAGGCATAAAAAATTATGCTTGCCCCCAAAAGTATTGGGTTATGAAGTTCTTTTTTTGTAATTAAATACAATAAAAGTACAATAGGTAAAAATACAAATATAAATGTCATTGAACTAAAAAGCATATTTACTCCATATTGAATAATTGATTAAGGTTTTCGATATTGCCGTATGTGATACAGAATATCATGATGTCGGGATGATAGTCCAGAATTTCATTTTTGTAGTATTTCATTATTTTTGCATCTTCTTCCCGGGTAATTCCTTCTACATTGTTAGTCCTTATTCTTTTAACGTTTTTGAAGGTAAAAGGAATAAATTCAGACAAATTTTCATTTTGTGATGTTCCGAGCATAATTACCCTGTGGTTTGCGCCTTTCGGATAAGAGAAGAATTTGTTTCTTTGAAATTTTTTGGTTTTTTTAACGGTTTTTAAATTTTCAAAGTCTTTATGAGTAAAATATCTGTATTTATCTTTATGATATTTTTTTAAATTAAGTACGCCAAGGTACTCTGCCGTTGTCCCAAAGGCATATTTCCTTTCAAAATCTCCTCTTATGAGGTTATCATAACTAAAATTAAAATCATTTTCCTTAAGAGTTTTTACATCCTTAAAATCTTTTGAGATTTCTTTCATTAATTCAAGATATCCGATATAAGCCCCGTCATCGCTCCAGTGGTGTTCTGTTTTAAAAAATACAAGATTGTTTTTGCTTCCTTTAAGCAAAGCTTCATAAGGATAAATAATTTTGATATGAGATTTTGACTTAAATTCATCAAGATATTGAAGGAAATCTTTTTGAGAAAAATTACTTATTCTGTCTGTTTTATCGGTTTTATATATTACTGTTTTTTGAGGGACTATTAGAACGTAGAGCTTAATATTATTTCTTTTTGAAAATTCTTCCAGTTTCTTAAGTGCTTCAAGGTTTTCTTTTATGTCTTGCGGTTTTATTTCCTTAAGCTCGCCCGTCCCGTACATAAAGCCTGTTGTTTTATCATATAAACCGTTTTCGTTTTTTTCATTCAGTGTAATTTTAATAGTGTAATATAACCCGATAAAACAATTTCTTAAATTAAATCTGTCGCAAAACCAGTTGTCAAAATCTTTTGTGAATTGATAGTTAATTTCCTTGTATTCATTTATCAAAGGGCTTAATTTTGCAAGAGTTCTGTTTTCTTTTATTGATATTTCATCTTGATTTATACGGGACATTGGAACAAAAAGAAAAATAAAAAATATTGTTAAAAATGCTACTTCTGTTTTGGGTTTTCCTTTTATGGTATTAAAGTCTGCTACATAGCTTGAAAGCTTATATGATATTAAATAAGTAAGAATTAAAATAATGATTAATGCTTTTATATCAAATTTGATTGATGCGCTTATGTTTATTGTTTCGGGGTATTCAAGGGAAATTTGTTCACAGTTTGCTTTTAGGTTTATGGAATTTGAATTTGTGCTTAAAATTTCCGCACCTTCAACTTTGAATTTGCTATAGTCTTTTATATTCCACTTTTTGTTTTTTAAATTTATGTTGCTGATTTTTAAAATATCGCCGTTTTTAACATCGGATAAAATAATTTTAATTCTTTTTGGAAAGCGAGAGCGTCTGATATTTAAATTAACTGTTGAATTTTCTTTTAAAACTATGGTTTTTGTATCTTTTTTTATTTTTCTAAATTCATTGTTATCTTTTTTGTTGAGCTGTATTTCAACATCTAAACCCCCCCCCTCTAACAGAAGAGATATCAAAACCTACGGGCATGGGTTTAAAAATAAACCAATAATTATTGGTTAAAATTACAGTCAAAATTGTTAATAAAATTGCAAAAATTGTTCTTTTTTTAAGAAAATGTTTGGTTTTTTCAGCTTCCAATTTAATTAATTCCTTTGATTTTCTTAAGTTAATATACCATAAACTTTTTGTTTTGGTTATTAAAATTCATATTACATCTGCAGTTTTTTCTCCTTTAATTCATGCAAAAATCTCTCCACTACTTGAAGAACGATAACATCTCCTTCATCAATTACCGTTTTTGAAATATCATAGCGCCATATAAATTTTGAATTTTTAAACGAGTATGAAAGATAGGGGATTAATGCCCTTGAAAAAGAGTCCCGATACATTATCAGGTTAATTTTTTCGTTTTTATTAAAACAATTAACTATTCCTTTATCATACTCGGGAAAGACGCATATATCTTTGTTTTCTTGAGAAGGTGTTTTATAGAGGGTTTTATCTTCTTTTTGAAGGATTTTGGGAAGAGTTTTATTTAAATCGCCAATATGGGTTTCTTTTGTGTAGCTTTTGGGTTTAAAAACAGCTATATCTTTATAATCTTTATTAATTTCTTTCATAAGTTCGCAATATCCGATATATCCCCCGAGATTGTTCCAGTGGGTATCTTGTTTCCAATAGAGCAAATCTTTTCCTTTGTTTTTGATTAAAGCGCTTTTAGGGTATATTACATTTATTTTTGAATTTTTTCTTAAATATTCGGTTAGTTGTTCCGCTCTTGATTGGGTTTTTGGAGCTTTGATTTCATCCGGATAATATTCGCCGTATATTTTTGATTTATCGGGTGCTATTAAAAAATAAAATTTTTTGTTGTGTTTATTACAGTAATCATTCACTTCTTCAAGATATGAGGTGATAATTTTAAGGTCATTTTCCGTAAACGGATTTTCGTTTGTATAGCTGTTTGTGCTTTCAATGCTGTTAGAAAAAAGCCAGTTGTCTTTCCCTTTAAGTACGGAATTTGTTTTCCAGTTTTTTGCAAGAAGCCATCTGGTATCATATACTGAGATGAAAAATTCTCTTAAATTAAATCTGTCGCAAAACCAGTCGTCAAAATCTTTTGTGAAGCGGAAATTAATAATACAGTTTTTATATATAAGAGGTTTTAATTTTGCAAGAGTTCTGTTTTCCTGTTTTGATATTTCATCTTGATTGATACGGGACATTGGAACAAAAAGAAAAATAAAAAATATTGTTAAAAATATAATTTCAATTCGTGATTTTTTGTTTATGTCTTTAAAGCTTGCACTATAGTTTGATAATTTATAAAAAATTAAATAAGATAAAACAAGAATTATAATAAAAACGCAAAAATCAAATTTAATCGGCTCTTTTGTTTTTAGAGTTTTTTCATAAGTTAAATATATTGTCCCCGAGAGAGGAATTATTATAAGTTCATTATTTTTAACCGTAATTTCAGCCTCTTCCGCCGAAAAATTTTCCAAGTCGTTTAATTCGTCTTTGTTGTTAAATACAATTTTGCTTATTTTTAAAGGTACGTTTTTTTCAAGTCCGTATATTACTATTTTTAGTCTTTTCGGATGTCTTACATTTTTAATTAAAAAATCGGCTTTAAAATTTTCGTTTAAATTCAGCGTTTTTTTATCCCGCCTTATTTTTCTTGCCATTATATCATTTGAGTCTTTAAGATTTATTTGAATTTCAATTGTACAGGTATTTTTCCCTTTAATATCCATGCTTAAAGGCAAAGGCAGGTGCGAATACCAGAATTTATTTGCTGCAATAATTGTGACAACGGTAAAAATTATTGCAAGAATTACTCTTTTTTTGATTTTAAAATTCATTTTTAAGATTTTCTTTATCTAAAATGATGCAAAAGTTTTAAAAATCTTATAAAAGCTAATTTTTCATAACGCAATTTCCTTTTTACCAAAGTCGAAATTTTATCTTTTCGACAAATTTTTTTATGATATTATAGCGAAAGAGGACTTTTGCATCATTTTAGATATTTTGGTGCAAATCTAAAGTTCAAAATTTAAATATGAAAAATCTATTTCGTCCTGATCAATCCCTATGTATCTTAATGTAATATCAGCCGAGGAGTGGTTAAATATTTTCTGCAAAAGTGCAACATCCTTATATTGCTTATAAAAGTGATATCCGAAAGATTTTCTCATTGTATGAGTGCCTATATGTACATTGATTTTAAGCTTTTTGCAGGCAGAATTTAAAAAGCGATATACCTGCGACCGATTTAGTCTTTTTCTTTTTTTGCCTATAAATAAAGGCTCGTCATTTGTTAGGGAATATGTTTTTTCTCTTTCTTTTAAGTAATCTTTAATTAAAATTTTTAATTTTGAGTTCAGGGGGAATTTTTTATATTTTTTTGTTTTTTTCTCTCTTATTTCAACATAATTTTTAGTTTTTACATTTTCAATATTCAAATTTAAAATATCCGAAACCCGAAGCCCCGTATTTAAACCGAAAGTAAAAATCAGAAGATTTCTTTTGCTGTTTTTTTTAAAATAGTTTTCAAGCGCCGAAATATCCTTTTTGTTTCTGATTGGCTCAACCGTTTTTTTCATAAAAATATCCTTTCCGCTTTTGTTTGCAAAAAGAATATAAGCCTAAATTATTTGAATTAAATCTTTTATAACGTATGAAGCAATTAAAAGCCCTGCTGAGGGCGGTGTAAAGGAGATGCTTGCGGGAATTTGCTTTTTTCCTTCTTTTAAATTGGATTTTTTGGGGATTTCTTTTGAATAAACAACTTTTAAATCTTTTATATTTCTTTTCTTTAATTCATATCTTATAACTCTTGCAAGCGGGCAGTATGATGTTTTATTTATGTCATTTATTTCAAACATTTCGGGATTTAATTTGTTTCCCGTACCCATGGAAGATATTATTTTAACATTATTTTCTTTTGCTTTCACAATAAGCTCAATTTTAGATGATACCGTGTCAATCGCATCAATAATATAATCATATTTTTTGAAATCAAATTCGGATGAATTTTCTTTTGAAAAAAATTTATTTATCGTATTAATTTGAATATCGGGATTTATATCGAACAGCCTTTTTTTTGCAGCGTCAACCTTAAATTCGCCTATTGTGCTGTGAAGTGCAAAAAGCTGTCTGTTCAGGTTTGTTTCGTTTATTTTATCGTTATCAATTAAATCAATTTTTCCTATTCCGCATCTGATAAGCGCTTCCGTGCAGTATGAGCCTACTCCGCCAAGACCAAAAACGGCAATATGGCTTTTAAAAAGTTTTTCAAGCGCACATTTACCGATTAACATTTCAGTTCTTGAAAATTGATTTTCCATTTAATTAATATAACATAATAAATATTTTATTTAAGGACTTTTATTCGCAATAAAAATCTGATATGATTTCATTATAAATTTTAGGGGGCGATATCGTGAAAAAGATTTTATTATGTGCTTTGTTTACTTCATTTTTATTATTTAACTCTGCAATGGCTCAAAAATGTGATTTAGAGAAATATCAGGCAAAAGGACAAAAATATATTAAACAAAATAAGCTTGAGCAGTTTATAAAAGAAACAAACGTATGTATAGAACAATATCCTGATTATGCAAATTTATATAACAACAGAGGGACTGCTTATAAAAATTTGAAAAATTTTGATTTGGCTCTTAAAGATTATACAAAAGCGCTTGAACTTGACCCTAAAAATTCATCCGTTTATTCAAATCGAGGCAATTTATATCTTGAAAACTTAAAATATAAAGAAGCAATTAATGACTATACAAAAGCAATTAATTTAAAACCCGATTTTTATCCCCTATATGCGGCACGCAGTTTAACAAAAGCTCTGAATAAAGATTTTACGGGTGCAAAAGCGGATAATTCAAAGGCGCTTAAGCTGGGACTCAGCAAAGAAAGATATGATGAAAATAATAAAATAATTGATGAATTAATGCAGGAAGCAAAAACCAAAACTCCGGCAAAAAAGAAATAATTAAAATGTTATTGTTTATCACTGTTGCTCAGCCTTTTTGAGAAAATTTACAGCCCATTTGAGCTTTCTTTCTTAAAATATGTTCCCTTAACGCTCCTTTAAAGCGGTGCGGGCGGGGGACCAAACAGCCATTTTTATTCTGAGACACAGAAAAATTCCGTAAATTTTGCCTATATTGTGTGTAACAATTATCTATAAATTATCCAAACTATAATAAAAATATGTTATAATTTAAGAAAAGCAATTAAACTAAAATAAGGATAATTTATAATGAAGGAATTTAAAGCAGGAACATATATTTTACATAAAGGCTATAAGCCGTTTAATCCGTCATTTATCAATGATGACATTGATTGGAAACTTGAAGAACTGGCCCCGTTATTGCAAGATGCAAGTCTTTGGCTTGGTAAATTAAATTCTTATGCAGATTTAATTCCTGATATTGAATTTTTTATTAAGATGTATGCAACTAAAGAAGCTGCAAATTCTAATCGTATTGAAGGTACCAGAACAACTTTTGAAGACGCAATTACACCGATTGAACAAATCAAACCAGAATTGCGTGATGATTGGCACGAAGTTCAAAACTACATTCAAGCTATAAATTATTCCATTGATAGATTGCAAGAGATGCCAATTTCAATGAGGCTTTTAAAAGAAGTTCATAAAATATTATTGCAAGGTGTAAGAGGAGAACATAAAACACCCGGTGAAATCCGAAAGACTCAGAATTGGATTGGCGGTTCATCTTTAAAAGACGCATTTTTTATCCCGCCTGAGCCAAATCTTTTACCTGAACTTTTATCTGATATTGAAAAGTTTTTACATAATGAATATTTGCAAGTGCCTGAACTAATAAGGGCAGGGATTGTGCACTACCAATTTGAAACAATTCATCCGTTTTTAGACGGCAACGGCAGGACGGGGCGTTTATTAATAATTCTCTATTTGATTAGTACGGGATTATTAAATAAGCCTGTTTTATATATTTCTGATTTTTTTGAAAGAAACAGAATGTCGTATTATGATTCTTTATCAATGGTTAAGCAATCTAATAATATGACTCAATGGCTTAAATTCTTCTTGAATGGGGTAATTGAGACATCTAAAAATAGCATTAAGACTTTTGATGAAATAATCAAACTCAAAAAAGATGTTGAAAATAAATTAACCAAGATTGGTAAAAAAGCTGCAAATGGTAAAAAATTATTAGAATTACTGTATTCTAAGCCAAAAGTTAATTCAAAACTTGTAAGCGGGGAACTTATGATAACACCGGCTACTGCTAACGGTGTCCTAAAAGCATTTGTTGAAGTTGGAATTTTGCAAGAAAAAACAGGTTTCAACAGAAATCGTTTCTATGTTTTTGAAGATTATATCAAAATATTTAGGTAATCCTGCTAATTTTTGCAAATCCTTTTTATTCGTTTTATATTTTCGTGTTAATATACAAATATATGAACAAACTGACCGTGCATTTTATTCTCGAAATGGTTAGTATGTAAGGGCAATAAAACCAAAACTCCGGCAAAAAAGAAATAATAATATTTAATCACGGGATAATTTTTATGATATCATAATTAAAAACCCTATACATTGAACGGACACGAAAGAGAGAATTTAATGGAAAAAGTAAGTGTCACTGTACCCGTGTATAATATTCAAACACATCTTGATGAGTGTCTTAATTCATTATTAAATCAAACTTTTAAAGGTATTGAAATGGCGCAAGGAGAATATATCCGCTTTGTAAATCAAAATGACAGGATTGATTTTGACTCTTTTGAAAAATTTTATAATGCCGTTAAAGAAAATGGCTGTGATATTGCTTTTGCTTTAAATGCGGCAACGGATAATTCTAAGCATAAAAGAAATATAGGAATGAAGTCTAAAAATATTTTTAAGGCTTTAAGCTCATTAATAAATAATTTTTGTTTTATAAGAGTGAAAGCAAATTACAAAGCCAAGCTTAAACAATTAAATAAAGAATATTTAAATCGAAAATTGAATGTCATTTTTTATGTAAGCGAAAATTCAAAATGGTGTTATCAATCTTTGTATGAAGAATTTGAAAAAGATGAACATTTCAATCCTTTGGTATTGGTCGGGATTTTAAAAGATGTTCATAAAGGCAAAGATAAATTCAGAAATAATTTGGAAGAAAATTACAATTTTTTCAAATCTCAAAACATGAATGTTGAATATGCATATCAAAATCGAAAGTATATCAATTTCAAGAAATTTAAGCCGGATATTGTTTTTTATGAACAACCGTGGGGACTTCCAAAGATTTATCATCCGGATTATGTTTCAAAGTTTGCCCTAACCTGTTATTGCTGTTACGGTTTGATGCTTTTTGATAATCCTGAAGAATATAAAGAAAAGTTCCATAAATATTTATGGAGATATTTTTCGGATTCGGAATTTAACATTGAAAGATATAGCTCCTATGATAAATATGCAAAAGAAAATTGCATAAGTTTCGGTTATCCGAAAATGGACGTATATTTTGATGAAGAAAAAATTGATTTAAATAAATATTGGAAAAATCCTGAAAAAATAAAAATAATATACGCTCCGCACCATTCTTTTGAAGATGACGGGCTTCGTTTGGCGACATTCAGGGAAAACGGAAAATATATTTTAAATTTGGCAAAAGAGCATCCCGAAACAACTTGGATATTTAAGCCCCACCCGAGATTTAAATGTGCTTTATTTAAAAATAAAATAATGACGCAAGAAGAAATCGAACAGTATTATAACGACTGGAATACCGTAGGAAGGGTATATACAAAAGGTGCTTATTTTGATATTTTTAAGACTTCCGATTTTTTAATTACCGATTGCTGTTCTTTTCTCGGAGAATATTTACCTACTTTAAAACCGATTATTAACCTTATTAATCCAAATGCTTCGCAAATGAATATTTTTGGAAAATTAATTTCAAAATGTTGTTTTAAGACAAAAAATAATGATGAATTTTATAAAACATTTACCGATATTTTATCAAATAAAGATACAAAATTTGAAGAAAGAAAAGAAGCGGTTAAATATGTTATAGATTTTGATAAAAAAAGTTCCGAAAAAATTGTCGGATATATAAAAGAAAAAATGGAGAACGAGGAAACTTTATGAAAGAAAAAATATCTGTTATAAGCCCTTGTTATAACGGCGAAAACTATTTAAAACCATATATAGAAGGGCTTTTGAGCCAAACTTATACAAACGTTGAATATATTTTTGTAAATGATGCTTCCGATGATAAAACCGAAGAAGTTATATTGTCCTATAAACAAAAGTTTTTGGACAAGGGCTGGAAGTTTATTTATCTTGTCCAGCAAACAAGACAAGGACAGGCAGCTGCTATTAACAGGGGGCTTGAAATATTTACGGGCGAATATTTATGTTGTCCGGATTCGGATGATGTTTTGCTTCCGGAATATCTCGAGTTGATGAGCGCATTTTTAAATGAGCATAAAGAATGTAAAATATGTTATCCGTGGACGGAAGTTGTTGAAGAGAACAGCGGAAAGCATTTAAAATATTTTAAAAGACACATTCCGCCCCATACGGTTGATTTGCTTTTTGATGAAATCATTACGGGACAGAAAAAAGGCGAAAATGCAATATTTTTTCCGACTTATATGCTCCGCTCGAAAGAATTTTTAAAAGTTTATAAAAATCGTCGAATATTTCCGGGGCTTAGCGGTCAAAATGATCAGATGACGCTTCCCTTTATATATAATTCAAAAGTGGGTTATGTAGAGAAAATTTTATATAAATGCATTGCAAGAACTAATTCCGATTCAAGATTGGTGTCTTATGAAGACAGAATAAATAAATCATACAGCTGGGAGCAAAATGCCTGCGAAGCTCTTAAGTGTGTTGTGGATATGCCTGATTATGAAAAGGCTTATTATTTTAATTTAATTAAACAAAGATATGCTAAGTGCAGGAAAAGATGGACAAAAGGACCGATAAAGAAATTTTTAAATAATCTTAAGTCGAATAAATTTAAATTGTAAATTTTTTGATTGAGGTGTCTGAGCGCAAAAAGGATAAAAACCGCATATTAACAATCTTTAACGATTGTCGAAACCATTTTATTTATCATTACTAATTCAAAAACAGAGTGCAAATTAAAAATTATTCTTTATTTTTTCTTGTTGAGTTCCCTTTGTAATACTTGTTTTACTGCCAACGCTCTTTTATAGCTTTTCAGCACGTTTTGATATTCTGCCATATCGCCTTCTTGCAAACTTTGTTCTTTTGCATAATTCAGGTCTTGAATACTTGAATCCATTGTTTGCATTGATAATTGTTTAACGGCTAATGACATCTTTGAAAGCCCCCGATAATGAAAAGCCTGAGGATTTTTAGGCTGCAATTTTATTGATTGTGTTGTATCTTCAATAGCCGCTTTATCATTTTTTTTCAATAAATTAATAAGCCCTCTGACACAATAAGGCAACGCTTGGGGTGTGCCTTTTTGTTTGTTTATATCAATTGCTTTTGTTAAATCCGTATATGCTCCGTCTTTATCGCCTAAACGCATTCTTGCAATTCCGCGCATTGTATAATTATTTGAATCATTGGGATTTAGTTTAATGGCATTTGTGTAATCTTCTATTGCAAGCTCAACTAAATTAAGTTTTTGATGTATCATTCCCCTTAAGCTATATATGGCTGAATTTTTAGGGTCAAGTTCTATCATTTTGTCGTAATAATTTATTGCACCGTAATAATCTCCGTTTTGTTCTGCAATTTGAGCTTTTGTAAGTAAATCGACAAAATTATCCTGCGTTGAAATTTGGCTGAAATCCTTTCTATGCTTTAAATAATTTTGTATTTCTTTGGCGGTTTTCTTATGTTCATTATCAAAATTTTGTGCGCCAAACGAAACATTTGACATGAAAAAAACTAATAATACCAAAATTAAAAAATTTTTATTTACAGCACACATCATTATCTAAATACCTCATGTTTAAATTTTACGGAATATTTCCCGATTTTTATATCACCTTACTTTATAAATCTAAACTTTTTTTTCTTTTCAATTCTTTTTAATATCATAGTTGTTACGTGCGTTTGAGTATCTTTTGAAGGATGTTGAAATGCGGTTGAATCATAACCGCCATAATATTTATCAAGAACAAAATCCGTTTCTTCATGAAATTTTTGTAATTCTTCATCACTAAAAAATGTTAAAGCAAAATTTCCGTTATCTAAAACATGCACAATACACATTGCACTTCCGACTTCTTTGCCTTCATTATTGCTTTCAAACCGATATAAATTTGATGCAATGCCTTCCGATAATTCATTTGGTGTTTTTGCGTATTTTATATTTATATTTTTTCCTTCCGGATAGTTTAGTGCTTTATCAAGGTCGGATACAAATTGTATTGCTTCGTTTAAGGTTAATTTTTCCGCATTGACCATTGGTATCGTTATAAAAAACATTATTAAAAATAAAAGTTTTTTCATATTTAACCTCTTATTAATACGTCAATTTATTGTTTATATTTTTTAGGTTAGTATTTATATTTTCCTGCAACTCAATTTGTCTATCTTGTGCAGTTTTATTTATTTCTCTGTTTGTAAGATTCATCAAACAAGCATTTTGTTCGCTTGCAGGATATGTCATGCAAGCATCATACCCGATTTTAAATTTTTCTTTACGTGCAATCCAATAATTTATAATGGGCACAGTTTCATTAAACCATTTATTACTCATATTATTTATCATATTTTCAGGTATTGGCTCAATTTTTGCATTTGGCGGAGCAACCTGACGCCAATGAGCTTCAAATCTGTCATACTCCGGCTCTACAAATGTATACTGAGCTCTTGGTATTTCAATAATGCTTTCCTTTTTATAATACTTGATTTGAAGTTTAACCTTTGTACCTTCTTCCCCACGCACTAAATTTGCAACTTGGTCTATATTTAATTTCTTTACTTTTTGGTCGTTTATAGAAATTATTTCAGCCCCTTCCGGCAAACCGGTTTTTTCAGCCATAGAATTAGGAAATACAACTTTAACGAATACCTTTTTGTTATATGGGTCTTTGACAAGTCTTACACCAATTCCGCAATATTTTATATCTGCAAATGCAAGCCCTGTACTAATCATGCCAACTATTATTAAACTAATTAAAATCTTTTTCATCATTAAACCTCGCTTAGTTTTAGTTTTATTGCCCTTACATACTAATCATTCTGAGAATAAAATGCACGGTCAGTTTGTTCATATATTTGTATATTAACACGAAAATATAGAAATGAGTAAAAAGGATTTGCAAAAATTTGGCAAACGCTTGAAGGCTTTAAGGTTGGAGCATAATCTGACACAACTTGAACTTGCCGAAATTCTTGATATGTCGCCTAATTTTATCGGTATGATTGAGCGTGGAGAGAGAAATACAACCGTAGAAAATGTGTTTAAAATTGCACGTGCGCTTAACATAAAACCTTCTAATCTGTTTGAAGAACTTTAATTGCGTTATTCAGTTTTTTGTATAATGTTTTAAAATATATGTAATAATCGTCATTGCTTTTGTTTAACTGCAAATCTTCATCAATAACATTGGAATCACTTGCGAGGGCGCCGTACTTCAAGAACACTTGCAGGTCGTATAAAACCATTCTTGCATTTATGATATTATTTTTGAGCCGTTTTATTTCGTTATTTTCGCACATAAAAATTTGTTCCTTTGTAATTTATTACAAATTGCTTTTATAATTTTATTTTATGTCGTAATGAATAGTTTGTGCACCTTGTTTATTTTTGATAGAAGTAAATCTTGACGGATATATCAGAACTTATTATAGTGCGCCATTAGTGACTAATGCAAAATCAAGCCGAGGTTATCGTATGGTTTTGTAATCGGCTTACGCATGGCTCCTGTGGGTGTTTCGCTAAATTTCGCAAGGCTTCGCTCTTGCTCAAACGCTCAACATCCTACGTCGCAATCGTACGGTTACGCCTAAAAATGTCAATGCTCAACGCATTGCCATTTTCTTTACGGCTCCACCTCGGCTCGCGCATTTTGCTCCTGGCAAATTCGCCCTTCGGGCAGGAATTTGAAACGTCGCCATCGTACGGTTTCGTAATCGTCTTGCTCAACGCAAGCCGTTTACTTCACCTCGGCTTACGCTTTCAAGTTCAGCATGACATGGGGTAGTGAAGTGTGGGAATTTACACATATAACTTAACCCTGTCACCCTGAACTCTACAAAGCGAACAGGCGAGGTACGAGCCTTGTGAGCCTGTATCCGTAGGCGAAGCCGAGGTGTTCAGGGTCTTAGGGGTAGAGAATGAAAGGAACATGGTTTGCAACATTATTAAATATTCCGAGGCTTAGTAAGATGCTGAAATAAATTCAGCATGACAGTATACACAAATGTAGGAATCTCGGCTTACGCATGGCTCCTGAGGAAATCAAAGATTTCCACGTCGCCATAGAAATGTCTGCGCCCTGTCCGCCAGACTTCAACAGTCTGCCGTCACGGGCTTCGCACTCTTTTGCCCTCGCCGTCGTTCGTCAAGTTCGCCCTGCGAACTAGGACTCACTCTGCTCGGGTTTGCTCCTGTGGGTGTTTCGCTAAATTTCGCAAGGCTTCGCTCTTGCTCAAACGCTCAACATCCTACGTCGCAATCGTACGGTTACGCCTAAAAATGTCAATGCTCAACGCATTGCCATTTTCTTTACGGCTCCACCTCGGCTCGCGCATTTTGCTCCTGGCAAATTCGCCCTTCGGGCAGGAATTTGAAACGTCGCCGTCGTTATGCTTAATCGTCAAGCTGACCGCTTGCCGATTATCGCATCGGCTTACGCATAAAAATATACGCCCGGCGCGATTCGAACGCGCGACCCTCTGCTTAGAAGGCAGATGCTCTATCCAGCTGAGCTACGGACGCATACCTGTATAATATCAAATAAAACAATCTATGCAAGTATTTTTTAAAACATTGGGATTTCAACAATAAAAACCGTTTTATATCCTTCCTTATCTTTTAAATCGCTGCTTTTAAAATATATCTTCCCTTTATGTTTCTCAATAATTTTTTTACTTATGGCAAGCCCGACACCTGTTCCCTGCCCTCTTTTTTTTGTTGTAAAACCTGTTTGAAAAATTTTTTTCTTTTCTTCTTCTTTAATTCCCATTCCGTTATCAAAAATGCTGATTTTTAAATAATCCCCTTCAAGCTCTGTTTTAAGCTTGATTTTACCTAAATAACCGTCATTTTTGTTTCTGATTTCTTCAATGGCATGGATTGAATTCATCAAAATGTTTAAAAATACCTGATTTAACATATTCGGATAACAGCTGACAAACGGGATTGAGCCATATTCTTTAGTTATCTCAAACCCTCTTTTAACCCTGTGTTTAATCAGCTCCAGCGTTAAATTTAATTCTTCGTTGATGTTTGCTTCCTGTTGAGTTGCTTCATCAAGGCGCACAAACCTTTTCAAAGATTGAACAATATTTGTTATTCTTTTGATTGCTTCTTTATCAACGGAATTTATTTCCTTCAATATCTCAATATTTTTCGGGTCATAATTTGAAAAAACTTTTTCCATCATCTCATTATTCGCATTGATTGCTCCTAAGGGAGTATTTATTTCATGTGCAACAGATGCAATTAACTGACCCAAAGATGCCATTTTTTCCGAATTAATTAATTGAAGCTGTGTTTCTTTAAGCTCTTTAATTGCTGTTTCAAGTTCTTCTTTTTTTTGTGAAATTTGATGAAACAAGCTTGCCTGTACCAAAGATGACGTCACAACCATTGAAATTCCGACAAGAAGCTCTTTTTCAAGTGCGGTTATTTCTTTTTTCGGGGTAAAAATAACGGCAATTCCATAAAGCTGGGAATTTTTTAAAATCGGCATTATAATTCTCGTTGTTGAATTTAAAAGCGGAATTGAAGCCCCCTCGTGTTCTTTAACGCAGGGCTGAATTGAATTTTCTCCGTTATGAAGCATATCCAAAAGATTTTTGGAATAAATTAATTTTTCGCCGATTTGAGGAGCATAAACTTCGGGATAGGTGTATTTAATCGTAAAATTATTTTTTTCATATTGCGCAAAATAACTTTTGCTTGCTCCAAAAACAATGCTAAGCTCCTTAAGCGATTTTTCAATAAGAGTTTTGATATCAAGCTCATTTTTAATGCTGATGGAAATTCTGTTCAAAAGAGCCATCTTAACCGCTTGATTTTGAGCTTTTGAATTTGTGGAAGCAAATTCAATGTTTTGAATTCTTAATCTTTCATTTTCTTCTTTTAATTTTTCGGTTTGAAGCTCGTTTGTAATATCATAAAAATATACAATTCTGTATCGTTTTTTAACGCTGAAAGCTTTTATCATAAAATGATAAAACTTATCTTCTTCTTTTTGATAGGCTGTATATGTAGTAAAATTAACCTCTTTTTCGATTGCGCTTATAATCGGGTTATATGTTTTAACATCATCGGTTTTTAAAAAGCACATCTGATACGAAAATTTATAGCTTAATTTTTTAAGACAATCAGTCCCTTTTGTCCCGTTAAAATCGGCAAACATCTTTTGAAACGATAAATTATGATATAAAATATCAAATTTTTTATCGTAAATAATAATAGGCTCTTCTAAATTATGATAAAAACTTATTAAAGCATTGCTCATAATAAAATTTACATATCGTTATTATCTTTTTTAATATATAACCCTAATGGCAAAGGGGTATATGTTGCAAGTTCGTTTTTAAGGATAAATACCTGTTTGTTAAGGCTGTTTACCTGCTGTCTTAAATTTTCGTTTTCTGTTTTTGAGCGAATTAATTCAACGATGATTTCGTCAAATCCGTCCATTTTTTCGCTTAAAATTTCGCTCATTTTTTTGATTAAATTATTTTCCAAAGCATCAATTTTGCTCTGAAGCGCCAAGGTTGGATGAGGATTATAAGAAGGATACAGCGTTTCAGGTTTCATCCTGTTTTTTGCTTTTGTCAGAAAATTTATTTTTTTGGCTGTATCTGACAAATCTTCATTTTGTTCCGGCTCTTGTTGTTTTTGTATTTTTTGTGAATTTTCTTCTTGTTGATGAGATTGGCGGATTTGTTGAGATTGGGAATACAATTCTTTGATTTTCTTGAGGGTGTCAACATCTGTTTTTGTAAAATATGCGTTACCCATTGAATCTGTTTTTGGTTTTAGGCATGCTTTTTTGCACAAAGTTACAACTTCTTCAATGTCGCTGTTTAATAGGGTTTCCAGTTCTTCAACATTTATCTTTTTTTCGCTTTGCAGTTTTTGTACTGTCTGAAATAACGATTCCTGCACGAATCTCTCCTCACATAGAAAATCACAAATATATAACATGTATTATAAAATATAAATTTAAAAAGGTAAAATTTATTTCAAAATTTTTATAAAATGTAATATAATTTTTAATATAACATATAGGACTTGAGGATGATAAAAGATAAAAAAGGCTTTTTTATTACGTTTGAAGGCGCAGACGGATGCGGAAAAACAACCCAGATTAATCTTTGTAAAAAATATTTGGAAGAAAAAAAATATGAAACTTTCTTAACATTAGAGCCCGGCGGAAGTGACATTGGTAAAAGCTTAAGGCAGATACTTCTGCACCATGAAGGCTATATAAATAATACTTGCGAACTTTATTTATATTTAGCCGACAGAGCCCAGCATACCGATTGCGTAATTAAAAAAAATGTTGACGAAGGGAAAATCGTTCTTTGCGACAGATATGCCGATTCAACAATTGCATATCAAGGTTATGCAAGAGGGGGAGATGTTGAACAAATTGAATATTTAAATAAAATTGCAACAAACGGCATTGTGCCCGATATTACGTTTTTATTTGATGTTGATTCGCTTACAGCTCAAAAAAGGCTTGGAGAACAAAAAGACAGGCTTGAAAACGAAGGGCTTGAGTTTCATAAAAAAATAAGATTAGGATATTTGGAACTGGCGAAAAAATATCCCCAAAGAATAAAAGTGATTGATGCAAACCAACCCATATCAGATGTTTTTGAACAGGTAAAAAAAGAACTGGATAGAATTTTATGAAAAATATCGGTAAACTTTTCGGATGTTTAATATTTTTTTATTTATTAACAAATTTTTCATACGCAAGTTTGTTTTGGGATATTAATGTCGGAATTGATGAATTTTATAAAGGTAATTATGTTTTTGCAAAAGATTATTTCGAAAGTTATCTCGGCGCTAATCCGAACGACAAAGACGGTTACTGGTGGCTTGCAAAAACATATCAAAAATTAAAGGACAAAAAATCAAAAGAGATTTTTAAAAAATCTTATGAATTAACTTCAAAAGAAAAACCAATGGAAAAAATAACTTTTGATGAAATAGATATCTCGGCTCTGGAAGATTATTTTGATATGGCGGTGATGTATTTTGAAGCCGGAGATTACAAGAATGCCGAAATATATTCGGATTTAATGTTAAAAATAAGTCCAAAATCGCCTTCCGCTTATTTTTTAAAATCAAAACTCGCATACACCAAAGGGGATAATAAAAAAGCAAAGGAATATTTAAATAAAGCGGTGTTGTTTAATAGCGAAATATTAAATACAAATCTTGCGAAAAATCTTGATATTTCTCAAATTCCTCAAACATCCAAAGAAATGTATTCCACTTTTGCTCTTGAAGCTTATTTTTTAGGTGATATTTCAAGCGTGATTAAAAATGCCAAAAAATACCTTGAAGCTGATACCAATAACCAGCGAATGCAAAATATGCTGATTGATGCATATATAAAAAATAACGATATTGAAAATGCCAAAAAAACAATTGATATTGCGCTTAAACAAAATGAAAACAATATAGAGGCTCTTTTATATAAAGCAAAAATTAATAAAAATGATGAAGAAGAAATTTTAAATAAAGCTTTTGAAATTAACCCGAACAAAGAGCAAACCCTTCTTGCTTTAGGGAATTTTTATCTGAAAAAAAGAGATTATCAAAAATCAAAGAAATATTTTGAGATGCTGACAAGTGTTGATGATGAATTTTATGAAGGGTATTTCGGGCTTATATATTCTTTAATTGAACTGGGGCAGCTTGATGAAGCGCAAGATTTAATCAGGAAAGCAAATTCTTTTAATTCAAATTCAAGTGAAATATTGTATCTTTTGGGAAAAATATGTGAATACACGGGAAGTTATAAAGAAGCGTTTGATTACTATAACCGGGCATCCGATAAGGAAGAAAACCCAAACTATAATATGGCGCTTGCAAGAACTCTTTATACCCTAAAAAGCTATGAAAATTCGCTTGCCAACATTGAAGAAGCGGAAAAAATGCCTTTTTCTCCAATTGATGAAGATGAACTTGAACTTTATAAATTAAAAAATTATATAAAAATGTCAAAGTTTGAAAATGCAAAATCTATTCTGAATAAACAAAATATGCTTGACAAAAACAGATTAATATATAAATATAATTTATATATAATATATAAATTGGAAGGTAATAAAGAGCAAGCATCCGAATTATGGAAAAAGATTAAAAAAATAAAATTGCAAACAGCCCAAGACTATGTTGATATGTCTGAAATTTTATATGAGCAAAAGGGATTAGAAGTTTCGGATAAGATTTTAGATGAAGCAATTAAAAAATTTCCTAATGACTATTCCATAAAATTGCAAAAAATAAAATTGCACTACATTGCTGAACAATAGTACCCACACGGGTAATATACAAAGCTTTCGCTCTTTATTAATATGATTTTAGAATGAGCGGAAATTCAGGTATGAATTTAATATCTTTGTATGTGATTGATGAATATTTGTTGACTCGAATTGCGCATAAAAAATATTTTTCAAATGACAGCGAATTTGAACTTTTAGGGGATTTTTCAACTGCCGAAGAATGCTTGATAAACATGGAAAAAAGACCTTCGGATATAGTGATTACGGATATAGAACTTCCGGAGATGAACGGAATAGAAGCAACAAAACTAATAAAAGAAAAATTTCCCAAAACAAAAGTGATAATTAATACTTCTCACAGAAACGAACAGAGGATTTTGGCTTCTTTGGCTGTGGGTGCAAGCGGTTACGTATTAAAAAATGACAGAAGTGCGGATTTAAAAAAAATAATAAAAATGGTTATGCATGGAGAATTTTGGATGGATTTAGAGGTTGCACATCTTGCATTTTCAACAATTCCCACCCCAAATATAAAAGATTTGGAGAATTTATATGAAAACAAAAAATTGAAGAATATGCTCACAAAAAGAGAATTAGAGGTTTTGAAGCTGCTTATTGACGGCAAAACAAATTCTCAAATTGCAAGCGAGATAATTGTTTCAACAAATACCGCAAAAGCACATGTGGGAAGTATTTTCGCAAAATTAGCGGTTACGGACAGAGTTCAGGCTGCGGTTAAAGCCGTGAGAGCTAAATTATTTTAAGGAATAAAATGTTTTTCAAGAGAAGTTTAAGAAAAAAATACAGAGAAAAATTAAAAAAAATTAATCTCAAATATCAAAAAAAACTGGCAGATGAAAAAAATAAAATAATCTGCATTTTAAACCATGACATAAAAACTCCGCTTTTGGCTCAATCTCAAGGTTTAAAGCTGTTGAGCGGAAATAAACTGGGCGAATTAAATAATGAACAGAAGAAAATGCTTAATGAAATTTTAAATTCAAACAATTTTTTGCTTGATGTTGTTTCAAACACGATTTTTTTGAATAATTTTGAAAACGAAAAACCGCCTTTGAAAATTGAAAATATTGATATAGTTGAACAAATTCAGGATTGCTGCAGCCTTGTTAAAAATTTTGCTCTTGATAAATCTCAAAATATTATTTTTAAATCAAATCCGAAAAACAAAATTGAAATTCCGTGTGATAAAAGGCTTATACAAAAAATAATTTTTAATATTTTATCAAGTTCGGTTTCGTTTGGTTTTGAGAACAGCAATATTGAAATTAATGTTAAAGAAGACAAGAAAAGCATCTCTTTTTATGCAAAAAATAAATCAATATATATGACAAAAGAAAAGATTAAAAGTCTTTTTGAGGATAAGAAAAATCTTTGCGACTTTAATCAGCTTGGAATGAGTTTGAATTTAAATATAGCTAAAAAGTTGATAAATGCCCATAATTGGGATATTATTGCCCGTTGTTCAAAAGATAATTCCTCTACATTCGGTTTTGTTATTAAAAAATAAAAACCCTTCGGCACAGGCTGAAGGGTGAATATATGTAAAACAAAATGGTTGGTATTCGGTTTATATTTTTTTAATGCGTACAACACTTGATGCTTTTTCATTTGAAAAGAATTAAAAAAGTATTGTGTGCATTTTATTTAATTAGTTACCGAAAACATTGAAACTTTCGGTGCTATCTTCTTTCATTTTATCTATTTGTTCTTTGTTTGCTTTTTCTGCTTCAAGTTGTGCCTGAAGAGCTGCATTTTTTTCGTCAACATCTTTTTCTTTATCAGAAATTTCCGCTTCTTTAGGAGCAACAGTTCTGTCTTGTTCATCTGACAGCTCTTCAAGTTCTCTTAAAAGATCAGTGTATTCCGAAGAATTTTTATCAGCGTCTTTAAGATCATTTCTGACCATATCTTTTTCATTATCAAATTTGAAATTTATTTCAGAAATTTCATTTGAAGTATATTTTTGACATTCTCTTAATTCTAATGAGTTTGTCAAGATTTGAAGTTCAAGTTCGCTTATTTTTTCTATACTGCTGTTTGATGCTAATTGTCCGAATGCTACTGACATTGTTACCGCCTTTTTGTTTTACACTTATATAAAGTAAAATATTGAACAAGTATTTCAAAAGTATATAATATTGTTACATAAGTTAACATTTTGAATTTTATTTTTTTATTTCTTCATTTATCTTCGTTTGCATCACGGTGCATGGATGACAAAGAAAGAAAAATGAAGAATTAAAAAAGAATAAAAGTTTAATTTTGTTAAGTGCACGTAAAAGAAGTTGCTTTCCACATATACTTAAGCATCTTACCAAGACTCGTACCTCGCCTGTTCGCTTTGTAAAATTCAGGGTGACAGGGTAGAGTAACCTCTTTCACATGCACTTACTGAAAAATTATTTATATTCATCCATCCCCGGAAATTCATTCTTCTTTGTCAATTTTTTAGTGATTAAATATTGAACTTTAGGTATCAAAATTCCAAGAATAAATCCGCTTGCAACAACCCCTATGCCATAAAATGCAAGATTTTTACCCATTGTTTTATTTGCATATTTTTCAACAAAATTTTTATCTATTTTTTGATTATTTTTCTTTGCCGACTCTATCATTTTATTTAAAAAGTCATCTAAAACAGTTCTTATTTTTTCAAGCTTTTTCTTTGAAACAAAGCGCATTTTATCATCAGATAAGCCTTTTGTTGCTTTATTAAACATTTTTTTCAAAAATTTAGGGTCGGAAATAAATGCATCATTTAACACATCCTGAGCTTCTTTATATGTTAAAACACCCTCTCCTTTAAAAATCGGCTGGAGCTGCGCCATTTGAAGAGCCTTATCTTTATGCGAAGGAAAAACTTTGATAAATTCATTAACATCTATAACTTCTTTATCTTTAAACAAATTTTTTAAAGCGGATATTTGGGTATCATTTGTATTTGATAAAGCAAGTTTTGAAAATTCATCAGCAGATAACGCATTTTCTCCTATTTTGCTCTTGAGCATTTCAACCGAAGGAATAAGAGCATCAGGGTTAATATCCGTATTTTTTGATAACTTGTTAAACATTTTTACAAGATGGGGCATAAAAAGAAGATAGAAATAGATTGAAGCCGTATCTCTGAATAAGCATTCAAGCTTTTTATATTTATTTTTTGCATTTATGCATCTTCCCGAAATAACACCGCCGTCTGTTGCAACAAGGCGGGCAGGAGCATTATTTTCAAGAACATAAGCTAATTTTGCAACATTATCAACAAGAGATGTAAAATGAATATCTTTTTTCTTATTTGAATTTTTATATTCTTCAAGGGAAGGTGTTTTAATTAAAGAAGGTTTTTTGTTTTTTTGTTTAATTTCATCTTTGTTTATCAAACCCGTTAAATATCTTGTTATTTTTGGCAGTAAAAAACCTATGAAAAGAGTTGATAATATTGTTGATGCTATCATATTAACCGCTTTATAGCCAACCGCAGATTTTTTAATTGCATTATTTTTAACAGGGTCTCTCAGAATGTCTTTACCTATATCAAAATTTAAATTCAGGTGAAAAATATTTTTCCCGATAAAATCTCCGCATTTTTTAAGTGTTTGAACGCCCCACAACCAGACGACCGCCGAAACACCCTGTTCTATAAGTCGTTCCGTTCCTTCAATTTTTCCTCCTCTTTTAAAGGCTTCAAATGTTCTTCCCGAAGTAACTCCCGTTTCAATCAAAGCAGTGGGAATTGTGCTGTTCGGATTATAAAACAAGCTCAAAGGAGCGCTAATTGCGCTTAAAGATTTAAAATTCGGCTGTGTGTTGTTATGATTTATCCGCATAGTACCTCATGTTGAAAACATAAAAAAAATTTTTTTTGCGTTTTAAAAAATGTAAAGGGATAAAATAAAATATAGCACACAATAAGTAAATTTGTGATTAAATAAAAAATATGAAACATTTAACTCTTGATGATATAAAAATTCCAAAACCAGATTTTGATTCATCTAAAACACCGAAGGGCGAAGTTGTTTCAAAATGGCTTATTGAGTGGATAAAATATTCTCTTGAATACGGAATTGCCGACATTGGAGATTTAATACCTTCAAAAGAGGATTTATCCCTGTTTTTAAATGTTTCTCCGGCTACGGTGCAAAATTCAATAAGATATGTTAAAAACCTTGGCTATTTAATTTCAAAACAGTCCATAGGCACATCAATCGCCGATTTTTATTCAAAAGAACTGAATGAAAAAGATGACCTTTATAAAGGTACTTTAACCGAATGTAAAATTAAAAAAATAATCCTTGAAAAAGGAATTAAACTGAATTCTCAAATACCAAACATTAAAGAATTGGCAGATATTACTCAAATTTCGCAAAATACCATCAGATTTGCTCTTTTGAATTTGGAAACTCAAGGGTTTTTCAAAAAAATCCGCCTCAAGGGAAATAAGTTTTCACGAATTTATATAAAAGAATTTGAACTCACAAAAGAAGAAATTGAAAACGGGCTTAAAGACGAAAATTTTACCCTTACTCATCAATTAATTGAAAAAATAGAAAGTTATATCAAAAAAACCTATAAACAAGGGGAGAAGATACTTCCCAACATGGCTTTTTCAAGGATGTTCGGGGTAAGCATTAAAACAATTAACGATGCCATGAAAATCCTCAACAATAAGAAAATAATTTTATCACGAAGGGGTAAATACGGAACTATATATCTTGGAAAAAATCAAAATCTAAAAACGCAATATACAAGTTCCGAAAGAAAAAAAACAGCATCAATAAGCTATGAATATTCCTGGCAGAAAGCACTTCCCGTAATTAAAAAGCATATAAGCGAAAATTATGAAGCGGGAGATAAAATTGCCCCCATAAGAGAACTTGCCAAAATTTTAAATGTCAGCCCGAATACCGTAAGAAGAGCGCTCAGAGAACTTTTCAGGGGCGGAAACCTTATTTCAAAAAGGGGTAAATCAGGCGGAATTTTTATAGTTGAAATGCCTGAAGGAGAACAAGATGTTTACAGATGGCTTGCACTTAACCCTCAAGCCGTTAAATTCGACAATTTGGAAGGAAAAAATAATGAATAAAAAATCAAGAGAAGAAATTAAATTAATGCGTATGGCGGGTAATATTGTAGCGCTTGTTCATCAGGAAATGAAAAAAGTTATAGAGCCGAGTATTTCAACCCTTGAGCTTGATAATATCGCATATAACATAATAAAGAAAAATAAAGCAATTCCGACATTTTTAGGCTATAACGGTTTTCCTAATTCAATCTGTACTTCAATTAATGAACAGGTGGTGCATGGAATACCTTCGAAAGATATAATTTTAAAAGAAGGTGATATAGTGTCAATTGATGTCGGCGCAACATTCAGAGGTCTTGTGGGGGACGGGGCATGGACATATCCCGTAGGTAATATTTCAGATGATATTAAAATGCTTTTAGAAACAACCGAAAAAGCGCTTTTTAAAGGAATTGAACAGATGATACCGGATAACAGGCTTGAAAATATATCAGGTGCAATTGAAGATGTCGCAAAAAGTGCAAATCTTGGTATAGTAAGGCAGTATGGCGGGCATGGCGTCGGACATAATATGCATGAAGAACCTTTTTTGTTTAATTACAGAACAAATTCAAATATTATAATTAAAAGAAATTGCGCAATTGCAATTGAGCCTATGTTGAATTTAGGATGTGATGAAGTTCATACCCTGCAGGATGAATGGACTGTCGTAACGGATGATAAAAAGCCTTCCGCACATTTTGAACATACGGTTGTTGCTTCGGATGAAGGACCTTTGATTACAACGGTTGTTATGTAGTTGAAAGGGTTGTCCTTCTTGGTGTAAGGAAGAATGCAGGTTTTAGGAAAGTAAAGTTTAATTTATTAAGTGCAAACGAAAGAGGTTGCTCTACCCCGTCACCCTGAATTTTACAAAGCGAACAGGCGAGGTACGAGCCTTGTCGCCCTGAAGTATGCATTAATCACATCACCCTTTCCTTTGTCACCCTGAACTCGTTTCAGGGTCTGAGGGGTAGGGAATGAAAGGAACATGGTTTGCAACATTATTGAGTATTCCGAGGCTTGGTAAGATGCTGAAACACTCACAGAGGACAGAAAATCACGATGCACGCTATTTTCCAGTCAGTTCAGCGTGACAATTGAAACCATTAAACATCTACCCCTAAATATTTTTGCCTTCAAAATTAAATTCTCTAAACAAAAAATTTATTTATCAAAAACACCATCATCATTTTCAAACTCCGTCAAAAATTGTGCAGGAGTTGCGCTAAAACCTTGCGCAATTTTTTCTAAAATATTCAATTTAATGTTTTGCTTCAAGTTCTCAATTCTGGATAAAATCGCAGGGTCGATATCATTTTCAAATGCAAAAGAATTAAGAGAAATATCGTTCTCTAGGCGCCTTTTCTTGATGAATTTTCTTAAATTTATATATTGCACAGCTTTAATCAACAGTCTTCTTTTCTACCGTTTTTTCGCTCTTTGTTATAATCAATTTGTCATTTTCAACGTTATATCTAACCATATTGACTTCAGGGTCTACATCCAACAAGCCTAAAATAGTTGAATTTATTGTCAATGCCCATCCATTGCCGTTTCGGATTAATTTTCTGTCAAGTGCCATATGATAATTTCCTAACAAAGTAATTTTAATTATCATATATTTTGTATGTATTATTTAATAATCTTACTTAGTACCTATATGTATAATAATTATTTTTTTATCTCTACTTTTTTACTACTCTTTTTAATAACAAGCATATTATTATAAAGAGTATATTTTACCATATTAATTTCAGGATTTACATCCAAAAATTCCAATATAGTTGAATTGAGAGTCATTGCCCAACCATTGCCATTTCGGATTAGTTTTCTGTCAAAAGTCATTTATATATACCTATATTTAACTTGACTTTATAATAACAATATTATATATTCATTTATACTATTACATAGTATGGGTAAATGTAATATAGTTAATTCATAAGGCTCGTATTTTATGAAAAAATTTTTAATTCTGGTGTTGATTTTTGCCTTTAGCATTCCTATGGTTAAGGGGGCAGATATGGAAAAAAGAAAAACGATTATGATTGACCTTGACGGGGTCTTGAATATGTATGAGGGAAAATATGATGAAAATAAACTGCCCAAACTTAGACAAGGTGCAAGAGAATTTGTACAGAAGTTAAATATAGATTATGATTTAGTTTTATTCACAACAAGAAACAACCTTGAAGCAACAAAATGGTTGATAGAAAATAAAATGGATAAATATTTTAAAGACGTAACTAACGTCAAAGAGCCCGCCTATATCTATCTTGATGATAGAGCAATCGGGTTCAATGGAGATTATCAAAATACACTAAAACAAATTGAAGATTTTAAAACTTATTGGAAGTAAAATGTAGCGATAGCAAGCTCTATAATAAAAAACCCTCCCGTATGGAATGGTTTTTGAATTTAATTGGTTGCGGGAGCAGGATTTTACAAAAGTGAACATCTGAGCTTTGTCGAAGATTGTAACAAAATGAACAGGCGAGGTACGAGCCTTGTGAGCCTGTATCTGTAGGCGAAGCCGAGGTGTTTACAGGGTCTGAGGGGTAGGGAATGAAAGGAACATGGTTTGCAACATTATTGAGTATTCCGAGGCTTGGTCAGATGCTGAAATGAATTCAGCATGACATGTGTAGTTGAGTGTTAGAATACCGACATCCTTGTATGCTGTCACCCTGAATTTATTTCAGGGTCTGAGGGGTAGAAGGTAAAAAAGAAGGTTTATGAAGCTTGTTTGAGTTTATTGCGACATGGCAAGGTGCTTAAGTGCACGTGAAAATATTGCAAATTGTTTCACTTTGCTTTCGATAATCAAAATTCATGCCCAATTTCTTTCATCTTTTTAATATCAAAAACCACCCTCGACAGTGTAACAACTGAAGCAAAAAACAACGCCAATGCAAAGCCCAGCCAATAGCCTTCAAGTACAATGTTTTTATAAAATGCAAGATATGAGCCGAAAGGCAGGGCAATTACCAGATATGCAAAAAGCATTGTTGCCATAATGATTTTTGTGTCTTTTAAACCTTTTAAAATACCCACGCAAGTTCCCTGCATACCGTCGAAAAACAAAAATGCGACTGCGATTTTTAAAATTTTCTTTGATAAATTAATTACTTCAATATCGCCTGAAAATATCTTAATAACGCCATCTGAGAAGAAAATAAGAATAATAAACGTTATAAGGCAGACGCTCATTGATATTATAATTGATGAAATTGTATATTTTTTAATGCTTTTTTTGTCGTTTCTTCCGTTATAAAAACCTATTTTAATGCTTGCAGCGTTTGCAACCGAAAGGACTATCATAAAAGTAAAGTTTGCAATACACAAAATTATATTATGCACTGCAGCAAAAAGAGCCGAAAATTTTCCTATTAAAACAGCGGATAAATTAAATCCCAAAAATTCAAAAAATATTGCAAATGATATCGGAAGTCCGATTTTAAATAAATCTTTAATATATTTTTTTGAATATTGAAAGGGAGCTTTTAGCAAAGGAATGACATATAAAAATATAATAATTCCCGATAATGTCTTTGAAATAAGTGTTGCAAGGGCAATACCCCTAACCCCGAGAGATGATATGTGAATAAAAGAAAAATCAAGCCCGAAAACCAAAACAAAATTTAAAACCGCATTTAAAACAACCATAAAAATCATAAGAATATTTGCAAAAACAACTTTTTCCCATGCCTGTAAAAATTCTTTAATTGCGCTGAACAATACTGCGGGAAATATACTCCATGCGCATATAGCTATATATTCTTTAACCATATCCTTAATTTCAAAACTGAGACCTATTCTGTCAAGATTTGAAAGAAAAATTTCAAGAAGAACAAAAAAAGGTATTGAAATCAAAAGCGAAAATAAAATTGTAAGCTTGAAATATCTTTTTGAAGGGAGCTTTTGCCCTCTCATATTTGAAATAGCGGGGCTGATACTTAAAATTATACCTATTGCACCTATTGTAAAAGTCATTACAATTGCGCTTGCAACGCTGATTGCGCCGAGCGCCTGTGTTGAATATCTTCCTGCCGCTATGGTGTCAATAAATCCGATAAGAATTTGTGAAACATTTCCGCCCAAAATAGGTACGGAAAGCTTGATTATATCTAAAATTATATTTTTATATTCTTTAATTTTGTTTATCATATTGATTTATCAGGGTTAAAGATAGAATTTTCATCAAGAAGATTTTTGATTTTTTTCATCATTTGATGAGCTCCCCTATCAAGCGCATCTTCAAGATATTTTTTCTTTTCATTCCCTATACCGTGCTCTGCTGAGAGAGTTCCTCCGATTGAAATTGCAAAATGAAATAATTCGTCTTTTAATTTTTCAAAATTTTCTTTTTGAATTTTATCCTCAAGGTCAAGTGCAAAGTTGGGATGAATATTTCCGTCTCCTATATGACCCATTATAGCGGTAATTATTGAATATTTATCCGCCAGTTCTGCGATTTTTTTAATACATTTAATAATATCGCTTCTTTTTACAACAATATCTTCGGTCACAACATTGGGCTTTAACTGCCCCAAAGCACTGAATGCGCTCCTTCTTGCTCTCCAGATATTTTCATTTTCTTCGTCATTTTTTGCCTGAACAATATTTTTTGCATTTGAATTAACAAGAATTTTCTTTAAAATTTCGTTTTCAATTAAAACACAATCAAAAAAACCGTCCAATTCAATTAAAAGTGCGGCTTCATAACTGTCTAAAAGCCCGCAGGGATTATATTTTTCAATTGTCTGCAAAGTAATTTTATCGACTAAATCAATCGTTGAAGGTATAAAACCTTGATTAATAATATTATTCGTACATTTTGCCGCATCTTCCAAGGTGTTAAAATATGCAAGAGTTAAAAGACGGCTCTGGGGTTTTGGAATAAGCCTTAATGTTGCTTTTGTAATAAGTCCTAAAGTGCCTTCGGAGCCCGTAAACAAAGAGGTGATATTATATCCTGTTACATTTTTTGCAATATTTTTTGATGTTTCGATAATCGTTCCGTCCGCTAAAACCACTTCCAGATTTATAACATAATCTTTTGTATTTCCGTATTTAAATGTTCTCGGTCCGCCGGAACATAGAGCAATTGCCCCTCCTATTGTTGAAACGCTTAAATTTGAAGGATCGGGAGGAAAGAAAAGATTATATTTATCAAGCTCTTTATTCAAATCCCCGATTACAACATTGGGCTCAACTATTGCAATAAGATTTTCTTTATCAATTGATATAATTTTATCCATTTTTGAAAAATGAACAACAATTGATTTTTCTCCTATTCTTGTTGCTCCGCAGTGGTTTGTGCCTTTTGCTCTCGGTACAATTGCCACATTATATTTTTGACACACTTTAACTGCTTCAGATACTTCAAAAGCATTTCTCGGATGCACAACCGCTAAAGGAAGATTGATTTTATCGGGATTTTTTGTTGTGTCATAAGCATATACAAATAAATCTTCTTTTTTTGAAAGAAAATCATTAGGACATGCATTTTTTAACTCATTTACAAAACTCATAAAAATATTCTATAATAAAAAAGAAGGAGAAAAATATGAAAAAATTAACTTTTTTATTTTTAAGTCTGCTTTTATTTTTAAATGTTGCACTGGCACAAGATGAAAATACAATCCAAAATGCCCTTACAATGCCAAGTGATGAAGAAATCAGAGCGGCTATCGATAAATTTAATTTTTCTCCCAAAGAAAAAGAACAGCTTTTTAAAGAAACAAAGAAAAGACTCGAAGAAATGTTCTCGCAGGGAACGCTTGACCCTTCTAAAATCCTTCCTTCTTCCTTAGAAAGCGGAAGCGAAATTCAAATCCCCGAAAATTAATTTTTATATTTTTTCATGTGTTGACATAGTGATTTTTATGTGATACAATAGTAAAAATTTGAGAATTCGTTAGGCAAAATCAAATTTTTAAAACACCTGATTTGAGTTTAATCCAAATCAAGATGAGTAAGTTGTTAGTGTCAAACCTTTTAAAAAAGGGATTTTGACATGATTACCTTGTGAAGAAAGCGTGAATAAAATGGAAATTAAGGCAATTAATTCAGCACAAACACCAAAAAGAAGAAATGCACACGTTATGCTTGCAACCGCTGCGGGTGCTTCTGTTGGTGCGCTTTCACGCTATGTTTTGCCTGCTAAAAAAGACCTTTCTTCCGTATTTAATAAAGATACTTTCAGCAAAGCCGTTATGTCACAGCGTGCTCAAAGCCGTTCAATTTTAAGATATGCAGGTATCGGCGCAGTTATTGCAGGCGGTCTTGCAATATTAAAAAATATATTTCAACATGGCGAAAAACAATCAGAGCCTTTTAAATATTCTAAATACGGCGCTATGATTGATGCTCCTGATTATGCCGTTGAAATTATGTACTACGGCGAATAAGAAAGATTTAATATAGCAAATCACCTTTTTATAAGGTGATTTTTTTGTGTTAAAATTGCTCTATGGATATCTCAACAAAAGCAAAAGAAATTGTAAATAATGCGCAGGAAAGCCTTCGGGATATTTTCCTCGAGTGTGATGAAATAAATGAATTTAATCAAAAAAAAGTCCTTGATGCTTTTTGTAAAAATAAAATAGGGGAAGAACATTTTTACACGGTAACAGGCTACGGACACGACGATATCGGCAGAGAAGCCCTTGATTGCGTATATAAAGATGTTTTCAAGACCGAAAGCGCAATTGTGCGTCCGCATTTTGTTTCGGGCTCTCATACGATTGCCTGTGCTTTGTTTGGAGTTTTAAGGCACAATGACAGGCTTGTTTCAATTGCGGGAGAGCCTTATGATACGATGCAGCAAATAATAGGCTCACGTCCTAATTGTGATGATTTTAATACAAGCCTTATGGGGCATGGGGTTAAATATAGCGAAGTTCCTTTAAAAGACGGAATTGAAGTTGATTTTGACAATATTGAAAAATATCTTCTTCCCGATACAAAAATGGTTTTAATTCAGCGCTCAAGAGGATATTCCCTAAGACATCCTCTGACAATTGATGATATAGAAAAAATTATAAAAAAAGTTAAAAATAAAAATCCCGATATCTGTTGTTTTGTTGATAACTGCTATGGCGAATTTTGCGAAAAAAAAGAGCCGACCGAAGTCGGAGCCGACTTAATTGCCGGAAGTTTAATTAAAAACCCCGGAGGGGGTATAGTAGAAGCCGGAGGCTATATAGCAGGGAAAAAAGAATATGTGGATATGGCATCACGCCGTCTGACGGCGCCCGGAATAGGTGCGCAGGGCGGAGCTATGCATAATCAAACAAGAATTATTCTTCAAGGATTTTTTATGGCTCCGAATATAGTTTCAAATGCACTCAAAGGCTCGATTTTAGCTGCGAAAGTGTTTGAAGATATGGGCTTTTGCACGTTTCCTTCACATCAAACAAAAAGAACAGACTTAATTCAGACAATAAAATTAAATAATGAAAAAGAACAACAGGCATTTTGTGCAATGATACAAAAAAATTCCCCGATTGAAAGCTATCTTACTCCAATTCCCGATACAGTTCCCGGATATGACTGTAATCTGCTTATGGCGGGCGGAAGTTTCATTGAAGGCTCTACTATAGAATTATCGGCGGACGGCCCCGTAAGATTTCCTTATGCCATATATTTACAGGGCGGCTTGAGTTATTTCCACGTTAAAATTGCACTCATTGCCGTTGTTGAAGAGCTTCTTAAAAACAAATATTAAGATAGTGTATTTTTTTGTTTATTGGGTTATAATTTTGATTAACCTCGGAGGAGATGAGTGAAAAATATTAAAAAAATATTTTTGTCGTCAATTTTAATTTTATCTTTCTTCAATAGCACAGCTTGTTTTGCCATTGAAGAAAATGTGCCGAATGAAAATCAAAATAAAAAACATTTTTTATGGTTTAACAAAAATAAAACCCAAAAACCCCCGAAAGCTTCCAAAAGAAAATCAAAGGTTGAAGAAATAAAACTTCCGAAAATTACATCATTGGGAAGAAGAAGCCAAAATCTCTCCGTTATGACAATTGATGATTGCGTTGATTATGCACTTTTGCATAATCCCGATTTGGCAATTTCTCAAAACAGAATTGAAGCTTCTAAAGCTGCAATCGGGGAAGCCCGCTCAAATTATGCTCCCCGCCTGACTGGAAGGGTCAGCTATAATCACAGCGGAAACAGCGGTACAAGAATTGTTAATTCTCATGATAATTCAATCGGCTTTAATGTCGGAATTTCAGAGATGATATGGGATTTTGGCAGAACTGCGGCAAGAATTAATATGGCAAAATATGACACAATGTCTGCCCAATATGATTATGATTATGAAGTATTAAATGTTGTATATGACGTTAAAATCAACTATTACAGGGTGTTATCCGCACTTGCAAATCTTGATATATATGAACAAAATGTCAGAATACAAACCCTTAACTATGAACGTACAAAAGCAATGTTTGACGAGGGTTTAAAGTCTAAAATCGACGTTGTTAACGCACAGGTTAATTTAACCGATGCCAAAATACAGCTTGTTGAAGGGCAAAATACTCTTGAAACGGCTATTGTAGCTTTAAAAAATTCCATGTATTATCAGGAAGATGAAGATTTTATTGTCAAAAATACCGAAAATTTCGGATTTTTAAAAGCAGACTACAGAAAAAAAGTTGAAAGTTTTACCACAATTAAACCTCAGGAAGGCTTTAAAAAGACTCCCGACGGACTTATAATGCTCACAAGCGGAATTGAGCACAAGGATATAATTCAAAATTTTGAATTTAAACCGCTTGTTCTTTCAAGACAAGAAGCAGTTGATCAGGCTCTTGAATTAAGACCCGATTTAAAATCAAACGAAATGCTTGCACAAGTGCAGGAAGAATCCCTTAAGGCAATAAAACGCTCTTATGCTCCCGAAATTACGGGGGATTTAAGCTGGGGCTACACAAAAAACGAATCAACATATTCAAGTCCTCTTCAAATCGGAGCAAGTATCGGAATCGGCTCTGTTAATCCATACGGAATTCACTATCAGGTAAAAGAAGGACAGAATTATCTTGATATTGCATATCACAATTTAAACATTGCAAAATCCGACATATTTTGGGAAGTTCAGACTAACTACATTAATATGCGCCAATTAGAGCGCAAAATTCCTCTTATGAATTTAAAAGTAAAAGCAACTTTAGAAAACTTTGAACTTGCGGACGGAAGATACAGCGTCGGTCTTAACAACTATGTCGAATTACAGGATGCACTTACAAACTACAACAATTCACAGCTCAATTTTGTTGAAGCCGTGTTTAATTATAATGTTGCAAGAGAAACTCTACTCAAATCCATGGGGGTTAAATGAAAAAACGGTATATAATAACAGCATCGGTTTTAGCGGTAATCTTGGCATTTGTTTTAATTGGCGCAATAATCCGTCATTCAACGAAATATGTTACAAAAGAAATAACAAAACAGTCAATTACGCAATATGTTGAAGCTTCAGGCACAATTAAACCGATTAATACAATTACGGTCGGTACTCAAGTATCGGGAACGGTACAAAAAATTTATGTTGATTTCAATTCGGTTGTAAAAAAAGGCGACCTGTTAGCAGAGCTTGACCCCAGCTTGTTTCAGGCAAACGTTGAACAGGCGGAAGCAAAATTAAGAAACGCAAAAGCAAGTTATCAAAAAGCAAGCTCTACTCTTGCTTATAAGAAAAATAATTATCAAAGATATAAACATCTGTATGAAAAAAATTATGTTTCAAAAGACGACGTTGAACTTGCACAGGCAAATTACCTTCAAGCAAAAGCCGAAGTTGATGCAACAAAAGCCGAAGTAAGCGCAGCAAGCGCAACTTTGGACAATAATAAAACAAATTTAAGATATTCAAAAATCGTATCTCCCGTTGACGGTACCGTTATATCCCGTGCGGTTGATGTCGGTCAAACGGTTGCGGCAAGCTTTAACACTCCTACGTTGTTTGAAGTTGCAAAAGATTTAACGAAAATGCAGATTGAAACAAGCGTATCGGAAGCGGATATCGGCAAAATTAAAGTGGGACAGACTGCTCAGTATACGCTTGACGGCTATCAGGACAGAATTTTTGAAGGCAAGGTGACTCAAGTTCGCCTTGCATCAACCACAACAAATAACGTTGTAACATATACGGTAATTATCTCGGTTGATAACGACGAAGGACTTGTAATACCGGGAATGAGCGCAAATGTTTCCATAATCACAAACGAAGTAAAAGATGTTTTGTGCGTAGATAATAAAGCATTAAAATTCACACCTTCGGATAATACCAAAAAATATGAAAAACAGGGCATTTGGATACTGACTAAAACAGGACCTAAAAGATATGATGTTGAACTGGGTGCTTCGGATGATAACAAAACTCAGATAATATCAAAAGAAATTAAAGAAAAAGACAGGGTAATAATATCCGAATCAGGCAAAAAAAATAAAAAATCCGCAGTCCCAAGACGTCCGATGTAGGTGAAAAATGGCATTAATTGAAGTTGAGCATGCAATTAAGATATATCAAATGGGCGAAGAGGAGTTTTTCGCTTTAAATGATATATCTTTCAGTGTTGAAGAGGGCGAATTTGTTGCAATCATGGGTACGTCGGGCTCGGGTAAATCAACCTGTATGAATATGCTCGGGACCCTTGATAGACCTACTTCGGGACAATATCATCTTGATGGAGTTGACGTATTTTCCCTTTCAAGCGATGAATTGTCCGATATAAGAAACAATAAAATAGGTTTTGTTTTTCAGGGTTTTAATTTGATTTCAAGAACATCCGCAATTGATAATGTGTGTTTGCCAATGATATACAAAGGAATACCCGAAGAAAAAAGATATGAAAAAGCCCGTGAAGCACTGAAAATTGTGGGCTTAGATAAAAAAGAAAACAACATGCCCTCTCAAATGTCCGGCGGTCAGCAGCAAAGGGTTGCAATTGCCCGTGCAATTGTAAATGATGCGCCTTTAATATTGGCGGATGAGCCTACGGGTAATTTAGATACCAAAACAAGTATTGATGTTATGGAATTTTTTGTGAGCTTAAATGAAAAATTTCAAAAAACGGTAGTTCTGGTTACTCATGAACCTGATATTGCGCAATATACAAAAAGAATAATTAAATTTAAAGACGGAAAAATCGTATCCGATTTGCCCAAAAAAGAGTGGATGAAGCAAAGAAACAGAGAAACCTAGGTATTAAATATATGATTGACTATAAATCTACATTCAGAATAGCTCTAAATTCGCTAAAAGTTAATAAAATGCGCTCTGCTTTGACGTCTTTAGGTATAATTATCGGGGTGAGCGCCGTTATTATAATGCTTGCAATCGGCTCGGGCGCAAATAAACAGGTGCAGGCAAATATGGAATCCATGGGCTCAAACCTTCTTACAATACGTTCCGCAACCGCAAAAACAGGCGGTATTTCAATGGGTATAGGTACAAAACCCACTCTGAGCCTAAAAGATGCCGATGCTATTAAAAAAACCGCAAGAGGGGTTGATGCCGTTGCTCCCGTTATAAATTCATCAAAACAGGTAATGTACGGCAATCAAAACTGGCAGACTTCGGTATACGGAATAACTACGCCTTATCTGTACGTAAAAAATTATGAAATTCAATCAGGAAGAGCTTTTACTTATGATGATGAATTAAACGCTTCAAAAGTAGCCATAATAGGCTCAACCGTTGAAAGAGAGCTTTTTGGAGATGTCAATTCCCTCTCTAAAACAATAAGAGTCGGGAATGTTCCTTTTAAAATAATAGGCACTCTCAAATCAAAAGGTCAAATGGGGCCGATGGATCAGGATGATTTAATATTTATCCCGATAACAACCGCTCAAAGAAAAGTTTTCGGAACGGATTTCCCCGGAAGCGTTAATCAAATAATCGTAAAGGCGCTTTCGCTTGAAGATACCGATATTGCTCAAAAAGATATAGAAGAAGTTTTAAGGCGCCGTCATAATCTCGGTAAAACTCAGGAAAACGACTTTGAAATAAGAAACAGTGCGGAATTTCAGGAAAAAATGAAATCAACGGTACAAACCTTCGGAATACTTTTGGCTTCAATTGCTTCCGTTTCTTTAATTGTAGGAGGTATAGGCATTATGAATATTATGCTTGTATCCGTTACGGAGCGTACAAAAGAAATCGGAATTCGTATGGCAATAGGAGCAAGGGCGCAGGATATCAGAATGCAGTTTTTAATTGAAGCATTGGTTTTATCTTTAATCGGCGGGTTAATCGGAGTAATATCGGGAATAATTATCGCTCTTTTAGTGGGAGCATTGTTTCAAACGGCAATTGTAATTACAATTTCGCCCATACTTTTGTCTTTTGGTTTTTCGGGACTTGTCGGAATAGGTTTCGGGTATTATCCTGCTTATAAAGCATCTTTATTAAATCCGATAGATGCGCTGAGATATGAATAAATGTATCTTTTTTTATTTTTTTAACTGTTTTTGATAAAATCAAAATATAATCGGGGGAGATTGAAAAATCCATCAATGAAAGAAAGAATTACTCTATTAATCATAATTTCATTCCTTATAGCATTTTTGGTCATTTTCCAGAATTATTTTAATACAACCTGGGCTTTATTGTTTTTAATCGGGTTTATGTTTTTGTACTGCATTTATATGTGGGTTGTTACAAAATACCGAAAAAGAAAACTTAAAAAAAATCCCCCTCTTTTGAATTATGATTATCACCCCTTTGTGTCCGTTTTAATCCCCTGCCACAACGAAAGCGAAGTTATTGAAAAAACCGCTTTAAATGTTCTTGAGCTTCAATATAGTGATTTTGAAATTATTTTAATTGATGACAGAAGTACGGACGATACGGCATCAATTGTAAGAAATCTTGCCGAAAAATACGATAAAATCAAAGCAATCATAAGAAGAAAAGAAGCAACCCCCGGCAAATCCGCAGTTTTAAATGATGCAATGAAAATTGCAAAAGGAGATGCGATTTTGGTTTTTGATGCGGATGCAAAAATTAAACCCGATTTTCTTACTAAAATGATTGTTAATTTAGCGCCCGTTGACGTTGGCGCAGTTCAAGCACAGAAAGTTATAGTTAATGCAAAACAGAATTTTTTAACAAAATGTCAATTTAATGAATATATTCTTGATACTCACATACAAACGGGCAGAGATGCCGTTCGAGGCGCAGTAGAATTAAGAGGAAACGGAGAATTAATTAAAAGAGAAGCGCTAAACAGTATAGAAGGCTGGAATGAAGAAACAATCACGGATGACCTTGATATGTCAACAAGATTACACGTAAAAGGCTGGGATATTCGTTTTTGTCCGGATACAAAAGTATATGAAGAAGGGGTTATAGGTTTTATTCCTTTAATCAGGCAAAGAAGAAGGTGGGTTGAAGGCTCAATTCGAAGATATCTTGAATATGCAAAAGATGTATTCTTTTCAAAAGATATGTCCCTTCGTGTCGGTTTTGATTTAATTGCCTATATCACGGAATTTTTGCTTCCTTTCTGGCTTATTGCGGAAATTTTTATTCAGGCATTTCACTTTGTTAAAGGGGATACAAACTGCATTTTATCTTCAATTATTTTAATCTTGTCAACTGCGGTATTCTTTTTATCGGGGTTTATATACAGTTTAAGAAAATATTGCAATTATTCATTTTTAAAGGCTTTTTGGGAATCCTGCCTGACATCTGTTTATTTCATTACTATTTGGTTTCCGATAGCAATTATTATCATATTTAAAATAATATTTACCAAAAAGACCATGGATTGGGGCAAAACCCGCCATGGCGTTGCATCAGATTTAGTTGAGGCGGAATTTAATGGATAAAGTTGATTTTCATTTTATAGCTGTCGGAGGAGTGGGACAATCGGCGCTTGCAAAAATTCTTCTTTGCCTGGGTTACAATGTTTCGGGCTCCGATATTGAAGAAAGCAAATATACAAAGCTTATTCAATCTCAAGGGGCAAAAATTTACATAGGCCACAGCGCCCAAAATATCAAAGGAACTCCTAAAGTTGTTATTTCATCCGCAATTAAGGAAGATAACCCCGAATTAATCCGTGCAAAAGAACTTAAACTTGAAATAATTCACCGCTCGGATTGTTTAAAATATATATCGGAAAAATTTCCCTGTTTTATAGGTTTTTCGGGTACGCACGGTAAAACCACGACATCCGGACTTTTAAGCTATGTAATGGAGAAAATGAATTTAAAGCCGAGTTGTGCAATAGGGGGAATTATTCCCGACATCAACACAAATGCACTATCCGAAAAAAACAGCAAATATTTTATAGCGGAGCTTGATGAATCAGACGGAACAATCGTAAAATATAAGCCGAATTATCTTGTAATAAATAATCTTGATGAAGACCACCTTGACCACTATAAAAACGGTTTATCGGATATTCTTGATACTTTTGAAGAATTGACAAATTCAACGTATAAAAATTCAAAAATCTTTTTAAATATTGATAATTTCGGCTGTCAAAAGTTTAAAAACAGAGTTAAACAAGAAGTTATTACTTATTCGATTAAACAAACCGCCGATTATTGCGCAAAAAACATTGAATATGATGAATTAAGTTCTTCTTTTGATATATATAAAGCAAATGAAAAATTAGGAGAAATTGAACTTATTATACCCGGCGAGCACAATGTTTACAACGCACTTGCAGTTGTTTGCGTGCTTGATAGATTGGGTTATAAATTTGATGATTATAAAAAACATTTTAAAACTTTTTCCGGCATGGGAAGAAGATTTCAATTTATAGCACAAACAAAAGGGGTTAAAATTATTGATGATTACGCTCATCATCCGAACGAAATCAAATCAACCCTGAATGCGATTAAAAATTACAAAAAAAGAAAAGTCGTAATTTTTCAGCCTCACAGATATACAAGACTAAAAGCTTTGTGGGATGAATTTTTAGATAGTTTTAATACAATTGATAAACTTTATTTGGTTGATGTTTTCACTGCCGGAGATAAGTTTGATGTTACCTATAATTCTAAAAATTTCGCATCCGAAATTTCAAAAAAAGGAATTGATGCAAAATATGTAGAAGGAACAATTAAAGAAGCGGGCAAAAAAATTGCGCCCGAGTTAAAAGAAAACGACCTTCTTTTAACTCTTGGTGCGGGAGATATTACGGAAATAGGCGGGGTAATAAATGATATTCTCGCAAAATGACGTAAAACATTATGATGATTTTTACATGAGCAATTTTAATACTCTTAAAATTAAATCACGTGCAAAAGTGTTCTACATGCCCGAAAATTGCGCCGAATTAATTACCCTTTTAAAAAAATTTAAAGACAAAAATCCGATTGTTTTAGGTAACGGCTCAAATGTTTTATTTTCGTCTTTGGGGGTTGATGAGCCCGTTATATATACCGGTAAAATTGATACAATTTTAAATCTCGGTACACTAATTGATGTTGAAGCGGGATACAGCACACAGAAACTTTCAAAATTTGCCTATGAAAGAGGTTTATCGGGTTTTGAATTTTTAATAGGAATACCCGCTTCCTTAGGCGGTGCAATCTGTATGAATGCGGGCGCTCACAAACAGACAATAAGCGATTATTTATTGAGCGTTAAAATATATGATAAAGCAAACGCAAAAGTATTTAACTTAAAAAAAGAAGAAATGGATTTTTCATACAGACATTCAATCATAAAAGAAAAACCTTATGTTATTTTATCCGCTAAGTTTGATTTGAAAAAAGCAAACCCCGACGAAATTAAATCAAAAATGGATGAAAATTTAATCTTCAGAAAAACAAGACAGCCGAATTTATCTCTGCCTAATGCCGGCTCTGTTTTCAAAAATCCGATTAATTGCGAGCTATCCGCAGGAGCTTTAATTGATAAATGTGATTTAAGAGGATACAGTATAGGCGATTGCGAGATATATCAAAATCATTGCAACTTTATAATCAACAAAGGAAATGCAACAAGTGCGGATTATACTAATTTAGTTTTTGAAATTTATCAAAAAGTAAAAGAAAAATTCAATATTGAACTTGAGCCTGAAATTATTTATATCGGAAATATGAGCGAGGAAGAAAAAGAAAAATGGAAAATATTAAAAAAATAGATAAAAATTCAAAAATAGCGGTACTTTTTGGCGGTTTATCAAACGAAAGAGAAGTATCTTTGCGCTCGGGTAAAAATGTATTTAAAGCACTGATTGAACTTGGATATAAAGATGTTACCCTCATTGATGCGGATAAAAATATTGCACAGGTATTAATTGATACAAAAATTGAATTTGTAATAAATGTGCTCCATGGAAGGTATGGTGAAGATGGCTGTATTCAAGGTGTTTTAGAGATTTTAGGGATACCTTATTCAGGCTGCAATGTTAAATCAAGTGCTGTTTGCATGGATAAAATAATGACTAAAAAAGTGCTAAAATCAGCGAATATTCCCCTTATTAAATCCGTAAACGCCACAAAAGACAACTATAAAGAAAAAGTAAAAGAACTTAATTACCCCATAATCATAAAACCCGCAAACGAAGGCTCATCAATCGGCATGACAAAAGTTAATTCAATTGATGAATTAGATTGCGCAATGGATAAGGCGCTTGAGTGCGATAAAGAAATTTTAATTGAAGAATATCTTAAAGGTACTTCCGCAACTGTCGGGGTATTGGAGCGAAAAAGAGAGGATAACTCCATTGAAACTTTTGCAACTCCCATACTTGCTTTTAAGACAAAAACGGAATGGTATGATTATGAAGCAAAATATACAAAAGGTTTAACGGAATTTATTCTCCCTGCCGAATTTGATGAAGCTTTAACGAAAAAAATTCAAGACATAGCCATATCCGCTCACAAAGCCTGCGGATGTTCGGGTGTTTCAAGAGTTGACTTTTTAATATATAATGACATACCATATGTATTAGAGATAAATACAAACCCCGGCATGACGGATACTTCTGATTTACCCGCACAGGCAAATGCCATGGGAATTAGCTATAATGAACTTGTTGATATTATCTTGAAATCATCTTTACTTAAATAAAGGGAATAAAGTTGAGCTTATATTACCAAAGAAGAAGATTAAAAGTTAATAAAATAAAAAGACAAATTGCATCCACACGTGTATTTTTGCAGCGTATAAGAGTACTCTTTGCCCTGCTTATGATTATCGGCATTTGTTTTTTCAGCTATAAGGTTTTAAAACTTTCTCAATGGTATATAGACAGTACAAAACTTGCCCATGCCGACCCTTCAGTTATTAAAATTCAAGGCAATATAATAACCCCTGACTATAAAATAGTAAATATGGTCCGCCAGACACAGCTTCCCGCAACTCAAATTTTCAGGCTCGATACAAAAGAACTTGAAGAAAATATATCCCAATTGCAGCCCGTTAAAAAAGTATACATAAGAAGATATTGGTTTCCTGCAAGGCTTATAATTACAATAGATGAAAGAACTCCCGCATTTTTATTAGCTCCCAATCTTGAATCAGAGCCTAATTCCGCACTTTCAACCGACGGTGTTTTAATTGACCATGATTACATTCCTTTCAGTCCTTCAATTAAGGCTAAAAAATTACTTACATACGGCGTGCGTGACGGGGTGGACGAAGTTTGGGACAAAAAACGTGTTGAAGAACTTTTGAAGCTTACAAAAGCAATTGAAGCATATTCAAACCAGCAAGTGCAATATGTTGACTTAAGAAATCCGAATGATGTTTATATCATGCTTAAAGACTATCTTGTGCGCTTTGGTGAAATTAATGATTCTTCCTTCAATCGTGCAAAAAATATAGCCTCAATCCTTCCGGTTGCTCAAAAGACAAAAGAGAAAATTAAATATATAGATTTAAGGTGGGACGACTCATACTATCTTTGCTTAGATGAGCCTAAATCAATTAAATCGGAAAATGAAGAAAACAAAATCCCCGTTAAAGTCGAACAAGCGCCCGAGCCGGAGCCCGAGCCCGAGCCCAACGAGGAGCAAAACGTAATTATTGAAGTGAGGGAAGATATACCTGCTTCCCAAACACCGCAATAAAAAGAATATATTCTATCAGGCAATGTTATCTTTTTAAAATTATCTCAAAATAAATTATCGAGTTTTAAAGGAGATAATTAAATGAGATTTAGCATTATTAAAAGAGAGCCTTCATACTTTTTTGAAAATATCCATGAAGACTTAAATCGTTTTTTAAAGGATACTTTCGGCGATATTGAATATTTGGATAAAACAAATGCACCGATATTTAAAGCTTTTCGTCCTGCTGTTGAAATTAAAGAAAAGAAAGACCAATATAAAATTAAAGTTGAACTTCCAAACGTAAATAAAGAAGATATTGATGTTGAACTTACAAACAGCGCAATATCAATCAAAGCGGAATCTAAGTTTGAAGAATGCAAAGATGATGAAAACATAAAAACATCAGAATTTCGCTATGGAAAATTTACAAGGGTAATTCCTTTTGAACACGAAATTAATCCCGATGAAGCAAAAAGCGAATTTAAAAACGGAGTGCTTCATATTGAACTTCCAAAAATAGAAGAAGATAAAAAAGAAGACATTAAAAAACTGCAAATAAATTAATATTGTGTTCTTTTGATATCATATTTCTTTTTTATTATATATAAACCACCTGTGTAATATGAATTTGGGTAAATTGCGCTCAAATTCATAAGGTGGTTTTATTTTTAATTTTTTTGTATAATCAAACTATGATTGAAAGATATTCAAGAGAAGAAATGTCTAAAATTTGGGATTTAAATTCCAAATTTTCTTATTACCTTGAAGTTGAACTTGCGGTTATTAAAGCAAGGGTTGAAGCGGGCGAGTTTGAAAGGGAAGTTTATGAAAACATCAAAAAAACCGCAAAATTTGACCTTAAAAGAATAGATGAAATTGAAAAAATAACCCGTCATGATGTGATTGCTTTTTTGGAAAATGTTAATGAAAATGTAGGCAGAAAATATTCTCCGTATATCCACAGGGGTTTAACAAGCTCGGATGTCATAGACACCGCATTTGCGCTTCAGATAAGAGATGCTTCAAAAATAATCAATAATGACCTCGATAAATTAATAGAACTTGTAAAAACTCTGGCATTTAAACACAAGAACACCGTCTGCCTCGGCAGAAGCCACGGAATGGCGGCAGAAATTATTACTTTCGGGTTTAAACTGCTTAATTTGCTTGATATGTTACAAAGAGCGCAAAAAAGATTTAATTATGCTCTGAATGACATTTTAGAAGGTCAGATATCAGGTCCTTGCGGGACATATACAAATATAAGCCCCGAAATCGAAGCAAAAACATGTGAAATTTTGGGACTTAAAAGCGCAAAAATTTCAACCCAGATAATTGCACGTGACAGACACGCTTTTTATATTCAGGCAATTTCTCTAATCGGATGTGTAATAGAAAATTTTGCAATTGAGATAAGACATCTGGGACGTTTTGAAGTAGGAGAAGTTGAAGAAGGTTTTTCAAAAGGGCAGAAAGGCTCATCTGCAATGCCCCACAAGAAAAATCCCGTTTCGTGCGAAAATTTATCCGGACTTGCAAGGATTTTAAGAAGCAATACAATATCGGCTTCGGAAAATATTGCTCTCTGGCATGAAAGAGATATATCCCACTCAAGTGTTGAAAGAGTGATTTTCCCCGACAGCACAATATTAATTGATTATATGTTAAACCGCTTTTATGATGTTTTAGAAAATCTTGTTATAAAAAAAGAAAACATGATACAAAATACAAAAAAATACGGCGGAATAATTTATTCTCAAAGTTGTTTATTAAAGCTTACACAATTTAATATGACCCGTGAAGAAGCATATAAAATTGTCCAAAAAGAAGCACTTGACGCTTATAATAATAACGGCAATTTTAAGGAAAACATGAAAAAATATCTGAATGACAAAGATCTTGAAGATTGTTTCAGCGAAGAAAAATATCTCAAAAACATTGATAATATATTTACAAGATTTGAACAATAACATTTTTATATTATAATTAGGTGAGGATTACCCGTTTTAAAAGGAGAGAGTTATATGGGTTTAATGGACGGTAAAAAAGGTATTATATTCGGCGTTTCAAATAAATTCGGAATTGCAAACGCAATAGCAGAACAATTGTATTCCGAGGGAGCTGAAATTGCTTTTACTTATGCAAACGAAGCAATGGAAAAAAGAGTTCGTCCGATTGCAGAAAGCATGAACGCTAAAATTTGCATGGAATGCGACGTTACAAAAGATGAAGACGTTAAAAAAGTATTTGAAGAATATCAAAAAACTTATGACAAGCTTGATTTCGTAGTGCATGCCGTAGCTTTTGCAAATAAAGACGATTTAACGGGCGATTTTTACACCGTTTCTCGTGAAGGCTGGGATTTGGCAATGCATGTAAGCGCATATTCTTTGGTTACAATTGCAAGATATGCTAAACCTCAAATGGAAGCATCAGGCGGCGGCTCAATTTTAGCTATGACATATTTGGGCTCAACCAAAGTTGTTGCAAACTATAATATCATGGGTGTGGCAAAAGCCGCTCTTGAATCATCAATGAGATTCATTGCAGGCGATTTAGGAAAATATAATATCAGATGCAACTGCTTATCCGCAGGCCCGATTAAAACAATGGCAGCAAAAGGTATCGGCGGATTTGACAGAATGTTAAAAGCAAATGTATTAAAAGCGCCTCTTAAGAGAACTCCCGAAGTGGCTGAAGTCGGAAAAGCAGCATTATATTTGTTGTCCGATTTATCTTCGGCAGTTACCGCACAGGTACAATTCGTTGATTGCGGTGCAAGCGAAGTATTTGCTTCAATTGATGAAATGTCTCAGATTAAATTTGAATAATCAAATAAATTTATACTTAAAAGCTGTCTTAATTTAAGACAGCTTTTTTACATCCAATCGTTAATTTGTATTTTTTGGTTTGAAAAGGCGCAAACACAGCATTTTTCACAATCGAGATAATTAATTCTTGAACAATCATCAAGGCTTGAGCCGAGTCTTGCCCTGTAATCATCAGATAATATGGGGCAGGCGTAAATTCCGTTTCTTGAAACAACTCTTGAAGTTGCGCAGTCAAGTTTTTTTGTATTTATAATATCGGGAAAATTAATTTCTCTGTTATCGTTTTCCGGGAAATACGGAATTATTTTCAGATTGATGTCATCAATTTCAAAATCTTTTTTTGCAAAATAGCTTTGAAATTCTTCAAAAATTTCTTTTTTATCTCTGTTTTTGTAGTTAACAACACTTATAATGGGGTTAAATTCATATTTTAAAAGGCTCATTATTGCAACAAGCGCTTTTCTAAAGCTTCCTCTGCCTCTTAGGGCATCATTTTCCAATTCATCCGTTGAATCAAGACTGATTCGATAAATTGTTTCAAACTGGCTTTCATCATCAATTTTTCTTAAAAATCTTGCCTTTTTATCGTTTATCATAACCCCGTTTGACATAACCGTAGTATCTGAGATTTTTAAACACATTCTTAAAATCTGGTTAAAATCAGGGTGCATCAAAGGCTCGCCCCCCGTTAAATAAATTGAATTCAGTTTTTGATTTTTTATAAACATCAAAGATTGTTTAACCTTTTCTAACGGTATAAAATCTTCTTCATTTTTATAGGGATTTTTTTTGATGTAGCAGTGTTTGCATTTTAAGTTGCAGGTTTTTGTACATAATTGAATAAATAGATTTTTTAACTCCTCTAATTCTACTTTAGGAGGGGTGATAAATGCTGTTTCTTGATTTTGCATGGTTAAAATTTCTCCTTATTTTCAATTATTTTATGAATTAAGAATGTAAATTAAAATTAGACATTCGGGTAAAATTGCAAAAAAAGTGGAATTAAAATTATTGTTAAACTTTTAAATTTTATAAAAATTTGCTATACTAATTGTCATGAGAAAGGCAGAATAATGAACGAACAAAAAAATTATACCAAACGCTGGTACGACAGAGACCCGATTTTAAAAGAAGCATTGGAACTGTTAAGACTTTCTACCGACGATCAAAAAGAACAGGCAAAAGATTTTATGATGAGCCTTCAGGAAGATGTCGCTCAGGATGTTATTGAAAGAATTTATCAAATAGTAACGCAATATCAGGGAAAAGGTAATCGCTGGTATGATAACGACCCTGTTATGATTAAAGCTGTTGAAATGTTAAGACAAGCTGACCCCAAAACTCAAAGAGTTGCCGCCCTTAAGCTTCTTCTTGCCCTTGAAAGAAACAGCTTTGAAGAATAATTTATGATTAAGGATGTTCAAAATCAAAAAGACAACAGAAATATCCCAATTCAAAAAGTCGGGGTTAAAGATGTTGAAATCCCTTTAAAAATTAAAAGAAAATCCCAAGATAATAAAGATTTATTGGAAGTTGTTTATGCGCTTGCAAAAATGTCCGTCGCTCTTCCTTCTCATTATAAAGGGACACACATGTCCCGATTTATTGAAATTTTGAATAAATATCAAAAAGAAAGCCTCAATTGCGACGATATTGAGAATGTTCTTTTTGATATGAAAAAAAAACTTAATGCAAAAAGTGCTTATGTAAAATTTGCTTTTAAATATTTTATCAAAAAGCAGGCGCCGAAAAGCAAACTCAGTTCAATGATGTGTTATGATTGTGCTTTTGAAGGCGAAGCGGATGAAGACGATAATTATAAATTCTATTTGATTACAAAAGTCCCGATTACAACCCTCTGCCCCTGTTCAAAAGAAATTTCGGATTTTGGCGCACACAATCAAAGAGCGCTTTTAAAAATTAAAGTCAGCTATGATAACGATAAAGAAATTTGGCTTGAAGATTTGATTGAACTTGCACAAAGCTGTGCATCAAGCGAAATTTATCCTCTTTTAAAAAGGGAAGATGAAAAATATGTAACAGAGCATGCCTATCAAAATCCGAAGTTTGTCGAAGATGTTATTCGAGAAATTGTTGAAAAACTTGATAAAACGGATATAATTAATTTCTATGAAGTTGAAATAGAAGCTCAAGAATCAATCCACAATCATAATGCCTGGGCATATCAAAAATGTTATAAATAATATAAAATAAATTTATGGTTGAGATAAAAAACATAGTTTTTACAAAAATTAAATTTAATCCTATAAAGTGTTTTTTCTGCTTTATAAATCATCTTCTGCCAATAAGGCTGAAATTTGCAAACGAAAGTTTTGTTGCCCTTGTTGACAATAAAATTCAAGCTCTTATAACCCTTGAAAAAGATTCAAAAAGCAACAGCCGATTTAAAATTACAAAATTAATTTTGGAAAACCCTTCCATTGCAAAAGAACTTGTAAATTATGTTATAACACGCTATCGGGCGCAGGGCGCAAGTTCGTTTTATGTTGTTGTTGACGAATTGCACAGTGAATTATTGAATATTTTTAAAAACGAATTAAATTTCAGAATGTGCTCCCTGGAACATCTGTATAAAATTAATCCCATAAATTCAAGCTATTCTTTAATCCTAAGACCATTTAAAAAAGAGAGTGTTAATGGAATAAAAGAATTTTATAACCAAAACATTAATTCTTATAACAGATTTACCTTCTCAAGAGAAAATTATCAGTTTTTTAACGGATATTCAAAATATGTTTTCTATAACGACGAGGAAAATCAAATTTTAGGCTATTTTGAAGTATCAACAAAAGATAATCATAATTACTATATTAATTTTTCAATAGATTCCGTGTATAACATTTATTTGGTTGATGCAATAAAATATATCTATTCAAAAGTAAAACAAAAAAACAAAAATGCGCTTTTGTTTATCAAAGTTAAAGATTATTTTATGAATTCCAAAGAAATTATGGCAATTCTTAAAGAAAACAACGCTGAATTTGTTTCAAAAAGCGAAATTTTGGCAAAAGATTATTTTCAACAAATTAAAGAAGGCGATTTATTTAAATCATCAAAAATTATATTTAATGACCCGACAACGGCATAAAAAAGAGCCCTTTTTAAAGGGCTCTTTTTTAATTTGTTATTCTTTTGTATATTCAGCATCAATTACATCGTCATCTTTTTTGTTTTCACCTGATGAATCCTGAGAGCTTTGTGCATCTCCCGATGCTTGACCTTGAGAAGTTTCCTGTTGAACTTGCTGATAAGCCTTTTGAGAAATTGAATACATTGTCTGTTGAAGTTCTTCGGATAATTTTTTCAATTCGTCAACAGCTTTATTTTCATCAAGCGCTTTTTTAAGAGCACTCTTTTGTTCTTCAAGTTTGGATTTATCATCATCAGAGATTTTGCCTTCAAAATCTTTAACAATTCTTTCTGCTGCACCGATTAAAGATTGAGCGTTGTTTTTAACTTCTGCGCTGTCTTTTTTCTTTTTATCAGCTTCAGCGTTGGATTCAGCTTCTTTTACCATTCTGTCTATATCGGATTCCGATAAATTAGATGAATTTGTAATTGTTATTTTTTGTTCCTTGTTTGTTGCTTTATCTTTTGCGGTAACGTTTACAATACCGTTAGCGTCGATATCAAAAGTAACTTCGATTTGAGGCATTCCTTTCATAGCCGGCGGAATACCGTCTAATCTGAACATTCCTAAAGATTTATTATCTCCCGCCATTGGTCTTTCACCTTGCAAAACGTGAATATCAACGGCTGTTTGGTTATCTTCCGCAGTTGAGAAGGTTTGAGATTTAGAAACGGGAATTGTTGTGTTTCTGGGTACTAATGGTGTCATAACTCCGCCTAAAGTTTCAATACCAAGGGTTAGAGGAGTTACATCCAATAATACGATATCTTTTACTTCGCCCGCTAAAACACCTGCTTGAATAGCAGCACCTACGGCAACAACTTCATCAGGGTTAACGGATTGGTTGGGGTCTTTGCCTGTATATTCTTTAACCAATTGTTGAACGGCAGGGATTCTTGTTGAGCCTCCGACTAAAACTACTTCATTCAAATCGGATTTAGATATTCCCGCATCTGATATAGCTCTTTCTACGGGAGTTTTGCATCTTTCCAATAAGTCATGAGATAATTCTTCAAATTTAGCTCTTGTTAAACTTAAATCAAGGTGTTTAGGTCCGTTAGCATCAGCTGTAATGAAAGGAAGATTGATATTTGTTTCAACAACGCTTGAAAGTTCGCATTTTGCTTTTTCGGCAGCTTCTTTCAATCTCTGCATTGCTTGTTTATCATTTCTTAAATCAATTCCTTCGGTCTTTTTAAATTCGTCGCATAACCAATCAATGATTTTTTGGTCAAAGTCATCACCGCCTAAGTGAGTATCACCTGAAGTTGATAAAACTTCATGAACACCATCACCTATTTCTAAAACGGAAACATCAAAAGTACCGCCCCCAAGGTCAAAAACTAAAACTTTTTCCGAAGTTTGTTTTTCAAGCCCGTAAGCTAAAGCAGCGGCTGTCGGTTCGTTTACGATACGAAGAACATCTAACCCTGCAATTTTTCCGGCATCTTTTGTTGCTTGTCTTTGAGCATCATTAAAATATGCAGGTACCGTAATTACAGCGGATGTCACTTTTTCGCCAAGATATGTTGAAGCATCATCAGCTAATTTTCTTAAAATCATTGCCGAAATTTCTTGAGGAGTGTAGTTTTTTCCGTCAATATTTTTCTTATAATCTTCACCCATGTGACGTTTTATTGAAATAACCGTATTTTCGGGGTTTAAAATAGCCTGACGTTTAGCAAGCTGTCCTACAAGTCTTTCTCCGTTTTTTGCAAAGCCGACAATTGAAGGAGTCGTACGAGAGCCTTCCGCATTTGCAATAACCGTCGGTTTTCCGCCTTCCATAACGGCAACAACGGAGTTCGTCGTACCTAAGTCTATACCGATTGTTTTTGCCATAATATATATCTCCTTTTTTAGTATTCTTTTATACACTAAAGATAACACTGTTTTTTCAAATAATTAAAAAAATAAACAATTTCTTAATTATTGTATGGGTAGGGGTAAAATTTTTAAAATATGTAAAATGTTTGCCGGTGTTAGTGTACTAAATTTAAGATGCGCTTTTTGGGAATTTACAGTCAAGTTTTCGCTAAGTGCCCTCGCACTAAAGCTCGCTTCATTCGGATTCAGAAATGTCTTCGCCCTGTCCGCCAGACCTCAACGGTCTGCCGTCACGGGCTTCGCACTCTTATGCCCTCGCCGTCGTTCGTCAAGTTCGCCCTGCGAACTAAGACTCATTTGGCTCGGGATTGCTCCTGAGGAAATCAGAGATTTCCACGTCGCCATAGAAATGTCTTCGCCCTGTCCGCCAGACCTCAACGGTCTGCCGTCACGGGCTTCGCACTCTTATGCCCTCGCCGTCGTTCGTCAAGTTCGCCCTGCGAACTAAGACTCATTTGGCTCGGGATAAAAAAAGGGGTTAAACTTATGGTTTAACCCACTGTATTGCCATCACCAGTTAGATTTACATATCTTTTTTATTTTGCATAATTAATGGGGCAATTCATGCATATACTCATATTAGAATTTTTAGGTATTATAAAGAATTATAAATAAGTTAGAATTTTGCTAAACTAAAGTATAATATCCATGGTAGAATAGCCATGAAAAGTTTGTTATTTTGCAGGAATGAAAATGGCGTTTAAACCACCGCAAACGGTATCTTCAATTAAGCATGTCCCCCCGCATAATTTGGAAGCGGAATGTGCGGTTTTGGGCTCAATCTTGATTAATCCGGAAAGTGTTAACAGGGTTATTGAAATTTTGGAGCCTGATTTTTTCTATTCTCCTCAAAATAAATTAATTTATGAAGCAATCTTTACTCTTAATAATCAAAATAAACCCATTGACGGACTTTCAATTGCCGAATATTTCAGCTCAAGAAATAAGCTTGATGATATAGGCGGTGTTGAATATTTAAGCGAATTGGGTTTAGATACCGTTTTATCATCCAATATTGAATACTATGCTCAAATAATCAAAGAAAATGCTCTTAAAAGGAAGCTGATAAATGCCGGCACAACAATTATTGAAGAAGTTTTTAAAAATCCCGAAGCCGACACATCCCTTGAAATAGCCGAAAAAACAATTTTTGAAATTGCCCAGCAAAAGTCATCAAAAGACGTTCAGCCCATTACAAATTTATTAATGGAAACAATTGAGCAATTGGAATATCGTTATAACAATAAAGGCTCATATACCGGTGTACCGAGCGGGTTTTATGACCTTGATGCAATGCTTGCGGGTTTTCAAAAATCGGATTTAATTATTCTTGCGGCACGTCCTTCAATGGGTAAAACGGCTTTTGCGCTTAACATCGCACAAAATATCGGAATTGTACAGCATATACCTGTTTTGATATTTTCTTTGGAAATGGCTTCATCTCAATTAACACAGCGTATTTTGTGTTCCGAAGCCGAAATTAATGCACAAAGAGCAAGGACGGGAGAATTAAACGAATCAGAATGGCAGCAAATATTTGAAGTTATGAATAAGCTCCATGAAGCACCGATATTGATAGATGATTCTTCGGGAGTCACCCTATCGGATATTCGTGCCAAAGCAAGGAGAATTAAAACAAAATATCCCGATTTGGGGCTTATAATAATAGATTATCTGCAGTTAATTGAAGATAAATCCACAATGGACAGAAATCAAGCCATAGCGGGTATTTCAAGGGGTCTTAAGTCAATTGCACGTGAATTAAATATTCCTATAATTGCCCTTTCTCAATTATCAAGAAAAACGGAAGAAAGAAACGACAAACGTCCGATGCTTTCCGACTTAAGGGACTCAGGCGCAATTGAGCAGGATGCTGATGTTGTTATGTTTGTTCACAGGGATGAATATTACGATAAAGAAAATCCCGAATATAAAAACAAAGCTCAAATTCTTGTTGAAAAACAGCGTAACGGCCCCACGGGAAAAGTAGATTTATTGTTCTTCGGCGCAACCACCAAATTCAAAAACAAAATGAAACCCGTTATTGACGGTTAAGAAAATGCTCTTCAATAATATTTTCAATATATTCGCAAGCTCTTCCGTCCCCATAAGGATTTATTGCTTTTGACATTTTGTCGTATTCTTTTTTGTCATCAAGCAGAGTTTGAACATTTGATACAATTTTTTCTTTATGAGCGCCGACGAGTTTAACTCCCCCAAATTCAAGAGCTTCGGGACGTTCGGTTTCATCTCTCAAAACAAAAACGGGAACTCCCAAAGAAGGTGCTTCTTCTTGAACTCCGCCGGAATCCGTTAAAATTATGTGAGATTGTTTCATCAAAAAACAAAACGGAACATAATCCAAAGGCTCAATTAATTTAACCCTTTCAACCTCTTTAAGTATGGGCATAACAGTATTTCTTACATTGGGATTTAAATGCATCGGATAAACCACTTGAATATCTTTGTTTTTTTCAACCAGTTCTTTAATTGCATAACATATATTCTCAAGCGGTTTTCCAAAATTTTCCCTTCTGTGGGATGTTAAAAGAATTGTTTTTAAATTTGAATTCAGCCCGATAAAACTTAAATCATAACTTTTATTTTGAACAACATATAAAAGTGCATCAATTACCGTGTTTCCGGTTCTATAAATGCCTTTTGCAATTCCCGAATTTTTAAGATTTTCAATTGAACGCTCTGTCGGAGCGAACATAAAATCACATACACTATCTACGATTACCCTGTTTATTTCTTCGGGGAAAGGATAATTTTTGTCAAACGTCCTTAATCCCGCTTCGACATGCCCTATTTTCATTTTGGAATAATATGCGCTTAAAGCACTCATGCTTGCCGTTGTTGTATCTCCGTGCACCAAAACCAAATCGGGTTTTTCTTTTTCAAATACTTCTTTTGTTTTTAAAAGTATTTCGGAAGATAATTCCCAAAGATTTTGATTGGGTTTCATTAAATTTAAATCATAGTCGGGGGTAATCTTAAACAGTTCAAGCACGCTGTCAAGCATTTGTCTGTGCTGTGCCGTTACAATGGTAAGTGTTTCAAATTTTGAATTTGCTTTTAATCTTTTAACCAAAGGACACATTTTAATCGCTTCGGGGCGTGTGCCGAATACAAGAGCTATTTTTATTTTTTTATCCATAAGCTAATTTTATTATCAACTATGTTTTTTTACAACAAAATGATAAAATGAATTTTAACGGAGATATGAAATGCAAAAATTTTTAGACAGATGGTTTGTAAAAGGGATGATTTCAAAAGAACAATATTTGACCCTTTTAAAGGATTACAGGAAAGAAAAAGAAAAAACCGCAAAAGTTAGAATGCAAGTTGCTCTTTATATCATAGGCACAATTCTTACGGGCTTCGGGATAATTCTTTTTATAAGCGCAAATAATTGGATTTTGGAATTGTTAAACAAATTACATTTCCTTAAAATTTCAATAGTTTTTTTGCTTGCACTGGGCTCTTTTTGGGGCGGATATCAATTAAGATATGAAAATTCTAAATTTCCGAAATTAGGCTCGTCTTTGATATTTTTATCAACATTATTAATAGGCTCTGTCTATAACCTTATCGGACAAATATATAATTTTGAAGCAAATGCTCCCATTCTATATTTTATTTGGTTTTTAAGCGTTTTCCCCCTTGCTTTTATATTCAAAAGCAGCGCAATAAATGTTTTATCGTGCGTTTTATTTATTTTATTCACAATATTTTCATACGCAAAATTGCCTTTTGATAATGAATATATCTGGTTTATTTATGTACCTTCTCTTTTGGGAGGCTTATTTTACATTTTTGCAAACGTCAAAAAAGTTCGGCAAGATTATCGAAATTTTTCCGTTTTATATAAACTGACCGCTCTTTTTGCAATTTATATCGTTATGCTTATTTTAACCTTTTGGGAAACAAATTTGAAGCTTGAGCTTTCGGGCTCTTTAATCTTTTATGTTCTTCCTCTTTGCTTTCTTCTTGTTTGGAATGTCATAAATCTGTATTTAAATAAAGATGAGCGCTTGTTAAAAATTGAATCTTATTATTTATCGGCAGTTTTATTTTTCGTTTTAATTCTTACATTGGCAAACGGATTTAATGTCTTTTTATTGGGGCTCATATCAAATATTTTCATTATTTTAATGATTTACCTTCAATATTATTGGGGTTATAAAAATGATGAACAAGGATTTGTTAACCTTGCCAATAAAATGCTTGCAATATATTTGATTGTAAATTATATACGTTTTGGAATTAATTACCACCTCGGTGCTTTCTATTTTATCTTAGGCGGTGTAATCCTTATAGGGCTTGGTATTTACAGTGAAAAAAGAAAAAAACTAAAAGGAGAATAATATGAAAAAAACAGTTTTTTATATAATGGCTTTTTGGTTTTTAACGGTTTGCTCTTTTGCGGTATATAACGAGGCGGTATTTTTCTTCGGTAAAGAAGTGTTGCTAAAAACAACTCCCGTTGACCCCAGAGAGCTTTTAAGAGGAAATTATGTTAATTTAAAATTCGATATTACGGAAATAAAAGATGCTCAAGAACTTGTTCAGGGCCGTTACTACAATAAACCGATTTATGTAATATTAAATACTGATAGAAGAAATATCGCTTATCCTAAAGGTTTTTCCCTTGATAAACCGAAGAGCGAACTTTATATAAAAGGTAAAATTGTGTTCAAAAGAAAAGATATGCTCAAAATAAATTATGGAATAGAAAGCTATTTCACGGAGCGAAAAAAAGCGCATGAATTTGAAAGAAGCCTTTCAAAAGGCGGTTATGCGAAAGTAAAAATTGATAAATTCGGTACTGCGAAAATAATTGAACTGCTGCCTTAAAATATATCAAATCTTTTAAAGAAGAAATCTGCAAGCTTTTCAATGGCTTTAATACCTCTGACATGAAAAATTGCGGGGTTTTTACCGTATAAAAAGTCATAGTAGCCTATTTGATAATTATTTTGACATGCTAAATCAATCCAGAGGTTTGAAGCAAAGCTTCTGGGGTTAAAGTTGGGCAGATTTTCTCTGTAGTAGGGTATATAATTTGCAAGTTTATTTACAAAGTTTTTTCTTCCGTTATAAATTAAATAATTTTTCCTCGGCTCATATTTATTTTGGTTGAATATAACTTTATCTATAGTGTCGCAAAGTGCTTCGGGAGAGAATTTTTCAACGAGCTCTCCGCTGTTTGAGAAAAATAGGGGATGATTACCTCTTGCCCATTGATTATGCGCTTTAAACAATATAACAGGTGTATCACAGCTCATTGACTCATTTATTGAGCGGTTTTTCCCTTCAATTAAAGAAGCTAAGACAGTGCATCTTGCTCTTGTATAGTATTTTATAAGCTCAGCTTGATCAAGCCAGGGGATAAATTCAACTTTTTTTATATCTTCTTTTAGGATTTCTTCCACCATTTTCAGCTGTTTTTGAGTTCCTTCTTTTTCTTTTGAATAATCCAAAGAGCCGTCTTCTTTTTTTGTAATTAATTTTGACCCTAAAACAAAGGTTGTCTTAGGAAATCTGTTATATTTTTTTGCATATATTTTAACGGCTTCTGCCACAACGGGAAGATTTTTTACTTCAAGCGCCGTTGCAACGCTTAAAATATCAATATTTTTTTCTTTATTAAAAGCAGGCGCAATTTTATATTCATTTATAAAATCGGCATCCTGAAGCGGGATAAAAATGATATCTTTTTTATTTTGATATTTTCTTTTATGATATTCTTCTCTCGGCTTATTTTCATAGCATGTAAGGTAAAAATCCGCCTTATCGCACCATGAATAGCTTGACCACATTGTATATGCGCCCATAAAAAATATTCTTTTTAATTGAGGAAATAATTTTAAAATATATTCTAATCCCTGCGAGAACATAGCTCCTTTTATTATTTTATTTTTATATTTAAGGGGCGGGATTGGAATAACAAAATCAATTTTTTCATGGTAGTTTTTTTCGTCCTCAAAAAACTCACCGCTGTATGCATCAATATCATCCCATATTTCTTCAAGGGGCTTATTGATGTCGGGATTATGAAAATATTCTCTCGGGTATTTGCCTTTCATAGCTTTATAGTAGCATATTGTTTTTTGTAATGATATTAAATTAATTCTTTTCCTTCTTTTGCATTAGTTTTCCCTTTATTGTATAATATTATCAATAGACTAGTTGAGAAGGAGCTTACTTTGGCACAAACTACCCTGTTCGATGACGGAAAGATTGTTCCCGTTAATATTCGTGAAGAAATGAAACGCTGTTATATAGATTACGCAATGAGCGTAATTGTAGGACGTGCACTCCCTGATGTCAGGGACGGATTAAAACCCGTACACAGACGTATACTGTTCGCAATGAACGAACTTGGTATGACACCCGATAAGCCCTTTAAAAAATGCGCTCGTATAGTCGGAGAGGTTTTGGGTAAATATCACCCCCACGGCGATTCTTCGGTATATGAAGCACTTGTTCGTATGGCGCAGGACTTTTCAACAAGATATTTGACCGTTGACGGTCACGGAAATTTCGGCTCGGTAGACGGCGACGGCGCTGCCGCAATGCGTTATACGGAAGCAAGAATGCACAAAATTACAACCGCAATGCTTGCTGATATAGATTGTGAAACTGTTAATTTTGTGCCGAACTTTGACGGCTCTTTGGAAGAGCCTTCCGTATTGCCTACAAGACTGCCTATGCTCCTTTTGAACGGAACTTCAGGTATTGCCGTAGGTATGGCAACAAATATTCCGCCTCATAATTTGGATGAAGTTGTAGACGGTACAATTGCTCTTATTGATAATCCCGACATTACAACGGAAGGACTGATGCAATATATTAAAGGTCCCGATTTTCCGACGGGCGCTACAATTGTGGGCACTTCCGAAATTAAAAAATCTTATGAAACAGGAAGAGGCTCAATTAAAATGAGAGCCGTTTCATCAATCGAAGAACTTCCCGGCAGACAAGGGAAAACGGCAATTGTTGTAACCGAAATTCCATATCAGGTTAACAAAGCCGAATTAATAAGAAAAATTGCGGAGCTTGTAAAAGAAGGAAAATTAAACGGCATCTCAGACCTTCGTGACGAATCAGACAGAGAAGGAATGAGAATAGTAATAGAATTAAAACGTGATGCAAAGCCCGATGTTGTAAGAAACAATCTTTATAAACAGACGGCAATGTCATCAAGCTTTGGTTTTAATATGGTGGCGCTTGTGGGTCAACAGCCGAGATTGTTAAATTTATATGAAGTTTTATCCGAGTTTGTTGAACACAGAGTTGACGTTATCACAAGAAGAACAATGTTTTTCCTTAAAAAAGCACGCTCAAGAGCGCATATTTTGGAAGGTTTGATGATTGCTCTTAATTCATTGGATGAAGTAATCGAATTGATAAAGAAATCACCAAATACCGAAAGCGCAAGAGAAGGCTTGATTTCAAAATTCGGTCTTGATACGGAACAGGCAAATGCAATTCTGGAAATGCAATTAAGAAGATTAACGGGACTTGAACAGGATAAAATCAGAGCCGAACATGCCGACCTATTAAAGAAAATTAAAGAATATGAAGAACTTTTGTCCTCAAGAGAAAAAATCCTTGCTTTAATTAAAGTAGAACTTCTTGAAGATAAAGAAAAATACGGCGATGAAAGAAAAACGGCTATTGTTCCCGAAGTCGGCGAAATGTCCGTTGAAGACCTTACTCCGAATACTCAAATGGCTGTGTTTATCACCCGTCAAGGATATATTAAGAGAACACCTCTTGATACTTTTGTACGTCAAAACCGTGCAACAAGAGGCAAAGGCGGAATGAAAACAAAAGAGGATGATGATGTTGCACATTTCTTTACTGCTATGATGCATGATAAAGTATTGTTCTTCTCATCAAAAGGGCTTGTATATTCGCTTTCCGTTTATGATTTTCCCGAAGGCTCCCGCCAATCAAAGGGATTGCCAATAATTAACGTACTGCCGATTGAACAGGATGAAAAAATAACGGCAATTGTTCCGGTGTCCGAATTTAAGGAAGATTTAAACCTTATTATGCTTACCAAAAAAGGATATATCAAAAGAATTTCTCTTGATAACTTCACTTCAATTCGAAGAAACGGTTTAATTGCAATAGGTTTGGAAGAAAATGATACTCTGAACTGGGTAAAACTTGCATACGGAAATGACGAAATTATAATAGGCACTTCCTGCGGTATGGCAATTCGCTTCCCGATTGAAGATTTAAGACCTTTGGGCAGAAGCGCACGAGGGGTTAACTCAATGAAATTAAGAGCGCAGGATGAAATCATAGGTACTGATGTAGTTCCGAAAAATTATGATGCCGATTTGCTTGTTATAACTTCGGACGGTTTCGGAAAACGCTCTAAAGTTTCGGAATTCAGAACTCAAAACAGAGGCGGTTTGGGTCTTATAGCAACTAAATTTAAATCATCCTCTTCAAGACTTGTTGATTTATCTATCGTAAAAGAAACGGATGAAATTATGGTTGTAACGGCTAACGGAGTTGTTACAAGAGTTTCTGCTTCAGATATTTCACGTCAGGGCAGAAGCGCAACCGGTGTTAAAGTTCAAAGCCTTGACGGAGATGATAAAGTAGTATCCGTTAACAAGGTTGTGAATGAAGACGAAGAAGATGAAAAAAGCAAAAAAGCCCTTATAGAAGAGGCAAAAGAAGAATTGGCAAGTTCGGTTGAACAGAAAAATATATTTGAATAAAATTAAACCCGTTTTAAACGGGTTTAATTTTTTATGAAACAGGAACTTTAATAATTACTTTTTTGATTGCGATGTCTTTATCAACGGAAAGCATTGGTGCATGGATATCTTCGGGGAAAAATATAACAAATTCTCCTTCCTTGACATCAATATAATCGTATTTATCTCCGTCAAGAAATTCAATATCTTTTTCTTTGTCATAGGGGATTAAAACCTTTGTGAAATCTTCTTTTTTCCCAAAGCCCATACGTTCCTTCCCCTTTATTACATATTGGATATCAATATATTTTCTGTGCGCTTCCCATTTTTGGTGTTCTTTTTGTTTTGTGACAAGGGTTTGAACATTCATATAGCAGTTATCTTTGTCTTCATATCTTCCGTCTTTCATATTGATAAAATCATATTCGCTGAGACGCTCAAGTGCTGCTTTTAATGTTTTATTCAATTGAGAATAATATTTGTGCGCATTTTCTTTTTTATCATTAATCATTATTTTTCACCTTTTTTTCATACATTACGGCATTTTCAATAAAGCAATTATACTCTTTTTGCTTTGAATAAATATATCCTCTAAACCCTTGAAATACAGCTCCTTTTATAAAATAAAAATAAAGGAAGGCAAGTTTGGGTTTGATGATTATAGAGGGATTTATTTTTTTGATTGTTTTTGCTTTAAGTTTATATTCTTCAAGATTATCTTCAAGTGTTTTTATAATATTATCTTTGGAATATTTTAAAAGGGATGCATTTTTAATTTTAAAATTTCTGTTCAGCCTATAAACTTTTGTTTGCTTTTTTGTGATTTCAAAAGGTGTAAAATTTTTAAATTCCGCATATCCTTTTTTGAAAAACCGCAGAATATCTTTTTTTCTTGCACATTTAATTTCTTTGTTGAGATAAAAATATTTTTGGCTTACTGATACTGCGTATTTTCCTTTTTTTGGATTTTGAGAATATTTTTTCAATTCAAAAAATAATCTCTCGGGAATAATTTCATCATCATGAACAATTAAAAACCACTCGCCCCGTGCTTCTTCAAGAGCCTGATTAAAAGACGAAAGCGGGTTGAGTTTGTCAATAAAGATAACTTTTGCCTTATATTCCTTTGCAATATCTATTGTGTCGTCGTTTGAATGTTCGTCAAGAATAAAGATTTCATCCGAATCACTAAGACTTTCAAGGGTATTACAGAGAAAATCTCCGGAATTTTTGGTTTTTATTATTGCGGTAATTTTTGCATCAAATTCTTCCATAAATAGATTTTAGCAAAAATTATAAAATTAGTCATTAAAAAAGCCCTTCTAGGGGGCTTTTAATTATTTTTCACAGCATTTAAAAGCAAATGCGAGAATGTGTTTTGATGAAATATTAAGCCATTTATATTCTTTGGTATAATCGCTTTCGGGGCATTTTACAATTGCGTCTTTAAGCGTGATAATGCCGTCATAACATTCTTTTTCTCCGAATTCTTTTTCACAGTTGTATAATCTTCCTTCAACCTTAAGATGATTTAAGGAGCAGATTAAAATATCGGATTCAACATGGTTTGACAATTCATAAATAGCATCATATGTAGCGCACATAACAACCTCCTTTAATTAACTTTTAAATGTTAATATGAAGGTCTTTTAAATTCATTGGTTAGTTTGTCTAATACTATATTCTGATTAAAGACAAACTTTTTGCGCATTGAACATATTTTTCAATTTCTTCTTCGTCGTTTAATTCGCTGACACCTACTAAAATATTTGAATTATCAAGTTTTGTGCCCGCTAAAATTCCTTTCTCTTTCATAAACAAAAGGAATTTTTCGCTGTTGCCGACATTAATTGTAAAATCATCAAAGAAATCTTTATTCTTTAATTCAAAACCGAGTTCACCAAGCTTTTGTGCAAGGTTGTGAGCGTTATCATAAGACATTTTTGCTATTTTTCGGAAGTTTGTTTTGCCTGTTTTTCTGAGATATAAATTTGCAATAAACGCACAAAGCGCTTGATTTGAGCAGATATTTGAAGTTGCCTTTTCTCTTCTTATGTGTTGTTCTCTTGCCTGAAGAGTTAAGCAATATGCGGTATTTCCCCTGTTGTCAACGGTTTTCCCCGCTATTCTTCCGGATAATTGTCTTTTATACATATCTTTGCAGGCTATAAAACCGCCGTATGCTCCGCCAAAATTCAAATTTAAACCGAGAGATTGAATATCTCCGACGGTTATATCGGATTTTGGAGGCTCAAACAATCCCAGACTTACAAGGTCAACAATTGCAATAATTAATTCCTTATTGTTTTTTGAAGGCATGGGAACAAATTCGCCGTATTTGTTCGGAGTTTGATATATTTTTGCACAGAGATTTTGTTCGTTTGTATTTTTATCATAAGTAATTTCAACCCCCTGCGCCCAAAGATAAGTTTTGATTACTTCCAGATAATTAGAATTGATATCTTCATCAATTAAGACAATGTTGTTTTTTGTAATTCTTGAAGTCATTAATATCGCTTCCGCACTTGCGCAAGCGCCGTCATAAACAGAAGCATTTGACACATCCTGATTTGTAAGGGTTGTCATCACGGACTGAAATTCATACATCGCTTCAAGAGTTCCTTGAGAAATTTCTGCCTGATAAGGTGTATATGAGGATAAAAATTCAAACCTGGAAGCAACATCATATATAACGGGGGGAATATATCTTTTTTTTGCCCCTCCTGCCAAAAAATAGAGATAATTTGTTTTATTTTGTTTTGAAATTTTCTCTAAATCTTTTTGGGCGCTCATCTCATCTTTACCCTCATCCAAATCAAAAGATGTCATAAGAGCGGATTTTGGAATGGAATCAAATAATTCATCAACGGATTTAACACCGATTGATTGGAGCATGGACATTCTGTCTTTATCGTTTAGAGCTTCAAAATTATACATTTATTTTGCCTTTATTGAACTTCATCTTGATAATCGTTGTATTCAAGAAGTTCGGATGAATCTTCCTGAAAATTATCGGCTTTTACTTTAATAAGCCAATTTGAAAATGCATCCTCGTTAAGCAATTCGGGTGAATTTATAAGACTTTCGTTTATTTCAACAATTTCTCCGCCGACGGGCATGTACATTTCGCTTGCCGCTTTAACGGATTCTATTGTCCCAAAGGTTTCTCCTTTTGAAAACGTTGTTCCGATTTCGGGAAGTTCAACAAAAACAACATCGCCCAATTGTTCAAGCGCCCACGGGGTAAGTCCGATTGTCGAGCCGTTGTCGTCTTCAAGCACCCATTCGTGGGTCTTAGAAACTAAAATTCCCTCAGGTATATTCATTATATTCTCCTATTATTTTTCGTAATTCTTTTTCACAAAAGGTTTTTTTGTAATTTTTGCATTATATAATTTATTTCTTACCATGATTTGAATGTCCATGCCAATATTTTCTTTACTATTGTTAAGAATTGATACTAAATTATCTTCAAGCGATGAAAATTCAATCATACAAAAGCCTATGTTTTTTCCGAGAGTTATTGACGGAGCTCCCGAAGTTACTTTTCCGCAAAGTTTTCCTTCAATATAAACTTCATAACCTTCTCTTGCGATTTGTCTGTCTTGCATAATAAAGGGTAAAAGCTTGCGCCTTAGAGGGATTTTGCCTGTTTTTTGTCCTAAAATAAAATCTTTGGCGCTATATTGCGCAGTTTTATTTTCGGGTACAAAATTCCCCAGAGAGCTTTCAATCGGAGTTGTGTTTTCGTTTAATTCATGACCGTACAGGGGTAAGCCCGCTTCAAGCCTCAGTGTATCTCTTGCCCCAAGACCTGCGGGATGAATATTAAATTCATCTTTGTAAGATAAAATATCCGTCCATAATTTTTTTGCATTTTTGTTGTCCAAAATAATCTCAAAACCGTCTTCGCCGGTGTAACCCGTTCTTGTTAAAAGACATGGAATATCATTTAATTTTGCATTTTTAAATGTGAAAAAAGAAGGCTGTAAATCTAAATTTACACCGATTTTTTCAATTACATATTTTGCCTTTGGACCTTGAAGGGCAACCATTGCAAAATCATCACTTTTATTTATCACCTCAACATCAAATTTTTTTGCCTTATTTTGCATAAATTCAACATCTTCTTTAATTCGAGAAGCGTTTATTACAATTAAATAATCAATGTTTTCGATTATCCCTCTCGAATTATAAATTATTAAATCATCAACAACTCCGCCCGTTTCGTTCGGTAATTGGGTATATACGGCACTTGCCGGTTTAAGAGCGGATATATCGGCAGGAGTGATGGAATTTAAAAAATCTGTTGCATCAATACCTTTAATAAAAATTTCTCCCATATGAGATACGTCAAAGAGCCCTGCCGAATTTCTTGAAGCATTATGTTCTTTAATAATTCCTTCATATTGAACAGGCATCAGCCAGCCTCCGAAAGGCACCATTTTTGCGCCTAATTTAATATGTTCGTCATACAAAATTGTTTTTTTAGCTTCGATTTCTTCTTTCACAACCATTTTTACCTCACATAAATTCTTGCAAGACGCATTTTAAGCCTGCATGTTAATTCATAATTTATTGTATCAAGCTTTTGCGCCCAGCTGTCAATTGTATCAACTTTATTTTCTTCACCCAGCAAAATGATGACATCTCCGACTGCGCAATCCACTCCTTCAACATCAAACATTGTTTGATCCATGGTAATTCTTCCGACTTGTTTAATTTGCTTTCCGTTTAAATATGCGCTGATTTTACCCGAGAGTTTTCTGTCCAATCCGTCCGCATATCCTATCGGAATGGTTGCAATTTTTGTATCTTTTTGGGCGATATATGTATGTCCGTAGCTTATGCCGTCCCCTTTTCTCAGAGTGTGTATATTTGTAATTCTTGCTTTTAAACCCATAACGGGAAGCATATTATACGATTTAAAATCATGCTTTGAAAAAGGATTCATTCCCCACATTGTAACTCCCATTCTTACCATATCGTATGAATACTCGGGATACATAAATATAGCGGGCGAATTAAGACAGTGTATTTTAATTCCTCTTTTCTTAAATTCTTGTTTATATGGTTCAATCACGCTTTGAAATTCATTTATTTGGCGGTTAAATATTTTTTCGTTTTCAACATCCGCAAAGTGGGTGAAAATTCCCCTGAAATCGAGATAGGGGGCATTCAATACCTTTTTTATAAAATCATCCGCCATATAAGAACTTATTCCTATTCTGTTCATTCCGGTGTCAATTTTAATGTGCACTTTTACTTTTTTATTAAGCCTTTCATAAAGCTGTTGAGCAACTTCAAGATGTTCATTATTGAAAATTGAGAGTGTTATATCATATTTAATTGCATTTTCAAAAGCCCATAGGGGAGATGCTCCCAATACAAGAATTTCATCGGTTATTTTGTTTTCTCTCAGTTCTATTCCTTCATCAATACTTGCAACACCGTATTCCCTAACTTTACATGCACTTAAAACAGGCGCACACATTAAAGAGCCGTGTCCGTATCCGTCTGCTTTAATTACCGCAAAAAGATCGGGCTCTTTTTTGGTGTGTTCTTTAAGAAATTTTTTTATTTCCAAAACATTGTGTTCTAAGTTTCCGAGGTTAATTTCAACCCAGGCATCCCTGTTTTTATTGATGTATGTTCCTCTAAAATTTTGCATTTTATTTTAATCCTTCCAAAGTCAAAAACGCTTCAAAAGTGTTTTCCATTAATGATGCAATAGTCATCGGACCTACTCCTTTCGGAACGGGAGTAATCCAGCCTGCGATATCTTTTACGTTTTCAAAATCAACATCCCCTCTGATGCGGTTACCTTCTCTTGATATTCCGACATCGATAATAATTGCGCCTTCTTTTACCATATCTTTTGTAACAAGGTTTTTATGTCCCGTTGCGCTTATTATAATATCCGAGTTGAGAGCGATTTGTTTTAGATTTTTTGTTTTTGAATTTGCACAAAATACGGTTGCCCCTTCATTGATTAAAAGCAGGCTTACGGGCTTCCCCACAATATTTGAGCGCCCTATAACAAGAACATTTTTTCCTTGAAGTAAAATATTATATTCTTTAAATAAAGTCATAATTCCTTTAGGAGTAGCGCATATCAATGAAGGGTTTCCCTGCGCAAGTTTTCCCATGTTATACGGATGAAAGCCGTCAACATCTTTTTTCGGGTCAATCAGTCCGATAATTTCTTTGCCGTCAAGATGATTAAAAAGCGGAAGCTGAACAATAATCCCATGGACACTGTTATCAAGGTTTAACTCAAGAATGAGATTTTTCAGCTGTTCTTTTGTTACGCTCTTGTCAAATTGATACATTTTAAAATTAAAACCTGTTTCTTTTGCGGTTTTTTCTTTGTTTGCAACGTAAATTTTGCTTGCTTCGCTGTCGTTTGCAAGAATTACCGCAAGAGAAGGCTTTTTATCATATTTTGAAATGTTTTGTTTAAGATTATCCAAAATTTTTTGAGCGGTTTTTTTTCCGTCTAAAATCATTGCCATTGATATCCTTCCCTTTAGTCGACCTGAGGCAGGTTCATCCTTGTGTACAATAAATCAAGTTTATTTGCAATATTTTCAAAATTAATTTCATCAAATTCTTCAATTGTTCCCAATAAATTTAATTCAAGGCAATCAAGAAGGTCGAGGGTTGAATTTAAGTTTTCATTTTTTGTTCTGTTTAATATAATTCCGAGCTGTCCTTCCGCTGCATATTTTTTTGAAAAATCAGCAATTTTTGAAGCAAGAGTTATATCTTCTTTTTTGCATCCGCTTACAATTATGGCTTCATTAATCGGATAATCAACAAGCGAATTTAAATATTTAAGGTCAAATTCGCAGTCAAAAATAACAAAATCATATCTTTCAATAAGTTTTATTAAGGCATCCCGCATTAATTTTGTTGCGGGACATTTGCAATCTTTGGGAGTTACAAGCCATGATGTAATTAAATCAACATTTTCATCAACTTCTGTAATAATATCCTCAAGCGCCCAGTCAATATATTCCTGTTTTGTCATTCCTTCGGGGATACCTGTTTTATATTCGTGCTTGCCTGATTTTATTCCGTAAATTGTGTTTCTTGTTTTAATTCCGAAACTATCCGATAATTCAAGTGTAAGGTCGCAATCAACAAGAAGAATTGCGGCTGTTGGAAATTTTCTTTTTATAAGAGTTAAAAATGCTTTGCTTAAAGTTGTTTTTCCGCTTCCGGATTTACCTATCAGGGCTATGGTTGAAGTCATAAATGTTCCTTATAATAAGAGTCTTTTTTTGATTGTACTACAAAAATGATGTTTTGGCTTTAATTGTAATCATCCATAAAACATATATTTGAATTATTGTTTTTAGTTATTTTCATAAGTAAAATAAGAATATAGAAAACAGGTGAAATTATGTATCATGACAAAGTTTTAACAATGATTTTAGCCGGCGGTCAGGGTAAAAGACTTCTTCCTTTAACAAAAGACAGAGCAAAGCCCGCAGTTCCTTTCGGCGGAAGATACAGAATTATTGACTTTGTTTTAAACAATTTTATAAATTCAGGTTTTCACAAAATTAAAGTCTTAACTCAATATAAATCAGATTCTTTGAATAAGCATATTTCAAGAGGCTGGAATTTATCTTCATCAATTGATCAATATGTGGATTTAGTACCCGCTCAGATGAGGACGGACGGCTCTTGGTATCAGGGAACGGCTGATGCGATTTATCAAAACATTAATCAAATAACCGATGAATCATTTAAACATGTTTGCGTATTCGGAGGCGACCATATTTATAAAATGGATGTCCGCCAGATGCTCAAATATCACAACAAAAAACAAGCAGACCTTACCATTTCCGCCATTGCAATACCGATTGAGCTTGCAGGCGAATACGGAATAATTGAAGTTGATGATGATTGGAGATTAACTAATTTTATTGAAAAACCTTCTTCAACTCCCCGCCATATTCCCAACGACAAGACAAAATGTCTTGCTTCAATGGGTAATTACATATTTAAATCTGAAAAACTGGTTGAAGAATTGGAAAAAGATGCTCAAGACAAAAATTCTTCTCACGACTTCGGGAAAAATATTATCCCGAATATGCTGAAAAATAATTCAAGAGTTTATATATATAATTTCAGTGAAAATTCATATCACGGTATGCTTGAAAAAGAAAGAGGATACTGGAGAGATGTAGGTAATGTGGATAGCTACTGGCAGGCAAATATGGACTTATTGGCGTATTCTCCGGAGTTGAATTTATATTCTCAGGATTGGCCTTTAAGAACATTTAACTACAATTTTCCTCCCGCAAAATTTATCTGGGATGAGGATGAACGTGTCGGAGTTGCAAAAAATTCCCTCGTATCCGAAGGATGCATTATCTCGGGCGGTGTAATATCAAGATGTGTTCTATCGCCCATGGTAAGAATTAACAGTTATTCAAGCGTATGTGATTCAATTCTTATGGAAAATGTTAATATCGGGCGTCATTCCCAGATTAACAAAGCAATTATTGATAAAAATGTTGATATTCCGCCATATACCGAAATCGGCTTTAACAGAGAAGAAGATTTAAGACGGGGTTTTTACGTTTCTTCGGGCGGTATAACGGTTGTACCTAAAGGCGCAATAATAGATTAAAAAAAAGCTCCTTATTAAATAAGGAGCTTTCAAGCTTTTAGTAATTTTCCAAATAAGAATCAAGTTCCCATTGAGTAACATAAGTTCTGTATTTATCCCACTCAATATGCTTTGCGGTTACAAATTCATTCAAAATATGTTCGCCGAGAGCATTTTTAACAACTTCATCTTTTTCCAAAAGTTCAACCGCCGAAATCAGACTTCCGGGAAGTGAATCTATATGAGCTCTCTTTAATTCTTTGGGAGTCATTTCATATATATTTTCTTCAACTTGAAGAGGGGGCTCAATTTTATTTTCAATACCGTCTAAAATTGCTCCCAATATTGCTGCAAGTGCTAAGTAGGGGTTGCAGGAAGGGTCGGGAGAGCGAAGCTCAATTCTTGTTGCAATACCACGTTTTGCAGGCACTCTGATTAATGCCGAGCGGTTTGCCAAACTCCATGCAAGGTAAACAGGAGCTTCGTAGCCGGGAACAAGCCTTTTGTAGCTGTTTACAATAGGATTTGTTATTGCCGTGAAAGATTTAACGTGTTTTAAAACACCGCCGATAGAATAAAGAGCTTCTTTTGAAAGCTGAAAATCTCTGTCTTGAGCATAGAATATATTTTTTCCGTCTTTAAATAATGAAAGATTACAGTGCATTCCCGAGCCGTTTATGCCAAAGATTGGTTTGGGCATAAATGTTGCATGGACACCGTATTCATTTGCAATACTTTTTACGACATATTTAAATGTGATAATATTATCTGCCGTAGTCAGAGCATCGGCATATTTAAAGTCAATTTCATGCTGACCGTCTGCAACTTCGTGGTGTGAAGCTTCAATTTCAAAATTCATTTCCTGAAGGGTTTCAACAATATCACGTCTTATATCTTCTGCCATATCGGTAGGTGCTGCATCATAATATCCGCCTTTGTCATGGGGATTTGTTGTGGGATGACCTTCATTGTCACGTTCAAAAATGAAAAATTCCGCTTCGGGACCTACATTCATTTTATAGCCGAGTTTTTCAGCTCTTTGAAGCATTCTTTTTAAGTTGCATCTGGGGCATCCTTCAAAGGGAGTTCCGTCTGCGTTATGGATATCGCAGATAATTCTTGCTACATTTTCTCCGTTTCTTTCACACCAGGGAAGGATTGTAAAAGTATTGAGGTCGGGGAAGAAATACATATCCGAAGTTTCAATGCTTCTAAAACCTTTGATTGATGAGCCGTCCAGCATAATTTCGTTGTTTAAAACTTTTTGAAGCTGGCTAATCGGCAAAGATAGATTTTTGATTGTGCCGTTAATGTCGCAAAATTGTAATCTGATGAGTGCTACGTTGTTTTCTTCGCATAGCTGCGTAATTCGTTCTTTTTGTGCTTGAGTATCTGTCATACTTCCTCCTTGTGAAATATTATGATTTTTATTTTCTTATTTTTGGCTTTTTTTGTCAAAAGGATACGGGCTGTATGAAAAAAATAAATTCTTGATTTCAAATAAAAAATTTAAAAAAATGAAAAAATATTATATAAAAATTTGATATATTTGCGGATTTTTTGAGAATTTTTTTTGTTTTAAACAAAAAGTTTTAATTTCAGAGAGCTTTTAAAAAAAATTTAAAAAAGTTAACATCTTTAAAAAAATAATCTTAATTTATATCTTGATTATTATTTTTTTTGATTAAAAATTAATTTATAGCTGAAACATTAACAAAAGAGGAATAAATGGATAATCTGTTTTTAGGTATGGCCATATTGTTTTTTGGCGGGCTTTTTACCTTATTAATTAAAAATCAAAAATTGAAAGTTACAATTGTTGCGCTCTGCGCTGTTATATCGTCTGTTTTTTGTTTGAAAAGCGCATTCTCCGCATTGTTTATTCAAAACTCAAAGGCTGTTTTTTCGCTTGAGCCGATTTTTCAAAATGTCACATTTTGTCTTGATAATTTAAGCGCATTTTTTGTAATTGTAATATCTTTAATGTCAACTTTAGGAATTATTTATTCAAAAGGATATTTGTCCTCATATATTGAAGAAGGTAAAAGTTTAAGCGCACATTGCGTATTTCTTCCCCTGTTGTGCGCATCAATGCTTGGGGTTGTAACGGTGCAAAATGCACTTTTATTTTTAATTATTTGGGAAGTGATGTCATTATCTTCTTTCTTCCTTGTAATTTTTGAAAATGATAAAAAAGAAGTTTTAAAGGCAGGTATTAAATATCTTGTTTATATGCATGTATCCGTTGTGTTTATAATTCTTGCTTTTGCAATTTTATCAATAAATGCTTCAAGTTTTGATTTTGCATATTTCGGAAATGTTTTGGAAAACAATGCTGATTTATATACTCTTGTCTTTATTTTTGCATTCATAGGCTTTGGTATTAAAGCGGGCTTTGTGCCTTTTCACAATTGGCTTCCCGATGCTCATCCCTGTGCTCCTAGCCACGTCAGCGCTATAATGTCCGGCGTAATGATAAAAACCGGAATATACGGAATTTTAAGAATGATTGCAATAAATCCGCATCAAGAAGTATTTTTGGGTGTTTTCGTTCTTGTAATTTCCTCAATTTCTGCGCTTTATGGAGTTTTATATGCCATAAGCCAGCATGATATAAAAAGACTGCTTGCATACCACAGTATTGAAAATATCGGTATTATCGGTATGGGAATCGGAATCGGAATGCTGGGACTTGCTTACAATTCTCCTTTGGTTTGCTTAATGGGCTTTTCGGGCGCAATTTTGCATGTTCTAAACCATTCAATATTTAAAGAACTTCTCTTTTTGGGAGCAGGTGCAGTTTATACAAAAGCTCACACAAGGGATATTGAAGTTATGGGCGGATTAATAAAATCAATGCCAAAAACGGCAGTTTTGTTTTTAATCGGCTCAATTGCGATATGCGGACTTCCCCCTTTCAACGGTTTTATAAGTGAATTTTTAATATATTTCGGAATGCTTTGGGGCTTGAAGATTGATAATTTTGCAACATTTATAATATTCCTTCTTGCGATTGCTTCTTTGGCGCTTGTGGGCACAATGGCAATATTGTGTTTTACAAAGGCTTTCAGCATAATATTTTTGGGAGAAGCAAGAAGTGAAAATGTTTCTAAAGTAAAAGAAGATGTGAACGGAATATTTTTGTTTCCAATGTCAATATTAGGTATATTTTGTTTATTAATAGGGCTTTTACCCGAGCAGATATTTAATTTTATTGTAAAACCTGCTTCACTGTTTACTCAAGAAATTCCTTCATTTGTAATATGTCCGGTTTTAAAAATAATTTCAATTTGTGCTTTTTCAATCATAGCTTTAACAATAATTTTATTTATAATTAAACAAAAAATCTGGGGAAAATATACGACAAATTCTACATGGGGATGCGGTTATAACAGGTATAATCCAAAAATGCAATATAGCGCATCTTCTTATGCATCTCCTTTTATTAAGATGCTTACCCCTTTATTTAAAAGAGTTATTGATATTAAAAAACCCAAAGCAATTTTTGAAAAAGATGCACATTATTCGCTTCATATGGAAGATGTTGAAGAAGCATATTTCCTTGAGCCTTTCATTCATTCAATCGAAAAATTCTTTGCGGGATTTGAAAGAATACAAGACGGCAATATTCAAAGTTATATTATGTACGGACTTATATTTTTGATTATTGCGCTTTCAGGTGTAGTTATATTGGGATAAAACAATGGATAAACATACAATTTTGATGACATTAATTAATTTAACCATACTTTTATTCGCACCGTTTTTTGTAATCGGTGTTATAAAAAAGACAAAAGCATTCTGGGGCGGAAGAAAAGGCGTATCAATATTTCAGCCCTTTTGGGATTTCTTGAGGCTTTTAAAGAAATCAAGAGTAATAAGTTCTTCAACAAGCCCGATATTTAATATAGCATTCGTTATCGTGTTTGTATCAACTTTGATTGCGGGGCTTTTTGCTCCTTTGGTTATGGGTTTTTCAATAATAAATACGTCGTGTGCCTTTATAATTTTTTCATATATTTTGGGCTTTTCAAAATTCTTTGCCCTTATAGGTGCAATGGATACTGCAAGCAGTTTTGAAGGAATGGGCGCAAGCAGGGAAGCGTGTTTTACAACAATTATTGAGCCTGCGTTTTTTATAATTCTTGCTTCTTTAATTGCCCTAAGCGGAAATTACACTTTTTCTTCCATATCGCAGCTTCCGCAAAATTTCGGCTCATTAGGAATTTTAATTATAATTACGGCATCAAGCGCAATATTTATTATGCTTTTAACGGAATGTTCGAGAGTTCCGGTGGATGATCCCGCAACACACCTTGAACTTACGATGATACACGAAGTTATGGTACTTGATAATTCGGGCATTGATTTGGCCTTATCAAGCTGGGCAAACGGTATAAAAATGGTTATTTTAATGGGTATAATAGGAAATTTGATAATACCGGCTGCTATACCGCTTAAGATTTCGCTTTTGTGCTTTATCGCTTTATTTATTATTTTAGGGGTAATTATAGGCACAATAGAATCTTTAATTGCAAGATTGAGAATGAGCCATGTATTTGAATTTATTTTTGTCATGTCCTCTCTTGCTCTTGTTGTCGCTTCTTTGAGTGCAGTTAAAATTTATGGAGTATAATTTATGGTCGATGGTTTTATAATTTTATTCGGACTTACAATGCTTTATCTATCCGCAACGAGCAGGCTTGTTGCACACATTAAAACTCTTATTGTACAGGGTGTTTTGTTGTTTTTAATTTGTGCGGCAGGCTTTAAACAGGCACCGTGGTACATTGTTTTATTTTTAACGGTTGAAACTCTTGTTGTAAAAGCAATTTTGATACCATGGTTTTTAAATAAAGTATTGAAAAAAACCCACTCGAACAGGGATACGGATGCAAATATCGCACATTTTTACTGCCTTTTGATTTCAAGCATAATACTTTTCGGAGGGTTTTTATTGGGAGTTGTGGAAATTCCTTCCCTGTCTTTAATTAATCCGATATGCTTCGGTATGGCATTATCCGCAATAATTATAAGCCTTTGGCTAATTACAATTAAACACAAAATTTTATCTAACGTGATTGAATTTATCACAATGGAAAACGGAATTTTCCTTCTTTCCCTCTCTGTTGCAAAAGAAATGCCCATGCTTGTAAACATCGGTGTTTTGCTGGATGTATTTATTGCAATTTATATTTTGGGACTTTTTGTTTCGGAAATTAATTCCGAATTGGGAGATATGGAAGTAGCACATTTATCAGACTTAAAGGACTTTGAAAATAATGATTAATTTGGTTTTGATATTACCTTTAGTATTATGTTTAGTAATGTTCATATTCAGAAAAAAAAGACTTAACAGTTTTCTCGTCTTTTTATATGCTGTTGTGCATTCGCTTTTGGGGGTGTTTTATTTCACTAACCTTCAATATTTAGGACAAAATCAATATTTTAGCTTAAATTCTTCAAATATAGTTTTTTATTTGGTTTTATCCGTTGTATATCTCGGTGTTTCAATCTACAACATCGGCTATTCAAGGAACATGGATAAACTTTTTAATGAAAAAAAGATGACACGTTATGCAATTATGATATTGATATTTGTTCTTTCCATGACAGGGGGAATTTTGGCGGACAACTTGGGTCTGGCATGGATATTTATTGAAGGCACAACTTTAGCCAGCGCCTATTTGATATATTTTAATAAAACAAAACACTCTATAGAAGCTGCCTGGAAATATGTTTTTATTTGTTCAATAGGTATTGCGCTTGCTTTTGTCGGAATAATTCTTTTGACGGTGGCTGAAGGAAGCTTAAACTCGCTTAATTATTCGGATTTATTGGCAAATGCAAAAAATTTCAACCATTTTTGGCTTAATGTTTCGTTTGTATTTATACTTTTCGGTTTGGGGGCTAAAATGGGGCTTGCGCCTGTTCATTTTTGGCTTCCCGATGCCCACTCTCAAGCGCCCAGCCCGATATCGGCATTATTGTCGGCAACTTTGTTAAACTGTGCATTTCTTGTAATTTTAAATGTATATAAAGTAATGATTGCGGCAAATTGTTTTGCTTATGCAAGAATTATGATGCTGATTATGGGATTTTTGTCTTTGTTTGTGACGGCAGTATTTTTATACCACACAACAAATTATAAAAGAATGCTTGCATATTCATCAATCGAAAATATGGGTATTCTGGCAATAACTGCCGCTTTGGGCGGTGTTGCTTATTATGCTATGGTGCTCCATTTAATCGGTCATTCTTTGATTAAAGCTTCTTACTTTTTAACTTCGGGTAATATTTTGGAGCTGTTTGAAACAAAGAAAATTAAATCAATTAATGCCTTATCATCTCTTGATAATAAAACGGCATGGCTTTGGATAGCTTCATTTTTGGGAATTTGCGCTTTCCCGCCGAGCGTTATATTTATAAGCGAATTTTTGGCGGTTAAAACTCTTATAATTCAAAAACACTATATCCTGTGCGCTTTGTTTTTGTTTTTATTAACCGTAATACTTTTTGCAATGGCAAAAGTTGTTATCAAAATGGTATTCGGCGAAAGAAATGCCCAAAAACATACTCAAATACAGGAAAATATATCAAAAATATACCCTTCAATGTATATCCCTCAAACAATTTTACTTGTGATAGCTTTTACTTTAGGTATTTATATACCGAAATATCTTGATTTTATTATTAGAAACACGATTGGAGCTTAGTGAAAACCATGGATTACATAACTATAAAAAATAATCAAAGAATAAGTATCCTTGATATTCCCGTTATTGATTTTGAAGTATTAAGGGCGCAGTTGTGTGCAAGCAACTTAAGAGTGCTTTCGTTCTTCGGGGTTAGAGAAGGTGACTTTGTTAAGCTCTATGTCGCACTGGGAGATGATGAAAAAGGGGAAATTCAATTGAGCTCCGCTTTAATTGATAAAAATATTAAAGAATATGACTCAATTACCGCAGAAAACCTTCAATATCACATGTTTGAAAGGGAATTTTACGAACAATTCGGAATTTTACCTAAAAATCATCCGTGGCTTAAACCTGTCAGAAAAAATTTAGACAGCTATGACTTTTTTGAAATGGAAGGTTCTTCGCTTCATCAGGTTGCGGTAGGTCCGATACACGCAGGAGTTATTGAGCCCGGACATTTTCGTTTTAACTGTCAGGGCGAAAAGGTATATAACCTTGAAATTATGCTCGGTTATCAGCACAGAGGAGTTGAAGATTTAATTGTTAAAAAACCTTCAATTCAACTTGCGGAATCTGTCTGCGGAGACAGCGTTATTGCTTATGCTATGGCATATTCTCAAATTATGGAAGAACTATCCGATACGAAAATTTCAACAAAAGCAAAGATAATAAGAAGAATAGCCCTTGAAACGGAACGAATTGCAATTCATATAGGGGATATGGGAGCTATCTTGGGCGATATTGCATATTTAATGGGAAAAGAAGTTTACGGTGTTACAAGAACTCTTGTAATTAATACCATGCTAGAAATTTCAGGAAGCAGATTCGGCAGAGGGCTTATTGATTTCGGGGGAGTTAATTTCGATATAGATAAAGAAATGTCCGAAAAAATAAAAGATACCTTAAACGAAGTTAAGAAAACGGTGGAAAAAATGACAAAAGCATCTCTCAAAAGCTCTACCGTTATGTCAAGACTTGAAAAAACAGGTGTGGTAAATCAAGAAACCGCACAGGAATTAAATCTTGTCGGAATGATAGGGCGCTCCTGCGGAATTGATTTAGACAGCAGATTTGATTTTGAAGACGAATTCTATAAAGGATTAGAGAAAAAACCCTTCAGAGCTACAAATGACGCATATTCAAGGTTCAGAATAAGATATAAAGAGGTAATGGAGTCAATTTCATATACTAAACATCTTTTAAGGCAATTGGATGAATATAAAGATGATTCCATTTTATCTCAAGCCCAAAAATTAATTCCCGCAAGCTTTGCACTCAGCATAGTTGAAAGCTGGAGAGGCGAATTGGTGCATGCTGCCTTAACCGATGAAAACGGAAATTTAAAAAGGTATAAAATAAAAGACCCTTCATTTAACAATTGGTGGGGACTTTCAATGGCGGTAAGAAACAACGGAATATCGGATTTCCCTCTTTGCAACAAGGGGTTTGACCTTTCATACTGCGGATTTGATTTATAAGAACAGGATAAAATTATGTTTGATACTATTAAAATGAAATTATTGCAAAAGAAAAAATACATTCCGGACATTAAAAATGCGCCGATGAGAAGCGCATTTCGAGGACTTCCGAAATTATGCGCCGAGAATTGCACAAATTGCAAAGGCTGTGTTGATATTTGCCCGACGGGTGCAATTTCGACTGAGCCATTTTCGATAGATTTATCAAAATGTACATTTTGCGGAGCATGCAAAAGATATTGCGAAAAAAATGCAATAGATTTTACCAATTTTTATAAATTAGGTGCGGATGCCAAAGAAAAATTAATCGTTACGGCGGATACAACCGCTGAAAGCTATTATGAAAATGCAATTGAAGTAAGAAAAGAAATATATAAAATTTTTAAACGTTCAATTAAATTCAGGCAAGTTTCGGCAGGCGGGTGCAACGGTTGTGAAATGGAGCTTAATGCCGCATCAAATGCTAATTTTGATATGGGAAGATTTGGAATTGATTTTGTGGCATCTGCTCGCCATGCAGACGGAATTGTAATCACCGGACCTATTACAAAAAATATGGCTTATGCTCTTGAAGATTGTTATAAATCAACTCCTGACCCGAAGGTTGTTATTTTATGCGGTGCGTGCGCTTTATCGGGCGGTGTTTTTCAGGAATCTTCGGAATTAAACAGAGAATTTTTGAAAAAATATAGAATTGATTTATATATTCCGGGCTGTCCCGTACATCCTTTAACCTTTATTAATGCGGTGTTAGATTTTATAAGACAAAAATAAAAAGAGGGTTTAAACCCTCTTTAATATATTTTTGTGCGTGTTAAATGCCTGCCGCATCTTTAATTTTTGAAATATAATTCTTTTTTGTTTTTTCGTCAAATACAGAAGAGTTATTTATCATATCTTCAATCTTGCTTACCAAATTTCTTTTAGATCCGTCGGGACATTTTTCAAATATGTTTTCTAAAATTTGCGTGTTTTGAACGAGATTAGTGCTGCTTAGAATGCCGGTAATGAAATTTGTATAGTTTTCGTTGTTATCTTTGCTTCCGTAAACGCAATTTCTAATTTCATTATACATTAAATCTATTGCTTTAGAGTTGCCTTCATAGGCGCTATATACAAGTTTGCTTGCTATTTCGTATATATTATCTCTGCCTCCCTTTTGTTCATTTATAATTATTTGTTGTACAAGGCTTTTGTTGTATTTTTTATTGTATATGCCGGCAAGCTCTACGTAATCGCTTCCGCTCATGTTGCGCCCATTTATTGTTGCACTCATAAATCCTTCGACGTCTTCTATGTCGCCGTTTTCGTCAATATATTGAGATAGGTTTTCGTTAAATAAGGTTTCAAGTTCACTTTCGGTTTCCGTGGTTTGCGTGGTTTGAACGTCTTCAGTTTCATCTGTTGAATCTGTTGAATCTGTTTTTTGAGCATCTTCGGTTTTGGTTGTTTCATCTGTTGAATCTGTTGAATCTGTTTTTTGAGCATCTTCGGTTTTTTTGCTTTCAGCGTTTATATCAACAAGATTAATCCTGTCATTATCGTAGATATAGTATGAGTCCGGATCTTCGTTAAGAAATACATTCGGGTTTTGTTCTCTTAATTTATTGTATATATCTTTACCTTCTTCTGAATAAAGACTTACCCCGTATACATTTCTTATAATTCTTGAAACGCAGTTTAAGCTGTCGCCGTTGTCGTCCCATGGCTCAACATTAATATAATACTGTCCGTTTTCATCTTGTTTAATTTTGTCATTTTGCACGGCGCTGCCTTTAAAGTATTCCGGCATGTTTTTATTTGTTTCCGATGCGGAAGATGCCGGGTCTGCACTTGTAGTTTCGGCATTAGTCGTTGCAGTTTTAGTTTCATCTGCAGTTTTAGTTTCATCTGCAGTTTTAGTTTCATCTGTAGCTTCATCTGCAGTTTTGTCTTCAGCTTTGGATGCAACAAATGTGTATGTTTTTTCAAGGTCTTCTTTGGAAAAACCGTCTTTGCCGTCAGCCTGCCCAATCTCATACAATTTTGTGCTAAAATCCATATATTGTCCATCATCAAACGAAATTTCATTGTCTTCCATTAGCTTTTTAAAATCACCTAGAGAATTTACAAAATCAACGGAAACATTTTCATTTTCATCTTTTTCATCAATAGTAAAACACTTTAGCCCTTGTTCCACCAAGTCATTACTATTATCATTTGCAGCGTTTCCAACTATTTCTGCAATATTGTTTCTAATGAGTTCCGCCCCCGTAAGCTTAATTTCACCGGATGTCATGTTGCACCTTTCTTTCTTTATCTTTCTTTCATTTTTACGGCAGTTTATGACTAATTCTTTAGAAAAAATACATGAATACTTTACAAAAATTAATAAATTTTTGTAACAAAATGCTTTAATTTTGCAATTAGTTGTCAGAAAAATACTTTATTAAAGTATAGAAGTTAATAGTTTAAATTGAAGAGAGAAGTTATGACAGAAGTTGAACTTAATGCTTTATTTAACATTTCCTCGGAAAAAGTACAGAATGTTTATGCAACAAACACTATTAAAAGCGCAGACGAAATAAGACGTATTGTTAAAGTATTTACTATCGCACAAGAACAGAGAGAAACTTCAACAAAAAGCATCTGTGCAAGAGGTCTTGCAGCATTCAGAACAATTATGGTAAGCAATAATTAAGATTTGTCTTTTAAAATTAAGATGAATTTATCAATTAATTCGTTCATCATAAGAGATACTTTTCTGTAATCTAATATTGTAAAATCTACTGTTTCAGTTTCATACAGCCTTTTTTGGTCGTTATCCGTTATGCTGAGGCGTACGCATACATTTTCTACGCAGTCATATTCAAGGGCAAATGATGCATTTACATCCCCCGAGGATACACTGAAAAAGGATTTAGTGCCCGTATAAAAGTTTATTGCAAAATCTTGCTTTTTGATTTTTAAAATGTCCTCATATTTTTTAAATACGGGATTAACAACCACTTTAAGTTTTCTGAGATATGCTTGATTAAACAGTTTTAAACTGTTTTTGTCATATTTTTTTCCCGAGTGGTTTTGCGTTTTCTTTTGGTTCTCTTGTTCGTTAATTTTATTCTGCTGTTTTTCCAAATATTCATCAGAGCTTGCTATAGACACATTTTCAGTTTGTTCGGAATAAAAATCGGATGCAACGATTAAGGAATTTGTATTTTCATTTGCCTTTTGAAGAGCATCGTCAAGCGCTTCCGTTATATCTTTAAATTCTTGTTCCATAACTTCAACAACTCCTGCGTTCGCACCGCAGTCAATTCCGAGATTGTTATTTATACGTTCAAATACGCTGTATGCTCCGTTTAGTTTTGTTTTTTGCAAATATACATAAAATTTATCCACATCTTTTATCACGATTAAATCGTTGATACGTATGGATTTTTGGATTACTTCAATAAATTCTTTCGGGCTTTTGTATGCGGGATATTTTTTATCCGGAGAAATTAACAGTATACAAGCTCGTTGAGAATATTTTTTGGTTTGTGAAATTTCATTTTTCAATATTTCTTCACAGTATTTTTGAGTATAAACACCTGTTTCGCTTTGTATTACACCTAAATCAACCAGTATGTTTTCTCTTGCTTCATTTTTCAAATTGAGTTCATTTTTGCCAAGACACCAGATTACCCTTATTAAAAGTTCATAGTCAATAATCGGCATGAAAAGAACATCGGAAATTCCGCTGTCAAAGGCATCTATTATAACTTCACGGGAACAGTTCTCGTTAATTAAAAGAATCGGAAGGTTTTTGAAGATTTCTTGTTTTTTGATTTTTTTGATAAGGTTTAGGGCGAAATTGTTATTATGTTCACAGTGGATTATGCACACGTTGGGAGAAAAACCTTCAAGCAGGTTTTGTGCCTCATCAATTGAACAGGATTTAATTTTGTCCAAATTTCTCAACAGCACAAGTTTTTGAGAAATTTGATTAACAAGCTCCTCCTTATCGCTTACAATTACGACTGTGTTTGCGTCGGACATTATCTGACAAACTCCAAAATTAATCCTATACTATTAATAATACTTCAAAAATACGTTTTTATAAAAAACTTTACAAAAATATTAATAACCTTCGCCGATTGTATCAATTGCTTCAACCCTTATATCGGTTATTAATTCGGAGTACGAAATAACGACAATTGTAGGAATGTGGCGCTCAAGCATTTGATACAGAGGAAGTCTTATTCTGGGCGAACATAATATAACGGGCTGTACTCCTATTGTGCTTTGAGCACGCATAAGAGCGTTGGCGCTTGATTCGATTAATTCCTGCACCTGCAGAGGATTTAATAAAAACATTGTGCCGAGCTCTGTTCTTTGACAGCTGTCATCAAGTGTTTTTTCCCATTCGGATGAGAGAGTAAGAGCATATAAAACTTTATCTTTATTAGAATTTGAAAGACAAATTTGTCTGCCAAGAGCCGCTCTTAGTCTTTCCGACAAAATATCCGGTTCTTTTGAAAATCTTGCATAGTCGCATAGTCTTTCAAAAATAAAGATAATATCTTTAATTGAAACTTTTTCTCTGATTAAATTTACAAATATTTTTCTTAAGTCTGATGTTGATATAATTGTTGGTACAAGGTCATTAACAAGTGTCGGGTCTTGCGATTTAACAAGCTCCATAAGCTTTAAGACATCCGTTTTTGTCATCACTTCATCAACATATTTTCTGACACACTCCTGTAAGTGTGTAACAATAACGTCAACCGCATCAATTGCTTGAATTTTATCGTTTTTGCCTATATTTTGCGGATTTAGCCAATATGCCTGTGATTGATAAGTAGGCTCAATTGACACAATTGCATTTTCGGGCAATTTTTTGCCCAATGCATCATATTGATCGGCTATAACCATAAGTTTACCCGGGTATACCGAGCCTTTTGCAACAGGATTGCCTCTGATTGAAATTAAATATTCATTATCTCCGATTGCGGACGAATCCATAATTCTTATGTTTGGAATGATATAGCCTAAATCATCCGTTACTCTTTGACGAAGTGCTGCAATTTTAGCCAAAAGTTGCCCGTCCTGTTCGGGGTCTGCAATAATTAATAAACCTGCTCCCACTTGCAGAGAAAGAACATCAACGCCCAATCTTTCATACATTTTATTCGGGTTAACCAAATCCTGCATATTTTGCTTAACCGCATCCAACTGTCCTAATTGCTGGGCAACATCTTGATTAATTAATACCGATAATCCCCCTATTATTAACAGGCTTGCAAATACAACAAACGGAAACCACGGAAGTCCTGTTACGCTTGATGACAGGGCAATTAATATCAAAAATCCCGAAGCTAAAAACAAACTTGTCGGTTTTGATAAAATTTGCACCGCCAAATCTGACCCCAGAGCAACTCCGCCTCCTGTTGCACGTGTCATAACTATACCTGATGAAATAGCCATTAAAAGTGAAGGCACTTGAGATGACAAACCGTCGCCTATGGTCAAAATCGTGTATTTATTTACTGCATCTTCGGGACTCATGCCGTTTAATAATATACCTATGATTAAACCGCCTATAATGTTGATTAAAGTGATGATAATGCCCGCTATCGTATCACCTTTAACGAATTTCATGGCACCATCCATGGAGCCGTAGAGCGAAGACTCTCTTTGCAAATCTTCACGGCGCTTAACGGCTTCATCCGGACCTATTAAACCTGCGTTAAAATCGGCATCAATTGTCATTTGCTTACCGGGCATTGCATCAAGTGCAAATCTTGCGCTAACTTCTGCTATACGTTCGGCACCTTTTGTGATTACCATGAATTGAACAACGGTGATAATTAAGAAAATAACACCGCCAACAACCATGTTTCCGCCCGTGACAAAGTTTCCGAATGCTTCAACAACGGCTCCCGCATCTCCTTTTGCTAAAATCAGACGAGTGGAAGCAATTGATAATACCAAACGAAAGACCGTGCCTATAAGAAGGATTGAAGGAAATGCCGCCAATTCAAGGGGTTTGTTAACATATAGAGATATCATCAAAAGTACGATACCTAAAGTAATATTGAAGCTTATGGAAAAATTTATAACCCAATTGGGCATCTCCAGAAGTAAAATCAATATTAAAATTATAACAAAGCCTGCTAAAGCTATTTCGGAAACAGGATTACCTTGTTTTGGGGCTGCCGCCATTTTCTAAAGCCCCCCTTTGTAAATTCCGAATGCGCTTTGAAGAACATTTAACTGTGTTTTAAAATTAGCATCAATTACTCCGTTGTTGGCAATTAAAATGCAGCTTCCTTTTTCAATTGTATCATCCGCTTCGGTTGTTACTTTTGCCGATAATTTTTTTGTTTCAATTATTTCAGGCAGTGATGCCTGTGCAAATTCTAAGTCGTCCGAATTTACTTTTATAACAACCTTTTGAGTATCGGAATTTATTTCGTCCATAGTTTCCATAATTATATTTTTTAATACATCGCTTGATATTTCTACTTCTTTTTTAATGATTTTTTTAGCGGCTTCAAGGGCAAGTTCCATAATATGGGGATAAAATTCTTCATACATTGTATCTTTCATGTTGAGAAATTCTATGAGCGATTGTTTTATTTCATCAATTTCACTTTGTGCCTTTTTAAGCCCGTTTTGATATCCTTCACGTGCCGCAAGTTCTTTTATGGAGTGGGCTTCCTGCTGAGCTCTGCTTACAAGCGAGCGCTCGTCAATTCTTCGATATCCTCTTCTTCTGTCCCCTCTTCTTCTTTCTATTCTTTCTTTAAATTCAATTGATGAGATATCTATTTTTTCAAATTCTTCGGGCTGCTCGCCTGTTTTTGGCATTTGAGAAGGAGTTAGAGCTTCTTTTTTATTATTGGTATCTTTTGCATTTTTTAAATCTAAAATTATATCCTCTTTTTTAATAACCGAGCTTTTCTGCCCCACTCCGGTACTTTTTGAGGATTTAGACGATTTTTTTTCCTGATTATTTTTTTTTCTTATTATCATGAAACGTTTTCTTCTAAATATTTAGATATAACATCTGCAACGTATGCAGGAAGTTTTCTTCTTTTTTGTTCGTAACACGAAAGAACAAAATCTTTTATTGCAGGTCTTTCTTTATCTATAATATTCAAAATTTCGTTTTTGTCCGAATTTTTAACAATTTTATACAATTTTTTATATGCTTTATCGTAACTCACGACAACTGCCTCCGGTAGCGTATTTTTCATTTCTTCAAAACATCTGATTGTTGCTTTTGTATCAAGTTTTTCTTCCAAATCAGACATTTTGAGATATTTTATCAAAACTTCTCTTTCGGGTTTATTAAAGCGTTGAAGAATGTTTTTTATTTTATCGCTGTTAAAGTTTTTCATTAAAACCGCAAGAGAAGCAAGTTTTATTATTTTTGAATCACTCATGCAGGTAATATCTTCAATTTCGTTATTTACCTGTACTTGAGCCATTGCATCAATGTTAGATTGTGAAAGCGCATTTTGTGTATGTTGTTCGTCTATAATCCCTTTATCTTTTAAATCTTGAAGGGCTTTTGCAAAGCATTTTTTAACATGTGCCTCGACAAGAGCAATTAATTTATTTTGAGGAATTTCTTTTTCTATTGCCTTTTTTGCAATATCAAAAACAGTGAAAGCCACTTTTTGAAGTATCCCTTCACGATATTGCGGCTCAATTCCGGAGCGAATTAAATCAATTGATTTATGAAATATCCATTCGCCTATAAATTGCGTTACAATGCTTGCTTCCTGAGCGTTGAGCTTTGAATTTTCTTCTTTATATAAAGCTTCTCCCGCCATTAAACAAAAACGGCGAATGATATCAATTATGAAGTCTTTATCTTCTTTATTGATATCGCTCGGTACAACTTCGCTTGCCTGTTGGGATAAATCCTGAGCAAACGCTTCATAATTAAAGTTTTTTAAATCTTCCTCGCTCATTTTTTGTTTTATGTGCTTTCAATCCAGTTTTTAATTTTTTCTATTGCTTCATTTTCATCAATTGAATTAAAATCAGATTCCAATTCTTCTATAGCATCAGCCAGATTTCTTTTCGGAACGGCTTTGGCAACTGCGGATTTTGCCTGTTCAAGTGCAAGAGCATATTGATTTTTCTGTTCTATAAAGTTTTGATTCATCTGCTGCTGTTGTGCTATAAGGTTTGATGCCTGCTGCGTTACGTCTTTTAACTGTTGTTCCTGGCTTGCTGCAATTTGTTTTAAATATTCAAGTTCTTCTTCCTGTTTTTTGGCTTCGGTTTTTACTTTCTTTCCGATATGACCCAGTCCGAATATTAAACCGCAAAGGAGCATTACTCCCACAACCCACCATTGGTTGCCCGATTCTTCGACTTGCGGAAGTTCATTTTCTCTGTCGGGCGCTAATGTCGGGCTGTTTGATTCAACAAATGCAATTGAAACATCATCAGGATTAACTTTTGGGCTTGCCGCATTTGCAATTAAAGTTTTAAGTTCATACAGACTCATGCTCGTCGGTATTGCATTTTCATCAATTGAAACAGCGATTGTGATTTTTTCGATTGTGCCTGCCGATAAATATTCGTTGACTTGAGTTTTTGATACTCCGTATTGAGTTTCGACCGCAGTTCTTGAATATTGTCTGTCTTGGCTTGATGTACCGCTTTGAATTCCGCCTTTTACGCCTTCGGGAACATATAAGCTTACGGGATTAACTCCTGAAGATGTTGTGTCGTTATGGTTGTCGCCCAAGCTTTCTTTAAATTCCTGCTGAGATACTTCGGTTTTTTGGTCGGGATTATATAAAATGCTTGATTTTTCAATTGGTGATTGAGTTAAAAATGTTGAAACGGTTGCAATATAGTTTCCTTTTCCCAACAGTTTATCAAGCTGGGTGTTTACTTTTGACTGCATGTATTTATCATTTTCTTCAATTTTGGCAATAGCATCATCAGATGCACCGATAATTGAATTATAAACAGTGCCGTTTGTATCGGTAATTGAAATGTTATCTGCTTCCAATCCGTGTACTGCGCCTAAAAGCAGATTAGATATTGCCTTAACTTTCATATTATCAAGTCTTTCACCCGACGGCATGGTAATTTGAACGGTTGCCGTTATCGGCTTTTGGTTTTGGGTGAAGAAAGTTTCCTCGGGTATTGAAATAAATACCTGTGCGTTTTCAATCGGAGGTATTTTTCTTATTAATCTTGCAAGTTCGCCGTTTATTGCTCTTACAAGTCTGATTTTTTTATCGTCTTTTGTTGAGGTAAAATCGCCTTTGTCAAATATTTCAAGACCCGTGTGCTCGTCTACAAGTCCGCTTTTAACAATAGCTAAAAGCGCCCTGTCACGTTCGTCTTGAGTATATTCTTTTAAAACAATACTTACTTTAGAGCCGTTGTCCACTTTTGTTGCGGTAATTTGTTCTCTGGCTAAAAGTGCTTGTACTTCAAGGGCTTTTCCCGAATTATCCGTTGTAAAAAGAGTAACGGGGTCATTTTTAATAACTTTTTGAGATGTTTTAATCTGACCGTTAATATTTTTGGGAGAAGATGTGTTTACCTGAAATAACACCGCCATCATAATAATAAACATCACGACAACAGTACCTGCACAAGCTGCTATTGTGTAAAAAAGTGGTTTATTTTCCATTAATTTTTTTAGGTCAAATTTTTCCATATTTTATATTTGTAATTATACTATTTTAATTGCTTAAAGTTAAGTTAAATCTGTATTTGCATAATTTTCTCATACGTTTGTAGGATTTTACTTGTAACGGTTGTTGCCGCCTGAATTGTAATTTCGCTTTGTGCGATTGCCGTCATTACATCATGGATATCGGCTTTGCCCTGCATAAAATCTTGAGTTAATTGCTCGGGCTTGTTTGTTACTTCATTTAATTCCATCATCATATCGGATACAACATCTTTAAAATTTTTCACTTTTGTATCATCTGAATTGATTGAAATTTCTCCGCTTAAATTCATAGGCTGAATTTGATTTTGTTGAAAAAAGTTAACTCTGTTTAATTTATCCATATTTTATCCTTCTATAGATAGTTTGCTAAAACCGCTTTTACGTAATTTTGTGTTTCCTTATAGGGCGGAACTCCGTCATATTTGTCTACTGCGCCGGGACCTGCGTTATATGCGGCAAGGGCAAGGATTTTGTTGCCGTGGTATCTGTCAAGCATTAATTTCAGATATTTTACACCGCCTTCTATATTTTCTCTGGGATTAAAAATGTTGTTTACACCCATGGATTTTGCCGTTTGGGGCATTAACTGCATTAAGCCTTTGGCTCCGACTGATGAAACGGCGTTTGGATTAAAGCCCGATTCTTGTTTTATGAGTGCTTTGATTAATTTTTCTTCGACTCCGTATTTTTCACCCATTTCGCTTACATAAGAGAGGATTTCATCTTTGGTGCGCATAGTGTTTTCTTGAGGCACTTTAGACAGCGAGCCGAAGGGCATTGGGGTAATACTTTCTTTTTTTATGTTCGGGGGAAGGTCAATATCAAATACGCTTTGCGGTTGAATTTCTTCTTTTGATTGAGCCAAAATTTCCTCAAAAGCGGATTTAGCGGGTTTTTGAGCTTCTTTTTCGGGATAGATTGAATTTATATAATGATTGAGCTCATTAACACGAGAATATGCCTGAGCTTGATTTGAGTTATTAATATAATTTTGAATTTTAGGACTGAACATAAATAATTTACCCTTACCCCTGTTTTAGTTTTCGACAACAGAATTTTTTCATTAAATAAAATTTCAAAAATTCATTCAAATGTATGAGTTATAAAACAAAAAATCAGGGAAATGTTTTTTGTTTTATTTTATTTAATGATTTTTTTAAAAATGTCTAACAACAAAAAGGATTTTTTGTTTATATGTTCACATTTGCAATAATGTTATCAATCAACTGTTTTGCAATTCTTGGGGAGCGTGAGCCTTTAATTAAAGCATATTTTTGAGCTTTTGCAATTAATTCTTCTTCATTTTCCGTTATATTATAATCATCCGCCAAAAGTTTTACGATTTCGCAAAATTCATCGTTAGAGGGCTTTAAAAACAATAAATTTATTCCGAAGCGCTCTGAAAGAGAGCTTATTTCGTTTAAAGTATCCTGAAGATGAACATTATCACCCATTCTTGATTGGAAGCTTTCTTTTATTAAATGTCTTCTGTTTGAAGTAGCATAAATTACGGCATTTTTAGGACACGCAATCAAAGAGCCTTCAAGTGAAGCTTTCATTGAAGATAGAGAGTTGTCATTTTCATCAAAAGAAATATCATCCGCAAAAATTATGAATTTATAAGGGAGATTGGATAATTCAACATATAATTTATCAATGTTAATTAAATTATCTTTTTTAATTTGCACTATTTTAATTTCTTCAAATTCGCCCAAAAGAGCTCTGACACTTGATGATTTACCGCATCCGGCATCTCCGTATAAAAGGATGTTGTTAACTTTTTTACCTTGAATTAATGAATTTGTGTTTTCCCATAAAACCCGCTGTTGTTCTTTATATCCTTTTAAATTTTTAAAACTCAGCCGTTCGTCGGTTTTTAAAGGTTTAATTTTTAAATCATTGCCGAATAAAAAAGTTCTGTTGCTTTTATATATATCCTCACTGTTCTTTTGTGATAAATTTTCGGGCTTTAATTCAAGAGGGCGGGTTTGATAATAAGCAAGATTTGAAAATATTTCTTTATCATCGGGGTATTTTTGAGTAAATATTTCTTTAATTTCTTCATAACTGATTGAAATTAATTTTGAAATAATTTCAAGCTCTTTTTTAATAAGATTTTCTTCATTAGTATTTATTTTGCCCGACGTTATTAAATTTTGAGTGTAATCGGATAAATTGTCATATCCTTTACTTTTTAAACTTGATATAAAAAGAGAATAATTTTCAATATCCGATTCAATATCACTGTCGTTCAAAAAGTGTTTAAGAAAATTTATATAATTTTTTATAACATCATCTTCTCTAACAAAATTTAAAACAGTTAAAAAATATATATTAAGATAACTTTGTCTGAATTTATTATTCATACTCACTTTCCGTAAATATTGCCATAGCATGAGGATTTAAAATATAATTTTTTTCAATCCAGTCTTTTTCTTCAAAATCAATAAACTTAAAAATAGAGCTGTCATTTATAACATGCCAGGATGATTTTGGTTTGTTTTCGGGCAGAAATATATTCAATTCACTGTCGCCTTTGTTTGAAGCGATATAAATTCTGTTGTTTGAATTAATCATTATCCCGAAAAATAAATCACACGGATTATTCCAGTACCCCGAATTGTTAAATTCGGCAACTTGTCCGTTATCATAGTGATATGTAAGAGATTTTTTAAAGTCTTTTGTTTTAATGATATCAATGGATTTTCTGAATTTTATAAGGTTTCTTGTAAATTCCGTTATTCTGTTTTCAAACCCTTCTTTATTTGCTGCCCTGTCCCAATTAAGATAATTTGTTATATCATCTTTGTTGTAGCTGTTATTGTTTCCGTTTTTTGAATGCATTATAATATCGCCGATTTGTATCATCGGAATTCCTCTTGACAAGAAAAGAAACATCAATTGTTTTCTTATGGCATTTTCCCTCAAATACGGATTGTTGTTATAATCTCCCGATATTTCCCAATTTGAACCTCCTTGGGTTGAAGCACTTTTTTGTTTAAAGGTGTTAAGGTCAAATAGAGTGAAGCCGTCATGAGAAGCAATATAATTAATTGATTTATTTATTCCCTTAAAGCGTGAAGGAGTTCCTTCAAAAACATCTCTCAACATATTTGGTGTTAATTCGTTCGGTCTTAAAGTGATTTTTCTTATGGTATCTCTTGCAATATCGTTCCATTCCGCCCAAAAATCGGGGAAATTACCCAATTGATAGCATTCCTTTCCTCCGCAAGTCCATGGCTCGGCTATTAAAATTACTCCTTCTTGGGCTTGTTCAAAATCATCCGCCACATCAATTCCTTTTTCTTTTAATTTTTCTTTTAATTTTGCAGCGGCAGAGTCAATACTGTCATATATTTCTTCGCAGTCACAGCTGTTTTCCAAAAGTGCTGCCGCAAGGTCAAAGCGAAATGCATCCACCCCTTGATTTATCCAAAAAATTAAAGAATCAATTATTAAATTCAAAACCGCTTCGCTGTTTGCGCTGAAATCATTTCCGCATCCGGAGTTAGAGCGATAATATCCGTTTTTATATACTTTATAATATTCGGCATTGTCAATTAAAGCATAAGATAACAAATTCGCATCATCTGCATTATGATTAATAAGCCCGCCTTCCCCCGTGTGATTATAAACCATATCAAGACAGACTTTTATGCCGTTTTTGTGAAATTCGTCCGTCATTAAACGAAATTCATCAAGCAAATTTCCCTGAGTTTTATCAAATGCGTATTTGCGAGCAAGGCTGAAATATCCTAAGGGCATATATCCCCAGTGATTAACCCCGTTTTGCCTTGAATCAAATTCGTTCAGAGGAAGAAATTCAATCATGGTAATTCCCAGCTCTTTTATGCTTTTTGCAAATTTGGCCGCCCCTTTGTATGTCCCTTTTTCAACCATATTCAGATTTTGAGTAAGGTCTTTGATATGAACTTCCCCTATTATTTCGCAATTAAACGGACGGGGGTCAATTGATGCGATTTCTTTATTGCATTTTGGTGAAAAAACTGATTTTACAGCCCATTTGGCATTGTCCGTCAGATATAAATTTCCGCCCGAGCGAAACATTGTATTGCCGGGGTTAACTTCGGAAGGTGTATGGGATAATTCTTTTGCGTATGGGTCATAGGCAATTTTATTAGGGCAAAATCTGTTGCCTTCTTCATCAAACTTTGATATGAAGCCGATTTCGCTTCCCGCTTCATAATCTTCTTTATATTCCCAGTTGGCTCCGAATACCCTGTATCCGTAAAATACCGGTTTTTTCTGGCAATTAAGAACATAATCTTTAACAGATGTTGACCAGATATTATTGTCGCATTTTGTCATATCCAAAACTAAAACCGGCTCTTTACCTATCGGCTCATCAAAAATACATAATTTTATATGATGTGCGTGTTTTGAATATAATTTAAATTCAACACATTTAGTTTCTTTATTGTATTTTGCACCATAAGGTGTGGTATCAACCGTTGTGAATGTTTTCATAATTTTCCTTATTTAAGAGGATTAATTACAAGCCCCGATAATAATTTCGGATAAAAATATGTTGATTTTTGAGGCATCCTTAACCCTTGTGATGACACTTCAAGAATATCTTTCATTTTGGGATATGCCATAATAAATACTGCGCTTGCGCCTTTATTTGGGGCATTGAATGCGGTATTTTCCTGTTTAATATATTTTATTCCGTCTTGAGCCATAAGCTCCTCTTGGCTATATCCCAGTTCTTTTTTAAGAATTATCTCATGCAGTATTGTTAAATCAAGATTTTGAAGGGCTTTGGGAGCATCAACCGTTTCTTTTACCCCTTCTTTTAATTTCAGGACATAATAAGTTTTTTTGCCTTTTAAAATAAGCCCCGTTGTTATTTGTTTTTTATTTTCTTCTTCAATTTTATCCAAAAATTCGTCTTTATCTTGTAATTCAACGACATCATAGTATTTTGAAACTTTTTTTAATAATTCGTCAGGCTCAATTTCTTTTTCAATTACACGATGAGTAGGATAGATAATCAGGTTTTCATCGTCGGCATTTGTAAAATAGCTCATAACATATTGAGCATATTCATTTTCGGGGTGCATTTTTGCGTAATTCATTGAGGTTTCGTATCTGTGATGACCGTCTGCAATTAAAAGAGTTTTATCTTTTAAAACTTCCTGAATTAACTTGATGTCTTCTGTGTCATCTATTATATAAACAATGTTTTCAACCCCCAAATCATCAACAACATCAATAAAAGGCTCTTTTGAAAGATATTTTTCTTTTACTTTTTGTTCAATTCTTTGGGTGTTATCGTTATAAACCATAAAAATTTGACTGAAGAAAGCTTTCGTTGTGCTGACAAGATTTAATCTGTCCTGTTTCGGACCTCCCATGGTATATTCGTGGGGAAGGATTGTTTTTTTGGAGAAATCTTCAATTTTATTTCTTGCAATAAAACCTTTTCTTTCAATTTTTTTCCCTTTTTCATTGGTATATTTTTGAATTATATAAAATATTGAAGGCTTTTTTGTTTCTATAAGAACTTCTTTTTTAAGCCAATCCTGAAAATATTTTTTGGCATCTTCGTATTTATTTTCTCCTTTGGTAAGGATAAGACGGATGATATTGTATTCATTCCTTTTATATAATTCTTCTCTGTATTTATCGTCAATAACATCATAGGGGGGAGCTATGACTTCATTCATTTTGACTTTATCCTGATTATATGTAATTGCTTCAATCGGTTGTATTTCCATAATTTTTCCTAACAGTATCTACAAATATATTTTAGTTAAAATTATCCTTATTGCAAAATTTAAAACAGTTTTTAACATTTGTTACATTTTTGTTAAGGGGCGCAATTTAAATATAAAAAAATACTTTATATTAGTGTGTAGTTTATAAGGTTAGTTTTTCTATGGTCGAAAAAATTACGGGAAACGACTTTGCTTCACTTGCTCATCCTTTGGGGCGAGTTCAAAACCCCCATGAGTTTGAGAAGGAAAGTATATTTCTTGAAGATAAACTAAAATCCGTGAGCGATAAACAAGGCTTCATAGGTAAAATTTTTAACGGCGCAAAAGAAATAACCGAGCTGGGTCAAAGCTATTCGGATTGCGAAAAAGTGCTTGATAAATATAAAACGGGTAAAATTTCTTTTGATGAGGCGCTTCAATATATTGAAAATTATGATAAAAAACAGACAAGCGGTGTAAATCTTTTAAGCAATATAACAACGGGTGTTGCAACAATAGCTGCAACCGTTGTAACGGGCGGAGGCGCAATTATTGTAGGCGCTCCTTTGGGCGCAGGAGTTAAAACGGGATTAAAAGCTCTTGACAGAGCTACAAATAATGTGAAAGGTGATGTGTTAGATGGTAAAACTATTGCAAAAGATATGGTTACAGGTGCACTTACAGGCGCAACAAGTGCAGTATCTTCGGGAGTTGGCGCAGGAATTAAAGCGGGTGATTTTGGGCTCGCAGTCAGAAATGGTGCCAAGTGTGGTTTATTGTGCGGAGCAGCTTCCGGAGCGGGAACAAATTTAGCCGATGTTGCTTTTGGCGACAGAGATTTTGACTTTGGTGATTTAGCTAAAGAAACTGCGCTTTCGGCATTTGTATCGGGAACGGTCGGTGCGGGAGTGGGTGCCGGTATGTATGGTATTGCAAATGCAATGGGTAACGCAGGTAAAGAAACCGTAAAAACAACCGCTCAAACAATTGTAGCCGATTCTGCCTCAAGTACAACAAGAAAGATTTTGGGGCAGGGTGAAAAGAATTTATTAAATGTAGCATAAACATCAAATAGGGGCTAAAAAGCCCCTTTTATTTTTTATGTACCTTGTGACCAGCTGTTAAGATAGCGTTCTTGCTCGGCTGTTAAAGTATCAATTTTAACTCCCATTGATTGAAGTTTTAATCTTGCGATTTCTTCATCAACGCTTATAGGAAGGGTATACATTTTGTTTTCAAGTCTGCCTTGATTTTTAACAATAAATTCCATACCCAAAGCCTGATTTGCAAAACTCATATCCATAACGGATGCGGGATGACCTTCTGCGCATACAAGATTAACCAATCTGCCCTGAGCTAAAACATAGATTGATTTTCCGTTTTCTAAAACCCATTCATCAAGATTAGGACGAATGTTTTTATATTCAACAACATGTTTTTTGAGTCCGTTAACATCAATTTCAACATCAAAATGTCCTGCATTTGCAACAAATGCGCCATTTTTCATTGAGAGCATATTTTGAGCGCTTACCACGTTAATATCACCCGTGATTGATAAGAAAATATCCCCTTCCTTTGATGCTTCCGCTATAGGCATTACTCTAAAGCCGTCCATAACTGCTTCTAAAGCTTTTAAGGGGTCAACTTCCGTTACTATAACATTTGCTCCCATTCCTCTTGCTTTTGCTGCGGCACCTCTTGAGCACCAGCCATAGCCGCACACTACAAAAGTTTTTCCCGCCAAAAGTATGTTTGTTGCTCTTATAATTCCGTCAAGAGCGCTTTGCCCCGTTCCGTAGCGGTTATCAAAAAGATGTTTTGTAAGAGAATTATTAACACCAAGAGCGGGAAATTCAAGCTTGTTTTCTTTTTCCATTGCCTGAAGTCTTATTATGCCGGTTGTTGTTTCTTCGCAAGAGCCTATTATATTTTCAATTAAATCTCTTCTTGAATTATGAACTGTTGCAACAAGGTCGCATCCGTCATCAATTATTATATTGGGTCTGTGGTCAAGCGCCATATCAATGTGTTTATGATATGTTTGGGCATCTTCCCCCGCTATTGCATATACCGGAATGCCGTAATATTTTACAAGCGCCGCAGCAACGTCATCTTGAGTGGATAAGGGGTTTGAAGCCGCTAAAACCGCATCCGCACCGCCTTCTTTCATTGCAATGCATAAAGCTGCCGTTTCTTTTGTAACATGTACCGAAGCGGTTAATCTTAAACCTTCAAAAGGTTTTTCTTTTTTAAATCTTTCTTTAATTGAATTTAAAACGGGCATGTCTTTTTGCGCCCATTCAATATTTTTCTTTCCCTGCTCAGCTAAAGAAATATCTTTGATTTCATAGTTCATAACTGTTTGCATATTGTCCCATCCTTTACTTTAGTATGAAAATTATACCACAAAAATAATAAATGTGTTAATAACACTTGTAAGAGTTAAATTTTTGATATAAAATTAACGTGATTACGTATGACTTAAAAAAGGAGTAGATTATGTCAACGGTAGAATATTTTACAAATTCTGACGAATTAAAACAAATGATGTCGGCTGCCCGTGCTACTATTACGGCGCCTTTCTTCGGCAACAATGTTGAAGAAGTAAAATCCGTATCCGAAGCTTATAAATTAGCTAAAGATTCTTCAGGTACAATAGAATTAACCGGAATGCCCGTTTATGAGCCCGAAAAAATCGGTCTGCCCAAGGGAGCTAATCAATTATTATTCAATGACGGTACTGTTGTCGGAAGATGCGCTGCCGCAAGAAAAATTGTCGGCGAGCCAAATTGTGATTTAGCTTATTTATTGCCTATTATCCGTGAAGCAATTTATGGTACACGTGATAAATTAATGTATAGAACCGAAGCTGTTGTAGGTCTTGATAAAGATTATATGATAAAAGCTCATTTATTAATCCCCGCAGGCTTTGAAAATATAATGTATTCATGGATGCTTAACTTCCAATACATTAACGAAGAATATGCAAAAATGTACTCCGAATCAAGATTAATCAACGAAGGAGATATTTATGTATTCTCTGATCCTGATTGGTCGCATCCTGATTTTCCGTACGGTTTAACATTCTTTGACCCCGAACACAATTGCGCTTGCATTTTGGGTATGAGATATTTTGGCGAACACAAAAAAGGAACACTGACTCTTGCTTGGGGCTGTGCCGCAAGAAACGGTTATGCTTCCTGCCACGGCGGTATGAAACGCTATAACCTTGATAACGGCCGTTCATTCCAAGTTGCAGTATTTGGTTTATCAGGCTCGGGAAAATCTACAATAACCCATGCTAAACACGGCGGAAAATATGATATTACAGTGCTTCATGATGATGCATTTATTATTAATGTCGGCGAAAAATATACAATCGCACTGGAGCCCGCTTATTTTGACAAAACTGCAGATTACCCAATCGGATGTGATGACAATAAATATATTTTAACTCAGCAAAATGCAGGTGCTATTGCACTTGCTGACGGTAAAGTAGTTTCCGTCACCGAAGATATCAGAAACGGCAACGGACGTGCAGTTAAATCAAAACTTTGGTCACCAAACAGAGTAGATAGAATTGACCAGCCGATTAACGCAATTTTCTGGTTGATGAAAGATCCTACAATTCCGCCCGTACTTAAATTATCGGGTGCTTCGCTAGGTTCTGCCATGGGTGCAACTTTAGCTACAAAACGCTCCAGCGCTGAAAGACTAGCTAAAGGCGTTGATCCTAACGCTCTTGTAGTTGAACCTTACGCTAATCCTTTCAGAGTTTATCCTTTAAGCGTTGACTATGAAAGATTTAAACAGTTAATTTCAGACGGAGTTGACTGCTATATCTTAAATACAGGCGAATTTATGGGTACAAAAGTTAAACCGGCTCATACTCTGGGTATTATCGAAGCAATCGTTTCGGGAACTGCTAATTTCCATCAATGGGAAAACTTCTCGGATATTCAAATTATGGATATTGAAGGATTTAATGCATCATTCTCAAATAAAGAATATGCGGAACAATTCCTTAAACGTATGCAAGATAGAGTTAATTTCGTTAAATCAAGAGAAACGGAAAAAGCAGGAATTGATAAACTTCCTTCTGACGCTCTTGAAGCATTGGAAAATGTTATCAGACAAACTCAAATGGCTAACGTTTAATTATTTATATAAATTTAAAACCGCTCCCCGGGGAGCGGTTTTTTTATATTTTTATTGTTCTTATTGATGATAGAAGATATTTTGTATAATCGTCTTTCGGGTTGTTAAATATCTCATCACAGCTGTTAAATTCTGCAATTTTTCCCGAGTTCATAACGGCAATTTCATCGCTTAAATATCTTACAAGGTTTAAGTCGTGGGATATAAAAAGTATTGTTAAATTTAATTTTTCTTTTAAATCAATCAGAAGATTTATGATATTTGCACATATACTTACATCAAGTGCACTAACGGGCTCATCCGCAACAATAAATTCGGGCTTTAAAATAAGGGCTCTTGCAATTGCAATACGTTGTCTTTGACCTCCCGAAAATTCGTGGGGATATTTTTTAAGGTCTGATTGATTAATCCCAACCATTTCAATAATTTCCGATATTTTTTCATCCGGATTATTTATTTTATGTATTATAAGAGGCTCTTTCAGAGTATCTTTTATCTTCATTTTCGGATTTAGGCTTGAATAGGGGTTTTGAAATATCATCTGGATTTTTTTTCTGTATTCAAAAGTTTCTTTTTTATTAAATTTAAGAATATCTTTCCCTTCAAACAAAATTTCACCCGAATCCGGCGCTGTTGCACGCAGAATGCAATTTGCAAGAGTTGTTTTCCCGCATCCTGATTCGCCTACTAAGGATACAATTTTTCCTTTTTTGATTTTTAAATTTATATTGTTTAAAACAAGATGATTTTCCCTTTTGGGAGATAAAAAAGAGTGCTCTTGCCCGTAGGTTTTCTTTAAGTTTTTAATTTCAATCAATGTATCCGTCATTTATATATTATATCAGATATTCTCTTAAAAACTGTGTTTCTTCAGATTTTCTTAATTTTTTTAACCCTTCCATTTCTATCTGTCTTATTCTTTCTTTTGAAAAACCTAAAATTTTCCCCAGCTCTTCTAATGTACGCACCTTTCTGTTGTTTAAACCGAAACGGTTTAATATTATAAATCTTTCCCTCTCGCTTAAAAGATTAAGAGAAGAATAGACATCTTTTTTAAAATCAATCTTTTCAACTCTTTGATTGGGGGCGTTTTCAACGGTATCGGAAATATAATCTTCAAGCGATAAATCCTGTGCTACGGGAGTATCAAAACTTACAGGCTCTTTTATTATTGATTCTTTTATGAGTTTAATTTTTTTTACGGTGGTTTTTAAATGTTTTGCAAGCTCCTCGTCGTTTGGCTCTCTTCCTAAATCTACGCTTAATTTAACTATTGCTCTTTTTAAGTTTCTTATTTTATCTCCCATATGAACGGGTATTCTTATGGAGCGTGAATTGTTTGCTATTGCTCTTATTATTGCCTGTTTAATCCACCATGTCGCATAGGTTGAAAATTTAAACCCTTTTTTATAATCAAATCTGCTTGCTGCTTTAATAAGCCCTAAAGAGCCTTCTTGTACCAAATCCATAAACAAAATCCCCTGACCCGTATATTTTTTTGCGATTGATACAACAAGCCTTAAATTCGCCTGTATCAGTTTTTTCTTTGCAATTATTGCCTCTTTTTCACTTCCTTCTTTCATTTTTTTACCTATTTCAATTTCATCATTCTTTTTCAGAAGTTTAATTCTGCTGATATCTTTTAAATACATCTGCAAAATTTCGTCTTTATTTGCGATTATGCTGAAAGTTTTTATTTCTTCCTCTTTTTCTTCGGATGTTAAATTAATGTTTTCGCTGTTTTCAAAAATCTCATCCTCAAATTTGTATTCCGTGCTCATCTTTTTTCCTCATACTCTTAATCTTTTTTAAAAGACGAAGAGGGGTAATATTTTGTTCCAAAAAATGTAAAAAATTGTTAAAAAAATTAAAGCAAAAAAATAAAGTGCCGTTAATAAGTTTGTTTATTATGAGGAATAGTGTATGGCAAAAGACATTGATTTAAATTCTTTAAAAAAACAGTTTATACAAGAAAATAACGGCTCTTCCAAGGATAAAAAAAATAATGCGGAAGATGATTCTTTAAGCATTTATTTTCAGAATGAAGAATTTAAAGATTTTGTCAAAGAAGAAACGGGTGTAAAAGAAAGCAGTATTTCTTTTGATGTTAAAAAACTAAAAAAATTAGATGTTGAGGATGGTCAATTTGTAGTACCAAAATCCGAAAAAGCCGGGCTTTTTGATAATATTACAAAAAATCAAAAAATGAGCAATGCTTTTTATAATTTTACGGTTGAAGAATTAAATGAAGTTTTAGCTCAGGAAAATACAATTCGCTTGCTGGATAGCGACAATAGCGGATATTTAAACCAAGATGAAATTGAAGCGTTTGTAGATAAAATAAATAATGATGATAAGAAATTAACCTTTGATGAACTTTCTAAGGGTATTCAATCCCTTGCGGATAATTCTTATAATTCGGCGCAAAAGCCTTCTGAGTTTATTGATTTTTCCGACAGTGAATTATCCGATAAAAAAGAAGAGCTTCAAGCGGGTTATGATGAAGCGCAGGAAGAATTAACAAGTCTTTATAACGGCGAAAATCCGAAAATTCAAGAAGCACAGGCAAGGTTTGATGACGCTCAGAAAAAATATCAAAAAGCGATTGAAACAAACGAAAAGATTAACGATAATCTAAAAAATTCTCAGACGACTTATACCCTTCAAACAGAGATTTCCGGCGATGATATGAAGCAATATAATTTGCAAAAGCTTGAAAAATTGTCGCAAGCAAAACAATTGGAAGTCAAAATTCAAGATATTACAACTGCAATTGACGGGTATAACCAAGTATTGAGCAATTTGAGTGCAGAACTTGAAAAATGCGGTAAGGATGCCAAAAAACAAAATAAAATCAAAGAAAATATCAGTGATGTTCAAGCTAAAATAAATGAGCAAATAAATAATTTGAATACCGTTTCTAAAGAATATAACGGCTTGAATGCCGAAATCAGTGATATTTCTTTAAAAATTGAAATTATAGGGAAAAATCTTAATTCGTATGAAGAAACGACAAATGCTGTTGATGAAAAAATAAGCTCTAAAGCAAAAAAATCACCAAAACTGCAAAAAGCATATAACGAATATCAAAATGCTAAAAAAGATTTACAAACCGTAAAATCTGAGGAATTTAAAGCAGCTAATGATAAATTACAAGAAAATAAAGATGAATTAGACAAAATAAATCAAGAATTATCAACAAGACAAGCAGAAAAAATTGCACAAAATTATTCCTCGGATGATTATGATTTCGACTTTGATTTCAAGGTAAATTTAAGTTCGGGTCAAGCATCAGACCTTGAATTATTCAAAAAAACCTGGAACAAGAATGAAGATAAATACCGTAAAGTTGAACAGGCAACGGGAGTACCCGCAGAACTTATCGCTGCAATCCACTGGAGAGAATCAGCCGGTGACTTTGGTACATACCTTCACAACGGTCAACGTTTGGGTAAGACAACTACCCTTGTACCCAAAGGCATTTACTATGAAGATTGGACCGAAGCGGCAATTGATGCTTTATCGGGTGACTATAGCAACAGCCCTAAATCAATAAAAAAAGATGATATTCAAACATGGTATGATTTTGCCGAATCTTATAACGGCTTTGGATATCAGAAATTGAAACATCCCATAAAATCTCCTTATGTTTGGGCGGGCACAAACAAGTATGAATGCGGGAAATTTAAAACTGACGGTAAATATGATGCCAATATGGTTGATAAACAATTGGGCGTTGCCGTTATGCTAAAAACTTTGATTGCATAGTATACCTTTGTTTTCCATGTAACAAATTGTTACAAATATTAAAGTGTTTAGGTATTTGTGCCGTAAAACATTTTAGGAAAACAAGGAAAGCTATTATGTCGGAAAATGTTAATTTTAATTTTTTAAAAAGCGAATTTATCAGTAAATACAACAACAACGCTGAAAAAAGCAGTGAAACAAATGATAGTGATAATTCAATCATTTTTTCCCATGAAGAAGAATTTAAAAAATATATTCAGGATGAGACAGGATGCGATTCAAGCGTTTTTTCATTTGAAATTGATGAAATTTCTAAAATGAAGTTTGAGAACGGCAAATTTGTTAACCCAAATCAAACTTCAGCGTCCTTAAACGATGAAAATTTAAAACTGGCTTCTGATTTTTCAAATTTCATGCTTGATGAATTGAACTCAATTCTTTCCGAGTCAAATTCGCTTTCCGTTCTTGATATAAATAATGACGGTAAAATAAGCACTGATGAAGCAATAAGCCATGTTCAAAGTATTGATTCGGATGATGACGGCAATCTTGATTTCGATGAATTGGCAAATGAAGCTATTTCATACGGAGATGACAGCAATTTGGATGAAAAAACAAAAGAAGAGATTAACCAAAACCATATTTTAGATAAAATACTCTCACTTGAAAATGGTAAAAATGTTTTGACTGTGGATGAATACGGTCAAGTTACGGAAGAATCAAAGAAAAAGTTTTTGGATTATATTAAAGATTATTCCGATGACGGTGATGAAGTATCGGAAGCCGATATTAAACGTGCTTGGGATGATATCCAAAGCGGAAAATTTTCATACGATACGGATTTATCTCAAAGACGAGAAGAAATTGAAGAAGAAATTGAACTTGACGAAGAAAACGGAGAAAAGAACGCAAGAGAAAACAGAGATACGTTTTCAAAATGCAATGATGAAAATTCCGTAGATAATATGGAATATGATGAATTATTGGCTGCAAAAGACAAAAGAGAACAAGCTCTTGAAGAAGCCAATACCAGATTGAATGACGTTTATAACGGATTAACTTCTTCTATTGAAAAAGCTCAAGACCGAGTAGACAGAGCGGAAGACGCTTATCAGAAAGCTCTTGAAAAAGATGAAAAAGTACAGAAAGAATTAAAAGAAGAACAGGAAAAACTTGCAAAAGATATAAAAAATGCGCAAGATGACCTTGCGGCATATAACAGCGAAATGACTTCCAAAGCATCCGAACAGAAAAAATTGCAGGATGAAATTGAAGATCATCAGAAAAAAATTGAAGAATATAATAAATTACTTGAACAATATAAGGATGATCCTGAAAAATATGCAGAAATTATGGCTAAAATAGGCGACGAAACAAGCGCTTTGGAAAGTGCTGCCAAATCATTGAAAAGTTTAAATAATTCTATTTCAACTTTAAATTCTAATATAAGCAAAACCCAATCCGACTTAAACAGTTTTAACAGTCAATTGTCCGGTGTACAGTCAAAAATAAGCAATCAGGCTTCTCCCGGGGTACAAAACGCATTAAAAAATTATCAATCCGCACAAACAAACCTTGAAAATGTACAACAGCGTGAATTGAAATTGGCACAAAGAAATGTACAAGTAAAACAAAATCAATTGAGTGATGTTAGCAATGAAATAACCTCAAGAGATGCATTTCAAATTCAAAACAGCGCTTATAAGGGACAATTTGATTTTGATTTCAGCCTAAACTTAAGTTCAAGACAGCAAAATGAACTTGAATTATTTAAAAAAACCTGGACAGAACATGAAAGCCAATACAGAGAAGTTGAATCAAAAACAGGACTTCCCGCAGAACTTATCGCTGCAATCCACTGGAGAGAATCGGGCGGTAATTTCAATACATATCTTCACAACGGCGACCCGCTCGGTAAAACAACAACCCATGTACCAAAAGGAGTATATTTTACCGATTGGACGACAGCTGCGATTGACGCAATTAAAAACTACGGCGGTAATTTAAGCAACGTTAATAAAAATGATATTAGTACCTGGTATGATTATGCAGAAAGATATAATGGTCTGGGCTATAGGAACAAAGGAGTTCCTTCTCCTTATGTATGGGCAGGCACAAGCAATTATAAATGCGGTAAATATGTAGCAGACGGCAAATATGATGCAAATTATGTCGACCAGCAGCTTGGCGTTGCCGTAATGCTTCAGGCTCTGATTGCTTAATATAAACTTTTGTAAATAAAATAATTATAATTATAATCTTATTTTGTATAAATTTTCTTTTTGAGGTTTTTAACAATATGACTGAGCAAAAGGAAAATTTATGCGTATTTCAAATAATATTATGCCTGTTTTTCAACCTGTTAATCCTTTAAAAATTAAAAATTTATCAAAACATGATGAATTAAACACAAGTTTTAAAGGCAAAAAACAAGAAGCCGTTTATTCAATAAATTACAAAAGACAGCTTAAAAGATATGATAATATTCAACAGGCAGCACAACAGACGGGCGCTGATGAAGTGTGCATAAAATTTGTTCTTGCTAAAAAAATAAAATCATGCAAAGGGCTGGCTTTTGTTTATGAAAAAGAAATTCTAAAAAAGGGAAAAATTGATGTTCCAAAAGCAGCTCAAATAGCAAGAAATATAAACCACAGAATTGTTTTGGGAGATGATGACAGTATTGAACAAAATCCGCCTTTAGACAGCTTTAAAGCTCAAGAACGGCTGGAAGAAATATTGGGAATTGACCCTAAAATTATACACAGTTTATTAGTCAGAAATGAAACAATAATACAAAATACAAAAATTCGTGCATCTTCATATAAATATGAGGATGCTTACGGTACAACTTATATAAGAACGGATAAGCTTCAAGAGGCTTTGAAAAAAGCTAAAAACAACCCGCCGATATATATTGAAAACGGAAAAGCGGTCGTATGTTTATCAAACTATATTCCGCTTTCCCCCGAAGGGAAGCCCCTTGTCGGTAAATGCGATTTCGCAGAAAAACTAAAAGAAGTTTTCGGAGAGAATATAATTATTAAATAATGTAACAAAAAATAAAGTTAACACACATTCGTGCCGATAGCATGAACAAAAGTAATCTGATTCGGCAAGGAGAAATGTATGTCAGAACGTATTGATTTTCAATTTTTAAAAGCGGAATTTATAAGCCAATACAATCAAAATAAAGAAGAAGGCGAAAAGATTAATGAAAATTCCGATTTGAGTGTTTTTTCAAAAGTTGATGAATTTAAAGATTTTATTTTTGATAAAACAGGTTTTGATGTAGATGCATTTTCTTTTGATATTAATAACGTGGCAAACATTGATTTCGACGAAGGAAAACTTGTTTACGGTGACGAAAAAAGTATTCCGAACAGCGCAGAAGACACTGCACTTGAAGATTTTGCGGACTTTATGGCTGATGAAATCAATAAATTTATATCTCAACAGGATGTTATGGACTATTTAGATACCGATAAAAGCAATGATTTAAGTTCCGATGAACTTCTTAAGGCAGCGGAAAAATTTGATACGGATAAAGACGGTCACTTAACATTTGACGAACTTGTAAAGGGTGTAAATTCAATAGAAGAAGAATTAAAATCTTCTTCGGAAGATGAAATTGATGAAGAAGATGAAGAAGATGAAACTTCATCTAAAGATGATTTATCAAATAAAGAAGAAGAAAATGAAGCCGCTTCTCCGTTAGGTGCGGATAGCCAAGCTCAAGCAGCACAGCAGGATGCTTCCGCTTCAGCTGCTCCGGTATCATCTTCTCCGGTTTCAAGCTCGGGCGCATCCGCTGCACCCGCTTCTCCGGTTTCAAGCTCAAGCGGAAATTATACGGGCGGCGGAAGTTATGACAGTACAAACTCAAGCAATGTTTCGGATAGCGGCTCAAATATCTCTCAGGATATTGACAATATGTCGCTTGATGAATTAAAGCAGGAAAAAACAAATAAAGAATCAGAAGTAAATGATGCAAAAAGTGAAGTTGAAGAAGCAAAAAACAGCGAAGAAGTTAAAAATGCGCAAGATAATGCAGAGAGCGCAAAAAAAGACTATCTTGAAGCGCTTGAAAATGATGAAAAAGTAGCGGAAGAATTAAAACAAGAACAAAAACAAGTGCTTGATGATATAAGCGCATCCGAATCAACAATTGAGGATTACAGAAATAAAATTACCGAACTGGATTCTCAAATTGCAGATTGCGACAGTACAATAAGCCAATGTGATAAAAATATACAATCTTATGATGCTTCAATTGAACAATTGCTAAGCGCCTTATCGGGATGTGATGAATCGCAAAGAATTGTTATTGAAGCTAAAGTGGGAGCTCTTGAACAAAAGAGAAGCCAAGAAGAAGCTAAAAAAGCCGAAGCTGAAAGCAAAAAAGAAGAGCTTGAAAATACAAAAAGTGAGACAGAAGATGCACTTGAACAAGAAGAAAGCAAATTACAAGGGCTTGAAAAAAGACGTGATGAAATAGAAAGCGAAATTGAACAAACATGTTCGGATGAAACAAAAGAACTTTTGAAACAATATCAGGAAGCTGAAAATAATCTTGAAACCGCAAAAGAAAATCAAGAAGCCGAAATTCAACAAGCTCAAACCAACCTTGAAGAAAAACAAGGAGAATTGAGAGAAATTGAAGCCAAAATATCCGAACTGGAAACCATGAACAATATTAAAGAAAACAGTATATCAACTGATTTCCAAGACATTTTCAAGGATACAAATTTGCAAAAAGGCGTTTTAGCGGATAAAGGGGAAGCAATTGAAGAATTGGCAAAAAAATATGATATAGACCCTTATCTTGTAACTTCAATTATGGCATGGGAAACAGGCTGGGGTACTTCAAGTGCCATAAAAAATAAAAACAATCCGGGCGGATTTATGGACAGTGCAACTAATTATATGACAATTAAGCAATTTGCAACGCTTGAAGACGGTATTGAAGCGGTTATTTCGAACCTGTCAAAAAATTATATTCAACAAGGCAGAACAACAATTCAAACAATAGGCGATAAATATTGTCCCATTGGAGCTGCAAATGACCCTAACGGCATGAATAAAGGCTGGGTTGGCGGAGTATTGTCTATATATAATGAATTGACAGGCAAGAATATTACAAAAGATACCAAGTTGGTATAAAAATTGTTACATAAGATTTAAATTTGAAATTTTTTATTGTATAATAACAGGTGTGAATTTATTTCACGCTAGTTTAATATTTATTAAAACTAGAACGCAGTTGTTAACTTGCGTTCTTTTTTATTAAAGGCGCATTAGGAGAAAAGGTATGAAAGATTTTTTTAATAAAAGAGAGCTTCTGGAAACCATAACTCCCGTTATTGAAAATACCGCAATGAGGCGGGGCTTGATACCTTTGGAAATTTTATTTGAAAAAGAAAACAATCGCTGGTTTTTAAGGATTTTTATTTATTCAAAAGACCATGCGGTTTCTCACCTTGATTGCGAAAATATGTCAAGGGGTTTGGGAGATATGCTTGATGAATTAATTCCTTTTAAATATTTTCTTGAAGTTTCATCTCCCGGATTGGACAGGAAATTTAAATCAGAGAGAGAATATTTAATTTTCAGCGGGCATGATGTAATTATCAAACTTAAAAATTCAATTGATGAAATTAAGGAAAAGACTTTTTGCGCAAAGCTTTTGGAGTACAATCAAAGTTTCGGCGTAAAGGTTGAATATGAAAATAAGGAAATAATTATTCCTCTGGATAAAATTCACTATACAAAATTAAACGATAAAATAGAAATTAATAAAATAAAAGGAGAATGTGATGATTAAAATAGGAACGGCGCTGTTTGAAGCGGCAGAACAATTTGAGCGTGAAAAAGGTATTTCAAAAGATATCCTTGTAAGCTCTTTGTGCGATGCATTGGCTGCAGCATATAAAAAACATATTAAAGATAAAGATGCTCCAAACGTTGAAGCAATTTTAGACGAACAAGCCGGAGAAATCGGCGTTTTCAGAACAAAAGTCGTAGTTGATAAAGTAGAAGACGAAAATCTTGAAATTTCTCTTGAAGATGCAAAAGAAATTGATGAAGATGTTGAACTTGATGATGAAGTTAAAATTGAAGTAACTCCCGAAAACTTTGGAAGGGTTGCAGCTCAAAGCGCAAAGCAGGTTATAACCCAAAGAATAAGAGAAGCTGAGCGCAAACTTGTTTTAGATGAATTTATGTCTAAGAAAAATACTTTGATTACGGGTATAATTCAAAGAAGAACAGACAGAGCCGTAATTGTAAACATTGGTAAAACCGATGCCATTATGCCCTCAAGAGAACAAATCCCGGGTGAATACTATAAACCCGGAAATCGTATAAGAGTATTTGTTTTGGATGTTAAAGAAACGTCAAAACTTCCACAGGTTATAGTATCTCAAGCACACGCAGAAATTGTTCGTGAATTGTTTGAACTTGAAGTTCCCGAAATTGAAGACGGTATTGTTGAAATTAAATCAATCGCACGTGAAGCGGGTTTTAGAACAAAACTTGCGGTTTGGTCAAACGATCCTTCGGTTGATTCGGTCGGCGCTTGTATCGGTCCCCGTGGTACCAGAATTCAAACAATTGTCGGTGAACTAAAAAATGAAAAAATTGATATTGTAAGATATAGTGAAGACCCTGTTGAATATATCGTAAATGCTCTTTCTCCCGCTCGAATAATATCGGTTGATATTTTAGCGGATGAAGAAGACAGACACGAAGCATTTGTTATAGTTCCGGATGACCAGCTTTCACTTGCAATCGGCAGAGAAGGACAAAACGTCCGCCTTGCACACAGATTAACAGGCTGGAAAATTGATATAAAGAGCGAAACACAGGCTCGTGAAATGGAAAATAACGCTAATATTGAAGAAGCTCAATATGAAGATGAAGCTTCTCAGGAAGATTATACTCAGGATGAAGAAGATGCAATTGATGAAATTGCACAGGAAGCAATCGAAGAAACAAATCAAATGGGTATAGATGAAGAAGACAGAGAAACAGAAGAAGAACAAACCGAAGAACCTCAGGAACAGGAAGTATAAACACCATGGCTCGCAGGGAAATCCCTGCGAGCCATTTATAAAATAATTAAAAAAAATGTAATAAAATTTACAATTTTTAAAAAACATTTTTAAAATGGTTTTAATTATTTTTTGATAATATAATATAACATATATGGACAGTAAGCTTGATAAAAAAATAGCAGTATATCCCGGCAGCTTTGACCCTATAACGAACGGACATTTGGATGTCCTTGAAAGGGCAAGCAAAGTATTTGACAAGGTAATAATTGCCGTTTTAAATCATCCTTATAAAAAATCTTTTTTGAGTGTTGATGAAAGACTTTTTCTCATAAAAGGTGCTGTTCAAAAAATGGAAAACGTATCCGTTGATTTTTTTGACGGGTTGACGGTAGAATTTGCAAAAAAGGCGGGAGCAGGGTTTTTAATCCGAGGATTAAGAACAATTACCGATTTTGAATATGAAGTTCAATTATGTCAGACAAATCAGGTATTAGCTCCTAAAATAGATACCGTATTTTTTTCGACAAAGCCTGAACACAACTTTATTTCTTCAAGCATTGTTAAGGAATTATCAAATCATAAAACCGATATTTCCAAATTTGTTCCGAAAAATGTGGTAGAATATTTAAAGGAAAACAAAAGAAAGGTATAAAATAATATGGCAGGGTCAGAGGAAAAAATGTTCGACTTGGTTGATGAATTAAGTACGTTGTGTGAAGACGGAATACCTATTTTTCCGGGACGTATAGTTGTCAACGCAAAAGAAATTTATAAAATTGTCAATGCGTTTCCTAATGCAATAACCGATGAAATAAATGATGCCAGAATTATTCTTAAAAAGAAAGATGAAATCCTTCAGGAAGCTAAACTTCGAGCTGAAAGAATTATTCAGGATGCCGAAAATGAAAGATATAAACTTTTAAACGAATCAAGTTTAAATAAGGCAATGGAAGAACATGCCGAAAAATTCAGACAGAGCGTTATTGAAGAATGCCAGCAGATTAAAATGGCTGCATTTAATGAAGCTGAAGAATTAAGATTGAGTGCAAAAAATGATTCAATAAGAATGAAAGAAGATTCTCAAGAATATGCACAGCAGCTTTTAACAAACTTGGAACAAGACCTTAACAGACTATATCAAGTTGTTATGAACGGACAAGAAAGACTCCGTGAAATGAAAACGAATGAACAGATTAACGACCAAAATCGCCGATAGACTACATAAGTTCCGGATGATTTGAATTTGAAAGCACAATTTCTTTATATTCGTTTTTGTTGTAATCAATGCCCCAGTTTTTCGTATTCAGAGTTTTGTATTTTGGTTTTTTCTTCTTGGCAGTCTTTTCGGGTTTTTTAAATTTGTCCATGCTACATATTTATTTCTTTGTTCATAGTGCTTTTTGTCACTTTGATTAACATTTTTGTGTTTGCTATTTTAACAATGTAATATGTTCCGTTGTCATCTTTATCTGTTTGGCGGAATTTAATATTATAGTCATTTAATTCTGAACTTTTAAAATTATAAAGAGCGAAAACATCATCAAACATATATCCCACAAGGCTGACATTGTCATTATATTTAATGCACATAAAACCTCTTTCGGGAGCAATTTCAACTTTTGAGAGTACAAAAGGCTCATCCTTTTTAGGTACCGGAATTTCTTTTGTTTTTTGAATAGGGCTGACTGTTTCAAGTTTTTTGGGCTGCGGTTTTTGTACTTTTATTGCGGGCTGTTTTTTGATTTGTGTTTGAACGGGCGCTTTTTGCATTTTTACCGTTTTCAAAACGGGTTTATAGTTATACGGAGCAGTGTTTATTTTATTTTCTTCTTTTAGGGCTTTTCTTATAATATCATATTCATTTTGCGGTTTAACTTTCTTTGCTTTATTTTGTCCCGAGATATATTTATTTGTTTGCGCATGTCTTTTAGCGTAATTTATTCTTAATTCGGGATCATAACTTGAAAGTTCGTAATTTTTTCTTTTTGCGTTTAATACCGGGTCATAAAAACCGGTTTGTTTAATATTTTTGTCAAATACGAAATATTGCCCTTTCTTTTGAGGTTGTCTGTAATTTTCATAATCATCTTCAATCAAATTGGCTTTGGGCTTTGATTTCGCCGTTGCCCGCCTTTTTGCAATGACGTATACAATGGCAAAAATACAGGAAAAAGCTGCCAGGAACATAACAATTAACCCTTTAAGACTAATTCCGAAATTCGCCAATTTGTTTCTTATTATTGAAAGAGCTGATATGCTGTTATTTTTTTCATTTTCAAAATCATTAACGGGCGGCAGAGAGATATCGTCATATTCTTGAGATGTTTCTTCTTCAAGGATTGTATCTTCGCTATTTTCCTGATTTGTTTTATTTTTTTCTATTTCCTGATTTATCATATCTATCATTTCATCAGGGTTTATGGGATTTTGAGTTTCCTGCGGCTGAATTTTAGCTGCCGCCATGGCTTTTGGCATTTCGTTTTTATTTGGTGCCGATGTTATGGGAGGAATTTTTTTATGATTTTCCTCTTTTTTAATTTCTTGTTTTGCGGCAAGTTTCGTTAGTAGCTTAGGTTGCTGCGCTTTATTATTTTTTTGAAAATCTGAATTTTTTTTTTGATTAGATTTTGATGCTTCTTCCGTATCGCTTTGCTTTGTGTTCATGGTAATTGTGTTTTGTGATGCGGTTTTTGGATTGTTTGTTTTGGCACTTACTCTAAAGTCAATAGGTTTTGTGGTGTTGATATTTATTTTTGTGTACCCGTTTTTAACGTTAGCTCCCGCATAAGAATATGAATTTGTCGTAAGGCTTCTTATTTCGTTTGAATTTGAAGCTGTTTGAGAAGCGGAATTTTTTGTTTCGGGTAAAAGGATATAGTAATTTAAATCGCTTTTTTTGATTACTTTAACAGGTTCTTTGTATTCTTTTTGAGTGTATAAGTTAACGCTGTATGTGCTGTCGCCGGTTTTAATCAGCTCTACTTTTTCAAGAGAATTTTTGTATTCCTCTTCAAGAGCCAAACTCATTCCTATACTAATAAGCAAAGTAAATAATGCTATGGAAATTTTGTTTAAAATCCTGTTCACTTTTTACTATCCTTTTTTTGGTATAATTATATTATAATATAAACTTATTATCATGCAAAAAAATCGGTAAAAATGGTTAATAAACGTAATGAAAATTTTAAATCGGGAGTAATTGCCTTAATTGCACGCCCAAATGTCGGTAAATCAACTTTGCTGAACAGAATTTTAGGGCAGAAAGTGGCGATTGCAACTCCTTTGAAACAAACAACAAGAAAAAATCTTAAAGGGATTTATACCGATGAAAATTCTCAAATTATAATAATTGATACTCCGGGAGTTCATAAGCCGAAAAATGAGCTCGGAAAATATCTTTCCTCTCAAACTAAAGATGCTCTTTTAAATACGGATTTAATTCTTTTTATGGTGGATGGCTCGGATTGTGCGGGTGTCGGGGACAAGTGGATTTATGATAATTATTTAAAGGGAATTAAAACCCCTGTTCTTCTTGTTTTAAATAAAGTTGATTTAATAAAAGATATGGAAAAAAGAGAGTTAAATCTTTTTTCTTATAAAAATATGATGAATCAAAACATTGACTCAATTAAAATAAGCGCAAAAACGGGAAGAAATACGGACGATTTAATTAAAAAAATAAAAGAATATCTTCCATACGGCGAAAAGTTTTATGAGGATGATATTATCTGCGATACCAATATGAGAGAAATGGCTTGTGAAATAATACGAGAAAAAATTATTTTAAACACTAAAGATGAAGTTCCTCATTCAATTGCGGTTAATATTGAAAACTATTTTGAAGAAGAAAAAATCGATAAAATTAAAGCGGTAATTATCGTAAATACGGAAAGTCAAAAAGGGATAATAATAGGCAAATCAGGCTCCATGCTAAAAAAAATCGGAACACAGGCAAGGACTGAAATTGAAAAAACGGTTGAAAAAAAAGTATTTTTAGAACTTTTTGTAAAAGTCGAGAAGAATTGGCTTAAGAATAAAACACTTGTTAAAAATTTAGGATATGAATAATAAAACGCTCTGAAAAATGTTTTTCCAGAGCTTTGGTGTCATTGAAAGAAGAAGTATAGAATAAATTTGTTTATTGCTTTTTGTCTGCTGTTTCTTCATCTGTATTAAACGGGTTAAAGCCGTTATGCGAATTGGAGTTTTTATCTGTTATATTGAAAAGTTCAACAATGTTTTTCGGCTCTTCAATTTGTTTAACGGGAGTAAGCTCCGTTTGCTGTACGGATTGAGTAAGGGCAACATTTTTTGCTACCGTTTCGGCACTGTAGAGGTTTAAGGCTGCCTGAGAGTTTAATTTCGCTACATCAACCGATTGAGTATAAAGACCTGCTTGAGTGAGAGATATTTGTTTTTGAAGTTCGGCATTTGTTCTTGAAGAATAAAGGTCAATTCCAAGAGTTGCCCTGTTAAACTTTGAATAATCAATTACTTGAACTTGAGGCTGTGCCTGAGCTTTTGCGTTGTTTAAAATTTGGCTTGCAACGCTTGATACAGCGCTTAAATCAACACCTTTTGAATTATATATTGCTGTATTGATTTCTAAGCTCATTAATTTATTGCCTCCACATATTGTTTTAATATTTCCTTATATATTAATACACGGCATAATGAGCCTATTCTTTAGGTTTTTAAACCTTATTGTTACATTTATTTACATATATATATAGAAAAGTTTTCTTTGAATTATAATGAAGAAAAGACGGGACATGTATGAAAAATAAGAAATTAAAAAGACAATATAATATATGAAAGTATGAAAGAGAAGGTGTTTTTAGCCTTCTTTTTTTTCGTTTATAAAAGGTTTAAGAGGATAAATGGAAAAGTATAAAAAGGGAAATTTCAAGGGTAAAATAAATTCAAGCGGACAAATTGCGCTTGATACATATAAACTTGAAATTATATCCGATTTACAAGGGGCAAAACCGGGGCAGTTTATCTCTGTTTTGTGTCCCGAAAAAACATTCCGCCGTCCTTTCAGTATATCGAATTTTGATAGTAAAAAACACCTTTTAACAATATTATTTAAATTAAAAGGGGATGGTACAAACTATTTGAAAAATCTTAAAAAAGGCGATGATATTGAATTTAGCGCACCTTTAGGAAACGGTTTTGAACTTTTAAACAAAAATTCTCTGCTTGTGGGTGCGGGAATAGGGATAGCGCCCATGCTGTTTTTGAAAAAGGAGCTTGATTCTAATAACATCAAAAACTATCTTATGGGGGGCTTTAAATCAAAAGAAGAAGTAATTGAAGGAAGCGACGAAACGGTTATCGGAGGGAGCGTTTTAGATAATATTGAAAAAATAATTGATGAAAAACAAATTGAAATAATATATTCATGCGGACCTTTGATAGTTTTAAAATTATTATCTCAAATTGCAAAAAAGAAAAATATCCCGTCTTATCTTGCTATGGAGCGTGTTATGGCATGCTCTTTGGGAGTTTGCAGGGGATGTGTTATAAAATTATTAAAAAACAACGAAGAACAAAATGCTTCCGTATGCAAGGACGGGCCTGTGTTCTTAGGAAGCGAGATAATATGGAATTAAAAATTAAAACAACCTTAATTAATAAAAAAACAAACAATTCCATATCTTTTAAAACCCCGATTATTACGGCAAGCGGAACATACGGGTATAACAATGAATTTGAAGATTTTATCGATTTAGATTTTCTCGGAGCAATTTCAACAAAAGGTATTACTTTAGAAAAAAGACTGGGAAACGAAGGGGAGAGAATTTTTGAACTGAAAGGCGGTATGATAAATCGTATCGGGCTTGAAAACGTGGGAATTGAAGCTTTTATTAAAGATAAACTTCCCTTGTTAAAAGAAAAAAATATTGATTTTTTGTTGAATATTGCGGGCTCTTCAATTGATGATTATATTAAACTTGCTTCTTGCGCTGATGAAAATAATATTAAAGCCCTTGAAGTAAATGTTTCATGCCCCAATGTTTCCCACGGATGTCTTGAATTCGGGCTTAATCCCGATATATTACATGAATTGACTTTAAAAATAAGAAAAAATTACGGGGGATTTTTAATAGTTAAATTATCTCCCAATACCTCTGATATTAAGCCTTTGGCTTTGGCATGCGAAGAAGGCGGAGCTGATTGCATAAGTGCAATTAATACTCTTAGAGGCTTGGGTATAAATGTTCAATATGAGAACAATAAATTTTATAAAAAATCAGTAGAAGGCGGTGTGTCGGGTTCTTTAATAAAACCTTCGGCTCTTTATATGATAAAACAAATTAAACAGGTTGTTTCAATCCCCGTCATAGGCATGGGCGGGATTTTAACTTTAGATGATTTATTTGAATTTATTTATGCGGGCGCAGATGCTTTTGAAATCGGCACGGCTAATTTTATGAAACCTTCTTTGGCATCTGATTTGGCTAAAGAATTAAATGAATTTATTATTAAAAACGAATTTAAAAATTTTGATGATTTAAAGGAGCGGATAAGAAATGACTGAGAATGTAAAAGACTTGTTAATACAGGCAGGAGGACTCTTGAAGGGGCATTTTTGCCTTACTTCAGGACTTCATTCCGATACATACTTTCAATGTGCAAAATTATATCAATACCCCGATGTTGTTGAAAAACTGGCTAAAGAACTGGCTAACAAGCTTATGGGTGTTGAATTTGATACTATTGTAGCTCCCGCAATCGGAGCGGTAATATTCGGGTATGAAGTAGCAAGACAAACAAAAAAAAGAAATCTTTTTGTTGAACGAAAAGATAATATAATGTGCTTAAGACGAGGCTACACTTTAAGCGAAGGGGAAAGGGTTGTTATTGTTGAAGATGTAATTACAACGGCAAGAACAATTTTTGAAACAAAAGAAGCAATAAAAGATTTCGGATGCGAGGTTAGGGGAGTTGCTTGTATTGTAGACAGAACACAGGGAAAACTGGATAACGAATTTAAAATTTATTCGCTTTTAAAATCTTCTCCCGTAACATGGAAAGCGGAAGAATGTCCTTTGTGTAAAGAAGGAGTTGAATTGATTAAACCGGGAAGCAGGGCAGGAAAATGAAACATTTAATTGATATTGAAAGTTTAAGCGTTGATGAAATTAATCAAATATATAACAGAGCTCTTGAATTTGAAAAAGGGCACAGAAAGGCAAATCACATAAATTCCAATATTGTAAATATGTTTTTTGAAAATTCGACAAGAACAAAGATGTCTTTTGAAATGGCGGAAAATAAAATTAATGCAAAAAAATATGATTTTTGTGCGGATGCTTCTTCTCTTAACAAAGGAGAAGATATGTTTGATACAATTAATAATCTGTCCGCAATCGGAATGAATGTTTTTGTTATAAGACACAATGATGATAATTTAGTAAAAGAGTTGTCCCAAAAAGTATATTTTCAGGATGCGGCGTTTGTAAATGCGGGCTCGGGTATATATTCGCATCCGACGCAGGCGCTTTTGGATTATTACACCATAAAAAGGCATTTTCTTGATGTAAAAGATAAAACAATTACAATCGTGGGTGATATTGCACATTCTCGTGTGGCATCATCAAATATTGCGCTTTTAAAGAAAATCGGCGCAAAAATAAGGTGCTTGGCCCCTGAATATTTAACGGGAGATAAAGTTGAAGGGGTTGAATATTATACCGATTTAAATTCCGCTTTTGAAAATACCGATATTATTATGGCTCTTCGAATTCAAAAAGAAAGAATACAAGAGCACATAAATATTGATGAATATATAAAAAATTATCAAATAACAAAAGAAAATCTGCCCTATGCTGCGTTTTTGATGCACCCCGGGCCTGTTAACAAAGATATTGAAATAAGAAGTGACGTATTGGAGCTTCAAAATGCAAAAACAATTTTAAATCAGGCAAAAAACGGCGTATTTATCAGAATGGCAGTTTTAGATATGGTATTAAACTCAATGGGTTTATAAATGGAAGAAAATAATGAAAACAAAATAACTATTATACCTGCTTTAATTGATATGCATGTGCATTTTAGGGAGCCGGGGTATTGTTATAAAGAAACAATTGAAACAGGAATTAAATCCGCTCTTGCGGGCGGGTTTAAGGGTGTTTGCACAATGCCTAATACAAAACCGGTTTGCGATAACCCTGAAATTATTTCATATATTCTTCAAAAAGCAAAAGAATATAATTTTGATATTTACCCTGTTTGTGCTGTTACAAAAAATCTTGATTCCCTTGAACCGGTCAATTTTAAAGAAATGAGACAAAAGGGCTGTGTTGCTTTTTCTAATGACGGTCTGCCGATTTTAAACAAGGATGTATTTATTAATGCGCTAAGAGAAGAAGAACTTATTTTATCCCATTGCGAAGATGAAACTACGGAAGTTGACTGGCAGATTGAATTATTCAAAAAAGTAAAACAGGAAGGATATAACCCTAGGCTTCATTTTTGCCATATTTCAAAAAAAGAGAGCGTTGAATTAATAAGAAAAGCAAAACAGGAAGGTTATAAAATAACCGCTGAAACAGCGCCCCACTATTTTACCTTTACGAAAGATAATGTTGATAATTCGGGTGTTTATAAAATGAATCCCCCTCTTGGTGATGAAAATGATAAAAAAGCAATAATTGAGGGGCTTTTGGATGATACGATTGACGTTGTTGCAACTGACCATGCCCCTCATTCAAACGATGAAAAACTCCTTCCTTATTCAAAAGCTCCAAACGGGATAACGGGGCTTGAAACTGCGTTTTCTCTTACATATCAACTTTTGGGGCTGGATAAAACCCTTGATAAAATGGCTTATAATCCGAGAAAAATATTGAAAATCAATAATCAAAAAACAACAAAAGTAAACCTTGAAAAAGAATGGTTTGTGAAGTCATCAAAATTCCAATCAAAATGCAAGGTTTCGCCTTATAACAATATGAAATTAAAAGGACTGGTGATTTATGAAAATTAATGAAAAAATAAAAGAAAAACTCGTTCTGGCGCTTGATGTTGAAACTTTTGAAGAAGCGCAGGAACTTGTTGATATACTTTATCCCTATATCGGTACTTTTAAGATCGGATTACAGTTGTTCTGCGGGTTTGGGCTTGAAATTATAAATTATATTAAAGATAAAAATGCCGACTTTTTTCTTGATGTTAAATTGCACGATATTCCAAATACGGTTAAAAACGCTTCATATAACATTATAAAAAACGGAGCTAATTTCTTTAATGTTCACGCTTCGGGCGGAATTGAGATGATGAAGGCGGCAAAAGAGGGGGCTTTAGAAGCAAGCGGAAAATATAATCGGAAAAAGCCTTTAATTTTAGCCGTAACGGTTTTAACAAGCATTTCTCAACAGGTGCTTGAAAAGGAACTTTGTAATAAAAAAACCGTGGAAGATTTGGTTATCGAATTTGCAAAAAATGCTAAAACTGCGGGGCTTGACGGAGTAGTGGCTTCACCTAAAGAGTTGAAGGCAATTAAGAAAGAATTGGGAGATGATTTTATTGTTTTAACCCCCGGAATAAGACCTTTGTGGGCATCAAAAGACGACCAGAAAAGAATTACAACTCCAAAACAGGCGCTTGATGACGGAGCCGATTATATAGTTTTAGGAAGAGCGGTCACAAAAGCTCAAGATAAAATTGAAGCAATTGAGAAAATATATAAAGAAATTGAAGGGAAGATATAAAGATGGGAACACTTATTTTAGAGGACGGAAGCATAATTAGAGGAGAATCTTTCGGCGCTCAAAAGGAGCTAAAAGGCGAAATTGTCTTTAATACCTCTATGGCGGGCTATCAGGAAATTTTAACCGATCCTTCTTATGCCCAGCAGATAATTGTTATGACGTACCCTGAAATAGGAAATTACGGAATTAATAATTTTGATTTCGAGTCAGAAAACCCTCAGCTTGCCGGTTTTGTTGTAAAAAATTATTCAAAACATGATAACCATTATCAATCTGACAAAAATCTTTCCGATTATTTAATTGAAAATAACATCCCTGCCCTATACGGCATTGATACAAGAAGTCTTGTAAAAAAGATAAGAGAAATAGGTACGATGAGCGCCTGGATTTCATATCGTGATTTGGATGATGATGAAATAAAGCAAAAATTAAAAGAAATTCAAGGTTTTAAAGTTAAAAACAATATTATTGAGGATGTTTCAACCAAAGAAAAATATATTTATTCTTCTTCGGGCGGAATAAATATGGCTTTTATTGACTACGGCGCTAAAACGGGGATTTTAAATTCGCTGGCAAAAAGAGGATGCAGGCTTACGGTGTTCCCTGCAACAGTTGATTCAAACGAAATTTTGGAAGGAAATTTTGATGCATTGTTTTTATCAAACGGCCCCGGAAATCCTGCCGATTATGTATATCAGATTAATCAAATTAAAAATTTAACGGGTAAAATTCCGATATTTGGAATTTGTTTGGGCTATCAGCTTTTGGCGCTTGCCATGGGAGCAAAAACATATAAATTGAAATACGGCCACAGAGGGGGAAATCATCCCGTTATTAATTTGGAAAACAATAAAGTTATGATGACAAGCCAAAATCACGGTTACGCCGTTGATATGAAGGATATGCCAAAACTTATGCGTCCTACATATAAAAATTTAAACGACGATACTCTTGAAGGGTTTGAAGTTTCAGGCCTCGGTATTTATGCCGTTCAGTTTCACCCCGAATCAAAGCCCGGACCTTTGGATGCCGGAATAATTTTTGATGAGTGGATAAATATAGCCCAAAAAGATATTAAGAGAATTAATGAGGTACAAAATGAAAGATAGAAGCTTAAAAAAAGTATTAACCATAGGCTCGGGCCCTATTGTTATCGGGCAGGCTGCGGAATTTGATTATGCGGGTGTTCAGGCATGCCGTGCTTTAAGAGAAGAAAAAATTGAAATTGTACTTGTTAATTCTAATCCCGCTACAATAATGACGGATGAAGAAATTGCGGACAAGGTTTATATTGAGCCTTTAACTTCGGAAAGTCTTGAAGAAATCATTAAAAAAGAGCGCCCTCAAGGTCTTATTGCGACTTTGGGCGGTCAAACGGGCTTAAATCTTGCATGTGAATTATATGACAAAGGCATATTGGATAAATATAACGTGAAACTGCTTGGTACAAATATAGAGTCAATTAAACAAGCGGAAGACAGAGAAATGTTTAAAAATCTTATGACTCAAATACAAGAGCCCGTTCCCGAAAGCGCTATTGTATCAAGTTATGAAGAAGCGGTTGAATTTTCAAAAAAAATCGGTTTCCCGATTATTATAAGACCTGCTTTTACTTTAGGGGGCTCAGGCGGCGGAATTGCCAAAAATGAATTTGAATACGGGGAAATTGTTCATTCGGGCTTAAGCCAATCTCCCATAAATCAAGTTCTTGTTGAAAAATCTATTGCAGGTTTTAAAGAAATTGAATATGAAGTTATAAGAGATAAAAACGATAGCTGTATCATAATATGCAACATGGAAAACATTGACCCAATAGGTATACACACGGGCGACAGTTTTGTTGTAGCGCCGAGCCAGACATTGACAAACAATGAATTTCAAATGCTTAGAAGTTCGGCAATTAAAATTGTAAAAGCTCTTAAAATCGAAGGGGCTTGTAATGTTCAGTTTGCGCTTGATACAACATCAAACAGATATTTTGTTATTGAAGTAAACCCCAGGGTTTCACGCTCATCCGCATTAGCTTCAAAAGCAAGCGGATACCCGATTGCAAAGATTGCAACAAAAATAGCGGTAGGATATAATCTCCATGAAATTAAAAATGCCATAACAGGCAAAACGGCAGCATTTGAGCCGTCATTAGACTATGTTGTTACAAAAATTCCAAAATGGCCTTTTGATAAATTTTCAACGGGCGACAGAATGCTCGGAACTAAAATGAAGGCTACGGGCGAAATTATGGCAATCGGAAGGACATTTGTTTCTTCTTTCAAAAAAGCCGTAACATCTTTGGAAGAAAGATATACCGGGCTTTTGGAGCGTGGTTTTAAGGAGCTTGGAGATGAAGAGCTTTTAAAACAATTGTATATGCAGGATGACAGAAGAATTTTCCGTCTTGCACAGGCATTAGCTAATTGTATTGATATAAACAAGTTAAATGAGATTACAAAAATCGATAAATGGTTTATATATAAAATTAAAGAAATTGTGGATTTAGAGCTTGAGCTGTCAAAAACAAATATTTCAAAAGAACTTTATATAAAAGCAAAAGAATACGGTTTTTTGGATTCGGAAATTGCAAAATTAACACAAACATCCATTGAAGATTTAAAATCTTATAATGTTGAACCTTCTTACAGGCTTGTTGACACATGTGCTGCGGAATTTGAAGCCTACACTCCCTATTTTTATTCAACATACTCGGAAGATGACGAAGTGGAAGAATATAAAGAAAAAAGTCGTGAGGATGACAAAAAGCCGAAGGAAAATATTGTTGTTTTGGGCTCGGGCCCGATTAGAATAGGTCAAGGGATAGAATTTGACTATTGTTCGGTGCATGCCGCACAGGAGCTTTCAAAACACGGATATGAATCCGTTATGATTAACTCTAACCCCGAAACACTCTCGACCGATTTTGATATTGCAACAAGGCTGTATTTTGAGCCGATGAATATTGAATATGTTGCAAATATTATAAAAAAAGAAAAACCAAAAGGAGTACTTGTACAGTTTGGCGGACAAACGGCAATTAATCTTGCTGAGAAATTGAACAAAGAAGGCGTTAAAATACTCGGTACTTCGCTTGAGAGCATTAATGCAACGGAAGACAGGAAAATATTTGAAAAGGTGTTAAGAGAGCTTCAAATTCCTCAACCGAAAGGCTGTGCAGTAACATCTGCGCAAGGTGCTCTAAATGCCGTAAAAGAAATTAACTATCCTGTTTTAGTCCGTCCCAGCTACGTTATCGGCGGAAGAGGCATGCAGGTTGTATATAACGACGAAGAACTTTTAACATATATTACCGAAGCTTTCAAATTTTCAAGCGAACACCCTGTTTTAATTGACCAATATATTGAAGGACAAGAAGTTGAGCTTGATGCTATTTCAGATGGCAGAGATATTTTAATTCCGGGGATTTGCGAACACATTGAACGTGCGGGAGTTCACTCCGGAGACAGTATGAGCATTTATCCGAGCAGAAATATTTCAAGAAAAAATGAAAAAATTCTTGTTAAATATGCGACAAAAATTGCCCGCAAGCTTAATATCAAAGGCTTAATGAACATTCAATTCATAATTAAAGATGATAAAGTATATGTTATTGAAGTTAATCCCAGAGCCTCAAGAACAGTACCTATTATGAGCAAAGTCACCGGAATTCCCATGGTTAACATTGCAGTGAGCGCAATTTTGGGTAAATCAATAAGACGTGCGGGATATGGAGTCGGTTTATATAAAAAATCCAATCTTGTAAGCGTTAAGATGCCTGTATTCTCTTGGCAGAAGCTTAATAGAATTGATCCTGCCCTTGCTCCCGAAATGAAATCCACGGGCGAAGTTTTAGGAGTGGATAGAACATATAAAAAAGCGCTGTATAAAGTGTTCTTAGCGGGGGGATATAAATTTAAAAATACAAAACAGAGGGTTTTAGTGTCTTTAAATGACCACAATAAAAAACCCGCACTTCCCGTTATTAAAAAACTTTTCAAACAAGGCTTTTTCATTATGGCAACATGGGGAACGCATAAATTCCTTGAAAAGAACGGAATTCCCTCTAAAATGATTGAAAAATTCATGATAGATAAACTTCAAAAACGTATGAAAAACGGTCGTTTGAGCTTTATTATAAATACTCCTACAACGGGAAAAAATTCTCAAAATGCAGGTTTTCAAATAAGGACAATAGCACAAATGTACGGTGTGCCGAGCTTTACTTCAATTGATACCGCAAATGCATTTTTAACCGCACATAAAGTATTTGATAAAAATACGCAATTGACTTATGATACAATAACAAATTACCGCAAGAAAAAATTTTTGGGACTGTTTAAATAGGAGTTTAAAATGAAAAATCTCGTAATAATGCCAACTCATATAATCAACAGAGGAATAGTTGATGAGTTTTCAAAATTAAAATGTGCGGGGAATGATTGTATTTTATTTTTAAACAATGTAAAAAAAGTAATTGAAAATACGGAAAATAATCTCTCAAAACAAAATACCGCCGAGCTTGATTTATGGCAAGAACATTTAAAGTGTTTCGTTATGGATGAAGAAGTTTTTAAAGATATGAATTTGCCCTACTTTCCAAAGGTAAAAAAACAAGCCGATATAATAGACAAAATAATGTGGTATAACTGTGATTATCAATTCTATATAATTAAAAAATATTTTCCGCAATACGATTATTACTGGCGCATTGAATATGATGTATTTTGCAACGGTAAAACTTATAAGCCTTTTTTTGATAAATATGAAAATAATAAAGATGACCTTTTGATTTCGGATTACAGAAAAGAATCAAAAGATAGCGGCTGGTATTTTTCAAAAAATGTTGATTGGCTTTATGGCGACGATACGCCTTTGTGGGCAGGTTTTTACCCTGTTGTGCGTTTAAGTTCGGATGCAATTGATTTTTTATACAAAAAAAGACAAGAACATTGGGAAATTTTTAATAAAGCAAAAAAACCGAAAAAAACTTTGCTTGACCGAATTTTAAAAAAAGATAAAAGTAAACATTGGCCGATATGTGAGCTTTTTACTGCAACCGAGCTGAAAAATAACGGTTTCAGTGCTTCAAATATTGATGAAGAAAACATAAAGTCTACCCCCCCCCTCAACCTAAATGAAAATAGAATTTTTTTGAGGGAAGATTATAAGCTTTATCATCCCGTTAAGACTTCGGAAACTATCAAAATTAAACTCTGGGTTGACACTTTAAAATAAATGTTATTTATTGTATATTATAAAGACAATGTTTGAAAAATTTACTCAAAAAGCTATAGATGTTGTTCAATCCGCTCAAAATTATGCGGTGGAATATTCGCATAAAAGAGTTTTGCCGCAGCATTTGTTAATCGGTCTTGTGGCGCAGACAAAAGGTGTTCAGGCAAAAATTTTGGGCTTTGATAAAATAAATTTCGGCGAATTATCAACCGAAGTTGCTTCAAGCTGTGAAATAGAGCCTAAAAAAGAAGGGAATAAGGTTATTTATTTTTCCTCTCAGGCGCAGGAAATTTTAAAATATGCAGTTCAATTATCAGCCGAGCTTAATTCAAAATTTATCATGCCCCAGCACATTGCTCTTGCTCTTTTTTCCAAAAAAGATACGGGCGCATATAAAATTCTTCAAAAATTTGATATTGACGAAGAAAAAATCGTTTCAAACCTTAAAAGAATTTTGGATAAAAGTTCGGATATAAAACCTTTTCATCCCGAAAACATTATTGAAAACACCCAATTGAGCAACATTAATGAATTTTTTAGAGAAAAAATAATATCTGAAATTTTATCAAATGCTCAGTCAAAACTCACCGCTCAGGAATATGAAATAGTCGGAAGCGAACAGATTTTACAGGCAATTTTAGAAAACAAAGATTATAAAATCGTTGATATTTTAAACGAATATTCAATTAATACCGAAACTTTTAATCAATGTCTGGCACAGTTTTCTTCACGAAATGCCGAGTTTGAAAATTCCGAAAAGCAAATTATTTTTACACCAAACGCTTTTTTGGCGCTTATAAATGCTCTGGATAGCGCAAAAGAAACGGGAAGTGTGGGAATTTTCCCCGAACATGTTATATTGGGCATGCTAAAAGCAAAAAGAGGAATTGCATATAAAATTTTATCTTCAAAAATAAAAAATATATCTGATTTTGAAGATGTTGTAATGAAAAAATTGAATGATAAAATCCCGGAAACCCTTGCAATTTTAAGACTTGCAAAAGAAGAAGCAAATAATTTGGATTGTTCAACAGTGGGTACTGAAATGATACTTTTGGGGATACTTTCCTATGGGGCGGGAATTGCTTATGATACCTTAAGGCGCCTGGGAGTTACTTTTAAGGATGCAAGAATTGAAGTTCAAAAATTGATAAAACCTCAAAAAGATGCATCAGTATTATCTTACAGTCCGAGAGCCAAAAAACTTCTTGAAGTTGCTTATGAAACGGCGCAAGAACACAAACGCCCCAATATAAAATCCGAAAACATTTTATACGGAATTACTAAAATGCCAAATTGCCTTGCAATGCAGGTTTTGTACACTTTGGGAACGGATGTCCTTGAAATCAGACAGGGAATAAAACAAGAATTATTGGGCGGCATGGATTTATAGTTTATATATAGTCTTATCGGATGATTAAACAAAAGAAAAATAATTATATAATTCATGTATGTTCAGAACTACAATTGCTGAAATATGGAATAATTTGCACCCTATGATTCATTTTTGGATTGTTATCAGTTCAATTGCAATGATTGCCTTTTGGGGCTTAATGCTTTACGCATAAAATTATTCGTCTGCTGATATTAAGTTTCCGTTTTTATCGGGGATATATTTTGCTTCGTATGTTCTTTTTTTTGTTAAATCATCAAATTCGGAATTTGTGTAGGCGGTTTTTAATTTTTCATAGCTGTCAAATTCAAATAATTCTTGCGCAAAATTAAACCGACCGTCGTTTTCCCCTTCAAGAGCTATACTTTTTATATTTGATAAGTTGTTGCATGTGATTTTTTTGGAATACATTTCACAATCTGCTTCTTTCGGAATTTTGTATCCTTCAAACAGTTCCGTGATTTGATTATTGGAATATTTGAAATATTTTTCGGCGCTATCTTCATTTTTGCTTAGCGTTAAATTTTTGAAATATTCTTCAAGGAAATTATTTTTTCCGTATTCAAAATCAAATCTTTCGTTTGTGTATTGTGCACCATTTTCACCAATTTTGACCCCGCTTTCAAAACTTACGGGGAAGCTGTCAGTATATAAATATTGATTGTATGTTCCTTCGGCGGGATTAAACTCTTTTATGGAAATTTTTCCCCTATTGCGCAATTCGGTTTTTCTTAAAAGTTCGCCGTTGCTATCAAATTCATTTATAAGCGAGGGGGTTTTTCTGCCTTCAATATCAATCAATGATGTTTTTTCAAATTCAACTTTTCTGCCTTGGGCGGTGATTTCTTCAAAGCCTTTTTGTCTTCCTTCTTCTATTAAATCAAATATTTCTGACAGCTTTTCCTTTGCTGTGTTGAAAATTCCTTTAGATTTTTCAAGCGCTCCTTCGGCTTCTTTTTTTGTAATTTTTGCACTTTCATATAATTCGGAGAAATTTATTTTTGGCTCGGTTATAACTGTTTTTGGCGCTTTATTTTTAATTAAAATTCCGCCTATAACAATAGCGCCTATTGCAACAGATACGGCTATCGGAATGACAGATTTATTTATATTTATTTTTTTGTTTTCGGAAGCATCCGGCTTTGATGCGGGAGCAGGAGTTTTGATTGCCGATTCATTTCCTTTGAAAATGTATGATGCTGTCGTTATTTTGCCAATTCTCATAAAATATTACCTACCCCTACCCAATTATTTAAGCATATAAACGCTTATTTTTCATCTGTTTAACATATAAAAATTTACTATTCTTAAATTATTTTTTTTCTTTAAACACAAGAAATTTTAATATTAAAAACGACAATACCGCAATAGGGAACACCAGAAGCGCTTGAGCAATATAGGGATTAAAAATTTTTGTTAAAAGTTTTAAGGTTATGCTGTTTACACAGAAGGTAAAGATATATGCCCCTACAAATTTAAATATAAGCCAATTGTTGTTATTTTTAAATACAATTGAGCCCGTTGTTTTAAAATTCCATAAAATTCCTATTACATATTGGAAAATTAATGCAATATTGGCTCTGAAGCCGATTGCGACAAAAATTGCATAAATTGTGTATGCAAAAAGAGTGTTTAGTGCTCCGACGAAAAGAAATTTAAAAAATTTTTCATCTATTTTTGAAAATAAACCCCAAAACATTTTTTTGTGGATATAGTGAAATATATTGGAAAGCACGGATGTAAATTTTTTTACAACCGTGCTTTCAACTATTATATTTTTAATTTTAGCCAACATATTCTTTAACTTCTGCGGGTGTATTTTTTGCATCTAATTTGATACCGGGTCCCATTGTAGTTGAAAGATATATTGATTTTAAATATGTTCCTTTAGCGGATGAAGGTTTTGCCTTAAGAACGGCATCTGCCAAAGTTACAAAGTTTTTCATCAAATCATCGGTTGAAAATTTCATTTTTCCCAAAGGTACGTGAATCATACCTTGCTTGTCGGCACGAAATTCAACCTTACCTGCTTTGGCATCTTTTACGGCTTTAGCAACATCAGTGGTAACAGTACCTGTTTTGGGGTTTGGCATTAAACCTTTAGGACCTAAAACTTTACCTAATTTACCAAGTTTTGGCATCATATCAGGTGTTGCAATTAATGTATCAAATTCAAACCAGCCGTCAGAAATTTTATCAATTATTTCTTCGCTACCTGCTTCATTGGCTCCCGCTTCTTTTGCGGAAGGTACAAGGTCAGCTTTTGCGATAACGCAAACTCTCACTTCTTTACCTAAGCCTGCGGGTAAAACGGTAGTTGAGCGGATTTGCTGGTCAGCGTGTTTTACATCAATACCAAGACGCATATGGCATTCTAATGTTTCATCAAATTTTGATGTAGCGCTTGCCACTTCCTGAAGCTTTTTAATTGCTTCTATTGCGCTTGACGGTTGAGTAAAACCTTCCATCATTTCTTGTATTTTCTTTTGTTTTTTTGTTAATTTAGACATTTTTTTCTCCTTTTTGGTATTAGCGGCAAATTTAAGATTTGCCTCCCACAATGTTAATCGTTGCTTTTAACGGTTACACCCATAGCTCTTGCCGTTCCTTTAATCATTTCAACGGCAGCTTCAAGTGATGTAGCGTTTAAGTCGTCCATTTTGATTTTTGCTATTTTTTCAAGCTGTTCTTGCGTAATCTGTCCTACCTTTGTTTTGTTGGGAACAGATGAGCCTTTAGGCAGGTTTAATTCTTTTTTGATTAAAACTGCTGCGGGCGGTGATTTTGTAACAAAGTCAAAGCTTCTGTCTTCATATACATCAATTACAACAGGAATGATGTAGCCTGCTTGAGAAGCTGTTCTTTCGTTAAACTGTTTGCAAAAATCCATGATGTTAACACCTTTTTGACCCAAAGCAGGACCAACAGGCGGTGAAGGATTTGCTTTTCCGGCTTCAATTTGAAGTTTGATTTTGCCGGTAATTTTTTTGTTTGATTTTGGTGCCATTTTATTCTCCTTTCGTGGTAATTGCGGCATTTTATGCCTTCCACTATATGCACTTGTTTTTGTTTGGGTTGTGCCCTCATTTTGCTCGCTAAGTGCCCTCGCACTAAAGCTCGCTTCATTCGGGTCTTAGAAATGTCTCCGCCCTGTCCGCCGGACCTCAACGGTCTGCCGTCACGGGCTTCGCACTCTTGTGCCCTCGCCTGCGTTCGCTAAGATTGCCCCGCAATCTAAGCTCACTTGGCTCGGGATTGCTCCTGAGGAAATCAGAGATTTCCACGTCGCTATAGAAATGTCTCCGCCCTGTCCGCCAGACCTCAACGGTCTGCCGTCACGGGCTTCGCACTCTTGTGCCCTCGCCTGCGTTCGCTAAGATTGCCCCGCAATCTA
>CANQAV010000002.1 GCA_947589425.1 Candidatus Gastranaerophilales bacterium | reverse complement strand
TGTTTATCCTGTTTTATCCGTAGGGTAGTAGGGTAGACTTTAGTCTACCGTTTAAACATTCTTGGCGGATTTGGCGGGCTCGGTGGATTTGGCGGACTGAAGCCCACCCTACTGCTACCGTTTAAACATTCTTGGTGGACTCGGTGGACTGAAGTCCACCCTGCAGCTTAGGAATGTTAATTTGTTAAATTGTTGCAAAAATCTTCATAAACCTTTTTTATACCCTCTTTAAGAGAAGTTTTTGCCTTAAAACCTAAAGAATTTATTTTTGAAATATCCATAACTTTTCTCATTGTACCATCAGGCTTTGTTTTATCAAAAATTATTTTACCTTTATAACCGACTGTTTCTTTGATTAAATCGGCAAGCTCCGATATGGAGATTTCTTCTCCCGTACCTATGTTAATTGTTTCTCCTATATCTTTTGCGGTTTTGTTTTCCATAAGATATATAACGGCGCGCGCTAAATCACCTGCAAACATAAATTCTCTTAAAGGTTTTCCGCTTCCCCAAACCGTAACAGATTCAGCGTTTGAAACTTTTGCATCATGAAATCTTTTTAAAAGCATGGGAAGAACATGGGCATTTTGTTGATGATAATTATCATTAAAACCATACAAATTACAAGGCATAACAGATATAAAATCAGTGCCATATTCTCTATTATAAGCATCACACAGCTTTAATCCGCCAATTTTAGCCAATGCATACATTTCATTTGTTTTTTCAAGTTTTGAAGAAAGTAAATATTCTTCCTTTAAAGGTTGCGGAGCATTTTTGGGATATATACAACTTGAACCCAAAAATAACAGTTTTTTTACATTATATTTATACGAATTTTCAATAACATTAAGCTGAATTTTCATATTTTCAATAAAAAATTCAACAGGATATGTATTATTGGCATATATTCCCCCTACTTTAGCCGCAGCAAGAATAACATAATCGGGTTTATTTATTGAAAAAAATTCACTAACGGCAAAAGAGTCGGATAAATCAAGTTCTTTGTGATTTTTAAGAATTAAATTGTTATAACCTTTTTCTTTTAATTCTTTTGTTATTGCAGAACCGACAAGTCCCTTGTATCCTGCAACAAATATTTTATCTTCTTTTTTCATTATATCTCCAAAGAATTATACACTTTGTATCCGTTTTCTTTCAGCATTTTTTCTTTTTTAGCCAGTTCAAGGTCATTTTCAACCATTTCATCAATTAACATATTAAGATTATACTTTGGTTTCCAATTAAGTTCGTTTCTTGCTTTTGAACTGTCGCCTAAAAGCAAATCAACTTCTGCCGGTCTAAAATAGCGTGGGTCAACCTCAATAACAATTTTGCCCGTTTTTTTATCTATTCCTTTTTCATCAAGCCCTGAGCCTATAAATTCCAAATCTATATCTAAACGAGCAAAAACTTTTTTACAAAAATCTCTTATTGAAGTTGTAACACCTGTTGCTAAAACGTAATTATCCGGTTTTTCGGCTTGCAATATTAAATACATTCCTTCAACATAATCTTTAGCATGTCCCCAATCTCGTTTTGCATTAAGGTTGCCTAAATATAATTTATCCTGAAGCCCGATTTTTATTTTTGATGCTGCCATTGTTATTTTTCTTGTAACAAAAGTTTCGCCTCGCCTTGGTGATTCGTGGTTGAATAATATTCCGTTTGAAGCAAATATATTAAAACTTTCACGATAATTAACACAAATCCAATAAGCATATAATTTTGCCGCAGCATAAGGAGAACGAGGATAAAAAGGCGTTGTTTCTTTTTGTATCGGTTCTTGAACAAGCCCATATAACTCTGAAGTTGAAGCCTGATAAAATTTTGTTTTATTTTCAAGTTTATTAAGCCTTATTGCTTCAAGCAGCCTTAATGTGCCTAAAGCATCAATATCTGCAGTATATTCGGCACAATCCCACGAAACTTTCACGTGTGATTGTGCAGCCAGATTGTAGATTTCATCAGGCTCAATATCATGTATTAATTTTATGAGATTTGATGAATCGGATAAATCTCCGTAATGAAGAATAAAATTTGAGCTGTCGTGTATATCTTGATATATATGGTCAATTCTTTGAGTATTAAAAGAACTCGCACGTCTTTTTATTCCATGCACTTCGTAGCCTTTTGAAATTAATAATTCGGATAGATAGCTTCCGTCTTGTCCTGTTACTCCTGTTATTAAAGCCTTTTTCATATCATTTTATAACCTATTCTTTATTTTTGCCTTTATTTAAGAATAGCACAAACATTTATATATAGATATTAATTTAATTTAACCATTTTCAAATTGGACTTTTTTGAAATACGCAAACTAAACGTACAATTCAAACACACAGCCGAAATACAGGTGGGAAAATAATTTTAAGTCAACTTTCCGTAATACGCAAACTAAACGCTTCACCAATAAAAGTCCAAAAAGACCGTTTTCCTGAACGGATAGTTTGATTATTTCCGACAGCTAAAACCCAAACAGGAAGCCAACACCACCGAAAAAATCAAACTAACCGTAAATATCAAACTACTCAATTAACTACAGACACCCTGCTTTTGAGGAGAGGGCGACCCTTGAGGTCGCATCCCGACAGGTGTCGCCATTAAAAAAGAACCCCTTTAGGGTTCTTTATGGCGCGCCTGGAGAAGGACTCCAAAACGTATGCAAGGAGTAGGCGAAGAATGAGCCGTACTCTTTGTAGTGTTTTGCACTTGCAAAACACGTATTTTGGAGGGGAGAACTCCTTGGGGTGAGAATCCCTCCGAATTAAAAAACTCCCCGTAAGGGAGTTTAAAATCGCGCCTGGAGGGATTCGAACCCCCGACCTTTTGGTTCGTAGCCAAACACTCTATCCAACTGAGCTACAGGCGCATAATATTCAATTTTTTGCTGTGTGTTCAGTTGGATAGAGTGGGTTTTCTATATTTGTTTGAATTTTGCTTTCGCAAAATATCAAACCGCCAACTGAGCGTACCGCACGCATATATTCAGACCGAACATATGACCCGCATGAAATTCGTAATTGATTTTACAATGCTCAAAAATAAATATCAACCAAAAAACCTGTCGGAAAAATTTTGCGCTTTTCAAAAAACAACGTTAAAATAATGAATATGACAATTGATAACAACTTAATAGCATACGAATATTACAAAAATCTTTTTGTACCGAAAGAAGTCTATACCAGCGGGGAAAAAGAAGAAACAACCCTGATTGATAAATATTCTCAAAAAAACGATATGCCAATCCTCGCCCTTGAAGATGATATCATCGACCCTAATACCGGAAAAGGTCTCAAAAAAGGCTTTTATAACGTAATTCCAGATAAATATCAGGATTTTCTTCTTATATATCAAGGCGGAAAATTAAAAGCTAAAATTCCCGTAATTGAAACCAAACTCCATGAAACCAACAACCCCCGACAGCCGAAAATAAAAAAAATGAGCTATTCACAATACAGGAAATATCAAGAAAAAGAGTACAGGAAATACCTAAAAGGTGAAAATCCTTCGGAAATAGATTGGAAAACGGCTCAAATACAATATATACCCGAAAAAAACGGCTGGCTTTTAATATACAATTCAAACAACATCACACTTTTAGGAATAATAAAATTTTAATATTTACATCAAAAGATTGATTTTTTCATCTGCTAACTATGGTACTTTCTTAAAAGGATAAACTATTGTAAGTAAAAATAAGAAAGGCAGAAAAAATGCAGAAAATTTCCCCCTTAAGGTCAAGCATAGAGGCTTTTAACAAATTTAAAGCACTCAGAGCAGGCAAAAACAACGAAACAAAAAAAGCTGATAACGCAGCTTCAACAAATCCCTTTGGAATAAGCTTCAAAGGTGCGGTTATTCAAATGGATGTTTTTGAAAAAACCGACAAAACAAATTCTAACACCGCAGGAAATTCAATTAAAGAAAAACTCCAAAACACCGGCAAACTTTTAACTTCTGCCTGGGTTGGAACAATAAATAAGTTTTCATCAATAAAAACAAATGTTATTGCTTTTGGAAACAAAATCAAAGAAAATACAATAGCCTTCACAAACAAAGTTCAAGAAATTGCAAACAAAGAAGTTGATTTAAACATATTCAAATATAATGTTTCAAATCTGCAAAATCAACCTGTAGGTGAACTAAGGACCATGTTAGAAAAAGAATTACAAGGAGCGGGCAATGAATAACAGAAAAGTAAAAAATATTATTGAAGCCTTAGGCAAACACAAAGATGAAGAATCAATCAAAGTTTTAAACGAGCTTGGAACTAACTGCCCGATTGATGAAATAAGAGAACTCACCAGCAAAGCGCTTATCAAAAAAAATACCCACGATGCTCTTGAAATTGTAATCGTAAACAAAGGAAAAGGCATCAACGACCTTTCAGCACACGTTGCAATGAGCGCAATAAACGAACTTTTAGCTCTTAAAGACAAACAAGAAGCAATTAAAATTCTTGATGATACAATCACAATGCACTCCGAAAAAGAAGTGCAGGACACGGCTCGTTCCGTAAAAGCATTAATGTCTTTCAGCTCATAAAGACTTATAATATAAATTATCCGAAAAAAGATAGGGAATAAACCCTATCTTTTTTTAATTGTTTATAATAAAATTTTCTTGTAATAAAAAAGAAAGAAGAAAAAGATGAACAAACCTGAAAGTAAAAAAATGATTCTAACGGTTGGTGGGAAAACCGTAGAAGTAGAAACAGGAAAATACGCAAAACAAGCGACTTCCTCGGTAACGGTAAGATGCGGAAACACAATGCTTTTTGTTCACGCAACCGTTAGCAAAGAGCCCCGTGTCGGAATAGATTTCTTCCCTCTCTTGATTGACTATGAAGAAAGAATGTCCGCAATAGGCAAAATCCCCGGCGGTTATACAAGAACGGAAGGACGCTCAAGCGAAAAAGCAATTTTAATCTCACGATTAATAGATAGACCTATCCGCCCCTTGTGGCCAAAAGGATACAGAAACGATGTTCAAATTGTTTCGCAATTATTCGCTTATGATCAGGAAGAACAACCCGATATTTTGTCAATTATCGGTGCTTCAACCGCTTTAATGTTATCGGGCGCACCTTTTGAAGGCCCTGTCGGAGCTATAAGAGTCGGAAGAATTGACGGTCAATTTATCGCCAACCCCACACATTCTCAAGATGAAAAATCCGATATGAATATAGTAATAGCAGGAACAATGGACTCTGTTATTATGGTTGAAGCAGGATGTAAATTTGTTAGCGAAGATGATATTATGGCAGCGGTTGAATTTGCTCAAGTTGAAATTAAAAAACAATGCGAAGCTCAAATTCAATTTGCACAAGAGTGCAATGTAGTTCGTGAAGAATTTGTTAATCCCTATGATACAACGGAACTTGCGGGAATAATTAAAGAAACTGCGTATGATGCCGTGGTTGATGCATACCACACTCAAGACCGTGACCAAAGAAACGAAAAACTCGATAAAATCAAAGAAGTTGTAAAAGAAAAAATCGAAGCTTTGGGAGAAGAACACCCCATCGCTAAAATGATTGAAGAAACGGGAATTGATTTTGTTGCGGAAGAATTCAAATACCTTGAAAAGAAAATCATGCGTGCAATGATTAAAAACGAAGGTATAAGAGCAGACGGCAGAACAACAACCGAAGTTCGCCCGATATGGTGTGAAGTGGGAGTCCTGCCCTGTGTTCACGGAAGCGCCGTATTTACAAGAGGTCAAACTCAAATTTTATCGGTTGCAACTTTAGCAGGCCCCGGAATGGCACAAGAATTAGACGGAGTTGACCCCGTAAGAAATAAAGACTATATGCACAAATACATTTTCCCCGGCTTCTCTGTGGGTGAAGTTAAACCCTTAAGAGGCCCCGGACGTCGTGAAGTGGGACACGGAAATTTAGCGGAAAGAGCTAATGTTCCGGCGTTACCATCACATGATGAATTTCCTTATACAATAAGAGTAACTTCAGATGTACTTGAATCAAACGGCTCTACTTCAATGGGCTCAACCTGTGCAAGCTCAATGGCTTTAATGGATGCTGGTGTTCCCGTTAAATGTATGATAGGCGGTGTTGCAATGGGTTTAATCCATGAAGAAGATACCGATATCGTTTTAACTGATATTCAAGGAATTGAAGACTTCTTAGGCGATATGGATTTTAAAGTAACGGGTAATGAAGAAGGTATCACCGCTCTTCAAATGGATATGAAAATAAAAGGAATTTCAAATCCCACACTAAGACGTGCACTGGCACAAGCTAAAGAAGGCAGATTGCACATAATGAACTGCATGAGAGAAGCAATATCAGCACCACGTCCCGATATTTCGCCGAATGCTCCTCGCTTAATGTCTATGACAATACCTGTTGAAGACATAGGAACGGTAATTGGACCCGGCGGAAAGACAATTAGAGGAATAATTGATGCAACGGGCGCTGAAATTGATATTCAAGATGACGGCAAAGTAACAATCACATCAAACGATAAAGAAGGCGCAGACCTTGCTCGTAAAATGATTAAAGACCTCACATTTAAAGCTGAAGTCGGTATGGTTTGCCGAGGCAGAGTTGTAAGAATTATTCCAATCGGAGCTTTTGTTGAATTAGCCCCCGGAAAAGACGGAATGGTACATATTTCACAAATCTGCAACGAAAGAATTGAAACAATCGAGCCTCATTTAACCATAGGACAGGAAGTTGTCGTTAAAGTTCAAAAAATTGACGACAAAGGCAGGGTTAACCTCACAATCAAAGGGGTAACAGAGGAAGAAAAAGCACAGTTGCAATAAAACATAAATGAAAAAAAATACCTTGTTTAATTAAACAAGGTATTTTTTTATTCAATTATTTCACAATCTTTAAGGTTAATTTCTTTTATGGTATGCCTTAAATTATCATTTTCGCTTTTAAATTTTATTCTTATGTAATTTTCCGTCATCGCAGTATAACAGCCTGTTTTGGGAGATTTCTTCTCAATTAAAATTTGATGAGAAGTATTTTTATTTCTTTCCAAAAACTCTTTTTTTAATTCCCCCGAAAGCTCCATGATTTTTTTCGCACGAGAGGTTTTAACGCTGTCTTTAACTTGAGGCATTGAATAAGCTTTTGTGCCCTCTCTTTTTGAATATGGGAAACAATGAATTGAGGAAAGTTTTGCTTTTTTTAAATTATTAAAAGTAATGTTAAAATCATCATCATCTTCATAGGGAAAACCAACTATTATATCACAGCCAAGATAGGGAAGATTAAAGGATTTATGAAGCTTTTCAATCACTTCAAGCGCATAAGAGGCGCTGTAGCTTCTGTTCATATTTTTTAAAGTCTTGTCGCACAATGATTGCAAAGACAAATGAAAATGGGGACAGAATTTTTTTGATTTTGATAAAAAATCAATAAGTTCATTATCTAATTCATTAACATATAACGAGCCCAATCGATAGCGCAGGATTGAAGTTTTCTCAATTTCTTTTAATAAATCCAAAAGATTTTTATTAAATTCCCTGCCCCACTGACCGATGTGGATACCCGTTAAAACAATTTCTTTAACATTTTTTTCAATAACAATATTTATTTGTTTGATAATATTTTCAATACTGTTCGAGCGGGAATTTCCTCTTGCATAGGGAATTATACAATATGAACAGCGATTGTCGCACCCGTCTTGAATTTTAATGCTTACCCTTGTAGAATTAGGATTTTGCAGGAATTTATTCTCAAATTCCTTAACTTCAAAAATATCTCCGACATATTTTAAATTATTATCAAGATTAGGAATATATTTTTCAATATTCATTTTTTCGCTGTTGCCCAAAATTAAATCTATATTTGAATAATCGAAATTTTTTTTATCTTTAATTGTTTGAGCACAGCATCCCGTTAAAACTGTTTTAATGTTTGGATTTTGCCTTTTTACCTTATTAAGAAGGTACTTCGTATAGCTGTCGCTGTGAGATGTAACAGAGCAAGAATTAAGAATATAAATATCGCACAAAGCAATATTTTCTTCATATTGAAAGCCCAATCTTTCAAGCTCATTTTGAATAATTTGCCCTTCAAGCTGGTTTTGCTTACAGCCTAAAGATTTGATACAAAACTTTTTCATATTGCAATTTTAGCATATTAATTTTTGAATAAATATATTCTTAAACCCTTCTTTTATTTTTATTCGGATTTAAGGCATCAAAATATAATATGAAAAAAGCAAAATCTCGCCCGTAAAATAGGGTTTATTTTGCCTTATTAAACGTATACCTCGGGGCTTTTAATTTGCTAAGCCTGCATAAACAGGGTTTGATGCAATAAGTTTTTGTATTCCGACTATACCGTTTTTAGTTCTCAATTTGGCTATATAATTTTCTCTTTTGGCTAAAGGCTCATTTGAAGTTAAAAGTGCTCTGTTTCTTTTTGTCAATTCATTCCATGCCTGCGATTCCGATATCCAGGCTCTCAGCTCTTCCTGTCTGGAATTGGTATAAGTATGATGCTGCGACTCATGCGCTATTAAACAAGCAATACATTCGGGGCTTGCGCCTTTATGCTCTGAATTTATATATATAACCAAACCGTTGTTCTTTGTCTGTATCGTAACGGCTTCACAATCTTGATAGCCGAATAAAGCAAAATCTCTAAACATGACTCTAATGGGTTTTTTTGTGGCATTGTGTCCGTACAAAATAGCAATTACGTCTCGTCTGTTAATTCCCTCAAGTGCATTCAGTGCCGCTACAATCTTTGTGTTTGTGGAAATCTTCGAATAATCAAGGGCAAAGCACTGCGATGAGCCAAATACTAAGCTGAAAATCAGACATAGTAATACAATAATTTTTCTCATTTTTTACAACCTTAAGCATCCATAATATATTCTCGTTATCATGGTTAACGGAATTTTTATAATATACTTTATGATTTTCTTTCATTTTTTTACAAAAATTAATATTGCCTGAAAACCTTGCCATAAAAGGGAATGAAACTATTTTTAAAATGTCGTAAATTTAATTCAGATTAATTTGACTAAGTTTTTCCATGAATAAATATATAAAATTTCAAATCTGCTACAGCGTTGTATTTGCGCTAATTTTCTATTCGGTTTTTCTTCCTTTGGCATGTTATTGTTATGAGCCTGTTCAGACCGTAACAATTACAAAAGAAGATATAATGAGCGCAAAACCTACACCATATCCCGTTAAATTTTCCGAAAAAGATTTAAAGGCAATAGAAATCATGGAAAAAAGACACTTCCCCAGAACCTACCCCGAATTCAGCGATGAAGAAAGGCTGAAAAATCTTGAATATGAACTAATCGGAAGGACATGGCGCTTCAGCCCCCAAGAAGAAAGAATTAAAAAATTAAAACTTGCCTCTTCAAATACAATGTTAACGGGAGCTGCGCTTCCTGCTTCAATGAGCTCAAGAAGAATGGCAAAAAGAATAAAAAACGACTCGATTGAATTGAGAAAAAGGGATAATGTCGGTTTAATAGACGGTTTTTTAAGGCTGATGAATCCCGAATTATATGAAAAATACAGCCAAAGAAGCGAAGAATTATATTATAAATATGAATATTAGACTTGGCAAAAATTTTTTTTCAGGGACATTATAATTTTTAAAACCCATGAGAGAAAATATATTATGCAAATTACTCCCGTTAACTCTAAAATCAATTTCGGATACAGTAAGAAACTTGATAACGAACTTAAAGAAAAATTAAACACAAACCCGCAAAGCCCCATGAATCAAACTCTTTTACAAATTAACGATGTTTGTAATTTTTGCGAAAATCAAATAAGAAACTGCGAAAGAAAGGGTACAATTAAATATTACAGGGTAATTAATCTGCTTTCAAAATTTTTAATTGATGCAAAATGCTATCTTTACAGGCAAATTGAATATCTATACCCCGAATTGGATTATGCAAGAAGAGATATTGAACATTATGACGAGGAGTCTTATCGTATAACAGATAAGACTATGGATAATGCAACAATTCAAGAAGTTATTAATTCAAACCCTCAGCTTTTACAGGCTCATACCTGGAGAGATGATTTAGGGTGTAAATATGATGAAATGACAGAATATGAAGCGGAGCAGGATGCGCAAAGCTATACTATATATACTTATGAACAAGAACCTTCTTTAAATTCAAGCGCATACGGTACGGCGGGAAAAAGCGGAAGACAGCCTTTAATTGAAAAATATATTCCTTCAAAAACTTCGCCTAAATCTCTTGATGATGTTGTGGGTATTAAAGATATTGTTCAAGATGTTGAAGATTTAATCATATATCCCCTTGAGCATAAAGAAGAAGCTAAAAAAAGAGAAGAAGAATACGGAATTGAAATTCCGCATTTCATTGTTTTCCACGGTCCGCCCGGATGCGGTAAAACAATGCTTGCGCAAGCCATAGCGGCAAAATCAGGCTGTGATATGTATAAAATGGATTTATCTACCGTAGGCTCAACCTATATAAACGGTACCGTTTTAAATATCAAAAGCGGTTTTGAAGAACTGAAAAAGATTGCAAGTAAAAGCGAAAAGCCCGTCATTTTATTTATGGATGAAATGGATTCAATGTATTCAAAAAGGTCTGAAATAAGTTCATCCGAAGGAGGCTTAGAAGACAACAAAGTGGTTAATGCCCTTCTTGTAATGATAAATGAAGCAATAGAAAATAATATCATTATAATCGGCGCAACAAATATGTATGATTCTCTTGACAGTGCGGTAAAAAGAAGGATTAATCTTAATTCTTACATAGGTTTGCCTGATAAAGAAGAAATAAAAACACTTCTGGAAAAACTTCTTTCCAAATTTTCTAAGGGTAAACCAATTATGGAAAATAAAAAGGATTTAGAAGAATTATCCTCTCTTTTAGTCGGCTTTAGTCCTGATAACATTTCAAAATTAATAATTGAAGCGTCTAAAATCGCCTACAGGAAAAACAGGGAATTATCAAAAGAAGATTTTATTCAGGCAGTCAAAATAACAAATATTGAAAAAATTGACGAGAAAAAATATCTTCCGAAAAGCAAAAGACCTGCTAAAAATATAGGCTTCTCTTACGGTTTATGATATAATCCAATTTGTTGAAGATAAATTAGGATTTTATTATGGATAAGTTTTATACAACGACCGCAATAGATTACGTTAACGGCGCTCCTCATATCGGACATGCTTATGAAAAAATATTAACGGATATCATAACAAGGCACTACAGTCAAAGAACTGATAATGCTTTTATGTTGACGGGAGTTGACGAACACGGTATTAAAATCCAAAAAACTTCTGCTTCATTAGGAATAACCCCCAAAGAATTTTGCGATATCAATACCCAAAAATTTATTGATGCTTGGAAATTGCTTGATATTAACTATTCCCGTTTTATCAGAACAACCGATGAACAACACAAAAAAGCCGTTCAAAAAATATTTGATAAGCTTCTAAAACAGGGTGATATATATAAACACGCTTATAAGGGGCTTTATTGTTCGGGCTGTGAAGCGTTTTTAAGCGAAAAAGACCTTGATGAAAACGGCTTGTGCCCCGTGCACAAGAAAAAACCCGAAGTGGTTGAAGAAGAGAACTATTTTTTTAAATTGACAAAATACAAAGATGCAATAATTAAACACATCAATCAAAATCCTGATTTTATAATCCCTTCCTTCAGGGTAAAAGAAGTTTTAAACCAATTGGAAAACATTGAAGATATCTCCGTTTCAAGAGCAAAGAAAAATGTAAGCTGGGGAATTGATGTTTTAGGAGATGATGAGCAGGTTATATACGTTTGGATTGATGCCTTGTCAAACTATATTACGGCTTTAGGATATAATTGCGAAGAAAACAGCGACGATTTCAGGAAATACTGGAGTGCGGATGTTCAGGTTATCGGAAAAGATATATTAAAATTCCACAGCATATACTGGCCCGCAATTTTAATGGCGCTTAATCTTCCACTTCCAAAGCACATTTTAGCCCATGGCTGGATTACAATTGATGAAACAAAAATGTCAAAATCTTTGGGTAATGTTGTTTCTCCCGAAGGTATAATGAAATCATTCAATCTTGATATAGCGGACCCCCTAAGATACTATATGGCATCAGCAGCACCTTTAGGAAAAGACGGCAACTATTCCGATGATGATTTTAAAGAAAAAGTTAACGCTCACCTTGCAAATTCCATGGGAAATCTTTTAAATCGAACTCTTTCAATGCTTGATAAATATTTTGACGGCGTGATAAAAGAAGAATTTATTAATACCCCTGTTCTTTTTGAGGATGCAAAAAAGACAATAGAGAGCGTTAAACATCATTTTAACTTTTTTGAAATACAGGAAGCGGCTTCTGAAATAATTGAGCTTGTTGATAAAACAAATAAATTTGTTACAAACTCTGCCCCCTGGGCGCTTGCAAAAGAAGGCAAAATGAAAGAGTGCGGAGAAGTCTTATACGCCGTTTTAGAAGTTATGTGCGTGATAGCTTCTCTTATATATCCTTATTGTCCGAATATTGCAAAGCGTATGGCGGATGAACTTAAATATGATATTACCTTAAAGCTTGATGATATTAAATTAAATAACATTAAAACGGGTAAATTAATCTCAAAAGAAGATATCAAACCCGTATTTTTAAGGCTGGACAGCGAATTAGCCGATAAAGCAAAAAAGAATTAAGCTTTTTTGCTTCTGACGGAAGCAACAAACGCAGCTATAATAAATACAAGTCCTACAAGCCCTGTCACAACTTCATTTACTTCATGGAAAGATGAAATAAACATCAAAATTGCAAGAGCGCCGATTGCATAATGTGCGCCATGTTCAAGATATATATAATTTTTTAAAGTTTTCTTCTCAACGAGCATAATGGTTAAAGAACGCACAAACATAGCGCCGATTGCAAGCCCGAGCGTTATAATAACAATATCTTTACTCAGGGCAAATGCTCCTAAAACACCGTCTAAAGAGAATGAAGCATCTATTAATTCAAGATATAAAAAGTTAATAAAACATGTATTTTTAAGATTAAAATTAGCAGGACAATTTTGAGCTTTTAAATTAAACTTTTCGCTTCCTTTTTCAAGAGCACAGGATATTCCGTCAATTAAAAGATAGACCGCAATACCCCAAATTCCGGAAGTTAATGTTTCATACCTTATATCGGGCGCAACATAATTTTGTGTTAAAAACAAAACAAGAAGAGTTATAATAACGCCGATTGCTTTTACTTCTCCCATGAGTTTAAATTTGTGCTCTAAAAACTTTATCCAATGAACTTCTTTTTCGGGATTAAAGAAATAATTAAGGAAAAGCATAAGCAAAAATGCACCGCCGAAAGTTATGATTGAAGGATGCGAAATATGCAGATAATGGGCATATTTATCCGCATCATTTAATGCCATATCAACAACTTTTATAAAATTGAGATGCGAAAATATGCTCACAACTAAAACGGGAAATAAAAATCTCATCCCGAATACCGCAATTACAATCCCCCAGGTAAGAAATCTGTGCTGCCAAAGAGGGGACATTTTTTCAAGTTTTGCGGCATTTATAACGGCATTATCAAAAGATAAGCTTATTTCCAAAACGCTTAATACAAAAATTATAAAAAAGCACGATGCTTCATGTCCCAAATGCGCATGATGCGACCAAAACCACGCTGTTATAAGGGCAATTATCGTGAATATATATGAGCCTCTAAAATATTTCATTGCAACACTTCCTTTTTTTAAGATTTTACAAAATATAAATTAAATTAACAATCAGTTAAATAAGCGAAAAAAAATAATGAAAATTATTTGAGATATAAATTAAAACAAGTTAAAAATGCATTCGGCTCTTTAGCATCATTTGCCATGGAAAAAGAATAAAAGTATAATTCTTTACAATAAAAGCTCCAAAATGTATAATTTTATTGTAATAAAGGATAGAAACTATGAAATATGACTATGGTTTAAGCACAAAAGAACTTGAAAAAAGGGCTTCAAAAGATTGTCTTGTCGTTAAAAAAATGCTGGATAAAAATTCAATTGAATTTAAAAATCTTGCCGACGGCGATAAATATACCCTTAAATGTCTTGTTAAAGCTGCAAGAATTATAGAAAAAATCAACATGGAGCTTGATAGCAGACACAATCTGCCTTTTAAAAAATTTCTTGAGGATGAAATTAAAAAAGGAAGCAAAAAAGCAAAATTAACAAAAATACTTTTTGATGCTCAAAAGGGCATTTTTGCTCTTGATTGCGAATCAAACCTTGTTATTTTGGCAAAAGGACTTGAAAAAAAGCCCGGATGCGGTTTTTATCCCGAAGACCTTGAAAAAGAAGAATTTCATAATATTTTAATCAAAATGATTGAAGAAAATAAAATTGATGAAGTTAAAAAAATCCTCAATCAAAGAAGCGTAGTAGAACGCAAGGGGGATGAGCTTATTGCAATAGATTACGTTGATAAATTCAGCGAAGATTTTAAAGCAGCTGCGCAACTTTTATTAAGGGCAAGCTGTACTTCAACCGACCTTGATTTCAGAGAATATTTAAGACTGCAATCGGAAGCATTTTTAAAAGCGGATGCAATGCTTGATGCTTATGCGGATAAAAAATGGGCGCAATTACAAAACACCCCTTTAGAATTTACAATTACAAGAGAAAACTATTCCGATGAAATGACTCAAACAGTCCTTGAAAACGAGAAATTGTCCGCACTTTTAGAAAAACATAATATTGATGTAATTTCAAAAGATTATCTGGGGGCAAGAGTCGGAATTGTAAACAAAGAAGGAACGGACTATATTTTAAAAGTTAAAGATTTTCTTCCTTTAATGGCGCAGAATATGCCGTTTTGCGACCAATACGAACAAGTTATATCAAAAAAAGACGATATTTCTCAAACAATGGTAGATGTAGATTTAATTGAAGTTGCGGGGGATGTCGGCGCATTTCGTGCGGGTATAACATTGGCCGAAAACCTGCCGAACAATGATAAACTCTCTCTTACAATAGGGGGAGGAAGAAGAAATGTTTACCACAGGCAAATCCGCTTTATCACAAGCGAAGATGCCAAACAAAAGCTTCAGGAAAGACTTGATAATATTCTTGATAAGTCCCTTCATCAATATTATGACGATAAAATGGATCATCCTTTTACAATAGGACACGAAAACGGACACTCTTTGGGCCCGAAAGAAGGATGCGAAGCTTTGGGAAAATATAAATCAATAATTGAAGAAAATAAAGCCGATATGGTAAGCCTTTCAATGCTTGATATATTGGTTGAAGCAGGGCTTTATACCAAAGAAGAAAGAGATAAAATAATTGTAACTTATGCATCGGATAACATGCTTAAATCAAAGCCGACGCTCTCTCAAGCCCACAGAGTGCGCTCTGTTATGCAAAATTATTATTTTATCAAAAAAGGTGCAATGAGCATTTCGGATGAAGGGGTTTTATATGTTAACATTGACGAAATGGTACCCACGGCAAGGGAAATGCTGTCTGAAATAATTAAAATTCAAATGGAAGGCGATTTTCAAAAAGGCGAAAAATATGTTAACGATAATTTCATCTGGACAACTCAAATGGAAGTTATGAGCCAAAAATTGAAAAAAATCTCCAAAAGATTAAACGGCACAACGGAACACGAGCTTGCCGATATGCTGTTTGAAGAAGAAATTTAATTTAACACCAATTTAAATATTTTATTACAAATATCAAAAGTTTCTTCACACTCATCCAAAGGAAGCATATTATCCCCGTCGCAAAGGGCATCTTCGGGACTCGGATGAATTTCAAAGAAAAGGCATTTTGCTCCTGCCGCAACTGCTGATTTTGCCAGAAGAGGAACAAATTTTCTTTCTCCCGAAGAAGATGAGCCATGACCCCCCGGAATTTGGACACTGTGAGTTGCATCAAATACAAGAGGATATCCTATTTCATCCTGTATAATTGAAACACCTCTCATATCGACAACAAGATTGTTATAGCCGAATGATGCACCCCGTTCCGTTATTAAAATATTGTCATTTCCGCTTTCAGACACTTTTTTTGCAATTGATTTCATCTGATGAGGAGATAAAAACTGTCCTTTTTTTATGTTTACGATTTTTCCCGTTTTAGCTGCGCAAACAAGTAAATCCGTCTGTCTGCACAAAAATGCGGGTATTTGAATGATATCTGCAGTACGAGCAGCAATTTCAGCCTGATAGGGCTCGTGGATATCCGTTACAATCGGAATATCGAGCTCTTTTTTAATTTCGGATAAAATTTTCAATCCTTCTTCCATTCCCAAACCCCTGTAAGAATTGAGCGAGGAACGATTTGCTTTATCAAAAGAAGTTTTAAAAACAAAATTAATATCGAGCTTTTTTGTAATTTCTTTTAGTTTTTTAGCGGTTTTATAGCAAATCTCATATGATTCCATAGCGCAAGGTCCCGCCAAAATTGTAAGTTTTGACCCGCCTATTTCAAAATTGTTAAGTTTTAGAGTTTTCATAAAATTTATTATATAATATAAACTAACAATAGGGAAGTGAGGAAAAAAATTATGTGTCCTGCCGTTAAAGAAATAGAAGAAAATGACCAAAAAGCCATACAGGAAGGAAAAAACAAAGCACTGAAGCTTGCTTTGGATAAAATTGAAAAAGATTTCGGAAAAGGCTCAATAATGCGCTTGGGTGATAAAACAAGCGTTAATTGCGAATGTATCCCGACGGGCGCTTTGGCTCTTGATATAGCATTAGGAATAGGCGGAGTGCCGAGAGGAAGAATTATTGAAATATACGGACCCGAATCTTCAGGTAAAACAACTTTAGCACAGCACATTGTTGCAAATGCTCAAAAAATGGGCGGAATAGCGGCGTTTATTGATGCCGAGCATGCACTTGACCCTGAATATGCAAGAAATTTAGGGGTTGATATTGACCAGCTTCTTATCTCGCAGCCCGATACGGGTGAACAAGCCCTTGAAATTGCGGAAGAGCTTGTCCGCTCAGGTGCAATTGATGTCATTGTAATAGACTCCGTTGCGGCACTTGTACCTAAAGCTGAAATTGAAAAAGCGATGGACGAACAGCAAATGGGTCTGCAAGCACGTCTTATGTCAAAAGGTCTCAGAAAATTAACCGCAGTTGTAGCAAAAACAAACACAACCGTTATTTTCATTAACCAATTAAGACAAAAAATCGGTATAATGTTTGGAAATCCCGAAACAACAACAGGCGGACAGGCGCTTAAATATTATTCTTCCGTAAGATTGGATATAAGAAGATGCGACAGCGTTAAAAACAAAGATAACGAAGATATCGGAAACCGTGTAAGAGTAAAAGTTGTAAAAAACAAAGTTGCACCGCCTTTTAAAACCGCAGAATTTGATATTATATACGGAAAAGGTATCTGTGCTCTGGGAAACACAATTGATGTTGCCGTAAATTTTGATATCATCAAAAAAGCGGGCGCATGGTTTAGCTATAACGATGAAAAACTCGGACAGGGAAGAGATAAAGCAAAAGAATTTCTTGAACAAAATCCTGAAATTTTAAAAGAAATTGAACTTAAAATAAGAGAAAAAATTTCTAACAAAAATAAAGCTCAGGAAGAAGAAAACTAAAATATCAAGATGAAAAAAGATATCATAGCTTTCTGGGGATATCCGAGAATTGAACTTATTGAAGAAACGAAACAAATCTACCCTGATGCGCTCTGGGTAGATTTAGACATAAATTACAATTATCCCGATTTAAAGCTTACGCCCGATAACTATTGCACAATTATCAAAAACATTATAAATAATGCTTTTTATCTTAAAGACAGAATAATTAAAATTCTTGCGCCCAAAGGGAAAGATAAATGCGACAGCGCATATTTCATATCGGAATTATTAAAAAATGAATTTGATATTGTGCAATCCGTTTTTGAAGATAAATGTCCGAATATAAATAAAATAAAAATTCCGATTTCAAAAAGCGCAATTCCCCTTAAGGAAAAGGTTGAGTTAATTACAAAAAATATATATGAAAGAAAAAATTACGATTATTTAAAGCCCCAAAAACCCTCGTTCGGCTTCTGGGGAGTACCGCCAAACGACCTTGATATTTTAAATCTTTTCCCTTGCAATACTGAAATATTCGGCTGGCTTCGCTCTGTTGAAGCGGGATATCCGGGGGATTTTGAACTTGAAACTTATGTTGATAAAGAACTTCCCACGATATTTTTTACACAGGCTTTTTGTTCAAAAACTCTTTTAGCTAAACACCTTGCAAACAAATATCAGGGGCTTTTTATAGATATTGACGCAATTCCCACAAACAGCGCAAAAGCAAAAATAGAAGCGTTTTTAAAGTTGAGGTAGTTATGGAAAAAATTTATATTGATGCAGGCACTACCCGAGTAAAAATCTTAAAAGTAAACGGCGAAAAAAAAGACTACAGTGTTAGTTTGACCCGTGATATAAATTTAGCCGATTTAAAATATACAAAAGCAACGGGACACAGCATAGAAAAAAAGGAAGGCATATACGAAAACGAAGTTGTTGCCCTTGCATGGGGAGCAAAAAAATATCTTGAAGATAACTTCATTGCGCTTGATTTAGGTTCAAGAGATATAAAATATGTCGAATTTCAAAATAACAAGTTTAAAGATATGGACTGGAATACAACCTGTGCAAGCGCAACGGGGGCAACCGTAGAGATGCTTTTAAAATTTTACGACATAAATCCCGATGAATTAAAATATACAAATGAAAAATATTCAATCACCTGCGGGATTTTCGGTCTGGAAAAAATAATGGATGATGTTGCAAAAGGGGTTAATTCAAAAACTGCGGTTGCAAAATTTGTCCACGGCATTGCCTTTAATGCTTATAATTTTGCCAAAAGACCCAAAAAACTTTTTATCAGCGGGGGCTTTTGCGAAAACAAATGTTTCATCGAAAGCCTGTCCCAATATACGGAAGTTATCCCCATAGGAAGATTTGCCCTTGTTGAAGGGCTTTATGAAATAGATAAATTAAACAAGCTTAATTGAGCTCAGGTGAGATACTAAAATAAAAAACAGCGTCATAAAAATATAAATCGTAGCACAGGTAATTTTTGAATTTCTTGAATTCATCCGTGCCCAGCCTATTGCACACATTAAAATTAACATCGGGTATAATTCGGCATAATATTTTGTTAAAAAGGCAAGCTTATCTGCAATTGCAGTGATTAAAAGCGTTAAAAATACCGCAAGAGACACGCTTAAAAAATATTTGTTTATTCTTCTTGCATCAATATTTGAGCGAATTATCATCACAAGAGCCATAACTGCGCTCACAAGGGCAAACAAAACAAAACCTATATTTATTGAGCTTGTACCTACTATTTGATGATAAAAATCAACAGGATGCGTTGTAAGGTTTTTCAAGACGGGCGAAAATAAATCCGTAAAGAAAAAGCCTATGTTTGACCAGTTAAATGGCGACCACCACCTTGAAATATATGTAGGATGAGCAAAAAGCCTCAACAAAAAAGGAATTAAAGGCAGACAAAGAATTAACCCCGCAACAAGAGGCATATAGGGGTCTATATTTTTCTTTTTTCTTTCCCGAAATGCAATTAAGCCGAAAATATTAAATATAACAAATACAAAGGCTATGGTGTGCTCTAAAATTAAAAGAATTGAATAAAAAGTAAGCCACCACGCATTTTTTTGACATGGAAATTCATACATTTTAATTGAATATAATAAAACAAGAGAGGATAGCAAAAATATTAAAGAATAAATTCTTGCTTCCTGAGCAAAATATATTAAAAATGAGCTTATTGCGCCCACGCAGGCACACGCAAGACCGATTTCAATTGAATGGTGTTTTGTCTGATAATTTTTTCCGACGTGGTACATTACAAAACAACCTAATAAATTAGGTACAAGGGATGACATTTTAATCATAAAACTGCTATTGTTGAATATTGTTGTCCAAATTTTTAAATAAAAATGATGAAGAGGCGCATAGCAATTTGTTTTAAGGGCTTCAAAAAAACCTACGTGATATTTAAATATATCAAAAGAAAATGCCTTGTATTCATCTGCCCAAAAACCCTCGGGACAATTGATGTTCCACAATCTTAAACCAAAACCCAAAAATAATATTATTATTAAAATTACTTTGTTATCTTTTAAAAAACTCATAAGCTAATTCTACCTAAATCAAAATTTATTGTCGTCATAAAAATATACTATTTAATAATTAAGGGTATTTTCAAGGCATTTTAAAAGTTCGTCCTGTTTAAAGAGATTTTTTTGTATGTAGGTTAAAATATTATTGTTTGAAATCTCTTTTTCATAAAACTCTCTCGGCTCTGAGCTTACTATTATCACGGGTGTCGAAGCATAGTTTTTTATTTTTCTGAATTCATCAATAAATTCAAACCCGCTCATCTCAGGCATTTGTACATCCGAAATAATTAAGTCATAATTATCTTCTTTCATCTTTTCAAGAGCACTAATCGGACTTGTAGCGGTTGACACATTATAACCGTTATTTGCCAGTATATTTTTCTGCAGAATTCTTGTTGTGGCGGAATCATCAACAACAAGAATTTTATATTTAAAATTATTCCTTGTTCTTACTCTGCCGTTTTTTAATATAATTTTACTGCCGATTTTTTTGGAGTTAACGGCTGCAATAATATCGGGAACACTTAAAATCAAGCAAGCTTCTCCGTTTGCCAAAGTCGTAATCCCCGAAATATTTTTAACTTTATACAAAGGTGCGGCAAGCTTTTTGTGAACAATTTCCTGATCGGCAATCAACTTTTCAACAATCACACCAAAGGTAAGATTATCCGCCTCAATAATCATCAGTGTATATTTAAAAGTTTCCCTCGGAGTATTTTCATAATTTAAAATTTGAGAAAGAGTATAAACCGCAATTGCAATTCCGTTATATACATAGTAGTTGTTGTTATCTTTTTCAAAAACCTCGTCGGCGTTAATTCTCACGATAGTTTTAATTGCGGATGTTTCAATTGCCAAAAGCTGTTTATTTTCTTCAATTACAAACACCTTCTTGGTTGCAATTACGGCAGGAAGAGTAATTCTGACCACCGTACCTTTTTTAACCTGAGAAAATATATCAATTCTTCCTTGAAGCTGACTTATTTTATTATTAACTATATCAAGCCCAAGCCCTCTGCCTGATAAATCCGTAACGACATCTTCGGTTGAAAATCCGGGATAAAAAATCAAGTTTGTAATCTCCTCTTCCCCGACCACATTAAGTTCTTCTTCGGTTAAAATGTGTTTTTCAAGCGCTTTTGCCTTAATTTTTTCAATATCAAGCCCTCTGCCGTCGTCTTTAACATCAATTACAACTTTGTTATCTTTTAAGGATGCTTTGATTTCAATTCTTCCTATCGGATTTTTGCCTAAAAATTTTCTTGTATCAACATCTTCAATCCCATGGTCAATTGAATTTCTTATAATATGCATAAGAGGGATTTTTATTTCTTCAATTATTGTTTTGTCGGCTGTAATATCCGCTCCTTCAATAAATAAATCTATTTTCTTGTTCTGATCTCGAGCTATATTATGCACCATTCTCGGAAAAAGCTGAAATATTGTCTGAAGGGGTAAAATTCTCATATTTTTTACCATTTCTTTAATTTCAGTCGTTGTTGCGTTTAACTTTGTTTCGCTCTCCTGCAAGTGTTTAAAAAGTCGGGATGTTTCCCGAATGATTTCGGTTATTTTATCACTGTGTGATTGGGCAAGAGTTGAAAGCTGTTTATTATATGAAATAATTTTTCTTAAATCATCCCCACCACCGAAGGATTCGGACAGATATTTTTTGTCAAAATATTTTATATAATAGCTCATCTTATTAAAATTTTTCTGCCATTCAATAAGTTCATTATTAATTTTTTTGGCAATAGAGAGTTCCTCATTTGTTTTGATTTTTGATACAATAAGTTCTCCTATTTGAACTGCCAAATTATCCAATTTTACGGAATCAATTCTTAATGTCTTAATTTGAGAATTTGTAATTGTATTTAATATATCTTTTTGGCTTGTCTTGCTGACTTCTCTCGGTCTTTTTGGCATATCATTTTCAAATTGTGTCATAATTTTTATGACATCAATTTTTGCTTTGGCTTCTTTTATAACACCGGCATCTTCCGACTTAACCGCTTCAAAAACTTCCATCAACCCCAAAGACACATCCTGAACAAGGGTCTTATTCTTTTTCTTATATATCAATAAAATTTGTTTTGCGCAGGATAATATATGTCTTATATCATCATTCTGTTCTGCCGTTATTATTTGGTTTATGGTTTTAAATGCTTCATCGTAATAATCGCAATTTATCTCCATCATTGGAAGTTTTTGTATTATCTCTTCGATTTTAGTACGATTTATATTAAAAGGGGTGATATTTTTATCGTTATCGTTAGGGGAGTTCAACTTTTTCTCAACCGCTTCCCAATAATTGCTTCTTTTTATATGCTGTTTATCTGCGTATGCCCCCAGGGTATCTATAAAAGCATGCACGGTATCAAAAAGTTCAACAAATACACTTTTTTTGTTTTCGGCATCTTTATATTTTTCAAGCGAAAATAAAACATTTCTTATGCATAATTTAATTTCGTTAATTCCTTCATCATTTGTTTTTTCAAACAAAAACAACAATGTATTAAGTTCATTTTCAAGCTCGAAAATATTCATATAGTTTTCATGCTCATGGGCATAAGTTACAATATAGAGAATATTTATTGCAACACGTTCTATATTTTCAAATTTCAGGAAAAAACTTTTTTTGGTAAAATTATCATCATCTTCGCTGCCATATATTAAATCATCCAATTTTTTAATATATAAATCAACATCCGGGCTCTTATAAGCTTGTTTTAGGGAAACAGTTTTATTTATCAATGTCGAAATAAAATCAAGGCATTCGGAAATTGTATCTCCTACTTTAACGGTAAGGACCAGCTTTTCTTCTCTTACAAGGCTTATAATATCTTCTATTTTATGAGCAATATTTTGAATATCGTTAAAACCCAGCATTCTGGCGGAGCCTTTTAAGGAATGCGCATCACGGAACAATTGCATTGCAATTTCGGGATTGTTCGGCTCACGCTCCAAAAACAAAAGTTTTTCATCCATTGCAGCAATAATTTCGATGCTTTCCTGTTGAAAAATATTTAATATTTCATCAAGTTCTTCCCGTTGAAATTCCATTTTTGCTCCGATAAAAAGCTAGACAATAGACTGCCTTAAATCATTAGAAGCAATTTCAATTCTTTCGTAACTTTCATCGTTTTCTAACGTCAGCAAGTTACTTTTTTCAAGCATTTGAGAAATTTCTCCCATGAAGTTTTCAGTTCGTTTTGTATCGTTATTCATTTTTTTGGCGGAAATGATTATCTCTTCCATATTATCCGAAACTTCATTCATTGCAGTGATTAACTGTTCAACATCTTCTGAAATTGCATGTGCCAATTCAAGTCCGGATTCAATTTCTTTCGTACCTTCTTCGGTTGCTAAAACGGTTGAATTAGCAGTCTGTTGAATATCGTTAATAAGAGCAATAATTTTACTTGTAGATTGTTTTGATTCATCCGCAAGTTTTCTGATTTCGGATGCAACAACGGCAAAGCCTTTACCGTGCTCTCCCGCTCTTGCTGCTTCAACTGCTGCGTTTAGGGCAAGAAGGTTTGTCTGCTCGGCTATATCTTCAACAAGCCCTATGGTTGATGATATGGATTGAACAAAATCTGACAGTTCAAGTATTAATTCGGCTATTGTTTGAATTTTATGTCTTATAGAAAACATTTTTTCAATATTAGTCTTAACTGCGTTAAATTCGCTGTTTGTAAAATCAATCGATTTATCTGTTTTTTCTCTTGTTTTATCGGTTAAAACCTGCATATCATCTGAATTTTTTTGAAGATTTTCAATTAAACGCTTAATATCGTTTATTTTTACTTTTGAAATATTATTGTTTTCTTTCTGCGAATTATTCTTACGAACAATATTAATAAGCTCGTCCTTCGTTTTATCAGCACTATCGTTTACCAAATTAATCAAATATTTTTTAACCGTATTGGTAGAAGAATGGAAAGCAAAAGCAACAACGAGAATGCAAGCAAAAAAGACTAAATAGAGAGCGTTTTCATCAATTTTCAAACGAGTTACTATGTAACACAATAAAAACAAAAGAATAACTACAAATGCATAATCAATAGTAAACTTTCTTATTAACTCTTTATTGATATTCTTTTTGTTTTCTTTTTTGTCATCATTTAATCTTTTTAACATATTCCACCCTTAAATAAAAAAATGTATAATTCTATTATAGTAAATAAATTAAATAATGACAAAAAAGTAATAATTATTATAAATGATATAAAGCATTCAAATTAAGATATAACAGGAATTTACATGCAAAACAATTCATCATTAAACTATAAAAATATGCCCGCACAGAAAAACGCCGAAGTACAAGAATTTTTGCTGATTGAAATAAGTGAAAAAATATTTGCCGTTAAGGCTCTGGACGTTTTGGAAATTATCAAAATGATAGAACTTGACTATCCGAATGAAATGCCTTCCTGTATTTTAGGAATTATAAAATACGAACAAACTCCCACGGGAGTTATTGACTTTAGAGAAATATTGAAACAGGAAAGAATAGTTTACGACTTATCTTCAAAAATCATCATAATAAAAACACAAAATGAAATTTCCGCATTTGTTTGCGACAAAATAATTGATATTAAAAAAATTGAAACCGAAAAAATCCGCCCTCTTCCCTATCAAAACGAAAAACCTTTTTATGACGGCGTATATATCGACGGAAGTGAAAATGTTTATATCCTGAATATTCAAAATATTAAAGATTACATCAGTGCAAATCCGGAAAAATTTACTAACCGTGAAAACAGCTCCCGCTACATCATAAATGACAGTGAAAGCAAACAAAGGCTGAAAAAAAGAAAAGAATTTTTATCAGGATTATCAAAAGAAATCCAAACCGCAGCACCCTTATATGACAGGGGCGTATCTTTTCTTATAAATAATATTAAATACTATATAAACATGGCTTCCGTGAAAGAATTTTTTAAGGTCAATAATTCCAAATTTATAAAAATACCGAATACGCCCGATTTTATAATGGGTTTGGTTAATATAAAAGGTGAATATATTACAATAATTGATATAAGGTTATTTTATAACAACATAAAAACAACAATTAAAGAAAAATCCACTATAATAATTTTAAACTCGGATGAATTTAAAATAGGAATTTTGGCGGACGAAATATGCGAAAGCTTAGATATTAACTATGAAGAAATCCTTCAAAACAGGTTGAAAAATCAGGAAGAAGGAAAAATGAACGAATTTGTAAAAGACGGCGAAATTTATCAAATATTAGACACTGAAAAACTTTTAAAAGACGAAAGATTAACAATTTGCTGATATGAAAATTCTGTTAACATTTTTTATTTACATATTTTTTATTGCGGGCGCTATCGCACAAAATGAAAACATTTCAAGAATAAATACAGATAATTACGATGAAATTTATGAAAATATTCAAGAGCCCGATTTTAAGTACATTTTCGGAATTGACCCGAAACAGACGGATGAATATCAAAGATATATGTTCTCTCCTTATCCTTTGTTCAGAACGGGTGTAAATTTAATATTTAAATCTCAAACAATTACTCCCGGCTACTATCTTTTAACCCCCAGGGAAAAAAACGGAAAAACATATATCTTATTTAAAGATAACGGCAAAGTAAAATATACAATTCCGATATATAAAGAAGAGCTTGTTCCGCCTAATTTTTATAACGAAAAGCTTGAGCGGAAAAAACCTAATGCGTATGAAAAAGTGCGAAACAAAACAATGGATTTCATAGGAACAAAATGGGGAAAGAAAAACCAAAGAACTCCAATCCCCGAAACTTTCATTGAATTTCAGGATGAAGGAACTTATTGGAATATGATATTATATTACGGTGAGAAAAAATACTACATTTTATTCAAAAAGGATTTATAAGATGAAAAAAATTTCCGTATTCACAATAACATTAATTTTAAATCTTGGCTTGCAAGCTCATTGCTTTGATTTGTCTCAAAATATTTTTAACTCGCCAAAAAGAGAAATAATTAAAACAATACGTCTGTACGATAAAGCAATGAACAGTCATGACAGCAAAAAAGTCAGGGCTTTTTATGATGAAAATTATAAAAGCTCGGACGGTTTTGACTTTGATGAACTTTCTCAAATGTTTGATAAAGCCCAAAGCACATATAAAAATCTCAAATATAAAACAAAGGTTACCAATGTCACAATATACGACGATTGGGCACTTGCGGAATTAGCCGACGTAACAAAAGCGGAAGTTTATCCGGGAAACAACAAAGAAGCAAAAAATGAAAAAATGGGCGAATTGGAAGGAAAAAGCGTCTATGTTGCTTACATGAAAAAAAGCAATGAAGGCTGGAAAATATATGCTGATGACATAATCATGGAAGAAACATCTCTGAAATTCGGCATGGCAAAACGAATTGACATGAGCCTTGCCGCTCCGATTTATGTTAACCCCAATCAAGAATACGACATATCCCTTAAAATTAAAAAACCTAATGATATAATTGCTCTTGCTTCCATTTCAAATGATGAAATAACTTATCCTGCCAAAGATTATCAGGAAAAATTCAGAAAAATCCCCGAAGAAGGCGGGCTTGAAAGAATTGTTAAAGCCAATGGCTCAAACAAAGATGAATATGCGATTGCATCTTTAGGCTTGACTAAAATTTCCGTAAACAAAGAAATGTCAAAAGCAAGGATTGAACTTTTAGGTATGGCATATCTTATGAGAAGAGTTAATCTTAATTCGGCAGTACAGGAAAAACAAGGAAAATAATGGAAAATAAATTCCGATTTGATAAAAAAGCATTTGTTTTTTATTTTCTTATGAGTATTATTTTTGTGGATTTTTCAAATCAGGTCGCAAAATTAAGCTATAATCCTTATTTTTTAAATACAAAAAACCCGATTTTTTCAATTGTTCATCTTAATAACACGGGAAGCGCCTTCAGTTTATTTCAAAATCAATCTTCCTTTTTAATAATTTTTGCGCTTTGTGCAATTATTTTTCTTTCAGTTTATGTCATCAAAAAAGTAAAATTTAAGGATAAAATTGAGCTGTTAGCTCTTACAATGTTTAATGCGGGCGCAATCGGAAATTTGGCTCAAAGAATTGAATACGGATATGTCATAGACTATATTAAACTTAATTTTATTAATTTTCCGGTGTTTAACTTCTCCGATATTTTAATCTGCGGGGGTGTATTTTTGTATATTTTGTTCGTTTTATTTGAAAACCCCAAAAAAAAGGAGCAAAATGAAAATCAAAGTTGAACAAAATAGCGCAAAAAAAAGACTTGATATATTTTTGGCTGATTATTTTAACAACAAATATCCGAGGTCAAAAATTTCATCATTGATTGAAAAAAAAATTATATACGTTAACCAAAAACCCCAAAAACCTTCTTACAAGCTAAAACAAAATGATATTATAGAACTTGAAATTGAAGATATTGAAAACTCAATTAACCAAAATCAAGAACTTGAGCCCTTCCGTTATAAACTTCATATCCTGTATGAAGATGATGATTTAATGGTAATTAATAAGCCGAAAAATATGCTCTCTCATCCGACAAAATATGAAAGAGAAAAAACCCTTGTAAATGCTCTTTTATACCATACAAAGGAATTGTCCGATATAGCTGGGTCTGACAGATTGGGAATTGTCCACAGGCTTGATAAAAATACCGCAGGGCTTATAATAACCGCAAAAAACAACGCTTCGCATCAAATTTTGGCACAAGAGATAAAAGAAAAAAAAGCAAAAAGAAAATACCTTGCCCTTGCTCTGGGTGAATTTAAAGAAAAAGAAGGGACAATTGATAAACCTCTTGTGCATTATATCAAAGATGATGTTAAAATGAGAGTAGGAGAAAAAGGACTTCAAGCCGTAACAAATTATAAAGTTATTGAACAATTTGAAGGAGCTGCGCTTGTTGAACTTGAATTAAAAACGGGAAGAACTCACCAGATAAGAGCACACCTGAATTCAATCAATCATCCGATTTTCGGCGACAACCTCTATGGTGCAAGGGGATATTTGAAAAATGAATTTAAAAACATAAAAACAAATGAACAGCTTTTGCAATCTTATTACCTTTCTTTTTATCATCCCAAAACAAACGAAAAAATGGAATTTGAATTAAAATATGAAGATTTCAGCGAAGATTTTATCAAAGTATTAAATTTTTTAAGGAGCAATAAAAATGAACATTAATTTCGAATTTTTTGATTTTTGCTATATTTTATCGGGCTTCATTCTTGCAAGTATAATATTTTTATTTTATATTTCAAAACTTCAAAAAGAACTCAAAGCGCTTAAAAGACAATACGAAAAGAAATCAATCGGCATGGACGATTCTTCTTTAAGAGTTAAAACTCTTGAAAACAAAATCAAAACTCTTGAAACAGCTCTTAAAAAACAAGCGGAAAAAGATTAACAACTACAGATCATCCACAAGTTTAGAATCAGATTCCATATCTGATTTTAAGGTCTGTCTTACAATATCAGCTTGTGTATCAAGCATTTTGCATATTGTTTCGATGTTTCTTACTTTATCTTCCAAAATAACATCGGCATTATTTGTGATATTTCCGGTGATATTTTGATATGCTCCCAAAGCAGCAGAGCCCGTGCCCTGCATTAAATTACCCGCAACAATCGCACCGAGACCAAATTCGCCCGCATAAGGAGCAATCGCCTGTAATAATCCGCCCCAGCCCGAAACAAGACCCGCCAGAGGAAGAACTATATTTTGCCCGAAACCAAAGCCTGATGTTGCGCCTGTCAGATATGAAGCACTGTTAATCCCTGCAACAGCTGCTGCAGGAACGGCATATCCCGTGGCTAAGCCTGCGGCACCTCCCGTAGGAGCGCCTTCCAAACCAAAGCCCAGTGAAATCCCTGCGGCTCCCGAAGGGAAGCCCGAATAGCTTGATAATCCGGATACTCCAAAAGCATTTGTACCTGAATCAAGATATGAATTAGTGGCATAATTCGGCGACCAATAAGAAGTTCCGGGTATATTCATCATTGCCTGCCCGCCCAGTGTCGGCATAAAGCTTGAAGGGGAAAATAAATTTGCCAATTGCCACAAAAAACCTCCGACGGAGCCAAAACCTGAGCCTGTTGCAGTTGAGCCCGAAACGGTTAAATCTCTTAATCTGTCATAGGTTTCATACAGTTCGGCTTTTGCCGCAGAGCTTGCGGAGCTGTATTTATTTGCAATTGTCAGAGCGTGGTCATTTTTGTAAGACATAATATACCTCAATTAATAGTTTATAAAATAGCGAATAGAATTTCCATAATATATTTTATGGATTTTTTATGTTTAATGATTATTTAAAAATTGTCAATCGTTTACGAAAGATTTTATCCATGATAGGATAAAAATGTCTGATATTTTTATATAAGGAGTTTATATGGTTGTAGAACATCGTGAAAAAAATACTTTTATTGAAAATATATTTTCAATAAGGAATAAAGAAACCCATAAAGTTATTACAATTTTCGGAATTAAATTTAAAACAAAAAGCAGATGGTTATTCATAAAAAATATGATAAAAACATTTAACAGACTTATATATATATAAGCCGGCAAGACTGTGACGTTGAAAGAGCACGAAAAATTTATTGCGAAATCTACAACCAAAATTTTGAAGAAAGATATCAAAAATTAATTAAAAACCTTGATGATGAAAGCATTAAATGCTTTAATCGTTTTTTGGGAAGAATAAATCTTTTTGCACAGGAAGATGAAGATATATACAATATTTTCACTCTTGATGAAATGAAAGAAATTGATAAAATCAAAAAAGAATTTGAACAATCAATCTTTTCATTCTCCCCCGAATGTTATATATGGCAAAAATACAAATTGCCGATTTCACACTTTGAGCCGAGTGTATTTTATTACAGACATCATCTCGATACTCTCATTAACACCGAATACTTCAAAGATAAAGATATAATTGACGCAGGCGGTTACGTAGGGGACTCTGCCCTTGTTTTTCAGGAATATACGAATAAAAAAGTATACAGTTTTGAGCCTACGACCAAAAACTATAATTATATGTTAAAAACAATCGCTTTAAATAATGCACAAAAAATTGTTCCTGTAAAATATGCTCTGGGGAGCAAAGAAGAAACTTCCGAAATTACAATTATCGGAATGGCAAGCTCCATTATAGGAAATGAAAAAACAAAGTTTAAACACGAAACAATCAATATTACAACTCTTGATAAATACAGCGAAGAAAACAATCTGAACGTAGGACTTATAAAAACCGATGTCGAAGGCTTTGAAGGGCAATTACTGCAAGGTGCGAAAAAAACAATTGAAAAATTTAAACCCACTCTTATGATAAGCATTTATCATACAGGCTCAGACCTTCTTGATATCAAACCTTTAATAGAGTCTTGGAACTTAGGTTACGAATTTAAAATAACCCAGCCGATAATAAAAAATGCATTGTGCGAAATGGTATTAATTGCGCAAATACCTAAAGAAGCATAAGAACTTCTCTTATAAGCTTGCAGGCGGTTGCAGTCGAAGTTTTTGTAATATCAATATCGGGCGCAAGCTCCATAATGTCTGCGCCTATAATATTAAAATCTTTCAGATACAAAAGCCAATCCATAAGCTCAATATAAGTAAATCCGCCTGCTTCCGGAGTTCCGACACCGGACATTAAAGAAGGGTCAAGAACATCTAAATCAATCGTTAAGAAAATATTTTTGCCCTTAAATTTATCCAATTCCTCTTTTTTGGTTTTTTGAGAGGAATATTTTTTCATAATCTCAAATTCTTCTTTTTCACCGCTTCTTATGCCGATTTGAGCAATATTTTCATATCCGATTAATTGGGCAATTCTGTACATAACCCCGCTGTGGGTCAATTCCTCTTTGAGATATTCTTTTCTTAAATCGGTATGAGCATCAAATTGAATAACCGCAAGGTTATCATATTTTTGAGATACCGCTTGAACGTTTGCCAAAGTTAAAAGATGCTCTCCGCCGATTGCAAGGAGTTTTTTATTATCTTTGTAAATTATATCAACATTTTCTTTTGTTATCTCAAGAGCCCTTTGGGCATTTCCGAAAGGATATTCCAAATCTCCGGCATCAAAAAACAAAGCGTTTTCCATATTTTCATCAAAATAAGGAGAGTAAGTTTCAATCCCGATACTTTCAAGCCTTGCGCACTGGGGTCCGAATCGACTGCCGGATCTATTTGAACAGGTACAATCATAAGGCTCGCCCAAAAGAACAATTTTAGATGAATTATAATCAGGGTTTGCACCGATAAAATCTTTTGATAAAAAAGGACCTTTTAACATTATATTCCTCAATTTTTTAAGAAGAAAAACGGCTTAATTTCATATCCAATTCTTCTTTTGATTCCTCATAGCCCAATCTTCCCATAAGAGCATAGGTATAATTTTTAGCCTGCTCCACACCGGGCTGGTTATATGCGTTAATATTATACAATTCGCCTATTATGGCAGTCTGCATTTCAAACATATAAAACAGTTGAGCAAGATAATATTCATTAATTTTAGGAAGAGTAATTGTAATATTCGGACGCTTATAATCGCAAAGAGCAACAGCGGTTGCATCCGCTTCGGCATTAATTAAGCGGTTGATTGATTTTCCGCCGAGATAATTAAGCCCCGTATATTCAAAAATGTTCGGAATTTGAAGCTCGCTGTCAAATTCATTTACTCTTATAAAAGTGATAACTTTATCGTTTTTGCCTTCGTTATAAAGCTGAATTTGGCTGTGCTGGTCTGTTGCGCCGAGCGCCTTTATGGGCGTCGGGCCGTTATTTATTTTGTTATTATTTCTGTCATATTCTTTTCCCAAAGATTCTGCCCACAATTGAACATACCAATCGGAAACATATTTCAACCTTTGTGAATAAGGCATCATAACGGAAATATATTTGCCTTTTTCCCTGTCTAAAAGATAGTGTAAAAGGGCATTTTGAGCTGCGATATTTTTTGTGATGTCGGTATTTTTCAAGGTTAAATCCATGATTTTAATACCTCTTATGATTTCATCGACATCAATGCCCACAAGAGCCAAAGGAACAAGCCCTACGGCTGAAAATACGCTGAAACGCCCGCCGACGTCATCCGGAACAACAAATGTTTTATATCCTTCTTCATTTGCAAGCTGTCTTAAAATTCCCGCTTGTTTATCCGTTGTTGCAACAATATTTTTTCTGTAATCATCCCCTAAAAGATTTTTCAATCTTTCCTGTATAATCATAAATTGGCTCATTGTTTCGGCAGTCGAGCCCGATTTTGTAATTACGTTAACGAGAGTTTTTTTCAAATCCAAAACATCTAATAAAGCGTTAATTTCATCAGGGTCAATATTATCAACAAAAAATATTCTGGGGAGATTTTCTCTTTTTTCTTTATCAAGCAAATTCCAATAAGGTTTTAAAAGGGCTTCCGATAAAGCTTTTGCGCCGAGAGCCGACCCGCCTATTCCCAAAACAAGAACATTGTCAAACCTGCCCTCTACCATTGCCGCAAATTCTTTAACGTACCAAACAGTTTCTTCGTTATAACCCAAATTCATCCACTGAAGCCAAAAGCCGGGTTTATCCTTATTCATATTAAGGTTGGTAATAATTTCTTGAATTTTAGGGGCATATTCAAGAAAGCTTTTTTCAACGTCAAGCCCTTCATCACCTATTATTTGAGTTGTAACATTGGAATAATTTAATTTAATCATTAACAAATACCTTAACTTCGACTTATCCTAATTCTACCATTTCATAATTTTACGTAAAGTTTAGGAAATATCCCATCTTCCGCATGTTCCGCCCCAGCGGGCAATAATATTTCCTTTAATATCGGAAATTTTCTCGATTTTTTCTTTTTGCTGTTCTTCTTTTCCTTCTAAAATCGTTATAACTTCACAGTTGTTTGAACATCCGCTGCAAGTGCAGGCAACACTGTGAAATTCCATGTCTTTTATTTTCCAGCCTTTAAATTTTGTTTTTTGAGCCGAAAATTGATGATGTTCCATAGCAAGCATGGCAGCGCCTATTGCACCCATTGTCTGGTGATTTTCGGGTACGACGATTTTTTGTCCCAATTCTTCTTCAAAAGCTTTCACCATGCCTTTATTTGTTGCAACCCCGCCCTGAAAAGATATTGTAGGCAAAAGCTCTTTGCCCAATGCAAGGTTTGCAAGATAATTTCTTACCAATGCCTGACATAAACCGTATAAAAGGTCTTCAACGGCATAGCCCAACTGTTGTTTATGGATTAAATCAGACTCCGCAAAAACACCGCATCTTCCCGCAATTCTGGCGGGAGATTGGGATTTAAGCGCAATATCGCCGAAATCTTTTATATCTACATTTAATCTCTGCGCCTGATGGTCTAAAAAACTTCCCGTGCCCGCAGCACATACGGTATTCATTGCAAAATCAACAACAATTCCGTCCCTTAAAATAATAATTTTAGAGTCCTGTCCGCCGATTTCCAAAATCGTTTGAACATTGGGAATTGAATTGGTTGCGGCAACGGCATGGGCAGTTATTTCATTTTTTATAACATCAGCTCCTATTAAAGCACCTGCCAAATTGCGTCCCGAGCCGGTTGTGCCTGATGATGCCACTTCGTATTCCCTGCCTTGCGCTTGAAGCAAAATATTATCCAAACATTTTTGAACTGCCAAAACAGGCTGACCCGCAGTTCGAGTCATGTAGCTGTCTACATATTTACCGTTTTCATCAACCAGAGCAATTTTTGTAGTAACGGAACCTACATCGATACCTAAATAAACTTTCATCATAATACCTTTTTAACACAAAAATATATTTTTGGATATAATTAAATTATGAAAAATACTGATATAAAATTCGGAACAGACGGTTTCAGGGGAATAATCGCAAAAGATTTTACTTTTTGTAATGTTGAAAGAATAATTAAGGCAATCTGTCTTTATCTGAAAAGTTTAAATTCCGAAAAAAATACCATTATAACAGGCTATGACCCGAGATTTATGGCTTATGATTTTGCCTTGTTTTGTGCGGAGAATTTAAAAAAATTCGGTTTTAGGGTTATTTTATCTTCCAAAGTTGTACCCACTCCGATTGTTGCATATTGCGCAAAATATTATCCCGATTCAACCGGTGCAATAATGCTCACGGCTTCTCATAATCCTAAAGAATATCAGGGAATAAAATTTATTCCCGATTATGCAGGCCCCGCTTCAAAAGAAATCACGGATAAAATTCTTTCATATCTGGATAAAAAAATGCCCGAGGAAAAAGAAGGCACTATTGAGGTTTCAAATTTGGAAGAAGAATATTTTTCGCATATTGAAAAAATAATTGATTTTAATATAATCAAAAAAAATCAGCCCAAAATTATCTATGACGGCTTATTTAGCTCATCAATAGGCTATTTTGACGAACTTTTAAAAAGAAATAATATTGAATTTAAAAGTTATAACACTCTTCACTCATCGGACTTTGGCGGAGGATTACCCGAGCCTAAAGAAAAATGGATGAAATATAAAGAAAAAGGTTATATTACGGTTGCAAATGACGGAGATGCAGACAGATACGGCATAATTGACGAAAAAGGAAATTACATCAGCCCGAATATTGTTTTAGCAATGCTTTTAAAATATCTGTCCAAAAAAGGCAAAACAGGCAAAATGATTAAAACAACCGGTGTTTCAAGAGCGGTTGATATAACGGCTCAAAAGTTAAATATTGAAACAATTACCACTCCCGTAGGCTTTAAATGGCTGTCCGAGAAAATGAGACAAAATAAAACAATTTTAGCGGGCGAGGATTCTGGCGGTTTGTCAGCAGGAGAACACATACCCGAAAAAGACGGAATTTATGCCAATCTTTTAATAATTGAAATGATGGCAAGCGAAAACAAGCCTCTCTATCAGCTTGTTCAGGAAATAAAAGATTTTATCGGATGCGAATTTTACTGTGACAGAGTGGATATAAAAGTTAAAAACGACGAAGAAGCCGATATCATCGAAGAAAAATTCGGCGCCTTAGAAGAACTTGAAGGCTTAAAAGTAAAAGACAGACTTCTGATAGACGGAGAAAAAATATTTTTTGATGATGATAAAACTTCTCTTTTAATCAGAAAAAGCGGAACTGAGCCGCTTTTAAGAATTTATATTGAAACTTGTGATTTTAATAAATTAAATGATTTGAAAAAAACTATTTCAAATATTTCCACAAAAATCCGAGAACAAAGCTTGAAATAACAAATATTCCGACAAAAAGATAAGTAACTTTGTTTAAGCCCTTTTCGGTTGATTTTTGTGATGAAAATAACTGGCTTGCAGCACCGATTGAAGCAATACCGTCTCCTTTGGGGGAATGCAAAAGTACAAGAATTATGCTGAATATTGCTGATATCATTTGTGTAAAATAGAAAAATTTTAACATTTTAAAACCCTTTTTATTCGTTAAAATAAAATTAACATAAAAAAAATTTTTTTGCGATAAATTGATTATCAGAACTTAACAAAAAGTTTTAATTTGCCTTCATTATCACGAAAATTAACCCAGCCGGTTTTTTGCTCGTTATCTATATCAATTACTTTAACAAGTATCCAGTTCCCTCTTACAAGCCAAGGAGTTATATATTTTGCAAGGGTGATAGTGCCTGTTGAATTTGTTTGTCTTGAAGGAGATGCATATAAAATTTTATCTGATTTATTTAAATCTTTAAAAAGATAAAGTCCGTATTTTTTGCCGAATATATTAAAAAAATCAAGCCAATTATAAAATTTGTTTTTATCCCCTTCGACCCAGCCGCAAACGGGTTTTTCAAGCTGATTAAAACAAACAAAATTCCACCCTTCGCTCTCGTCGAGAGTTGTTAAAAGCGCAATTTTTTTTGATTGGGAATACAGTGCAAAAACTTCATCCGCTTCACATCTGTTTCGATTTATATTACAGCTTATTTTATCCTTGTAATCAAAGTTCAACATTTCAACTATATTCCCCTCTTTAGACGGAGTTTCATACATTACAAGAGGAGATTTAATTTCCGTAAAACCCGAGCCGTATTTTTTGATTGAATTTATATAGCTCGGTATTACATCGGCATTTACCGCTAAAATATTCAATATGAAAACTAATAACAAAATTTTTTTCATAATTACAATTCTAACCACTTTTTGAAAAATTTAACACCCGCTGATGCACTTTTTTCGGGATGAAATTGAACGGCGGAAAGATTATCTTTTTTTATGCTTGAAGTAAATTCAATTCCGTATTCGCAAGTTGAAGATATTATATTTTCATCTTTTGGCATGACATAATATGAATTTACAAAATAAAAATAATCGTCGTCAAAATTTGAATTTCCTCTTGTTTTAATTTTGTTCCACCCGATTTGAGGAGTTTTAATTCCCTGAAATTTTTTGACACTGCCTTCTAAGATACCAAGCCCTTTTATATTGGGAGCTTCTTCGCTTTCTTCAAAAAGAATTTGAAGCCCGAGGCATATTCCCAAAAAATCTATCCCTTTATCAAGAGCCTTTATAATTGTATTTTTCAGCCCTTTTGCCTCAAGGTTTTTAACTGCCTGTTCAAAATGACCCTGCCCCGGAAACAAAAGCTTTTTTGCACTCAGGATATCTTCTTTTCTGTCTGATAAAATATAGTGATATCCTAAGCTCTCAAGCATATTCCCGAGGCTTTTTGTATTACCTGAATTATAATCAATTATAACTATATCACTCAAAACTAAAACCGTCTTCTCTCATGCGTCTTATAACTTCCGACAAATCTTCGTCAGATGCTACAACGGAAAGCCTTATGTGACGAAGTGCATTTTTATCAAAAGCAGTTCCCGGAACAACTACAATACCTGATTTTTCCAACAATTCATCCGCAAATTGAACACAGTCTTTATATCTTTTTGGAATTTCAACCCACAAATAAAATGCGGCTTTTGGCATTTTAACCTTATATCCCAAAGAATTAAGCCCCGAAACAAACTTTTGAATTTTATTTTTAAATTTTTCGTTTTGATTATCAATGTATTTTTGACCTTCTTCGCTTACTAAAAGGTCGGCTCCTGCGTATTGAAGAACCTTGAATATACCTGTATCAACAGTGCCTTTTGCACGGGATAACATTGTAATTATGGTTGAATTACCGCAAGCCCAGCCCAAACGCCAGCCTGTCATGGCATAAGATTTTGAAAAGCTGTACATTTCAACGGCGCAGTCTTTTGCTCCTTCGCATTCAAAAACCGAATGCGGTTTATAGTCTTCATCAAAATACATTTCGCAATATGCATTATCCGAAACCAAAAGTATTCCATGCTTCAAACAAAAATTAACACAATGAGCAAGATATTCTTTTGTTGCGGTAGCACCCAGAGGATTATTCGGATAATTTATAAACAGAGCTTTAATTTTTTTAGGGTCATTACCTTCTTTTATATATTTATCAAAGACTTCGTCAAGGTTCGGCATATAGTTATTTTCTTCATTCAGGCTTATGCCGTATGCTCTTGCGCCTTGTGCTTTAATCATTTGAGAATAAGAAGCATACCCCGGTGCGGGAATTAAAATAACATCTTTTTCTTCTTCAATTTCCTTCGGGTTAATTAATGCCTTGAGGAGATTTGATATACCTTCTTTTGAGCCTATAAGAGAAAAAATTTCATCTTTAGGGCTTAATTCAACCCCGAAGCGCTCTTTCATTCTTTTTGAAACGGCTTCCAAAAACTTCATTTCCCCTTTGGGAGTTGAATAAGTGTGGAGCGAGGGAATATCAAGATATTCTTTTGCTTTATTAATTACAAAATCAGGAACTTTATCCACCGGTGCGCCCATGGAAAGCGCTATTGGGGCTCTGTTTTTAGCTTTCAAGAAAGGGGTTAATTCAACCTGCTTCGCTTTTATTATAAACATGATATAGTTTGACATGTTTTTTATTTGATTATTAAAAATTTCTTTATCCATACTTACCTCTAAACTAGTGTTATAAGTAAATTATACACAAATATTATAGATTAAGTAAATTAATTTTACTTTTTAAATTATTTTCTTTAAAAAAATGTTGAAATAGGGTATAATAGAAAAAGCGAGATGGTGACTATCTGCGCTAGAAACGGAGAAAACTATGCATATTCACGTTAATGGTCGTAACATTGAAATTACTGAAGCAATCAAAGCTTATGTAAAAGAAAAAGCCGGAAAAGTGGCAAACCACTATGAACAAATTGATGCTATTGATGTTGTTTTATCGGTAATTAAAAATCCCTCCGTTAATGACTCGCACATTGCTGAAATCAACTGTAAAATAGGCGGTGAAACCATAAGAGTAGAAGAAAAAGCCGAAAACATGTATGCTTCGATTGACCTTGTGTGCGATAAATTAGACCGTCAGGTTAGAAAATTCAAAGAAAAAGGATTATCAAAATCAAAAGGCGGAGTTGAATCCATAAGAACTTCCGCACAAACAGAAGAAGTTGAAGCATAAAACAAAATAAAGAAAAAAAATGCGCAAAAATTTTTGCGCATTTTTTATTTGCTTTTTTAAAATATTTGTAAGGGCAATGTTACAAACTATACACCAATTCATTTTTCAACTACAATAATAAAAAAGAGGAGAAAAAATGAAAGGCATAATTCTTGCAGCAGGTGCAGGCTCAAGACTGTTTCCGGCAAGTTTACCAATATCGAAAATACTTTTACCCGTATTTGATAAACCGATGATATACTACCCCATCACAACCCTTTTATTGGCGGGAATAAAAGACATACTTATCATTACAAGCCCTAATGACATAAATAATTTTAAAAAAGTTTTGCAAGACGGCTCTCAAATAGGAGCAAGATTTTCTTACGCAGTCCAGGAAGTTCCCAGAGGGATAGCGGAAAGTTTTATAATAGCGGAAGATTTTATTAAAAATTCGCCCGTAGCTCTTATTTTAGGGGATAACATATTCCACGGACACGGTTTTTCGGACATTCTTAAAGAAATTGCAAAAAGAAAACAAGGGGCAACCATATTCGGCTATCAGGTACATGACCCGGAAAGATTCGGCGTTGTTGAATTTGACAAGAACAACAAAGCAATCTCCATTGAAGAAAAACCCAAAAAACCAAAATCAAATTACGCAGTAACAGGTTTATATTTTTATGATAAACACGTTGTTGAATATGCTAAATCGCTTAAACCTTCAAAAAGAGGGGAGTTGGAAATTACCGATTTAAATAAAATATATTTAAAACAAAATAAGCTCAAAGTTGAAATTTTGGGAAGAGGTTTTGCTTGGCTTGACACGGGAACTTTTGACAGTCTTTTGCAGGCGGCAAACTTTGTTCAATCCATGGAAATTAATACGGGAATGAAAATCGCATCAATTGAAGAAGTTGCCTGCCGTATGGGTTATATCACAACACAGCAGTTGAAAGATTTGGCAAAACAATATAAACAAAACGGCTACGGTTTATATCTTGAAAGAATGGCTCAATCGATTACTCAACATCATTAAACATTTTACAGGAATATAAATAACAATCATCAAACATTTTATCGGCATATTCGGGAAAATCTTTTAATCCCATTAAATGCGTTTGATACATAAATGCATTATAGAATTCATCCACCTTATCAAAGTCGGAAGAAAGGGGATGGAAATCGCCTTTGGCATCAATATAAAAAATTGTTGAAACTTCTTTATTGATTTGACTCATCATTTGTACCAAAATTTGCGATTTTTCTTTTGTAACACTTTTGGGTAATTTACTTTTAATATTATATTTCAATATATTTACCATTCTCAAAAGCGCATATTGCTTTGCGGTTGTTGATAAATCAGCTTCTTTGGGGTTTTTATTCAAAAATTCATCTATAACCGATTGTGCGTAATCTGCTTGTTTTGCAAATTTTTCTTTCCCTTCAACGGGCTTATCTCCATAGAAAAATGCAATCCCGAAAGTTACGTTTTTAAAAGGATAGCCTTTTGAAAGTGCAAAATTATATATTTTTTGTTTAAGTGTTTTTGGTATAGTATCAAACTTTGTGCATTCTTTAGGTATGGGTATATCAATGTTCAACACACTTTTTTCGGATGCTTCGGGATGAAGAGATATATAATTCCATCCGTTTTGAACTGCAATTGAAAACTTTTCTTTCGCCCAATCATTTTTAGACCAAAATTCATCTAAAGCGCAGCGGTTTTCATAAGACATAGCTTTTTTTAAAGATAATTCATCGGAAGAAATATCCAGATTTTGATGATATTTCTTTAAGAACTTGGAAAGATATTTTTTAATACTTTTACCTTCCTGTGTTTTATTCCATGCGTAATCCATAACAAGAGACAAATCTTCTTTATATTTAGGGTTTTGTTCGTAAAAATCCTTCTGCCTTTTTGACATACGAACAAGCGCTTCGGGGTTTTCTTTATAATATTTTTTTAGAGCTTCCGAAATATGTTTTCTTCTCTCGGGCGTCATTTCAACTGTCGGAATATATACCGCTTCACCTTCCGAGCGCTGTTGTTTTTCTTCCTTTGCTTCCCTTGACCTGACGGACATCTCTTTTGTATAGCGTTCGTTATATTCTTTATTTGAAAGCTTCAAAACGGATGCGTAGTGCCTTTGCATTAAGGGAATGTTTAATTTATTCATTGTATATAAAAGCGAAATTTTGTTTCCCTGAGGGGAATTTTGAGCAGCGTAATCAGAAAGGTCATTCAAGGAAAATCCTTGTCCCCAGTATAATTTTATTAATTGAAGGGTTAAATCTTCATCGTTTGGAAAACCTTCAAGCTGATTATTTTTAAATCTGCCGATAAAACTTTCATCTTTTGCTTCAACATCTTCAACCGACAAAACGTCTTGAAATTCGGGGAATTTTTCTTTTAATTCATCAAGAGAAAAACAGTTTAAAATTTCTTTATATTTATCAAAATGAATATCATAGAGGGTTTTCTTTGTTGAAGGATTAAAATTTAATTCCTTTTCAATTGCAGGAAGGATATCCTGCGGATATTCACCCCATTCAAGATTATCGTAAGTATCTTTCAAATTAAGAGTATAACCGCCCTGAAAACTTAAAAACATTTTTGTCGGAAGATAACTTTGAGGTTTTTTATATTCAACCGAATTTAAATTTTGTTTATAATTGCCATGCCTTAAATTTTTTAAATTAGAATTATTAAGATTTATTACAGAATTTATTTTCATAAAAAAATGTCCTAAAATGTTACATAATCTTTTAAAACAAGAGAAGAAAAAAAATTGACTTGCTTTTAGTAAAGAAAATGTTACAATTACTACAAAAGTAAAATAAACAATATCTGTGCGGGTTTCCTAGCATAATCGGGTTATTTTTTTAAAAAAAAGCTTACACAAATTAATTTTTGTGTTATAATATAGAGCAAGTTAAAGTTAAGTTGTTAGTTGTAAAGTGCTAGGAGGTTCTCATGTCAATTTCCGCTCAAGAAACACAGACCCAGACCGCTCAAAAAACCAAATTCAATGATGAATTTCAACATTATTTGAAAAAACAATGTTTGAAAACAACATTCAACGGTTTAGAGCTTGAAACATTCAGCTGGTACAAGAAGGTTTTAGGGTTAGTTTAAAAAAGTCTTAAAAAAGCGGGAGAGTTTACAACCCGCTTTTTTTAATGCTTTTTTATCTGTCTTAGACTTTTTTAAATTCAATTTCCTCATTTTGATAATCTATTTCAATTTTATCTCCGTCTTTAAAATCACCTTTTAAAAGTGCTTTTGATAAAGGATTTTCAATGAGCTGTCTTATTGTGCGCTTAAGAGGTCTTGCCCCGTACATAGGATTATATCCTTGAAGCGCAAGGTGTTCTTTCGCATCTTTTGTAATTACAAGCTCAATTTTTCTTTCTTTTAATAATTCACGCAGGTATTCAACCTGAATATCAACAATATGAGAAAGATTATCCAAAGTAAGAGCATCAAAGAATATTGTTTCATCAATCCTGTTTAAAAATTCGGGCTTAAAGTATTCTCTTAACTTTTGAGTAATTTCTTCTTTAACTTGTTCTTTATTAGTCGGATTCATCATACCTTTCAGGGCATTATCCAGGATAATGTTTGAGCCTATGTTAGATGTTAAAATTATAATGGTATTTTTAAAATCTACCGTTCTTCCTTTTGAATCCGTCAATCTGCCGTCATCAAACATTTGAAGCATGATGTTAAATACATCGGGATGTGCTTTTTCGATTTCATCAAAAAGAATAACGGAATAGGGTTTTTTGCGAACGGCAGAGGTGAGCTGTCCTCCTTCATCATATCCGACATATCCCGGAGGTGCGCCTATAAGCCTTGCAACAGAATGTTTTTCCATGTATTCTGACATATCAATTCTGATAAGACTTTCTTCATCCAAAAACATAAATTTGGCTAAGGCTTTAGCTAGTTCGGTTTTACCAACCCCTGTAGGACCCAAAAACAAAAATGTTCCAATCGGTCTTTTAGGGTCGGAAAGTCCGCTTCTTGCACGTCTTATCGAATCTGATATAACTTCAACCGCTTCATCTTGACCGATTACTTGAGTATGAAGAACTTTTTCCATATCAAGAAGTTTTTGGCTTTCTTCTTCAACAAGTTTTGAAACCGGAACTCCTGTCCATTTTGATATAATTTGAGCAATGTCTTCTTCATCAATTTCTTCTTTTAAAAGAGCGCCTTTGTGTTCGTTATTTTTACATTCTTTCAATTGGTTTTCAAGCTCGGGCAGTCTGCCGTATTGTAATTTTGCGGCAAGTTCAAGGTTATAATCTCTTTGGGCTTTTTCAATTTGGTGTTTAACTTCTTCTATTTCGGTTTTAATTGAAGCTTCCCCTTTAATTGAAGATTTTTCTTTTTCCCATTGCGTTTTCAAAACTTCAGCTTTTGAATTAACATCATTTAAAAGAGCTTCGACATTTTTAATTTTTTCTTCGTCGTTATCATCCTTTAGGGATTGAAGTTCAATTTGAAGCTGTAATTTTTGACGCTCAAGCTTATCAAGTTCTTCGGGCATTGAATCAATTTCAATTCTTACTGCGGAAGATGCTTCATCAACAAGGTCAATTGCCTTATCGGGAAGAAATCTGTCGGTTATATATCTTTGGGATAATTTTGCCGCAGCAACAAGAGCGGAATCTTTAATTCTTATTCCGTGGTGTACTTCATATTTATCTTTTAAACCTCTTAAAATTGAAATTGTATCATCAACGGTAGGCTCATCCACCAAAATCGGCTGGAAACGACGCTCAAGCGCAGGGTCTTTTTCAATATATTTTCGATATTCGTTGACCGTTGTAGCTCCCAAAACCCTCATTGCACCACGAGCGAGCATCGGTTTTAAAAGGTTGCCCGCATCCGCAGTACCCTCGGCGCCCCCTGCGCCCACTACGGTATGGAGTTCATCAATAAACATAATTATTTGACCGTCTGATTTTTCAACCTCTTTTAAAACTTTTTTCAATCTTTCTTCAAATTCGCCTCTATATTTTGCACCTGCAATTAAAGCGCCCATATCAAGCGAAATCAAAGTTGTATCTTTAAGACTTTCAGGCACGTCCCCTCTTATAATTCTTTGGGCCAAGCCTTCTACAATTGCGGTTTTTCCGACACCTGCCTCGCCGATTAAACAGGGGTTATTTTTTGTCCTTCTGTTTAATACCTGAATAATTCTTCTTATTTCTTCATCTCTTCCGATAACGGGGTCTAATTTACCGTCACGGGCAAGACGGGTTAAATCTATTGAAAATTTTTCTATAATTTTATAATCTTCATCAGCATTTTTTGTATCCACAGTTTTATCACCTCTCATATTTTTCATGGCATTAAGAATTTTTGAATTTGTAAGCTGATACTTTTCAACTATTCTTTTAATATCAGCATCATCGACCTCAATTAAAGCAAGCAGTATGTGTTCAATTGATACATACTTGTCTTTTAATTCTTTAGCCTTTTGAGCTGCTTTTTCAAGCAAAGAAAGAGAATTTTTACTTAAATATGTTTTATCTTGTATATCCTGAACTTTAGGAACATTATTGAGCGCATTTGTTATATCGTGCAAAAAAAGGCTTGTGTTTAATTTTAATTCACTCATCAATAATGCGGCAGATTCAATATCTGAATTTGCCATAATATATAAAAAATGAACAGGCTCAATCATGGTATTATGGTTTTCAAGTGAAACAGCCTGAGCTTTATACATTAATTCTTGAGCCGAATTTGTCAAATTGTCGAACATAAAAAACCCTTTCTTATATTTACATTTTATAAGGATTTTTTAAAATTTTTCTAAAATTAATCTTATTTTAATTATTTAACGACAATTTCAAATTCGTCTCCGCCTTCGTGTTTTAAGCGGGTATTTTTCTTTCCGTAAATTGTAATTAAAGATTTAATTGCGCCGTATTTGCCTTCAAACATATCTCTTGAGCTTATCGGATAAATTTCAAAGCCGTGAAAAGTTCTGTTTGTATCGTTAAATAAAAGAATTTTTCTTGACTTAAAAGGCGAATTTTTAATTTCATATTTTTTATTTTTATCAAATCGGGATATTTTTATAATTTCATAATCTTTAAACATTTCCTTCACCTGATTTTCATTAAGCACAATATCGCCTTCATAAAATTTTAATTCATCATCCGCAAATTTTATATTTCTTCCGTCTTTTGTAAAACTGTAATCTGCAAGCGCAAAAGCACTTAAAAATAACATTAAGGCAATAAAAATCTTTTTCATTAATCTTCTTCTTTCAATTTCCTGTTCATCAATTTATCAAGTATTTCTTTCGGGGTTATATCGGTATAAACCGCTTCATATATAGCAGAAGATACCGGCACATCTATATTTAATTTTTTTGCAAGCTCGCAAAGCGCTTTTGAAGTTTTGACACCTTCCGCAACAGAGCCCAGCTCCGCTAAAATGTCGTCTATTTTTTTACCTTTTGCAATTAAAGAGCCTACGGTAAAATTTCTTGAATACGGGCTTGATGCCGTTGCTATCAAATCGCCCATGCCCGATAAACCGTATAATGTCTGGCTTTTAGCACCAAGTGCCGTGCCAACTCTCACCATTTCCGCCATGCCCCTTGTTAAAAGAGAGCCTCTTAAATTATCACCCAGCCCCATGGAAGAAGCAAAGCCCGATGCAATTGCAATAACGTTTTTCAAGCTTCCGCCAAGCTCAACCCCAATCATATCGGGGTTTGTATATAATCTGAATAAAGATTTAACATTCAATAATTGTTGCGCCCGTTTTGCAACTTCCATATCATTTGATGAAATAACAGCCAAAGTAGGATGCCCTTCAATAATTTCACGAGCTAAAGTAGGGCCCGATAAAACGGCAAAATTAATATCCGGCAAAATTTCAAGAACAACTTCGGACATTCTTTTAAGAGAAGGAAGTTCAATACCTTTTGACAGATTTACCAAAATTTGTTCTTTTTTCAGACCTATTTTTTTAATCTGCTCGCAAACGGGTCTTATTCCCGAAGTTGCAACAACAAGAAGAATAATATCCGCACCTTCAAGCGCAATTTTAAGGTCTGAAGTTATTTCAACTTTTTTATCAAGCTCAATTTTTAAAGGTTTTTCAATTCTTTTTTCATTTAAGAGCATCGGGGTTAAATCTTCTTTTCTTCCCCAGACACAAATTTCATCAAAATTATTATTTAACAGCTTTGCACTGGTAAGCCCCCAGCAGCCCGGCCCTAAAACCGTTAATTTCATTCCTGCTCCTTCAAGTTTTGCTCTTCTTTCTCCCCTGCTTCAATAAAGGGAGTATTTTTTACCATTTTTATTCTTGTAATTTTAATACCGTCAAGCGCCAAAATTGTATATGTTATATTTTTATCTTCAACAACATCACCGATTTCGGGCTCTCTGCCCAAAAGACCGAACACATATCCGCCTATTGTCTGAAAATCCTCATTTGGGATATCTTGATCGTACTTTTCGTTCAAGTCCTCAATGCTTGTTTTTGAAGAAACGCTAAGGGTATAATCATCCAATCTTAAAATTTCGGGTGTTTCAATTTTATCAAATTCATCATAAATTTCACCCACAATTTCTTCCAAAATATCTTCAATTGTAACAAGCCCTTCAATACCGCCGTGTTCTCCGACAACAACCGCAATTTGATTTTTGGAAGATGTAAAATCAGATAAAAGGTCGCTTATAAACTTGTTTTCGGGAACAATTAAAATATCTCTTACAAGAGTTTTAATTGAAAAGTTCTCATCAATGTTGTTATTTTTAATTACCTTCAAAACATCTTTCGCATTAATTATCCCTATGATGTTGTCGGTATTATCTTCATAAACGGGTATTCTTGTGTGTCCTGAATTAATTATTATATCGGCAAGCTCATAGATTGTACTGCGAGAATCGACAAAAATAATGTCCACTCTGGGCACCATAATTTCTTTTACAACCGTATTTGCAAATGAAAAGAAATTAGACAGCATTGAAGCTTCATGAGAATCAATAGCGCCGATTGTTTTTCCTTCTTTGATTATTTTTTCAAATTTTTCTTCCCAGTTATCTTCAACATCATGCGCTTCAAGCTCAATTGTCACATCATTTACGTTTTTTACATATTTTTTAATCTTGCGCTCAAGCATTTGAGCAATATCATCGGCATCTTTCATCTGGGTTTCGGGAGCAACTTCAATTGTCATATTAATAACAAGACCCGAAGTCCCTAAATCCATTGTTTTTAAGTCGGTCACTTTTGTAATGCCGTGAATTGTACCCGCAACATTTCTGATTATTTCTTCAACACGGGGCTCTGCCGATTGAACGGTGAGAGAGCTGACGTTGTTTCTGATTAAATATATTGCAAGGCAGAACAAAATTCCGCCGATTATTATTGATGCAACAGCATCGGGGATATATGCCAAATCATAAGGCATTATAAATTTTGAAACGGTTAATGATACCAAAGCCACAACAACACCAATAAATGCGGATGTATCTTCATACCAGACAAATTTTGTTGTGGGGGAATTTGTTTTTCTTATATAGCGGATTGAGAGGAAAAATCTTTTAATCGGATTTTTTTCAACCACCATTGCTTCTTCCAAAACTGCACTGGTAGCGCTTGATACCGCCCAGCCTTCAAAACACATGCTTATCAAAAGAGCCAATGCTATATAGTTATAATTTTTTAAAAGTTCATCAATTCCTTCGCTGTTAACAAGTTTATTAAAACCATGATATATAGCGACAAAAGTACCCGCAAGCATTAAAAGAGAAGCAAACATCGCCCATATATTGGCTTCTAAGCCATAACCAAAGGGGTGTTCACTGTCGGCAGGACGAGAGCCTCTTTTAATTCCGACCATAAGGCAAATACTGTTAAACGAATCAACACCGCTGTGAATAGCTTCCGCCAGCATTGCCGAACTGTATGAAACCAAAAAACATATAAGCTTAACAAGAGCAATTCCGATATTTGCCAAAAAAGCTCTGAGCACTGCTTTAAATTTTGTATTATCTATCCTCGTTTTTGTGTCTTTAGTTGCTTCAATCGTATTTTCACTGTCTGATATATCGATACTCGAATCGGATAACATATTAGTTCCTTGTTTGATATCAATTTATTATATAATAAACGTAAAGAAGCATTTTTGCAAATTGTTATATGTTTTAAACATTTTTAGATTATACTTTTTTTATGGATATTAAAAGCTTAATTAAAAGTTTTGAAGAAAAGGACTTTTATAATACTGTTAATCTTCATATTCATTCAAATTGCTCGGACGGAGTTGAAAATTTTGATGCTTTAGTTGAGCAGGCAAAAAACCTTAAGATGAAATATATTTCAATCACAGACCACAACACGGTTAGAGGGTATAAAAATTCAAAATATAAAGATGATAATATTTTAATTAAAGGAGTTGAGTTTGATTGTTTTTATAAAATGTCCCTTCTTCATATCTTAGGCTACGGGATTGATATTGAAAACGAAGAGCTTAATTCGCTTTGCGCAAAAAATGAACGGGAACAAAAAAATGATTTTATAAGGCTTTTAAAATCAAGGCATCCGAAGGCTGTAATTGATGCAATACATAAAGCAAAAGGAATTGCAATATTGGCGCATCCCTGCTGCTGTAATGTAATAAGCCTTAAAAATTTTGTTCATAACTTAAAAAACCTTGGCTTAGACGGCATTGAAACATATTACCCCTATGACAGATTTAGAGGAATTATTAAATTCAGCTCAAGAAAACTGCCGTTGAAGATTGCAAAAGAACTTGATTTAGTTCAAACGGGAGGCTCTGATGAGCATGGGAAGCTTCATCTTTTCAGCTTTTAATATTCAATTCCCCTCTTTTTACAACACGTCTTCCCATAATATAGACATTATCCGGTCTTTCCTTATTTAAAAGAGCGTTGTAATCTTCCCCTTCTTCAAGCTTAAACACATTAAAATCAGCATCTTTATCCGCTTCAAGGCTTCCTGTAATATTGTTTAAACGAAGAATTTTAGCAGGAACAATTGTAAGATATCTCAGCGCTTCAACAACATCCAGCCTGCCGTTATTTACATATTTTAATTCGTTTAAAAGAGATAGGTCCGAATTAAAAGCAAGGGAATTAACTCCAAAGCCGAAACGATTAGGGAAATATTCAAGTACCGTTTCAAAAGAAAGCTTTTTATCGTGCAGAGCATCGCTTATTCTGGGGCAATATGCAAGAGATACTTTGTGTTCTTTTAAAAGCTTTAAATCTTCTTCGGATAAATAGTTGCCGTAAGAAATTAAAAGCTGTTTGGACAACACTCCCAATTCTTCTAAATATTTTGCGGGAGATAATTCCAAAGCCAAAGGCTCAAACTTTTTCTGACCCGTAAATTCGTTTAAAAGGTCAACATCCGAAAAACCATGCTCAAGCCAGTTAATTTCTTCTTTTGATTCGGCAAGCCTTATTGTAAGCAAAATATTATGTTTCTTACAATATTTAACAAGGATTTTAAAAAGTCTTTTATGAACACAGCACACACTATGAGGAGCAATCCCTATGAAAGTATTTTGGGATTTTTGGTTTTTTAATTTTTCTATCTTCTTTCTGATGGAGCGAAATTCTTCTTTGCTTGTTTTAACGGAATCTGAAAAAAGCTCAAAAAACAGATATGTTTTAAGAGGGGTTTCATTTAATAATTCAAAAAATTTACTCTCTTTAGACAACTGCACAACTGCCGTTGTACCGTTCAGAAGGCTTAATTCAATGCCTTTTTTGAAAGAAGCTATTTTTTCTTCTTTTGTCATACAGAAATAATCAGACAAAAGATTTGCAAGGCGGTAAATAAAAGATTTTTTTGAAATGCCCGCTAAAAAGTAATGTTTTTTAAATACGGTATAAAGCCTTTTTAGTCTTCTTTTAAGGCTTGTTTTATTATAGCAGAGCTCACTGTATTGAAGATGATTATGAAGATTAACAAACCCCGGAGTTATAACGGAATTTGCAAAATCCCTGACATGGGTGTAGTTTTCTTCAACCAAATCGCTTTGTTTAATTATCTCCTGCACTTTCCCTTCGTCGACAATAAGAGCGCAATCTTCATAAACATTGCCGTCAGACGGGATTATCCACTTTGCTCTGTAAGCTTTTGCCATAAATTCATCCTTTTTAAACAGATAAATTTAATTATACAACAATTTATATTTAATTCAATTATATATACAAAAACCGTTCTTTGAACGGTTTTCATAAGTTAAATTGATTTAGTGTAAAGTCTTATTTTAAGTCTTGCAATCAGCAAGGTTTTATCAGGCTCATAGGGCTCTATATAAATTTCATTAACGCTTGTTAAATATTTATTTTTAACTATGTTTTTAAATAAATTCTGGAATTGCGAATAGGTACCTATAGTTGTAAATAATAATTCACATACATTGTAACCCGGCGCATTTGAAGAATATATCATATCGTCTGCAGGGGAATAATTATAGTCAATTGAGCGAATTTTAACACCGCTGTTTGTTATGTTTGCAAGAACAAATTCAAACAATGGGCCAAAAGAAGCTTCGGGACTGAATTGCTCACCCAATACTTCAAGTATTAGTTTACCCGAGCCTGTGTTTTCTCTCTTCTCCATTTCCTCTTCTTGTCTTTTCTGTTCTTTGAGCTGATTTAATTTTTGTTCTTTTGTTTTAAGTTCATCATTCTTTTGAACAGATATGTTATAGTTTTCAAGAGCCGTTTTTCCTTGTTTAACATCCCAATAAATGCCAATACCAAGTGCAGCTATGACCAAAATTAAATATACAAGATTTTCTTTTATTAACTTATCCATTTTTTCCTATCCCGCAGGTTTCATTTGTTTTGATGTTTGATCTATCATTTGTTGGGCTTGAGAGTCAGTTTGTTCATTCTGTCCGCCGCCGCTGGGTCGTATAATAATATCCGTTTCATTAACATTTTGAGAGCCTATAGGCTGAACTTGCTGTATTGATGTATTTGAAATTTCAAAACTGTACAATCTTTCGCCGCCGGGAGTTTCTGAAAAACCGCCTGACAGATAACGTTTTTCCGGAATATTGGTATTTTCCGTTATAACTTTTAACTCCGTTAATTTTATATCTGTTTGGGGAGAAGCAACTTTTAAATTTTTATAATATTCGTAAACATCAACAATATTTTGCGCAATGCCTTGGATTGCAATTCTGTTGCCGTCTTTACTGTAATATTTTGTCAACCAAATATTTTTCGGTATATCGCTTGATATTGAATCATATAAAGTAAGTGCCGAAATGTTATTTTTTTCAACATAATCTATAAGAGCAGTCATATCAACTTCTTGCTTTTCATCAACTTTTTGCATTTCATCAATTTGTCGATTAAGAGCTTGTATTTGACTGTCTGCATTTGAAATTTTCTCTTTGAAACCGTTATCCGCCAATATTGAAATACCGCCGATTGCACCAAAAATTACAGCAAAAATAAAAGCTAACGTAAAGCAGGTTTGCTGCACAAGAGAGGAAGTTATCTCAATCTGCTTACCGAACATATGTGTTGAAAAATATGCACCAAATCCGGCATCCGGATCATCTTGTAAAGAATTTAAAACAAATTTGAAAGCCGATCTCGGATTTGCAGCACCTAATGATGTAACGGTAAGAGAATTTGCAACGTTAAAGTCTGAAGTAGACATAACTTCAAGTAAAGGTGCTTTTGAATATTTGTTTGAATCAATAGCAACGGTATCAACACCTATATTTAATTGCTTTTTAAGTACTTCGGAGCTGATTTCATCCGTTTGGCTTATTATATATAATCTTGAAGTGGTATAATTTTGAAGCAATTGGGTCGCATTTGAAACTATTGCCTGATAAGCTTCTTTGGGAGAGAAGGATTTAATTGCAAGAGGCACATCGCTGTAATCAACAAAAGCCCCGCCCTGCATCTGGAACAACGTAAAGCTGTTTGTGTTAACAAGCATAACCGTCCAGGGCGCTTGTTCCTCAACAACGTCATCCACAAGACCCGCACAATACAAACCTCTTAAAGAAGCACTGTAAGATGTTTCCAAGCCCGCAAGTTTAAGACCCAATTCATTTATTGAAATTTTTAAGCTATCAACATCATTTCTTCTAAATGATGAAAAAGCGTATTTTTTCATTTCGGCGCCGCCGTCATTAATAACTTCGCACCAGCCTGATATAGGGTCGCTTCCCTGTTTTTGGAAAGTATAATTATCTTCTGCTTTTGATACTATTGCCGTTTTAACTTCATCAATTGGTGAAGAAGCAGGCATATAAATAAAATCAAAATATACATTAGGTAAAACTACATAGCAAAGAGATTTTTGAGGGATTTTTAATTCATCCATCAATTCTTTCATTGCAATTTTGAACTGACCGTAATCTTTAATGTTTCTTCCGGGGAAATTATAATCAAGTTCCCTTCTTCCATAGCTTTCAATGATTCGTTTTGCGGAATTTAAAACAACCACTTCCAAACCAATACCGGGAGTTACCGCAATTCCGACAATCTTATCTTTGTTTGTTGAAGGTAAAAAATTTAACATCTCTCTATAAAATTCTATTTTTAATATTCATGTACTCTTTTATTTTATAATACAATAATAAAATAAAATGGTAGTACTTCTTTACAATAATATACATTATATAGGTGACAAAAATGGATGCAAAAGAAAACAATACCTTAATTTACGGAAAAAATCCAACCCTTGAAGCAATTCTTAACAATCCGAAAAGAATTAACAAAATTTACATTCAAAATAATATTTCATATGATAACAAACTTAAGAAAATCATTGATTGCGCCAATTTGAACAAAATCATAATTCAAAAAACAAGTTTACAAAAATTCAAAGAACATTTTGATAATGATGTTAATTTTCAAGGTGTAATTGCTTCTGTTTCACCCGTTGAATATATTGAACTTGATGATTTTTTAAATATTAAAAAAGAAGGATATAAAAAACTTATAATACTTGATTCGATTAATGACCCCCATAACCTCGGCGCTATAATCAGAACAGCGGTTTGCGCAGGTTTTGACGGAATCATGCTCTCAAATCACAGAAGCTGTCCCGTTAATTCAACGGTTGAGAAAATTTCATCCGGTGCAATAAATCATATTCCGATTATAAAAACAACTAGCCTGTCAGCGGGTATTGATTTATTGAAAAAAAACGACTTCTGGGTAATTGCTACACAAATGCAAGCTAAAGATAATTATTATGAAATTGATTACACGGATATGAATTTTGCCCTTGTTATGGGCTCCGAAGGCTCGGGCATATCCAAAACAATTTTAAACAAAGCGGATTTTACCGTAAAAATTGAAAGCAATTTTGAATCTTTAAATGTATCTTTAGCATCTGCAATTATTATGTATGAGGCTCTAAGGCAAATTAAGACAAAAAAGTGAAATCAATTTTTACTAAAATCGCAAAATGATGTATAATAGCCATATTGCGGGAGAAAAAAATGAAACAGAATATTGAGGATAAAAATTTCAATAGCGATTTTTTATATGACGATATAGATGACGATACTCTTTTAGCAATTGAAAACGATATAGCTTCGCAAAGTGAAGATAATGAACAAGACGAACAAAAACAAACAGAAGATTATAAATCAATAGTTGCGGATGATTCGGTTAAAATTTACCTTCAGCAAATAGGAAAAATCCCCCTTTTAAGCTTTGAAGACGAACTTGAAGTTGCCCGCCAGATAAAAGAAAATCACTCTCAAAAAGCACGTGAAATTTTAATCAATGCAAATTTAAGACTTGTTGTATCAATCGCAAAAAAATATATAGGAAGAGGGCTCTCCTTCCTTGATTTAATTCAGGAAGGAAATCTCGGACTTATGAAAGCGGCGGAAAAATTTGACTATTCAAAAGGATATAAATTTTCAACCTATGCAACATGGTGGATACAGCAGGCAATTACAAGAGGGATAGCCGACAAATCAAGAATGATAAGGCTTCCGGTTCATATGATTGAAACTCTGTCAAAAATCAAAAGAGCAACAATTGAGCTTTCAACCGAACTAAACAGAGTTCCCACAAAAGAAGAAATTGCAAAAAGGGTCGACATGCCCCCCAACAAGCTCGTTCAATTAATGAAAAGCTCTCAAAGCACAATATCAATTGAAACACCTGCAAACCAAAAAGACGAAACTTCAAAAATTGCGGATTTTATTGTGGATGATACCCACGCAACTCCAGATACAAAAGTTACCCAGGAAAATCTGCTTGAAGATGTTCAAAAAATGCTCAATCAGCTAAATCCAAAAGAAAAAGACGTTTTAATCATGAGATACGGGCTTGATAACAACGGTCAGAAAAAAACTCTTGATGAAATAGGCTCCCGCTACGGAGTTTCAAGAGAAAGAATAAGACAAATCGAAACCCGTGCAATAGCAAAATTAAAGAAACTTTGCCGAAATAAAAATCTTTCGGTTAATCTTAAAAATTATATAGGCATGGAATAATTTGTAAAGTTTTGTAAAAAAGATGTTATAAATTCTAAATTTTTATATGCACCTGCCGATAAACATAGTAAGAAAGGTGTGTTAACAATGGAAAGGAAAAAACTGACATCTGAAGAAACAAGGCTTGCCCAAATTCTGAGAGAAGAAATTTTAAAGTCTTCTCAAAAAGAAGTCAAGGCTCCTTTGAAGACTGATATCAAAGAACTTGAATTGATATCATCATCCGAAAAAGGATATGTTTCGCCTATTTTTTCAATGAGTCAGGATGAAATTCTTGCCTTCGTGGAAGAATTTGAAATAGAGGAATTGGCAACACTTGAAGAAGCGGAACTAAACCACATTGTAAAGACATTGGGATTTGACCCAATTTCGGTCGAAGGAGCGGATTAATTGAGAAAATCGGTTAATTCAACTATTTTCAAGGTCAAGTATTTACCTGCTTGACCTTATTTATTTTGAACGGGTAATTTTGAAGAATCTTGTATCTTTATTATTTTCGGAAACCAATGTATCATCAAGCCAATGTGCAATCAATTTTCCTTTTTCATTGTATACAAACTGTTCATTGTCCCCTGCTTCAAAGGACACGCTTATTAAATTACCAAATCTTGAATATCCGAATGTGCGCTTTTTTGAAATATCATCTTCAAGTATTTCAATTTTCATCAATTTGCCTATATAGTTATAATAAAAAGTGTATCGGCTGTCTGATGAATATACAATTGCATAAGCAATAATCGCATCTTTCACATAAAAAGGAAAAAGGCTTCTTGTCTCAATTTGAAATATATCATTTTTCATAAGTTCAAGATTTTGCTTTCTGTTTTTATCCGTAAAATAATCTTTGAATTTATGCATATCAATTTTTTTCTCAACATTTTTAAATGCTTCAATTTTTGCGGTTGCTTCATTATATTTTATACTGCCCTGTACGACTTCATCCTGCGCAAAAGCGCATAAAAAAAGTAAAAATATAAATAAAACGGTTAACTTTTTCATATCTTCAAATCCCTTAAAATTTCTTTATAATCTTTTATTTTTTTGATTTCTTTGTTGCTTTTAAAATAAGTAAGCTGTCTTTTTGCAAAATTTCTTGTGTGTTGTTTTATTTTATCAACAGCTTCATCAAATGTTTTATATTTTCCTTCTTCAAGTTCAAAAAATTCTTTATATCCTATTGTATTATATAAAATTTTTGAATGGGGATATAGCAAACTGTTTTTTTTCCACTCGTCATAAAGACCAACTTTAATCATTAAATCTACTCTTTCGTTAATCCTTTCATATAAAACATCCCGTTCAAAATCAAACATATACCATTTTGCATCATATTTTTTGTTTGGTTTTCTTTTATATTCGCTCACGGGCATTTTAAGCTCAAGGCACATTTCAATTGAGCGTATGACTTTTTCTTTGTTATTCGGATGAATTTGATTTGCTCTTTTTTCATCAATAGATTTTAATTTTTCCCAAAGCTCCGAAGCATTTAATTTTTCCAATTCTTCTCTTAATTTTTTGTCGGAAGAACTTTTTATAAGCTCATAATCATCAAGCAGGCTTTTTATATAAAACCAGCTTCCGCCCGAGATAATTATATTTTTATCGGTATTATTAATGATTTCATCCGCATATTTTACAAAATCACCCGCCGAAAACTCGCTTAGGGGCTCTAATATATCAATTAAATAATGTTTAATTCCTTCTCTTTCGGAAGTTGCAGGCTTCGCACTTACTATATCAAGTCCCCTGTATACAATCCTTGAATCGGCGCAAATTATTGAAGCATCAATCTCTTTTGCAAGACTTATTGAGGCGCTCGTCTTACCCGATGCCGTCGGACCCGTTATTACAACTATTTTTTTCTTCATAGTAGTTAAATATTAGCATAATAACAAAAGACAGAAAACAAATATAAATAAAGAAGAAAATCATTGACAAAAGAATATTTGCACCCATTAAAGCCCTTAAGACAATCAAGGCGAAATAAAAAAGGTTAATTAAAATATAAAAACCCAAAATCCCGAAAAAATTTTTGAACAAAAAACAAAACATATTTTTTATTGCAACAAAAGGTTTTAAAAAGGAATTATATTTTTTTTCGTCCAAAATTGCCGGAAAATAAAACAAAAATATAAAGTTCATTAATGCCAATCCCAACAAAATACTGATTTGCCAAGAATAAACAATATATTTGTCATCAAGGGAAAGATTGTTGAAATATTGGTTAAAAGTTATATTCTGAGCAGATGCAGATAAAAATCCTTTAACTATATCATCAAGACTTCCAAAAATCGTTTGCGCAATCTCGCTTGATAAAAAAGCAACTAAAAATGAAATGACAGAGTACAATAAAACACCTATTATTATTGAAGTTATATTTTTACCGACCCCTTCCAAAAAAATTGAGCCCATGTTTTTTTCTTTAAATTTATCTTTTTCATGGCTTTCTTTTATAACCTGAAGCCAGCCGGAAAAAAATGCACAGCAGCATAAAAACATACATACAATTAATATTATTGCAATATTTTTACTGTTAACCAATAAAACCCAAGATGCAAGATAATTAAAAACCATTAAAAACAGCACAAAGAAAAGCATTATTGCCGGGTTTTCCATGATTGTTCCGTATGATTTTTTTATTAAATTAATTATCATAATTCCTCTATACATTTCTCATTATATATTCTATTATTAATATATTATATGCACAGCAAAAAACAAGGTAAGAAATGTTAAGATTTTCAAAAAAACATAGCTATCAGGGGGTGTTAATTTGTGTAGAAGGAATTGACGGCTCAGGCAAATCAACACAGATTGAACTGTTACACAGCTTTTTAAAACAAAAAGGAATTGACGTTGTTTTAACCCAGTGGAATTCTTCGGAATTAATATCAAAAACTACAAAAAAAGCGAAAAAGAAAAACTTATTGTCTGGAAGAACGTTTTCTCTTTTGCACGCAGTTGACTTTGCAGACAGGCTTGAAAGGACTATTAAACCGGCGCTTAAAGCGGGTTTTGTTGTTTTGGCGGACAGATATGTATATACGGCATTTGCCCGTGATGTAGCACGTGATGTTGACCCTGAATGGGTTAGAAATATGTATGGATTTGCAATTAAACCCGATATGACTTTTTACTTTGATGTAAGTCCCAAAGACAGCCTTGAGCGCATTTGCTCAAATCGCCAGCCGGGCTTTTATGAAGCCGGCATGGATATGAAGTTATCCAATAATCCGTACAAAAGTTATGTTCTCTTTCAAAACAGGATTGTTGAACAATATAAAAAAATGACGGACGAATTTGGTCTGATTAAAATTGATGCCATGCAGACAATTCGTCAAAAACAAGAATTTATTAGAAAAAATGTATCCGAATTGCTTAATAAAAGAGGGATACACATTGAAGGATAAATATGGAAATTAAAAAAAACCAAAACGGAGAAGGACTTTTAATAGTTATAGAAGGAACTGACGGCTCGGGAAAATCAACACAGGTTAACCTTTTAGACGAATATATAAAATATAAAGGATACGGCGTTGCCGTTTCCGAATGGAAAACGTCAAGATTAATTTCGGGCGTGATAAATGATGCCAAAGAAAGAAATCTCCTGAACACAACGACTTTTTCTCTTCTTTACGCAGCAGACTATACCGACAGACTTGAAAACGAAATTATTCCGGCACTAAAAGCGGGTTTTGTTGTTTTAATGGACAGATACATCTATACCGCTTTTGTTCGTGATTCCGTGAGAGGTCATGATATTAATTGGGTAAAAAGTTTATACAGTTTTGCTCCGAAGCCTGATTTAGTATTTTATTTAAATGTTCCGCCGGATATTTTAATTAAAAGATTAATTGCAAAGAACGGCGTTTTAGACTACTTTGAATCGGGACGAGATATAGGACTGAGCGTAGATACTTATAACAGTTTTGAAATATATCAAAAAAGATGTCTTGAAGAATACGGAAAATTGAAAAAAGAATACGGTTTTATTGAACTTGACGGCACAAAACCCAAAGAAGAAATCCATAATATTATAAAAGCCGAAGTAGACAAGCTTCTTTAAGCAAGAGAAAATATTTCATATATTTCATCATCCGACAATTCGGTAATTGTTTTCTCTCCTTCAAAAACAGCGGCATTTGCAAGCTCTCTTTTGTCTTTTATAATTTTATCAATTTTTTCTTCAAAAGTAGAAAGGGTTATAAACCTGTGTATCATAACGTTTTTATCCTGTCCGATACGATATGTTCTGTCTGTGGCCTGATCTTCAACGGCAGGATTCCACCAAAGGTCATAGTGTATTACGTTTGATGCACTCGTTAAATTAAGCCCCAAACCTCCGGCTTTAAGAGAAAGTATCATGATTTTCTGCTCTAAATCCTCTTGAAAAGCTTTGATTGTTTCTTCTCTTTGTTTAACATTTAAGCTGCCATGGAAAAACAGGGGATTTTGATTAAATTCTTCCGCAATGATATTTTCCAAAATCGAGCCCATTTCCTTATATTGGGTGAAAACAAGCACTTTTTCGTCATTATCTGTGATATTTTTTAATATATCAATAAGCTTTTGGGTTTTTCCGGAAGCATTTGCCGACATATCGCCGTATTTAAGATAATGATAAGGATGATTGCAAACCTGTTTTAAATTTGTAATAAGCTTAAATATTGCCCCTCGTCTGCCCATTTTGCTGTCGGATTTTGTGATATTATTCATGGATTCTTTTAAGATGCGCTCATAGAGGGCAACCTGTGCTTTTGTTAAATAGCAGTAATCATCAAGCACAACTTTTTCGGGAAGGTCTGAAATAATTGTTTTATCTGTTTTCAAACGTCTTAGCATAAAGGGGCTGATTGCTTTTTTAAGTTTTTGCGCTCTTGTAAGCTCCTTGAAGCGCTCGATGGGAATTGAATAATTTTTTGAAAAATCATTAAGAGAGCCTAAATATCCTTTGTTTATAAAGTCAAAAATTGACCACAATTCGGAAAGCCTGTTTTCAACGGGAGTACCCGTCATTGCAACCTTCATTTGAGATTTAATTGCCTTAATTGCTTGAGTTTGGCTTGTTGTAGGATTTTTTATATTTTGAGCTTCATCAATTACCAATAAATCCCATTGAGTTTTTTGGAATTTTTCGGAATCAATTCTTAAAATTGCATACGTTGTTAAAATAACGTCGCAATCGAGAGAAAATTCCCTGTTAAAACCGTGATATACAAGGACTTTAAGAGAAGGAGAAAAAGTATTCAGCTCCCTTTTCCAGTTTCCCATTAATGTTGTCGGACATACAACTATAACCGGCTTTTTTAGTTTATTTTCTTCTTTCAATTTTAAAATAAGGCTTATTACCTGAATTGTTTTACCGAGCCCCATATCATCCGCAATACAACAGCCAAAACCTTTAACTATGTTGGTATAAAGCCATCTGAAGCCTATTTGCTGATAGGCTCTTAAAGTTCCCTCTAATTTTTGAGGAAGCGAAATATCTTCAACCTTCGTAAAGTCCGAAATCACACGGGCAAATGCTTCGTCATAATCAAAATCATATTCATCAATTTTGCCTGACAGGGCATTGTGCAGAAGCTGCATTTTATTAACCGTGAAGTTTGGAGATTTTTCAAGGCGTTTTAAAAGCTTGTCGGTTTCTTCTTTATCAATTAAAATATATTTCTCTTTGTATTTTATAAGCCCCTGTGAATTTTCTGCAAGCTCTCTGAATTCTTCGGCTGAAATCTTTTCATCATCCCCAAGGGCAATTTCCACTTTAAAATTCATTATTTCATCAAGAGATATGGTCGAGCCTACGGGGTTTTGGAGAAGTTCTTTAACATCATCTATTCTTTTTGCTTTAATTTTTGCATTAATTGAAGCATGCGGAATTATAACGTTATTTAATCCTTCGGGAAGATTTACCTCCATGCCGGCTTGAGATAAGTAATATGTTATTTGGGTAATTAATTTATAAACTCCCGATAAATCAAGCTCCATTTGAACATCTTCCAAATCTTCAATATATTTTGTTGCCCAATTTATCTGTTTTTCAATTATAACCGCTTCTTCTTCGGACAGATCTTCAAGTGGAATAATTTTATTTTCGGTTTTCTTTTTAGCCAAAATTTTGAGCAGAAATTTTTCGTCGCTTAATTGTTCAATATTAAAGACGGGGATGATATCATAGCTTCCGAGGCTCATTTCATCAAACCAGTTTTGAATATCAACCGCTAAGTCATTACCTTTAAACATTCTTTTTTGAAGAGTATTTTTAACAAGGTATGATGCAGCTTTAAGGTCTTTAAAACGATAATTTTTAACCGATAAAAATGTAAAAATTAAATAGTTAAGATATCTCTCGATTAATTTTTTTGTGGTTTTATCATCTAAAAATTCATTATCAACAATTTCGCAATATGCTTTTGTATAATCTTTATTTTTAAAATACGGCTCCCAAAATATGCTGAAGCTATCTTTTCTGAAATTAACCGCAGGAGTGAAATTGAGCTTTTCAACCGTTTTTTTGACAAATTGAATTAAATTAAAATAAAATTTGTAATTTTTTGAGCAATCGGATAAATCAAGATTTTCATCCACTCCCGTAAAATATTCAAAAAACATATCCGGATTTATTTTATACCCGTACTCGCTTCCCTGATACTGGGGGCGAAGGCGGTAAAGAGAGCCTTTTTGCTTTAAATAGTAATCAAAATTATATGGCGGTGTAATAAAAAAACTTGCGTCATTACCGTTAAATTTAATGTCGGTCTGTCTTAAAATAGGATTTTTGGTATCAAAAGTATCCGCAAATTCTTCTTCAATTAATTCATATATTAATGATAAAGTATATCTGAAATCCTTATTTTTTTGAGAATACGGATTTTGATCAAGATTTAAAAGCAGTTTTTCAATATCATTCTTTTTAAAACTGAGGTTAAAGATTTTTTCCATTTTGTTATTTTATTATAAAATCTTTGAATTTAAAAGAGTTTTTTGTCGGAAAAAATTTTTTTGAGGAGTTTTAAACCAATATGGCGATTAATTCTCTTCAAACAAATATTTCTCAAACTCCCAAAAGAGCAGGAAAACACAAAATTCCCCGATATCTTTATCATTTTACCGACGGAAGAAGTCTTGAAGACATCAAACAAACAGGTGTTGTTAAAGGCTTTTCAAGTACATATTTTAACGAAGATAAAGGAATTTTCACGGTTGAATTAGCCAATTTTTTAAAACATTGGAAAGATAATGAACTCTGGCAGGATTGGGCAAGAACTCTGCAAGAGGCTTTGCTTTTAAGAATTTGCTTAAGAAGTTTACAGCGCTATACGTCAATTTGTGCAATTAAAATACCCACAAGAAGGATTGATGAAGAAAATATTAAAGTAAGGAGCCAAAATATCCTCTTTTGCGAGCCTTCGGTATTGGATTGTGATACATTAAAAAAATATAAATTCCACTCAATGTTTGGTGAAAGTGCAAAAAAATCCTCTCTTTACGAACAAAAAAAACACGCAATAGAATATATTCTGACACAAAACATTCCGATTGAAGATGTTGTGCTTACAGGCACTGTCAGCGAAAACGAAATTGTCGAAGCTCTTAAAAAAAGAAAAGAAATCAAAGACCCTCTAAAATCAAGCGACTATTTTACAAAAACTATTTTAGAAAAACTTTTCAGCGGCAAAAGCGAAAAAAAGGCGGTCGAAACTAATGAATGGCTTGTTTAAGATAATTTTTGCCTTGAAAACTGTTTCTTTGAAGAAGGATTTTATCTATCATATTTAAAATTTCAAACCTGCGGTTTACCCATTGAGGCTCAAGAGTTGTTTCGCTGAAACCGGTTCCCGCTATTCTTTGAATTGTTGTTGTTTTAGGCAATATTTCCAATATATCGCATACAATTTCACAGTATTGCTCCATATTCATTAAATAAAAAGGCTCTTTTTGATATATTTTTGCAAGAGGAGAATCTCTTAAAATTGTCAGCATATGAATTTTAATACCGTCTATATCAAGCTCGGCAAGCCTTTTTGCACTGTCCAGCATCATGGCTTTATTTTCGTTCGGAAAGCCCAAAATTATATGTGCACAGACTTTAATATTTCTTTTTTTTGTTTCAATTACCGCATTTTTAAAACAATTAAAATCGTGTCCCCGATTGATTAATTTAAGAGTCTCATCATGCGAACTTTGAAGCCCGTATTCAATCCAAGGATGTTTTAAGGATGAGATTAAATCAAGCTTTTTATCATCAACACAATCAGGACGCGTCCCTATTGAGATGCTCACTATTCTCTCATCAAAAAATACGCTTTTGTAAATTTTCTCTAATTCCGAATAAGGCTTATAAGTATTTGAAAAAGATTGAAAATAAGCCATAAAAGCTTCGGCTTTAAACTGTTTTTGAAGTTTATCCATGCTGAATATTATTTGTTCTTTTATTGTTTTTAAATTATTACACCTTGAATAGCTTCCTGTTTCATCACAAAAAATACATCCGCCTGATGAAATTGTGCCGTCTCTGTTGGGACAGTAAAACCCGCCGTCCAGAGTTATTTTATATACTTTTTTGGAAAAAGTCTTTTTTAAATATTCGCTTATGGGATAATATCTTTTTTCCATGCCCGCTTAAAACCTTTTCTTAATAATAAAACAAATCTGATTATTTTAATATGTTGGGGGGAGTGATATTTAAGAAATGAAATAGTATACTTAATACAAAAGTAATATTTTTTTGATGGAGGATTATTTTTTAATGAAAAAGATGCTAAAGAAAATGTTCGCCATATCGGCGCTTTTGGCGGTATGTGCTCCGACATTTGCAAGCGAGGCTTCGCTTATTGTACCGAATTTCAAAGAAAGCCCCTTCAGCTTTAATATTCTTCTTGCAGGTATTGTAACCGCAGTATTGGGGGCTATTTTCGGACTTATCGAATTTGTAAGAATTAAAAAAATTAAAGTTCATCCTTGTATGGAAGCTGTCGGAACAACAATTTTTGAAACATGTAAAACATATCTTGTACAACAGGGAAAATTCCTGATTGTTTTAGAAGCCCTTATCGCAATATCTATCTGTTATTATTTCGGGGTATTGGAGCATATGGGTTTTAAAAGCGTGTTATTAATTCTTTTATGGTCAATAATAGGAATTTTAGGCTCATATTTTGTGGCATGGTTTGGCATCAGAATGAATACTCTTGCAAACGCAAGGACATCATTTCTGGCACTTCGCTCAAAACCTTTTAACTGTTTAAATGTACCCTTAAGAGCAGGAATGAGCATAGGTGTATTATTGGTTTGCACTGAATTAATTTTAATGCTTGTAATTTTATTGTTTATTCCGGGTGAACTTGCGGGAGCATGTTTTATCGGCTTTGCAATCGGCGAAAGCCTGGGCGCATCCGCACTTCGTGTTGCGGGCGGTATTTTTACCAAAATTGCCGATATAGGCTCTGATTTAATGAAAATTCAGTTCGGAATTAAAGAAGATGACCCGAGAAACCCCGGAGTTATTGCAGATTGTACAGGTGATAACGCAGGAGATTCAATCGGGCCTTCGGCAGACGGTTTTGAAACCTACGGCGTAACCGGTGTTGCTCTTGTAAGTTTTATTCTGCTTGCCGTATTTAAAGAATACAGAATTGAATTATTAACATGGATATTTACAATGCGCTTTTTAATGATTGTAACTTCAATTGTTGCGTATTGGATTAATAATGTTATAACAATTAATTACGCTAAAAAATGCGAAGCAAAAAATAAAAGATTTGATTTTGAACATCCCCTGACAAACCTTGTTTGGATAACATCAATTTTATCAATCATAATGACATTTATAACAAGCAAGTGGCTTTTGGGAGCTATCGGTAATTTATGGTTTGTATTATCGCTTATTATCTCATGCGGAACATTAGGCGCAGCTTTAATTCCCGAAGCCACAAAAATATTTACAAGCCCCAAAGCAAAACACACTAACGAAGTTGTAACCGCTTCACGTGAAGGCGGAGCTTCTCTTACAATTTTATCGGGAATTGTATCAGGCAATTTTTCGGGCTTTTGGATTGGCGCAATAATAGTATTGTTAATGGGTTTAGCATACGGCGCAAGCACATACATTAACGATATTATGATATATCCTTCCGTATTTGCTTTTGGTCTTGTAGCATTCGGCTTTTTGGGAATGGGTCCTGTTACTATTGCAGTCGACAGCTATGGTCCTGTTACGGATAATGCACAATCGGTATATGAACTTTCTTTGATTGAAGAACAACCCGATATTGAAGCACAAATTGAAAAAGCATACGGATTTAAACCCGATTTTGAAAATGCAAAAAAATATCTTGAAGAAAATGACGGTGCGGGAAATACATTCAAAGCAACATCAAAACCCGTACTTATCGGAACTGCGGTTGTGGGTGCAACAACAATGATATTTTCTTTAATTCTTGTAATACAAAACACACTTCATATAAATCCCGAAAGCATTTTAAATCTGTTAAATCCATATACTCTTTTGGGTTTCATTGCGGGCGGTGCCGTAATATATTGGTTTTCCGGAGCTTCAATGCAAGCTGTTACAACAGGGGCATACAGTGCGGTAGAATACATTAAAAACCACATTAAATTAGGTGAAGCGGACGATAAAAAAGCAAACCTTGAAAATTCAAAAGAAGTGGTAAAAATTTGTACGAGATATGCCCAAAAAGGTATGTTCAACATATTTGTAGCACTGTTTTCATTCGCTCTTGCACTTGCATTTTTATCCTCGCCAAACAGCGAAAACCTCTCTGTTTCATTTTTCATAAGTTATTTGATTGCAATTGCCGTATTCGGTCTTTTTCAAGCTGTATTTATGGCAAATGCTGGGGGTTGCTGGGATAATGCCAAAAAAATCGTAGAAGTTGATTTGGAAGAAAAAGGTACGGCGCTTCATGATGCAACGGTTGTGGGCGATACCGTAGGAGATCCTTTTAAAGATACCTCTTCGGTTGCAATGAATCCGATTATTAAATTTACCACTTTGTTTGGTTTATTGGCAATGGAAATCGCAATCAGCGAAAACTTCAGAACATATTCCAAAATCACGGGTATAATATTTTTAATAATTGCTCTTGTATTCGTCATAAGGTCGTTTTATGCGATGCGAATACCAAAAAGAGAAAATTAAACCAATTCAACCCCCCTGGTTTCGGGGGTTTTATTTTATGTAAAATTAAATAAAATCTGTTATATAATTAATAAAAAAGGAAAGGCAAAATTATGAAAATATACGATAATATCACCTCTCTAATCGGAAAAACACCTCTTGTTGAATTGAAAAATATTGAAAGGGAATATAATTTAAATTCAAGACTTCTTGCCAAACTTGAATATTTTAACCCGGTAGGAAGCGCAAAAGACAGAATTGCATACGCAATGATAGAAGATGCAAAAAATAAAGGCATCTTAAAAGAAAATTCAACGATAATTGAGCCTACAAGCGGAAATACGGGTATAGCTCTTGCCGCAATCGGAGCTTCATTGGGTTATAAAGTAATTTTAACCATGCCCGATACAATGAGCGTTGAAAGAAGAAACCTGATTAAGGCATTTGGTGCACAGGTGGTATTAACGGAAGGCAAATACGGCATGAAAGGTGCAATTGAAAAAGCGAAGGAATTATCAAGAGAAATTGAAAACAGCTATATTCCTTCTCAATTTACAAATCCTGCAAACCCGAAAATCCATTATGAAACAACAGGACGTGAAATTTGGGAAGATACGGAAGGAAAAATTGATATTTTTATAGCCGGTGTGGGAACGGGAGGAACAATTTCAGGATGCGGTAAATATTTAAAATCCAAAAATCCTGATATTAAAATAATAGCGCTCGAGCCTTATGATTCTCCCGTGTTATCTCAAAATAAATCCGCAAGCCATAAAATCCAAGGGATTGGAGCGGGGTTTGTTCCCGAAACTCTTGACAGGTCGATATATGATGAAATTATCACGGTAAAAAATGAAGATGCTTTTAAGGGCGCTAAGTTAATTGCCAAAAAAGAAGGCTATCTCACGGGAATTTCATCCGGAGCTGCCATATATGCAGCATTGGAAACCGCTAAAAAAGAAACAAATAAAACAATTGTTGCATTTCTTCCCGACACGGGAGAAAGATACTTATCAAACGAGGACTTTGTATCTTAGCTCAATCTTGATAATTAATTATTCCCATGATTTAATTGAAGAAAAGATAATTAAAGGAAAAAGACATGTCAGGACATTCCAAATGGGCAAATATTAAACACAAAAAAGCTAAAGCAGATGCACAGCGGGGTGTCAATTTTGCCAAATTTTCAAGAGAAATAATAATTGCCGCTAAAATCGGCGGGGGAGATATAAACGGAAACTTTCGTTTAAGAACTGCCGTTGAAAAAGCAAAAGCCGGCGGTCTGCCCAATGACACAATAAAACGTGCCATAGATAAGGGATGCGGAAGCTCTCAGGGAGATAATTTTGAAGAAATAACCTATGAAGGATACGGCGCAGGCGGTGTTGCAATATTTATTGAAGCCGCAACGGATAACAGAAACAGAACGGCTGGCGACATCAGAAGCTATTTTACAAAATTCGGCGGAAATTTGGGTGAAAACGGTTGTGTAGGCTGGATATTTGAACCCTGGGGACTGATTTCCATTGACAAACCTCAGGAAAAAAGCAAGCGTTCCAAAGAAGAAGTTAAAATGTTTGATTTTGACAAACTGTTTGAAGATTTAATGGAATTTGATCCTGTTGATGTTTGGGAAGACGAGGACGAGGACGACTATAAAATTAAAACAACGGTTGAAAATTTTGAACAGACCGTAAAAGGTTTAGAAAGCTTAGGCTACACTCTGAAAAGCTCCGAGCTCACAAGGATACCTTCAAACTCTTGCGAAATACAAGACAGTTCAACCGCAAAAAAAGTTGTTCTTTTGCTTGAAAAACTGGATGAGCATGATGATGTTCAAAATGTTTATTCAAATTTTGAAGCAAGCGACGAAGTAATGAGCGCAATTGATATATAATTGCGCAAAAAGGATTTATGATTGAAATAACACCAAGCAATATATTTATGATAACAGGGTTTTTGCTCTCCCTGTATGCTTGTGTTTCAAATGACGTTATACAAACTTTAGGCACATTCCTTTCAACCACAAAAGAACGCCCCGTGTGGCAGGTATGGCTGTATTGCGCTTCAATTCTTGTCTTAACTTTTGTTATAGGCTGGTATATAAACGGCGGTGATATGGCTTTTGGCTTGTTGGAAAGAATTCCCGAGCCCGAAACTTTTTACTGGTGGCATATTCTGCCTCCGATTATTCTTATATACCTTACCAACAAAGGAATACCCGTTGCGACATCTTTTTTAATCATAAGCATATTTTCCTCTAATACAATAATAGGAATGATGATTGCAAAATCTTTTATCGGCTATATAAGTGCGCTTATAATTTCTCTTGTTTTATATTTTTTCATTGCAAGAAGAGTGGAAAAAATCTTTTTATACAAGAAAAAGAATATATCAAAACGCTGGATTGTTGCAAAATGGCTTTCTACGGCTCTTTTATGGTCGGCATGGCTTATGCAGGACGGCTCTAAAATATTTATTTTCCTTCCCCGCAAATTAACATTTGTTCAAATGTTATTAAGCCTTTTGGCATTTTTAGTTCTTCTTTTTGTGATTTGCTATAAAAGAGGAGGCGAAATTCAAAACATTATTAAACTCAAAACAAATACACAGGATGTCAGGTCTGCAACCATTATAGATATTGTTTATGCGGGGCTTTTAATTTATTTTTTAAATTTAAACAATATCCCGATGTCAACAACATGGGTATTTTTAGGAGTGCTGGCAGGCAGGGAAATCGCTCTATATAACCGTTTGCGTTTTATTACGGAAAAGAAAGTCTATAAACACCTTATAAAAGATATTACAAAAGCAATTATCGGTCTTGTTGTTTCAATTGCGGTTGTGTTTGTTTTAAATCAGTATGATGTAATCTTGGAATTTATAAAAAATATGTTTTAAAATAAGGGCTCTTTTTAAGAGCCCTTATTTTCATTAGCAGTTATAGTGTGAACATTCCATATTGTCTTTTATTGAAAGAATTAAATAGCCTATGGCGCAAAGACCTACAAGAGTATAAATTATTCTTGAAAATGTTGACATTTCGCCGAACAAGAAACTGATTAAATTAAAATCAAATGCGCCTACAAGCCCCCAGTTAAGAGCTCCGATTAATACTATTGAATAAGTAATCCATTTTAAAATATTCATAAATATTTCTCCTATCAAATGACGTTATGATTATAAAAAAGATATTTTTGAAAATTAATAAAGAAAACAGCAATAAACCGTTATATTAAAAGCCAATTTTTATATTACCCGATTGAACTATGCTTGAATTAGACAAAAGAGTAATTACCTAAAACACCATGTTAAGTTAGTATTAATCCATAAATGAATAAAAGCAATAAAAATAAAGAAAGGATTAACCGCATGAGGCAGGAAACACTCAACAAACAAAACACAAAAGATGTAAGAGTTATTATAATAGAGGACTATAAATTAACCCGTGTCGGTTTGAGATATGCACTTAATGAAATTGAAAATATTAATGTTATAGCCGAAGCGCAAAATGCCGAAATAGGACTTGAATTAATTAAGAAAGAAAAGCCCGATGTTGTTTTAATGGATTTGGGATTGCCCGGGATTAACGGGCTTGAAGCAACTTTGCAGGTAAAAAATATTTCTCCTGATACTAAAGTTATAATTTTAACTTCTCATGACAGAGAAGAAGAAGTAATAGCATCTTTAGGCTCGGGCGCAAGCGGATACTGCCTTAAAGATATTGACCCCAATACATTATCAAACGTCATTAAAAATGTTGCAAAAGGAGCATGCTGGATTGATTCAAATGTTGCTCATCTTGCGCTTAAGTTATTCCCGAAGCCTGAAAATACTGAAATTATGAATACATCCAATAACCTTGATGCAAAGGCAAAATTAACCGAAAGAGAAAATGAGGTTTTAAAACTTCTTGTACAGGGTAAATCAAACACTCAAATTGCACAGGAATTGATTGTTTCCGTACATACAGCAAAAGCACATGTCTGCTCAATTTTGCAAAAATTGTGTGTGGATGATAGAGTTCAGGCAGCGGTTAAGGCGATAAAAGAAGGAATTGTTTCGGTTTAGAGGAAGCCCTGTCGCCCTGAAGTATGCATTAATCACATCGCACCTTACCATGTCACCCTGAATTTATTTCAGGGTCTGAGGGGTAGAAGGTATTGAAAAGAAGGTTTATGAGACTTACTTGAGTTTATTGCAACCTGGTAAGATGCTGAAACGCTCACAGAGGACAGAAAATAACGCTTACGCTATTTTCTAGTCAATTCAGCATGACATGTGTAGCTGGGTGTTAGAATACTTACATCCTTGTATACTGTCACCCTGAACTCGTTTCAGGGTCTGAGGAGTAGAGCATCTTGCATTTACTGTTGTTTGCTTAAATGTCTGTTACTTCACTTGGTAAGATGCTGAAACAAGTTCAGCATGACATGTCGGTAAATTGTTTCCAGTCAGTTCAGCATGACAGAAATTACACTCTACCATGTCACCCTGAATTCATTTCAGGGTCTGAGGGGTAGAGCATCTTGCATTTACTGTCGTTTGCTTCACCTCGGCTCACGCTTTTTGCTCCTGACAAATTCGCCCTTCGGGCAAGAATTTGAAACGTCGCCATCGTACGGTTTCGCAATCGTCTTGCTCAACGCAATGCCACTTGGGAACATCGGCTCACGCATGGCTCCTGTGGGTGTTTCGCTAGATTTCGCAAGGCTTCGCTCTTGCTCAAACGCTCAACATCCTACGTCGCCTATCAATAGTTTCGCCCCGTCCTCGTCGGACGTGGCTCCACTCTGGCTCACGCTTTTTTTCTTGAAGATATTTTAATTTTTTGCCTTTATCGAAATTAAAATTATATAATATCTGTGGGGTTTTATAACCGTAAACAGGTATTTAAGTGCATATTCAAGAAAAAAATATATTTGAAAATATAAATTTGACTACTTTTATCAGCAATATTTCACAGGCAATCAAAGCGGCTGTTGAAAAATATTGGGAACAGGAAGTTCAAGTTGTTTTTCTTGCGGTTAACGACTTTCGGGAGCTAAGACAGGAACATTTAGTAAAAAATATTGATTTTTTCTCAAGCCAAATCAAAGTTGAAAACCACAAGCCCGTTATAATAAGGCTGAGCAAAGATTTCATCAAAAACACTCTTGATATAACGCTTGAAGAAAAAACTGCCGGTTTCAAACTCACGGATTTAACACCTCTTGAAATAAGAATTTTGAATAACTTTTGTGAATTTATTTACAAAAAAGCGGACCCCGCTCTAATCCCGCAAAATGAAGTTAAATTAAGCGAAAAAAGCGAAAAGAATTTTAACATTGTATTTTTAATATGTATAAAAAATAATATTTGTTCTAAAATAATGTTATCAATTCCGCAAGACAGAATTAATCTTGATGAAATTAAAAAAAGCACGTCTTTTAGGGATGAGGATTTTTTAACATCAAATACATACGTTAGAATAAAGGCGGGAAGCTCCAAAATTACTCTCGATGAATTGAAAAATTTATCACAAGATGACATAGTATTACTGGAAAAAAGTGATTCTTCGCACTTAACGCTTATTTCAGGAGAATTTAAAAAAAAATTCAAAGTAAAAGTAAACCCTGCACTAATTTTAAAACTTAATGATGAGGATGAAGAAAACAGAGAAATCAGCAATGAGGTAGCAATGGAAAAAAATCTGTGGGATGATATTCAAATTGAAATCAATGCCGAATTTGAAAAAGTAAAAATGACAATTGGAGAATTAAAACAAATTACACAAGGTCAAATTGTTGACTTAGGCTCTGTTTTTGATAATGAAATTTCGCTTTTCGTTGAAGATAAAAAAGTGGCGGTTGGTGAACTGATAATCATAAACGACAGATATGCCGTTAAATTAAATGAAATTTTAGCAACGGGAAATGTTGCAAAAGAAACAAAAAATGATGCTCAAACACAAGGGGCAAAGCCTGACATTAAAGCACAATCCCAGCCGAGACCCGAACCCAAACAAGCACAGCCCCCAAAAGCGCAGTCACGTCCCAGAGTTCAACAAGAGACAGAAGAAGAAGAATTTGATTATTCGGATTTTGAAAAGTAATTAAGGAAGGACATAAAAAAACAATGTTAACATATATCACAGCATTTATATTTTATACTCTCGCAATGATAGGCGTTATGCTTTTAGGCTTTGTTATATACAAAAAAACAATCACCCCTTCAAAAGGAGAGAACAAAGGTGCCATTAAAATAATTGATTCGGTTTCGATTGCACCTAAAAAAATGCTTCTTGTGGTAAAAGTAAAAAATGAAAAATTTCTTATTGCTTCAGGCGCAGAACATACAACATTTTTAGCAAAACTTGACAGCAGCAATCAGGAAACAAAAATCACCAATCAACCCCATGATAATACAATAATGATGCAGCCGGAACAAAGCATGATAAAACAACAAGAAAACAGATTTGATGACTTAGACGGATTAAGACAAACCAAGGGACGCAATTTAAGAAATTTATTTTCTGAAGCTGCACAAAACAGAAACGATTCAATTGAACAAACTTCCGCAAGAAAACAAATGATAAAACAGCTGATAAAGGAATTAAACGAAGGCTCGGTTAAATAGAAAAGGGTACTGATGGATACTTTACTGAAAGATATAAATCCGGTAATTCAATTAATTGTAGTCATGGGAGCATTTTCGCTTCTGCCTTTTATATTTGTTTCAATGACGCCTTTTTTAAGATATACAATTGTTTTTTCAATGTTAAAAACAGCAATGGGAACAAACTCTGTTCCGCCTGCAATTACCCTTGTCGGTCTTTCATTAATTTTAACTTTATATACCATGTCAGGGGTTTTTGATGATATGTATAAGGCATATCAAGTACCCTACCAAAAAAACCAAAATGTTGTAGAAGCACTTAATGCAAGCTCAAAACCCTTAAAAGAATATATGTTAAAACAAACCCGCCAGAGCGACCTTGCATTTTTTGTCGAAAAAACAAGAAAAACGCCCCCTCAAACACCGGATGAATTAACTATTTGGGAAGTAGCACCTGCCTATATCGTATCGGAATTAAAAACAGCATTTGAAATCGGCTTTATAATATATGTACCCTTTATAGTCTTAGACCTTGTTGTGGCAAATATTCTGCTTGCTTTGGGTATGTTTATGTTATCGCCCCAGATAGTCTCGACTCCTTTTAAATTGCTGATATTTATTGCCGTTGACGGCTGGAGCTTAATTGTCAAAGGTCTTGTGGAGAGTTTTAACTGATGGAAGCGCTTGTAGAATTTTTAGGTAAAGGTTTTATGGTCATGCTCTCAATCAGCATGCCCTGTGTACTTATGGCAGCAATGGTCGGGCTTGTAGTGGGCATTCTTCAAGCGGTAACACAGGTACAGGAGCAGACAATTGCCGCTGCCCCCAAAATTGTTATTGTTTTTTTAACAATTGTGCTTTTAGGCGGATATTTTATAAAAATTTTAACAAACTATATAATAGAAGGCACACATCTTGCCTTTGAAATTGTACCTAAGAACGATACATTTGTTCTTCCCCCGGACTATTACAAATACACACACCCCTTTAGCGCTGAAATGCAAGACAAAATAAGAACCGACAGGTCGCTAAATCAAGCCGTTATAAATAAAGGCAAAATTCCTTGGGATAACAAAGCAACAAAACATCAAATCTACTTTGGCTCAAAACAAACTGCGGCAGACGGACCAAACTTTATAGAAAGACAAAAAATAAAAAGTAAAAGATAAGGGAGAAAAAATTGGATGAAATTTTAAGACAATTTGCTCAATTTTTCCCTGAATTAAATAATGCCTTTGGTGCAGGCATTATGGTATTTTTAAGGCTTGTCGGGATGATGAGATTGGCTCCTGTTTTATCAAGAGTTGAAATACCTTCCATGGTAAGATTATCTTTTGCCCTTATTGCAACGGTTATTTTGACAAGCGTTCTGCATCCCGCCCCTGCGCCTGAAGGAACACCGATATATTTATGTATGTTTTTAAATTTTTTATTCGGGGCTTTAATAGGATTTGTCACAAACTGTATTCTGGCAACAATTCTTGCGGGCGGCGATATGATTAACACTCAAATGGGTATGTCATCCGCAATGATAATGGATCCGAGTACAAAAACACAGGTAAGCGTTATGGCAAATTATTTTACCGTGCTTGCACTTTTAATCTTTATGTATTCTGGAGGAATGTATTGGCTTTTTAACGCTTTTATAAAAAGTTTTCAGCTTTATCCGATGTACAGCGTTAATTTTCATTTTGAAAATATAATCAATGTAAAATATCTCAGCGAAATTACGGGAAATATTCTCTTTATCGGGCTTCATCTTGCGGGTCCGATACTTTTGGCAACGCTCGGACAGGATATTATTCTCGGCATAATATCAAAAACAGCGCCTCAGGTAAATGTATTTTCCTTAAGCTTCTTGTTTAAACCCGTAATGGGAGCTTTTATTTTAATCGTTATTCTCCCCGCTCTCATAAATGTCATCACTGACTATTTTGTGTCTTTTGCGGGAATTTTTTAATTTTTTGGGTTTATCGGGAGTTGGTTTCATACAAACCCATAAAACATTTTTAATATAAGGAGCCAAAATTATCACAAGCCCGGATGCAATAATATCATAGCCGATTTTTGCAGTGCTTATCGTATTAAAAATAGGCATAAGCATATTAAAATCAATTACTTTAAATATCGCAAGAATAAGGCAGTATAAAAATCCGCAGAAATGAATTGACAAAACTCCCAAAAACATTGCAAGAAGTCTTGTTCTTAACTTTAAATTTATATTCAGTATACTTCCCGTAATTAATATTGCCAAACCAAAGCCCAAAAAATATCCGAAAAGATAGTTTTGAACATAGTTTATTCCGCCCCCGAAACCGAAAATCGACCAAACAAAAAAGCCGATTAAAAGGTAGAGTATAAAAAGAATAAAAGAATATCCTCTGCCCAAAATATAGATAATAAAAATCATAGCAGGAATTAAAGGATTATAATAAACCGTTTTAGAAGCAAAACCGCTTAGGGAATCATCCGCAAACCACGGATGAGAAAAAGTAAACTGTGTAAATGTTGCAACAATCAAAACCAAAAAACAAAGACCGAAAACAACCAAAGTACCCAAAGTAAAAGGAGTTTTTTCGCCTTTATGGATATATTGTTCAAAAATATCTTTATATCTTTTATTTGATAAAATCTGCATTTTCAACTTCTTCTCTCAATTTATTATATAATTCTTTGTATTTTTTATCAAAAATATTTTCACTCCACATAATAAGAGCATCTTCATTATTATCCTGATAATATTTTTTTCTCACCCCCAAAGATTTAAAGCCGAATTTTTCATATAAACCTATGGCTTTTTTATTGGAAACTCTTACTTCAAGGGTTAAAAACTTAATTTTTTCATCATAGCATTCTTCAATTGTATCTAAAATTAAAGAATGGGCTACTTTTTTATTCCGGAAATCGGGATGCACGGATAAAGTTGTAACATGGGCTTCGTTAATAATTTTCCATATACCCATATAGCCGATACATTTATTTTGATATTTTGCCGTTCTGTAAGATGAAATTTTGTTGTTTAATTCGCTCAAAAAAGACTCTTTTGACCAATGATGAACACCATAGCACAATTCTTCAATTTGAAGAATTTCATCCACGTCGTAATGGGTCATTTTTTGGATTGCATATTGTTTCATAAAACTATAATAACAGATTTTTATTAAAATGCTTCTGATATTAAGAAAGGTTTATGAGCAACATTTTCTTCAAAATCCATTAAACCCCGATTAAGCTGGGTATATTTAGCATCTTTTGAATTAAATTTTTCTTTCAAAAAGTTATATGAAATTTTAGGGTCGCACTGTTCTCCGCAAGTGAATAAATCTACTGCGGCATAGCCGTATTCGGGCCATGTATGAATTGCAAGATGACTTTCCGAGATAATAACAACACCTGAAACACCATGGGGTGCAAAAAGATGAAAACATTTATTTACAACCGTTGCTCCGCATTCAAGAGCTGCTTGAAGCATATATTTTTCCACTAATTCCGGATTATTTAAAACATTTGAATCACAATCAAAAAATTCTGCCAGTATGTGTCTGCCGAGATAATGTTGTTTTTTATCTTCGCCTGAGTTCAAAATAGGTGTCATTATTGCCAATTCATATTCCCCCTTATGGTTTAACTAATTACTTTGTAAAACAAATATACACTATAACAAAAAAACATACAAGGGGGAAATTTTACTATTTTTTTTAAAAAAATTAACAATTTTTAATGTATTAGGATGATTTTTTTCTTTTAAGATTTTTCCTGATACTTAATTTATAGCCGATTAACAGTACCAGTGCTCCAAAACACCAAGCAAGAGGGGTTGCAAAGCAAATTCCCGAATATCCGAAATAATATCCTAAAATAAACGCACCGGATGCCCTTGCAACAAGTTCCGCAACTCCCGATAATAAAGGCGCTTTAACTTTACCCATACCCTGAAGAATGTTTCTGAAAGCCAAAAGAGTTCCCAAAAACGGGAAAAACAAAACAATAGTATACAAATACTGCATGGACAATTTTAATACTTCTTCGTCAGGCACGCTCATAAATGCTGATATTATTGATTTTCCGAAGCAATATATAATGACAAAAGAAACAACGCTTATTATTAAAACTATGGACACCGATATTTTAGCACCACGCCTAATTCTTGAAATTTTATTAGCGCCGAAATTCTGTGCCGTATATGTGGCAATTGCAGCGCCTAAAGCCAAAAATGACTGTGAAAGCGCCTGGTCAACTCTCATAGAAGTTGTAAAAGCCGCAATTGCTTTATGCCCAAAGCCGTTTAATACAAATTGAAGCGCTATTATTCCGATTGATAAAACAGACATCTGAAATCCCATGGGTATGCCTATTCTCAAGTGTTCAAGCAAAAACGGCTTATCAAATACGCAGTCTTGCTTTCTCAATCTTAATATCGGAAATTTTATAAACATATAAGTTATACACAAAATTGTTGAAACCCCTTGAGATATAACCGTTGCAAGACCTGCGCCCATAACTCCCGTATGAAATTTTAAAATGAATAAAATATCCAATAAAATATTCAAAAAAGATGCAAAAATAAGAAAATAAAGAGGAGTTTTGCTGTCGCCCAGAGCCCTTATAATGTTTGAAGAAAGGTTATAAAATACCGTTGCAAAAATCCCTGCGAACATAATAAACAAATATGAATTTGCATCTTGTATTATATTTTGCGGAGTTCTTAAAAAACTCAGCATAAAATATGAAAAAGGTGCGGATAACAAAGTTAAAATAAGGGTTAAAAAGAAAGATAAAACAAAAGAAGAAAACACGGATTTTTTAACCAAATCATATTCTCTTGCTCCGAATTTTTGTGCTGTTACGACCGAAAAACCTTGAGTGGAAGCAAAAATGAAGCTTATAAAAAGAAAAATTAAAGGTGTTGTTGCTCCAACCGAAGCAAGAGCTTCAACTCCTAATATTCTTCCCACAATCAAAGCATCAATTATATTATAAAACTGCTGAAACAAATTACCCAAAAATATGGGCAGAGCAAAGAAAAATATTAATTTTAAAGGATTGCCTTGTGTAAGCTCTTTTGTTGCCATAATTTTATAAATAACATTTGAATTCTTCCCCGCTGACACCGGCATAAAGCTCAACATATTGTTTTGCGGGGCTTGAATCAACTTTTGTTAATAATACTTCTTCTATCTGAAAAAATCCTACATCTCCCGTCATTTCAACCTGTATTTTAATAGGTTTATTATCGCCGGGGCAAATTCTTACATGTTTAATCGCATTTGCGGAATATTTATGAATATCCCCTACCTTCGGGGTTTTATTAATTGCAAGAGGAATTCTTGCTCTTCCTTTTGTCATATCGCATCCGTCCGCAATTAAAATTATTCCCGCTTCAATAGAGTGTATTTTTCTTGAGGACATATGCCCTATAACACATTCAAGCGCAAGCGATTTTATTATTACTCTTTTTTGGATATCGCCGGGGAAAATTTCTTTAAGAACTCTGTCTATTAAAGGAGCGCCTAAAAGTACCGACATCTGTTCATGAGATGCTCTTCCGATAGTCATACCTAAATCGTGTATCATTCCCGCAATACAAACCGCACAAAGACTGTCCTCAAAAGTTCCTGTTTCTTCTTTTTCAAGCGAAGTCGGTATTCCGCTTGAATGAAGAATATTGAGCATTTTAATTGCATTATTTGCAACCTGCCTCATATGAACGGGACCATGGTCATTGTAACCCAATCTTTTTATTGAAACACTGTTTGCATAATCCTGAAGGCACTGCAATTCTTCATCTTCCAATAAATAATTAAGAAGTTTTGAACAGGTAGGGTAGTCTTTAACTTTTTCTTTAAGTCTTGTTTCTAAATGTATTTCTTTTGCTGATTTCATAACAATATTATACAATAATAATAGTGAGGAGTATATTACTTTATGAAAAAATTTCTTTTAATTTTGGCTTTTATTATTTTTCCGCTAAAGAGCTTTGCAATAAATGATTTTATTGATGTCGGAATTGCAAAATATGCCGTTTTGGAAGTTTTAGAAGATAATACACCTCTTAGGCAAAAAGATGATGAAAACGCAAAAAGATTGACCCACCTTTTTAAAGGGATAGTTTTATTTGCGGATAAAGAAAATAAAGATTATTTTAGGGTTGAATTAAAAGAAGGGGAATATGCTTATATTAATAAAAAATTCGTTGAAGTTCAGGCGATAATTCCTCAAAAACGCTTTGAAGCGGTTGAAAAAATAAGCTTCAAAGAAGAAAAAGATAAATACGTAACTAAAATCGAAATTCCTCAAATAAGTGCATTTATAGCTGAAGAAGGGGAGCAAAATCTTAATTTTACATTATTTGACAGCCATTTTGACCCGAGCGAAATACAAATCCCCAATGATACCGATAATTTTAAATTTGATAAACAAATTGAAAACGAGCTCAATATTAAATATAAATCCAAAAATCCTCTTTTTGGCTATTGGATTGAAAAAACAAACAAGGGAATTAATTTCATAGTTAAAAAAGCCCCGAAAATTAATAAATCAAAACCTTTGAAAAACATAGTAATAGCAGTTGACCCCGGACACGGAGGAGATGATTTCGGAGCTTGCGCAAACAATTTAAAAGAAAAAGATATTAACCTTGAAATTGCAAAAAAATTAAGGAAAGAACTTAAAAAAGGCGGAGCTAAAGTTTATCTTACAAGAAGAAAAGATAAAAAAATTCCCTTATACGAAAGACCTCTCTTTGCAAAAGAAAAAAAAGCGGATATATTGCTAAGTATCCACCAAAATTCTCTTCCAAACCCAAAAGATGCAGTTTATAAGCATGGCGTCGGAACATATTACCATAATAAACAATCTTACCCTCTTGCAAAAAAAATACAGGAAAATCTTCTTTTAAAAACAGGCTTTCGGGATGATAAAATCAACAAAAGAAGTTTTGTTTTAACAAGACCGACTGATTGCATAAGTGTTTTAGTCGAATGCGGATATATTATACATAAAGATGAAGCACAAAAAATCTCCGACAAAAAATTTCAAAAAGTTATTGCAAAAGCAATAACTCAAGGGGTAAAAGACTATCTTATCGAGAATTTTTAAAATTCAGGGAAGATAAAATCTCTTTTGTCTGAATTGATTTTTTCTCAATTAAATCAAGCTTTTCTTTCCTTTTAAGAGTATGCTTAATTCTGTATTCTTCCTTTTGTGCGCTTGATTTATCCGGAAAAACGGAAGCATATACAATTTTTTTCGGGGGGTGAGATTTTGTATATTTTGCCCCTTTTTTATTTATGTGTTCATCAAATCTTTTTAATAAATCTCTTGCAATTCCGCAATATAGCGTATTATCAAGGGTTTCAAGAATGTAGAGATAATATTTCATCCAAAACCTCTATAATTTCTTTTTCATATTCCAATGAAACCAAAACACTTCTGTATTTTGAAGCATTTTTTAGGGATGAAATATAATGGGGATAAAATTTTCTCATAAATTTAACCCCGTTTTTTTCGCCCATATTTAAAACTTCAAGCCTTAAATGTTCTTTTAACATCTCGATTTTCAGGGACAAATCAGGTTCAGCCGTATAAATATTCTCATTTAAATATTTTTCAATTCGATAAGGAAGGCTGAAATCCCCCATTATTCCTCTGCCTATTGAAACACCCTGAGCGTTTGTCATATCAAGGCATTTTTTTGCATCTTCAAGGGTTTTAATGTCACCGTTTGCAAAAACGGGGATTTTTAACTCTTTTTGAAGCAGTTTTATTTTCGACCAATCAGATTGTCCCGAATACATTTGAGAACGAGTTCTGGCATGAAGTGTCACAAAATCTGCTCCCGCTTCTTCTAATGCTTTGGCAAATTCAATATAGTTTTCTTCTTTTGAAGTAAAGCCGAGTCGAAATTTTACGCTTACGGGTAAATCAACATTATCTTTAATTGATTTTAAAATGTCGCATGCCAGTTTGGGAGTTTTCATCATGGCAGAGCCGTCCCCCGAAACAACAACTTTTTTCACGGGACATCCGCAGTTAATATCAATCATGCTTGCATAAGGAGCAAGAATTTTGGCACTTTTTGTCATTTTATCAATTTTATGCCCTACAAGCTGGAAGGCAAGCGGATATTGAATTTCATCATATTGAACAATCCTTGCGTCGGGATTATTGCACAACATTTCGGAAGAAATCATCTCGGTTGTCATTAAACATTTTGATTTATATTTTCTTATAAGATTTCTGAATATACAATCCGATATTCCCGCAAGAGGGGCTTGTATTACTTTAATTTCGGATATATTAATCTTTTTATTTTCCATTGCTTTTCTTTATGGCAGATAAATATTCATTTAATTCTTTAATTCTTGAAGTGCAAAAGTCGCTCATTTCATCTTTTTCGCCTGATATTTGTTTTAAATCCAGAAATTTTTGATAATTTTGAACGGCTTCCGAATAATTTTCCGAATTGTCTAAATCAAGAGCAAGAGAATAGTATGCATCTTTAAAATCGGGTTTTTTTGAAATTAAAAGCTTATACTGTTTAATTGCTTCTTTCGGATTTTTCAGTTCATCATAGTTCAAACCCTTATAATAAAGAGCATATTCGTCGTTTGATTTCTTGGCAAGATATGAATTTAGGGTATTAAGCGAAGCTTGATATTCTCCTTTTTCATATTGTTCGATTGCTCTTTGTAAAAGAGCGGAATTTTGCGATTCGTCTATTTCGTTTATCAGATTTTGCGCCTGTGAATTTGTTTTATCAAGGGCTAAGATACGCTGTGAAATTTGTTTTGCTTCCTGAGTATTGCCCGCTTGATAATATGCCCATGCGCTGTTTGTCAGAGCATCTATATTATTCGGGTCTTGCTTTAGGACATCAATATAGTAATTATTTGCGTTTTGATAATCCCCTAATTGCCAATAACAGCTTGCAATAGCCATTTTTATATCAACTGTTTGATTTTGAATTTTTTGATACTGATTTATTGCCTCAAGGTATTTCTTTTCGTTAAAGAGTTTTCCCGCAGATTCATAGAGGCTGTTTTCGCCGTATTCTTTAATATCTTTTAAATATTGGGCAAGCTGTGTATTGGAAGGTGAAATTAAAAGCCCCTTTTGACACATTTCATTTGCAAGGTTGAAATTCTTTTCGTCTATGTATATGGAAGCAAGATTTATGTAAGTCTCTTCTTTAGAAGGGTTTAGCGCCTGTGCTTTTTTATAATATGTCTTTGCAAGGGCATAATCTTTTGCTTTGTGCAGTTCAAGAGCACAGTTAAACTGGGCTTCATAGCTGTTTGGCTGTGCTTGCGCTTTTGAAATTAAATAATTTTGCAATTTTTGACCCGTGAAATGATTTAAAATAATATCATCTCTTAAAGACTTAATATCTTGAATATTGGGATTTATTGCAAGGATTTTATCATATACGCTAAGCGCTTCGTCAAATCTTCCCAATTCCTTAAGCGCACTTGCTTTATAGCCTAAAACTTCGGTATTGGAAGGATTTTTCAAAAGAATTTTGTCATATACTTCTATTGCTTCCGTAAAGTTTTTCTGCTGGTTATAAAGGGAAGCCAAATTATACAAAATTGTATCATCAGAGCTGTCCAATTGATATGCCTTTAAATATTGAGCTTTAGCATTTTGGAAATTACCCTGTTTTTGGTATATCGCACCTAAGTTAACGTAATTTTGAGCGGAAGAAGGATTATTTACAATGTTTTGAGTCCATTTATTTTCAAGTATTTCCAAAAGCTCCGGACTTTTATCACCGTATTGAAGGGCAAGATTATACTGCTCCATGCTCGCTTCATAATTTTTTGCTTCATCAAGCATCACACCGTATAAAAAATGAAGTTTCGGATTTTTGGGGTCAATATCAATTGCATTTTTAAAATAGTCCATTGCAAGGGATAAATTATTTAAATTTTTATAGATATTGCCCAAATTTTCGTAAGCCTGCTGTTTATATTGTCCGTTTAACAAAAGCTCAAAGTCATATCCCGCCGAAGCTAATTCTCCCTGTGCTTTTGAAATTTTAGCGTTTTGCAGTCTTGATTGAGGATTTTGCCCTATCATAAGCTTTTTTTCAAGGTCGTTAATTTCTTTCAAAGACGAATTTGCCAAAGATAACATTGCGGAAGATGGATTATCAGACCAGTGTTTAGCATAGAAATATGCGCTTTTATAATCATTCAGCGCTTTTTTTACTTCTTTTGTGGTTTTTTGAAAATACTGCGCCCTTGCAAAATATGTATTGGCCAGCGCTTCAGATACCGTGTTATCATAAGGAGAAACCCTTAAAACTTTTTTAAATTCAATAATTGCTGAGGAATACTGGTTATTTTGAAGATACTGCATTCCGTTTGAATAATATGCACTAAAGCGCTGAACATCCTGCTGTGAATAATCTTGAGCATAGGCTGCCAAAAACAAAAAAGTGCTGAGAGCAATAATTCTTTTCTTCATAATTTTTTCCGTAAATACGATTAACTTTTATTCAATTATACAACAAGAAAAGAATGTTTTAATAGTTATTCTGTCGAATATACCATTATTATTGGACTACAATGTTTGTGTTTTTGTGAACTTTTTCCTGTAATATTTCGCAAGCTTTTTGAAGCTGAGGGTCTTTATTTGCTTTAATGTCCTCTTCGGTCAAATCGACAACATAATCGGGAGTTATACCTTTTTTATGTATATCCGTTCCGCTGGGTGTTAAATATTTTTGAATTGTAATATGCAAAGCAGAGCCGTCAGGCAGTCTGTTTATTTCTTGAACAAGACCTTTGCCGAAAGATTTTTTACCCACAATTATTGCTCTTTTATTATCTTTCAATGCTCCCGATAAAATTTCGGAAGCGGAAGCTGAGCCTCCGTTGATTAAAACCACAATCGGCTGATTTGTTGCAATTTGGCTCAGAGAATTTTGGGTTTCTTTATATCCGTCCCTGTCAACCGTTGATACGATTGTTTTGGAATCAAGAAGCATATCTGCTATATAAATCGCATTGGTTAACAAACCGCCGGGGTTTGAACGAAGGTCAATTATCAGACCGTCTTTGTCCTGTAATTGGTTAAGCGCCTGCTGAAATTCGCTTGCGGCATTTCTTGAAATAAATGAACTTAAACGGATGTAGCCTAAATTATCATCAACTTTACCTATTTTGGGAGCTTTGGTTGAAACTGATTTCAGCTCAATATTAGCTCTTTCAATTGTATAAAGTTTATTTTGTTCGCCTTTTCTTTTAATCAGAAGCTGAACTTTTGTACCTTCCGGTCCTCTTATTTTATCTGCGGCAGCTTCAACGGTAATCCCTTTTGTAGATTGACCGTCAATTTCAAGAATTTCATCTTCGCTTTTTAAACCTGCTTTTTCGCCCGGGGTATCTTCAAGAGGCGCAATGATAAGCAATTTAGCATCTCTAACACCTATTTGAACACCGATACCTTTAAGAGAGCCCTGAATACTTTCGGATTCTTCCGTATATTCTTTCGGGGTTAAAAATTTTGTATAAACATCCCCTAAGCTGTCAACCATTGTACCTATTGCAACATAGGCATCTTCTTCATCTTTTATAACGGCATCATATTTATGGCGCCACCTGTCCCAATTTTGCTGATTTTGTGTTTCATCAACATATTTGGCACCCACAAGGCGCCATGCTCTGTCATATAGGCTTTGAGGGGTTATCGCCATTGCAGGGTTTGATATATTTGTAACACAGAATAATACAGCTATTACAAAGAATATTGATAGTTTTTTTATAGCTTGTTTAAAACTCATTGATATTTCCTTTTTCTTAATTTGATATAATTATAACAAAATTAAATTACTTTTCTACATATAAAATGATTATATTATATAAATAATTTGCTGAATATTTAAAAAAATGCTTTAATAAAACTAACCGATATTACTAATAAAAGGGGCTGATAATGAAAAGTGACAATATTAAAGAAGGAATTGAACACGCACCTCACAGAGCGCTTTTATATGCGGGCGGATTATCCGATAAAAATATAAAAAAACCTTTTATAGGTATTGCAAGTTCATTTTCTGATTTAGTACCCGGACATGCCGGAATGAGAGATTTAGAACGTCAAATTGAAAAAGGAATACACTCCGGAGGGGGGCAGGCTTTTATATTCGGCGTACCTGCCGTATGCGACGGGATTGCAATGGGTCACTGCGGAATGCGCTACTCTCTTCCGAGCCGTGATTTAATTGCAGACTGTGTTGAAACGGTTGCAAGCGCACATCAGCTGGACGGACTTGTATTGTTAACCAATTGCGACAAAATCACTCCAGGAATGTTAATTGCCGCTTTAAGATTAAATATACCCTCAATTATTGTAACGGCGGGTCCTTCTTTGGAAGGTCACTGCAAGGGTGAAACCCTGACTTTTATAAGAGGCTCGTCAGAAGCCGTAGGCAGATATAGAGCGGGTGAAATTACGGAAGAAAAACTCCATGAAATGGAGCATTTTGCATGCCCTACAATAGGCTCATGCCAAGGTTTATATACGGCAAATACTCTGGCATGTCTTACTGAAGTAATGGGTATGAGTTTACCATATTGCGCAACCGCCGCAGCTGTTTCATCCAAAAAAAGACGACTTGCGTTTGAATCGGGAACGGTTATTTGTGATTTGGTTAAAAATAATATTCTGCCAAGAGATATAGTAACAAAAGAAGCAATTAAAAACGCAATTATTGTCGATTTAGCTTTAGGGGGCTCAACAAATTCAATTCTTCACCTTCTTGCAATTGCTCAAAGTGCTGAAATTGAATTATCTTTAGCTGATTTTGAAGAATTAAGCAAAAAAATTCCTCAAATAATTAAACTTGACCCTTCAAGCACTCTTACAATGACGGATTTAGATAATGCGGGCGGAATTCCGGGTGTATTAAAAACCCTCCGGGGCGCTGCGGATGAAATGAAAAATACAAAAAATATTATCGGTTTAACGGTTGAAGAAATAGCTTCTCAAGCATGGGCTGATAATTCGGTTATTAAACCCTTTAATGACCCGATTACAAATAACCCCGGACTTGCAATACTCCACGGCAACATCGCACCCGACGGCGCAGTTGTTAAAATTTCGGGAGTTGATAAAGATGTATTTGAATTTTTGGGAACTGCAAAAGTATTTAACCACGAAGAAGATGCCATGAAAGCAATCGTTGATGATGAAGTCAAGGCGGGAGATGTTGTTGTTATTAGATATGAAGGACCGAAAGGCGGCCCGGGCATGAGAGAAATGCTTGCTCCGACAAGCCTTCTTGTAGGAAAAGGATTGGGTAAAAAATGTGCTCTTATTACGGACGGAAGGTTTTCGGGCGGAACAAGGGGTTTGTGTATCGGACATATATGCCCCGAAGCTTCTTTAGGAGGAACAATCGGTCTTATTCAAGACGGAGATAAAATTAAAATTGATATAAATAAAAGGGAAATTAATCTTCTTGTTGATGATTGCGAACTTGAAGAAAGAAGAAAAAACTTTAAACCCTATCAAAATGAAGTTCCGAAAGGATATTTGTCCAAATATCAAAAAAGCGTATCTCAAGCTAATCTGGGGGCAATTGCCCAATAAAAACTTATGAAAAAACCGATAGTTATTGAAATTATTATATGGACGGCAATTTTAACCGCAATTTTTTGCGCTTTAATATTCGGTTATTCAAAGTTTTTTGTTGAGCCTAATATATATACAATCAAATTTAAAGATATAGACGGAATCACGGAAGGCTCTCCCGTAAGGTTTATGGGGATTAATGTCGGCTATGTGCGCTCCCTAAAATCAAAAGATAAATATATAAATGTACAAATTTTAATCACAAAAAAAGATATGAAAATCCCAAACGGCACTGCTGCAAGGGTAGAGTTTTACGGGCTCGGAGGCTCAAAATCAATTGAACTGATGCCTCCGGACGGGTCATGTGATGTTGGAATTTTATCGGGCGATACAATAAGAATTGATGATGTTGTAAGAGAAAGCCAAAGCATTGTTGCATTTATTGAAATGATTGAAAAATATGTTAAAGGAATAAACCATTCAAAAGCTCAAAAAATGCTTCAATCAATATATGAAATTAAAGATGAAACCTTAAAAACAACAGGGAATAATTTTGATAATATGGGTCAAAATATTACTAAAGAAATTGATACAATAAGGCAGAAACAAAACGAAAACAAAGAAAAAATTAAAGATATAGACGGCATTGTTGAAAAAATTAACAAATTTATAAAAAAATAATTTTATGTTATGATTATTCTAAAGGGAAGTATGGAAAAAAATGCCAAAAACAAAAGAGCCTAAAGAAACAGAAGTTGTAATTGACGTTGAAACAACGGGTCTTGATTATACAAGAGAAAAAATTATAGAATTTGCCGGAGTTAAGCTTGTTAACGGCAAAATTAAAGAAAAATTTGAAACTCTTGTTAACCCTCATCAACACATAAGAAAATCTTCACAGGCAATCCACGGAATTTCGGAAGAAGATTTGGAAGGCGCACCCGAAGAAGAAGAAATTTATCCTAAAATATTTGAATTTATAGGAGATGCACCTATTGTTGCGCATAATGCAATTTTTGATTTCAGTTTTTTGAATAAAGTATCAAAAAGGCTCTACAATAAACCTCTTGAAAATAATTACATTGATACTCAAATGATGTTCAAAGAAGTTTATCCGCAGTTTGAATCGTGCGGGCTTGATTGCCTTGTAAGCGTATTTAGGGCAAGCAACAAAAAGCGCCACAGAGCAATGGGAGATGCTTATGCTCTTGCTCAATGCTATCCTAAATTAAAAGCTTTGTATTATCAAAAATATAACTGGCAATTATCCCAAATTGAACATGTGGAATATTTATTTGAAAGATATTTAAGACTTCAAAGTGCAATTAACACAATGCAGTCTGAAATTCAGGACTTAAAATCAATATTTAAAATATATTTTGAAAGAGGGGGAAAAGAAATCCGCTCTAATTCCGGTGAATTGTTAACATACAATCACAAAAAAACTTTTACTTATGATTTTGCTCAAATTAAAGAAACACTTGATGAAATAGGAGCACTTACCAAAGCATGCAAATTAAATAATGCCTTTATAGACAGATTAGTAGCAGGCTCAGGTATTTCAGACGAAGTAAAAGATAAAATTAAATCGGCAAGAATTGAAATCAACGAAAACAAATCATTTTCCATTGTAAAACCCGATAAAAACAATAAATAATTTTATTGTTTTTCAACCTTGCGGCATCCTTCCGCTTCATAAATTGCAGTCATATTTTTTCCGTTATGTTTTGAAAAATATAAGGCGGTATCAGCGGCGTTAATAAGCTCTTTTGCTTCTTGTCCGTCAGTTGCGTATTGTGCAATACCGACAGACACAGTGGGAGAAATTTCGTCGTTATTTCCGACTTTAACCACTATTTTTTCTATATTTTTTCTTATACGTTCCGCAATTGCAACAGCATCATTTTTGTTTGTTTCGGGCAAAATTACAACAAATTCTTCACCGCCGTATCTTGCGGGTACATCAATTGTTCTGATTGTTTCTTGAAGAACTGAGGCAAAGTTCTTCAAAATTGCATCACCTGTTAAGTGTCCGTATGTGTCATTAATTCTTTTAAAGTTATCAATATCCATCATAATTAACGACATATTTCTGTTATATCTTTGACAACGTCTTATTTCATTTTCCAACAAGGTTATAAAATGACGATAGATATATAATTTTGTCATGCCGTCTTTTGTTGCAAATTCGTATAATTTAGCGTTATCAATTGCAATTGCAACCTGATTAGCTAAAGACGTAATAAATTCCAAATCTTTTTGATTGAACAACTTATTGTTCTTTTTGTTTGTAATATTGATAACTCCTATTACTTCGCCTTTAACAATCAAGGGAACACAAAGGAGCGAATTTGTATTGGACAATACTTCTTTAACAATAAAACGGGGGTCAGCTGAGCCTAAATTTGTAATAATAGGCTTTTTCTCCAAAAATACCGTGCCTGCTATGCCTTCTCCGACTCCGATTTTAGCACATTGTACTCCGCCGTTATTTATTGCATCTTCAAGTTTCTTATCCTGTAAACCTGATACAATTCTAACTTGCAGGGCATTATCGGCATAATCGTATAGCATAATTGACCCTTTTTCGGCATCAAGCGTACCAAGCGCTTTTTGCATTATAACCTGCAAGAGCCTTTTAAGGTCATCTATAAAATTAACTGCTTGAGAAATATTGTATAAAATTGAAATATTATGCAATGACTTTTGAAGCTGAGCTATTTCTTCATCTTTCTTAATTTTCTTTTGAAGTTTTACAATTATGGGCTCAATATAATCAAAAATAAAATTAAGATTTCTGTAAGTCGAATCATCAATCGGATTTGAAGAATTTTCCCTGATAAAACAGAAACAAACGGGCGCTTGATTGTTAAAGAATACTCTTAAATGTGTAGGGTCAAGTCCTGTCAGTTTGTTGGCGCCGAGAAAATTTTTAAAAATATTTTGATTAAATTCTTCATTAACTTTAATTAATTTTTTACTGTGAAGAAGCTCCCAAAAAGGTGCATTGCCTTCTTCATATTCAAAAAATTCATTATTTCTTGTAATATCTGATGACATACATTTAAAATATTGTTTTTCCAGAAGATAAAATGTTATATCCTCTGAGTTTATCATTTTTGAGCAATGTTCTTTTAGTTTTTCCAAAAGCTCATAAACATCATCAATTTGATTGGCAATGGTGCTTATTTTAAACATCATGCTAAGATGATGTACGTCATTTTCTAATGCTATTGTATTTTCTTGGTCTGTCATAATAAATCTGTTAACTTACTATAATACATTATAAAACTTAAATATCCAAAAAGCACTCGTTAATTTTTTAAATACTACGTATAGATGAAAAGAGTATGTATTTAAGAATAAATATACGGCGGACCGTTTTTAATTTCAATTAAAATATTTTCCGCCAGCGATTTTAACTCGCTCTTAGAAGCTCCTTTTTGTTTTTGATAATTAAAGTTATCAATTAGAGGGTTAATTGCGCTTAGTTTCTTTGTTTTAAAATTATTCAATTCAACTTGGACAAGCCTTTTTCTTAAATTAAGCTCGCTTTTTGAGTTTTCCCTGTTAACCGCAGTCGTTTTAAAAGCATCAACGGCAGTTTTTGAAAGATAGCCTATTGAACTTATTGCACTGAAGCACAAGAAAAGATATTTATTAAATTTATTTTCCGGATTTAAAATCCAGTTATAAAGATGTCCTCTTTCTTCGTTTATATAACAATAATATTGAATTTTTTCGCTTATACCTCCCAGAGCCTCGGGAGCGGAAACATAAATTTGAGCTTCTTTAATTGCTTTTATTGCGCTTTCAATTTCATCGGGTTCAATTCCTTTAATTGAAGATAGTTTTTCTCTCATGGTATCTTCTTTTGCGTTAATTACTTTTAATAAATCAACAAGTTCTTTAATTGCTTTCGCTTTGTCGGTTTCATTGAGAGCATTTTCCATTTTTGCCCTGATTTCGCTGTCTTGAAATTTTTTTGTAAATGTATCAAGATTTTTCACGGTTTTTTGATAATTTTTAAACAGCATAAAGCCGATTGCGCAAAAAGCTCCGACTCCCCCGATTATATACGGTATTTTGTTATTTTTTTTATCTTTCTCATCCTCTTTCTCCTCTCCTTTAAAAGAGAGAAAATTTTTAAAATCTATATCTTTTGTATCTTCTTTAAGAGAGGATTTAAAATAGTTTGAACTGTCTTTAAGAAGGGTATTTACGATTTTTAATTTGCCCGAAAATACATCTGTTTCAACTTGAATTAAATTTTGTTGAAGATCATGCTCTATATCGCAATTTCGCTTTTTAATCCATATTTCTTTTATACCGTCGACAAAATTTTTCGCAGTCAAAGTAAAAGCGCTCATCAAGGCAACGCCCAAAAGCCCGAGAACATTTTTCGCATTAGGATTTCTTAGGGCACGATACATTGCAAAATGGGGCTCTTCAAGGATATTTATGTTTCTTGCCAAATCTCCGGGGCGTACAAGGTCATTTTTTGAAGCTAAAACATTTGAATATTTTTTCATTGCAATACTTATTCCCGCCGTCATTGCAACGATGAAAGATGTCAAAATTACTGCGGGTTTTAAAATTTTTTTATAATCGAAATCATCTTTTAGGGGTGTTAAATTTGAAACATTTTCTTGGGGATTTTGAGGTATTAAAAGCCCCTGTGAAATTTTATCAAAATCATCAAGGTTTTCTTCTTGAGGCTGTTTTTTAATATGGGCATTTAATAAAACCCCTTTTAATGTATTGTTTTCATTGTTTTGTTTGTTCTTTAAAGAGGTATTATAAGGATTTATACCGGATTGGACATAAGGATTTGTTTTTTTTCTGAATAACTCGAATGAGGTCATTATTCATCTTCCTTGCTATTTTTTTCAAGCAGCATTTGAATTTTTCTTAAAATATTTTTTAATTTTTTCTCTGTAAAAGTTTTGTTTTCTTGTTGTTCGTCATTGTTTTCGTTGTTTTCCAAAAACAAATTGAGCAGGGTTTTAAGAATTTTTTTGGATTTTTTTATAACAAAACTATCAATAAAATTCTTGATTTCCCCTAAAACCATTGCCATTTTTTCGCTGATTGAGGCAATAAATTTAGTTATGTTTTGAAAAAACTGCTGAATATTTTTTGTTGCATAAAAAGTGTTTAAAATTAAATTTATCGGAGCTAAAACTATTGAAAAAACTATTTTTACGGGGATTTTTATAAAAAGGGGAAGCTGATTTATTTTTTGATTAAATTCAACAATATTTTTCTTAATTTTTTCAAAACTCAAAAGCACACGATTTTCAAGGATGCTTTGGTGCATCTTCTCAAGCCTGTCTTTTTGGGCTTGAAGCTTTGCTTCTTTTTGAGCCTGCATTTTAAGCCAAACAGCCATGCATTCATTATAGCTCATCTCCCCTTTAACTCTGGGTTTATTTTTATCCCTTGAAACACCGCCTACGGAATTACAAATGGGGCATGCTCCAACGGGAAAACCATGGGGGCATTTGTTGGCATTTTGAACATTTTGAAAAATCGGAGCCGACAATCTTTTATCCTTTATGTACTTCGGCTTAAAAGACGCATAAATACATAAAGAGCCTTTTAAAAGAATTCGTTTTAAAAGACAAATACAGTATTCCGACTATACGGTTGCGCTCCAGCCAAAGAATTTCACTTTGATTTCCTGTTTATTCAATTTTAGACTATTTTAACACAAAATATATCTTTTTTGAGATTGAAATTTTTAAAAATATTATTAAAAATGAGATATGAAAAAAATTATATTAATTTTAATCTGTTTTTTGAGTTTATTCGCAAATTCACAGGTATTAAAAGGGACAATCAGCGAAGATTATATTCCAAACGGCTTTTTTGGCTCATGGGGTGTAATTTCAAAATTGTCCGATACTAATAACCCCGAAGTCTTTAACTTTGAAAGCAGGGATGTTTGGACTCTCTCGGGATACGGGAATATTCTTACCTTAGAAAATATTGAAAGCGGAGCTGTTTCTCAAATTCAAATAAAAGATAAAAATAAAGACGGAAAAACCTTAAAATTTTCAAGAGAAAAAACCGTTAAAGAAGGAAATAAAAAAATAATCTATAAAGAAACGGTGGAATTTGTTCTTGAAGGAAACAATTTTTCGGGAAGGGACAATTTTATTGTTGAAAGATATGATGCGAACAATAAACTTATAAGAAAAGACAGCGCAAACTATATTGTTAAAGGTGTAAAAATTTCAGGCGATAATCCGAGCTAAACGTTATTTACAAAAGTACATATTAAAAACCTCACTAATTGCACTATTGAGCCATATACTCATCAAATATGACAAATAGATTTGCAAAAATATCTTGAGGCTTATATAATTGAGCATGTAAATAGATAGTATTATTTAATTGAGGTAAAAATGAGTACAGAAATCCTAGAAAAAGTTAAAAAAGTAGTTATAGACCAGTTAAGTGTTGATGAAAGCCTTGTTACACCTTCAGCTTCTTTCACTGCTGATTTAGGCGCAGATTCACTTGATACCGTTGAATTGGTTATGGCTTTTGAAGAAGCATTCGGATGTGAAATACCTGATGAAGATGCTGAAAAAATTGCTACTGTTCAAGATGCAGTTAACTATATTGAAGCTCACCAATAGGCTTTAATTAGAAAATAGATTTCAAGACTGCCTTAATTTATTATGTGCAGTCTTTTTTAGATTATGACCATTAAAAAATTTGAGGAGAGATATGAATAAAAGACGTGTAGTAATCACCGGCTTGGGTATTGTAAGTCCTTTCGGATGCGGAGTTGAAAAATTCTGGAATTCCTTAATTAAAGGAAAATCAGGAATTAAAACTCTTACGAGAATGCCTCTTGAAGGTCATCTTGTTACAATAGGGGGAGAAGCGACCGATTTTGAAAATGAAGTAAATGAAAAAGGTCTCCTGGACCCCAAAGAAATGAAACGTATGGACAGATACACACAATTTGCCTGTGTGGCTTCCGACGAAGCGGTTAAAGATTCGGGGCTTGATATAACAAAAGAAGACCCCTATAGAGTTGGGGTTATCGTAGGCTCGGGTGCAGGCGGTTTTGACACCTTTGAAAAACAGCATATCGCAATAATTAACAGAGGTCCTACCAAATGTTCTCCTTTTACAATACCCATGCTGATTGCCAATATGGCGGCAGGAAGGGTTTCAATGCGCCATGGCGCAAAAGGAGTTAATAAATCTATTGTAACAGCCTGTGCAACAAGCGCACATTGCGTTGGTGATGCTTTTCGCTCAATTCAATATAACGATGCGGATGTTATTATCGCAGGCGGTGCGGAAGCAGTTATGACACATATCGGAATAGGCGCATTTACAACTGCAAGAACTCTTTCAAGAAGAAACGACGAGCCTGAACGTGCTTCACGCCCTTATGATAAAGACAGGGACGGTTTCGTTATGGGAGAAGGCGGAGCATGCCTTATATTAGAAGAACTTGAACATGCCAAAAAAAGAGGCGCAAAAATATATGCCGAAATTGTAGGCTATGGTCAAACAGGTGATGCTTATGATATGGTAGCGCCCGACCCGAGCGGAGCGGGAGCTGCTAAAGCTATGGAATTAGCCGTTCAAAACGCAGGTATTAAACCGGAAGAAGTGGGCTATATCAATGCTCACGGTACATCAACCCACCTGGGCGACATAGCGGAATCTCAAGCAATTGCAAAGATTTTTGGAGATTTAAGCACAAACAAAAAATTAAAAGTTTCTTCAACAAAATCAATGCACGGACACATGATAGGAGCAACGGGCGCCGCCGAATCAATTGTCTGCACAAAAGTATTAACGGAAGGAATTATCCCCCCGACAATAAATCTTGAAAATCAGGATGAAGAAGTTGCAAACTTAAATTATGTACCAAATAAAGCAATAAAAGAAGATGTTACTTACGCTTTAACCAATTCATTCGGATTTGGCGGACAAAACGCTTCGGTACTATTTAAAAAATATCAAGACTAAAATTTATGACTCATAACTTTAACTTATAAACCCCCGAAATTGTTCGGGGGTTTTAATCTTTTAATAAGTTTAATTTATAAGCATAAATTCCGACAAAAAATGTCACAATTCCCATTAAAATGTATACTTTTTCAATTCCGAAATTTTGAGCAACCATGCCCAGAGGAGATAAAAACAAAGCGCCTAAACCCCAGCTGAAGCCCTGCATTACACCGCTTATAACCCCCGTATATTTAGGAATTGCTTTCTGCGCCTGAACAAGAATAATTCCGACAGACAACATAATAAAAAATCCGCTTAATATAAAACAGATAATTGCAAGCCCCCTCAAATAAAAATTATTTTTGTTTATAAGATATAAAAACAAAAGTATTGAAGGCAAAATGCCAATAAACGAAAGAACAACCGTGCCGTTTGCCTTAAAATATTTTTCTATTTTTGAACTTATAATTGTAGCGCTTCCGCCCGCAATAAAAAAGAGGGTCACAATAAGTCCGATTGCTTTTAGGCTGAAGCCGCTTTCTTTAAGCAAAAATGGCACAAAAGTCCCGAAGCTTATGCTGACTGCGGATTTAATCGTTGATATAAAAGTTAAAAACACTGAAGTTTTGTCTTTTAAAATTTCTTTCATAATTTCAAAGAAATTTTCCTTTGCAACAGGGGACTCTTCGGATTTTTTCGGAACAAAAAAATATAAGAATAAAGCTGAAAATAAACCCAAAAAAGCAAGATACAAAAGGCTGTTTTGACCGTAATTATCCACAAGAAATGTTGCAAGATAAGGACCTATTGCATAACCTATTGTGCCAAGACCCAAAAATATCCCCATAACACGGGATAGGTCGGGATTGTTTTTATTAAAATCTTTTATTAAAGCGCTTACTTGAGGATGAAAAAAAGCGTTCCCAATCATCCCGAGCATTAAAAAAGCCATGAAAACCCGAACGGTATTTGTTTTAATTGTTAAAGGAATAAAAATTGAAGATAAAACCAATCCCCAGACCATAAAAAATCTGTGGCGCAGTTTGTCCGAAATGAAACCGAAAACAGGCTGGAGCATGGATGAAACCAGATGCCCGAGAGCAATAACAGAACTTACATAAGCAAGGCTTATTCCGAGCTTTGTTGTAATTAAAGGATATAAAGGAGTTAAAAGGGCAGCATATAAATCTATGTTAAAATGTCCCAAACTCAAGCCGAAAAGAGCTCTTAATTCTTTTGTAAATATTTTCATCAGTGTTTAAAATGCCTTATTCCCGTTGCTATCATTGCAATGTTGTATTTATCTGCAGTTTCAATAACTTCTTTATCTTTAATGCTTCCCGAAGGCTGTATTATGGCGCTTATTCTGTTTTGTCCCGCAACAAGAATGTTATCGGTTGCGGGGAAAAATCCGTCGCTTGCAATAACAGCCCCTTTTGGAGAATCACAAACTTTATTAACCGCTATTTCAACCGCGCCTACCCTACTTGTTTGTCCTGCACATATACCGATAGTTCTTAAATCTTTTGCAACAACAATTGCATTTGATTTTGCGTGTTTAACCACTTTAAAAGCAAAAATCATATCTTCAACTTCGCTTTGTTCGGGTTTTCTTTTTGTAACAACTTTAAAAGTTGATACATCAAGGTCTTTTGTATCTTTTTTCTGAATTAAAGCTCCGAAAGGAGTAAGTTTAATTTCTTCATCGCAGAATTTGAAAATTTCGCTGTATGGAGTATTAATTTTAATTACCCTTAAATTTTTTTTCTTTTTAAGTTCGCAAAGAGCATCTTCGCTGTATGAAGGAGCAATGATGACTTCTAAAAACATTGCGGTTAATCTTTTTGCCAAAGATAAATCCACTTCCTTGCTAAAAGCAACAACTCCGCCAAAGGGACTTATCGGGTCGGAATCAAGAGCTCTTACAAAGCTTTGTTCAATATTCGGCGCAAGAGCAACACAGGCAGGATTTGTGTGTTTAATTATAACGCATGCGCAGACATCAAAAAATTCTGCAGTAATTTCAATCGCTGCTGTTGAATCAAGAATATTGTTATAAGACATTTCCTTGCCGTTTAATCGGCACCAGTCAATTTGTCTGCCATAACTGTATAAGGAAGCTTCCTGATGAGGATTTTCTCCGTAGCGCAAATCTTGGATTTTATCAAAATAATATGTTTTGATGTTTTCTTCAAGCTTAAATTCGCTTGAAAGCTTTTTTAAAATTAAATAATCATATTTAGAAGTTTTTTCAAACGCACGCAGTGCAAGCTTTTGCCTTAAGGCATCATCTATGCTGTCAAGGTCGATTGTATAATCGTCTTTTGATGAAATTACGATTACATTTTGGTAATTCTTCGCAGCAGCCCTCAATAAAGCAACTCCGCCTATATCAATATTGCTTATTAAAGTAGAAAGTTCGCAGTCGACATTCATATACTTTTCAAAAGGATAAAGGTCAATTGCCACAAGGTCAAATGCTTTAATTGCTTTGTCAGAGCGCTCTTTTTCATCCGCAAGAATACCCGCAAAGATATCGGGATGTAAAGATTTCACTTTACCGCCTAAAAGTTCGCTAAAACCGGTAATCTCCGAACTTTCAACTGCTTTTATACCGCAGGATGAAAGATATTTAAAAGTATTACCCGTTGCGTAAATTTCATATCCTTTTTTAACCAAATTATTGGCAAGTATTTCAAGATTTTCTTTATCCGATGCGCTTAAATATGCTCTCATAATTTCCCTTTATTTTAATTTGCAGGAAAATTTTAACATAAAAAAAAGATATGTTAATCTTCATTTTTCTTTCTTTGTCATTCAAACGCCGTAATGCAAACTCCTTTGGGAACACCGGCTTCGCTTTCTTTTTACTCTGTCATGCCGAGCTCTACAAAGCGAACATGCAAGGTACGAGCCTTGTGAGCCTGTGTTCGGGCAAATTGCCCTCACAAGGCTCAATTATCCTGCGTCGTCTATCAATAAAAATACCGGTGCAATGAGCACCGGTATTTTACGCTGGCTTGCGCTTTTTGCTCCCGGGGAAATCAAAGATTTCCGCGTCGCTTTGGAACGGACTGCGTATAAACGCTGTTAGAAAATTACATCATTCCCATACCTGGCATGCCGCCGCCCATACCGCCCATAGGCATTTCGGGGGCTTTTTCTTCAGGAATTTCAACAACTGCCGCTTCTGTTGTTAACAACATTGAAGCAACCGAAGCTGCGTTTTCCAATGCGCTTCTTGTTACCTTAGCAGGGTCAACGATACCTGCTTCAAACATATCCACGTATTTATTTGCCATAGCATCATATCCGTAAGCGCCTTTTTCTTTTCTTATCGCATCAACCACAACTTCACCTTTAGCTCCTGCATTATTAGCTATTGCAATAACAGGTATATCAAGTGCTGCGGTTAGGATTTTAAAGCCTGTTTTTTCATCATCATTTTCAAAAGTTCTTGTTTCAAGTTCTTTTTGTAAAACTTGCTGAGCTCTTAAAAGTGCAACACCGCCGCCGGGGACAATTCCTTCTTCTTGAGCGGCACGGGTAGCATTCAGCGCATCTTCAATTCTTAATTTTGATTCTTTTAATTCAACTTCAGATGCCGCACCGACTTCAATAACTGCAACACCGCCTGAAAGTTTTGCAATTCTTTCTTGAAGTTTTTCTTTGTCATATTCGGAATCAGATGCTTCGAGCTGTTTTTTAATTAAGCTTACACGTTCTTCAACGGCACGTTTTGTTGAATCATCAACAACGATTGTTGTTTCATCTTTAGTAACGGTAACACGTTTTGCTCTGCCGAGCATTTGAACTGTTATGTTTTCAAGCTTAATGCCTAATTCTTCGGTAAACATTTGACCGCCTGTTAAAATAGCGATATCTTCAAGCATTGCTTTTCTTCTGTCGCCAAAACCGGGAGCTTTAACCGCAACTGCTCTTAAAACTTTTCTCATGGTATTAACTACAAGTGTTGCTAAAGCTTCGCCTTCAACATCTTCCGCAATTAATAAAAGTGATTTGCCGTCACGTGCAACTTGTTCCAATATCGGTACAAGGTCAGCGATTAAATTAATTTTCTTATTAACGCAAAGTACGTAAGCATCTTCCAAAACTGCTTCCATACGTTCCGCATCCGTAATAAAGTAAGGTGAAATATAACCTTTATCAAATTGCATACCTTCAACGATTTTTTTGTCAGTTCCGAATGTTTTAGATTCTTCAACCGTAATAACGCCGTCTGTTCCTACAACTTCCATGCAGTCTGCAATTAAATCGCCTATGAATTTATCGTTGCCTGCGCTAATTGCCGCAACTTGAGCACGCATTTCTTTGGAATCAACTGATTTTGACATTTTTTTGATTTCATCATGAGCGCTTTTTACTGCAAGTGCAATACCTCTTTTAATACCCATCGGGTTTGCGCCTGCGGTTAAATTTTTAATACCTTCTTTGAAAATTGCTTGAGCTAAAACCGAGGCTGTTGTAGTACCGTCCCCTGCAACATCATTTGTTTTGGATGATACATCTTTTAATAATTGAGCTCCCGCATTTTCCAAACCGTCTTTGAGTTCAATTTCTTTTGCGATTGTTACACCGTCATTTACAATTTGAGGTGAGCCGAATTTTTTTTCAATAATAACGTTGCGTCCTTTTGGTCCTAACGTAACTTTTACAGCATCCGCTACTGCGTTTACACCTTTTAATAAGGCTTCACGTGCGGTTGTTTCAAATACTACTTTTTTTGCCATAATATTTTTCCTTTTCTCTAACTTTGATTTTTACATTTTAACTTTTTAAGCTTCAAGAACGGCGAGTGCATCTTTTACGCTTATAATTTTATATTCAACATCGTTGATTTTTACGTCTGTTCCCGAATATTTTGCAAAAAGAACAACATCTCCGACTTTAACTTCCATGGGCTCTTTTTCGCCGTTGTCCAGTGTTTTACCCGAGCCTATCGCTACTACTTCGCCTTTTTGAGGTTTTTCTTTTGCACTGTCGGGAATAAAAATTCCGCCTGATGTTTGTTGAACATCGTCAATAACTTTAATGACAATTCTGTCTGCTAAAGGTTTAATCATAATATCCTCCATTTACTGATTACTTTTTATCAATCTTTACATTACTATAATATAAGCAATATTAATTTTTCACGATTAATTTAACAAAAAATTAATTATTTGATTAATTTTTTATGCTTTGTATAGAGGAAAATTTAATTAGTTTCTTGCATGTAGAAGTTTTTGCATGTAGAATTATGATATTAAGAATGGAGCAATTGTAAATGAAAAAATTATTACTTAACATCATCACTGTTTTGAGTCTGGCTCTTGTTCCAAGCGCTGTATTGGCATCGTACCAATTAGAACAAGGACCCGCAAGCTATCCCGACCTTCCGCCAAGCCACTGGGCTTATGATGCGGTTACTTTTTTAACCGATAAAAAAGTTGTAGTAGGATATCCTGACGGTTTATACAGACCCGACCAAAAAGTTACCAGAGGCGAATTTGCAACAATGGTAATTAAAACCCTCGGTTTATACGAAAAAGATGTTCCTTTGATTTTTGACTATAAAGATACAAAAAATCACTGGGCAGACAGAAATATTCAGGTAGCCTCATACTACGGACTTGTTAAGGGATATCCCGGCGGATATTTTAAACCTAATGATTACGTAACAAGAATGGAAGCTCTTAATGTTGTATTAAATGCGCTTTCTCCCCAAAACATAGATACGGAGCAGGCAAAACATTTCGTTTCAATATATCAGGACTACTCTGAAATTCCCAATTGGGCTCTGATTGCAGCAGGTCAATGCCAAATGCTCGGTCTTGTTTATAATACACCCGGTCATGAAACAACGCTTGAGCCTATGAGATATGCGCTGAGAGGCGAACTTGCAAAATTCCTCTTTAATATGGCAGATGCCGTAAAAAGAATACCAAGCGACAAACTGAAAAGCGAAGTTGAAGTTGCGCCTCCGGCAAGCCCCAGAAAAGCTGACGGATATATCTTAGATAACGTATATTATGATGAAGAATATGCCGTAATCCCAGAAGGAACAGTTCTTCCGATGACTGTTGACAGATGTTTAAATGCAAAAACAGCAAAAGAAGGTGAAACCTTTATCGCAAGAACACCTTTCAACTTTGTAACAAGAGAAAAATATATTTTAATCCCTGTCGGAGTTCAAACGGAAGGCAGAGTTCATAAAGTAAAACGTCCTCTAAGATTTGTTAAAAACGGATATATGGCACTCACAACCACAAATGTTATAGATGCAAAAGGCATACCAGAATTAAAAATTAATGCAACATTGGGTGAACGTGATGCCGATATGAGAATAATAAGAAATGACCCTTATTTAACAAGAACAAGATATAACGTAATCCACGGTCAAAATATGTACATTCACAAAGGTCAAAGAGTTAATTTTGTTCTGTTAGAGCCAATAAGAGTTAAAATCTTAAGAGATGATATTTAAATTATAAATATATAAAAAAGCCTCAAGTCTAATCTTGAGGCTTTTTCTTTCCTTTTTCCTTCTTTTCCTATATTGTTTATTTTTTCTTAAATAATTTTGCAATTTCAACCGTTAATGCCGTTATACCAAGCGCCCCTATCGTAATTGAAGCAAAATTATTAAATTTAATATTCGGCTTTTTATCTGTCAAAAGATATTTTTTTCTCGGATTTTCTTCTTTTTTAAGCGCCAATGTATCTGCCATTGGAGTTTTAGAAATTGGCGGAACATCAACAACCCCTACTTTTGGAGTGTTAAACTCTCTTTTAATATCTTGAATATCCCGAATATCGCCATTTGCAACATCGGGAGAAGGCTGTTTTATATAATTATTCACTGAAGTTGTTAGAGAATTCATATATTAATAAAAACAAAAAAGAGCTATTTATTGCCATTTTTGTTTTTTCTTCTCCAAAATTCATAAACCGGAAATCCCAAAAGAGTTATAACAAGCCCCGGAACGGTATATCCCGGTTTAAAAATCGTAAGCGAAATTATAATAAATGAAGCTAATATTATAAACAAAACGGGAACAAAATCGGGAACTTTATATCCTCCTTTGTTTTCGGGATATAATTTTCTCATTCTGTAAATTCCCCCTATTGTAAGGGCATAAAAAATAACGGAAGAATAGATAACATAATCCAGAAGCTGTGCATAATTTCCCCACAAAATAAGAACGCAAATCCAGAAACATTGAAGCCAAAGAGAATTTTGAGGAACTCTTGTGTGTCTTTCAATATATGCAAGAGAGCGGAAAAAAACCTTATCTTTCGCCATTTTGTAATATATTCTTGAGCCCGTTAAAATCATTCCGTTTGCACATCCGAAAGCCGAAATTGCAATTATTAAAGCAATAATGTAGAGTGCTTTCTTTCCGAATATTTTAAGCATTAACTGTGCAACAACTATATCTTCGGGGGAAGTTTTTATTAAATCAAGGGGAAGAGTTGTTAAATATATCATATTTAAAAGAAAATAAAGAGAAATCACAAGCCCCGTGCCTATTAAAAGTGCTTTTTTAATATTCTTTTCGGGCTTTTTTATTTCAGATGTGATAAATGTAACATTATTCCATGTGATTGAAGAAAATAATGCACCGACTATACTCATACCGATTAATTTAATCGAATTTATATTAAATATGAAATGATTATTTGAAAGAGAAAAATTTTCCCTTATAACATCAAAATTCGCTCCGAAACAAATCCCGCAGACAATAATTAAAACAATGGACAACACTTTTGTTAAAGTGAAAATATTCTGCGTTAAAACGCCTGCTTTTATTCCTCTTGAATTTATATAAGTTATCGTTAAAACCGTAAAAATAGCAAAAATCTGCTGAAAAGACAGATGATATTGACCGAAAGAAAAAATTATATTGGATGAGCTCAAATAGGGGAAAATTAATCCCAAAAACTTGGCAAATGCAATATTAACGGCGGCAAGAGTGCCTGTTTGTATAACAAGAAAAAGAGTCCAGCCGTATATAAATGCAATTTTTTCGGAAAATATCTTCTTTAAATAGACATACTGCCCGCCTTCGTCGGGAATTGCCGAAGATAATTCCCCGTAGCTTAATGCTCCCAAAAAAGTAATTAAACCCGCCAATATCCACACAAAAATTAAAAGTACGGAAGAATTAACGTCCCGTGCGATATGAGAAGAAACAATAAAAATACCGCTTCCAATCATAGAGCCTGCAACAATTGAAATTGCATCTTTTAGGGAAAGTGTTCTTTTTAATTCGGACATAAAAAAATGATATCACAAAAAAATCTAAAGCTTAAATTGATAATCAAGTCCCTTATAGAGCACTCTTATAGGATATTTTCCCTTATCTTCAAAGAAGAAATAGTAATATTGGCTTCTTCTGGGCGAAATTGTTGAAGAATATTTAACCGTATGTTTTAAAATTCGATTTCCCAATTCTTCCATTTGAGAAAATGCCGATTTATTTGTTTCCTGTGCGGAATTTTGCACCATGGATTGAGAAAATTCATTATAATTTGCATTCATGCCCGTCATTGTTGTAAGTGTGGATGACATTGAGCTTAATGCCGCCATGGAACTTGCTTCCTGATTTTGGAAAATACTTAAATAATTATTTGATGTAATAAATTGAAGTTCACTATCCGCATCATAAAGCCTTAAATCATCAACTTTAAATTCATAAGGAGTGGCATAAGATAAATTTTCTATTTGAACATATAAAGATAAAACCTCGTTTATCGGAGTTCTTGAAATACCCATTTTGACATTAACATCGCCCAAACTTTTTTTGAAAACGCTGTATACGAAATCCTCGGAAGTTTTAATTGTTTGAACATTTTCTGAAGCATAGTCTTCGCCTACATATACAGATGTTGCGCATCCGCCGATTAAAAAGGCAAAGACAAACAATAAAATAATATTAAAAAATCTAAAATTAAGCTTCATTAATGCAATAATACTACTTTTTCAGTTTTTTGACAAATAAAATCTATTCTTCTTCAATTTCCCAAACTTCAAAAAGACTTTCATCCAAATCATCAAGAAATCTTGAAGGTTTAGATAAAATCATACCGCTTGAATAATCATACATATCAATCGGATAGCTGATATAAAGGTCTGTTTTTGCCCTTGTTTGAGCAACATACATAAGCCTGAGTTCTTCTTCCAAATCTTCTTCAAAATTAAATGAATATGCGCTCGGAAATCTTCCGTCCACAGCTCCGATTATAAAAACAGCGCTCCATTCGAGCCCTTTTGCGCTATGAATTGTGGAAATAGTTAAACAATCATCTTTAATATTATTTTTATACATTCCTTCAACTGAAGCTTCGGGAGGCTCAAGCGCTAAATCTGACAAAAAGCTCTCAAGTTTTTTATAACCCTTCGCAAGATATGAAAAATGTTCAAGGTCTTTTTCTCTTTTTTTATAATCATCATATTTTTCTTTTAAAATCGGTCGGTAATATTCAATAATGTTATCAACAAGCTCCTCAAGCGAAAAATTTTCTCCTTGTTCTAAAATTTTAAAAAGAGGCTTAAGACTTGAATTATATTTCGGAGGAAGAAATTTTATATCATAATTTTTACTTTGAATAACGGGAGCTATCTCATTTACCGCTTTTAGACCAATCCCTTTTAAAAGAAGTAAAATCCTATTCAGGCTTATTCTGTCATCGGGATTTAAAATAACTCTCAAATGAGCAATTATATCTTTGATATGAGCTGTTTCCATAAATTTCGGACCGCCGAATTTCTGATAGGGAATATTGCATTTATTGAGTTCAATTTCAAGATTAAAACTCATTCTTGCATTTCTTATAAGCACCGCAATATCATTTAACTCTATCCCTTCATCCAAAAGCTCAAGCACCTTTTGACAAACGAACTGCGCTTCCGTTTGAGAATTTTTTGCTTTTATTAAAGCAGGCTTTTTATAACAGACAATATCGGAATATAATTCTTTTTCATAACCGGTCTTTGCTTTTTTAATCGTTGCATTTGAAAGGTTTAAAATATTTTGGCTTGATCTGTAGTTTTTTGTTAATTTTATAATTTTTGTATTCGGAAAAATATTCGGAAAATCAAGAATATTTTGATAGTTTGCACCTCTAAAGGAATATATGCTTTGTTTATCATCTCCCACAGCCATGACGTTATTATGCTCACTCGCCAAAAGTTTTACGATATCGGCTTGAAGAGTGTTTGTATCCTGATATTCGTCTATCATAATATAGCGATATGTATTTGATAATTTTTTCCTTATATCTTCGTTATCATTGAGCAAAAATTTTAAATAAAGCAAAAGGTCATCATAATCAAGAATTGAATTTTCACGTTTATAATTTACGTATGCCTTATGTATTTCAATGATTTTATCGCTCAATTCAAAAAAATTGTAATATTCTTCTTCAATAATTTTTTTGGTTGGCGTTTCTTTATTCACGCTTTTTGAATAGGTTTCCAAAATTGTACTTTTTTTGGGAAATCTTTTTTCTTTTTTGGGATAGAGGGTGTTTGTTATATGCTGAATAATGTCTTCGCAGTCTGCACCGTCTAAAATTGTAAAATTATTTTTCAACCCGAGATAAGAACTGTATTTTCTTAAAATCATGTTGGAAAAGCTGTGAAATGTGCCGCCTTGTATTTTTTCGCATCTGTCATCCAAAATCATTGATGCACGATTCAACATCTCCCTGCTTGCTTTTTTGGTAAATGTTAAAAGAAGTATATTTTGCGCTTGAACTCCGTCTTCTATAAGCCTTGCAACACGATATGTAAGAGTTTTTGTTTTTCCCGTTCCGGCACCCGCAACAACAAGGATTGCCCCTTCTTTGATTTTAACCGCTTCCAGTTGAGCGGGGTTTAATTCCCCTTCATAATCAACCCGATAATTAAGGGCGGATAAACTCCTTTTTTTCAGAACAATTTTTTTAACCTGCTCAATATTTGTGCTGTTAGTCATATTAACACTTATCTAATGATTTTTACCGAAAATATTATCGAATTTGATAAAACTTTTTTCACTCGGAATTTTTTCTTCCTGTTGATAGCCCAAAATTCTTATCAAATCAGCTTTTAATTTACCTAAATCTTCATATTTTTTCAAAATACCGTCGATAGCAACACTTACATCCCCTGTTTCTTCGGATATTACAATACATGCGCAATCAGGATATGCTTCAGATACACCGATAGCAGCCCGATGACGTGTACCGTAGCGCCAAGAAAGCTTAGGATCTTCCGTCAGGGGCAATAATACTCCTGCGGATATAATTTTATCATCCCTTATAACAACAGCTCCGTCATGGAGAGGGGTTTTCGGGAAAAATATCGTAAGAAGAAGCTCTTGAGTAATGTCGGCATTTAATTTAACCCCAACATCCGATTGAGCAAGAGATGTGGAATCTTTTTGAAGAACAATCAAACCGCCGGTTTTAGATTTTGACATATATTTTATTGCTTCAATCAGCTCTTTTGCAATATCTTTTTTCTGCTGGTTTGCAAATTCATCATTTGTATTCATAAAAAGCTTTTCAAAAAGATTTCCCTGCCCGATATAGCCTAAAAACCTTCTTAATTCAGGCTGGAAAATAACTATAAGTGCAAAAGATACTATTGAAACAAGGGTTTTTAAGAAAACACCGAAAATATTCAAATTAATTCTAATTAAAAGCTCGGATATTCCCCAACCCACAACAAGCACAAGCGAGCCTCTTACAAGGTTTTCGCTTTGAGTGCCTTTAATAAATCTTCGATAAAGATAATAAAGAATAAATGCAAGTACCAGTATTTCAATGATATTAACAGATAGAGCAACTCTATCCATTCCCTTGAAGAAATTTTGAATTTGAGATATTAAAACCACATCAAAATTAGTAAAATGCATATTTTCCTCTTTTATAATCTCTCTAAAATAACATCGTTTTGAACTAACTGTTCAAGAGTTTGTCTTTTAACTATTATATCCGATTTTCCGTTATTTATTAATACCATGCTCGGTTTTAATACTCTGTTATAATTAGATGACATTGAATAGCAATATGCCCCGGTTGAAAACACGCAAAGGATATCGCCCGCTTTCGGAGAATTTAATTCAATGTCTTTAATTAAAATATCCCCCGATTCGCAGTATCTTCCGGCAACTGTTACAAGCTCGGGGGCTTCTTCTTTTTTATTTGCAATCACTGCGCAATATTTTGCCCCGTACATTGAAGGACGGGGATTATCCGCCATTCCGCCGTCAAGCGCAATATATTTTCTTATTCCTTCAACTTTTTTTTCGCTTCCTATGGTATAGAGGCTGAAACCTGCGGTACAAACCAAAGAGCGCCCCGGCTCAATATAAAGTGAAGGCTTATTTAAGCCGTATTTTTTGGTATTTTCTTCAAGAGATTTCATTATAATATCGGCTGTTTCGAATATTGAGGGGGGTCTGTCTTCTTTTGTGTACGTAATTCCGAGTCCTCCGCCGATATTCATTTCATCAAGCTCAATATTAAATTTGTCCTTAATGCGCTTCATCTGCCTTAATAAGACTTCAATTTCATCATAAAATACTTGGGTTTCAAAAATTTGAGAGCCTACGTGGGCATGAAGACCTCTTAAATCAAGATTTTTATATTTATTTTTAATTAATTCAATTGCGCAATCAAGGGTATGAAGGTCAAAACCGAATTTTGAATCTATCTGACCCGTTTGAATATATTCGTGTGTATGACATTCAATTCCGGGGGTAATTCTCAAATGAATTTTTTGGATTTTATTCATTTTTAAAGCAATTTTGTTCAGCAATTCAAGCTCTAAAAAATTATCAACGCTTACTCTTGCAATATTGTTTTCAAGCGCAAATTCAATTTCTTCTTGAGTTTTGTTGCTTCCGTTGAACGTGGTTTTTGATAAATCTATTTTTGCATTTAGAAGAGTATAAATTTCCCCTTTGGAAACTACATCAAAACCAAAACCCATGCTGTCAAAAATTTTTGCTATAGAGCCCGTCATAAGAGCTTTTGCAGCAAAGGTGAGATGAGTTTTTTCATATTTTGAAAATGCTTTAATATAATCTTTTGCATTTTCTCTTATGGTAACTTCATCCATGACATACAATGGGGTTGAATATTTTTGAGCCAATTCGACAAGGTCGCATCCTGAAATTTCAAGGTTTCCTTTGTCGTTTCTTTTTGTATTAAGGGGCTCTATATTTTGATTTATATATTTTTTATCGGTCATTAAAGTTAATTCGCTTTCTTCTTGCCTAAATTCCTAAAAAATTATAACATAAATATATCTCTCAAAAAGAAAATAAGGAGCAATAAATGCAAAATATAAAAGTACTTTCCATAAAAAATGTTATTGTATTTCTCTTAATAATAGCAATAGTCACTCTTTCGATTTTTTCACTTGATATTTTAATGATGCTATTTGCATCTTTTGTTATAACATGCGCTATCAACCCGATTATCAATAAAATGGAAAAACGCATGCCCAGAATATGGGCTGTAACCATACTGCTTCTTACTTTAATTTTCGGAAGTTTTTTAATTTTGGTGCCCCTAATTTCAATAAGCGTAAGAGAAGCAATAAACCTTGCGGATAATTTCCCCAATGCACTTAATACAATTGATAAATTCCTTGATATCAAAATATTTGACCATACAATTTCATCTCTTATAACTTTTGATTCGATTAAAGATGCCCTTTCTCAAGGCGCTCAAGGTATAATTGAAAACTCTATAACAGCAGGGAAATGGGCGGCAAATTTTTTAACCACTACTTTTGCAATCGCAATTATGGTATTTTATTTATCTTATGATGAAAAAAGAATCAAAGATAAATTCATTGAATTTTTCCCGCCCGAACAAAAAGAAAAAGCCCTCAATATACTTGATAATATCTCCTCTAAAGTCGGAAATTACGTTTTTGCTCAGGCAATCGCAATGGCTTTTATAGGTGCAATTACGACTTTAGGACTTTTAATTTTACACAATTCACACGCATTTTTGCTCGGTTTTATCACTTGCGTGCTTGATATAATCCCTGTAATCGGCCCTACAATCGCCGTTGCAATCGGTCTTGTGACAAGCGCTTCAGGCGGATTTGTTTATGTTATTTTAACATTCATTGTGTACATGCTTGCTCAATGGGCGCAAAATCAGCTTTTAAGACCTATAATCTTCGGAAAGCTTCTTAATATGCATCCTTTAATGATAATCGTAGCCCTTTTGATAAGCGCAAGATTTCTCGGCTTCTGGGGAGTTGTTTTATCTCCGGCGATTGCTTCCGTTATATGCGTTCTTGTTGACGAACTTTATTTAGAAAGAATAAACAACAAATAAATATGGAAAAATTCTTATATCAAAGGCTTGATGAAAAAAACCCTAAAATTAACATGTGGTTTATTTATCCTGCAATTGAAAGTTTCGCTATGGCATCTTTAGGGTATCTTGCAATATATAAGGATTTGGATTTAAACCCTGATATATTTGTTGAAAGAGTTTATACCGATACAAAAACCACTCTTTTAAACCCAAGGGATGTTGATGCTATTGCTTTTTCAGTCAGTTTTGAAATGGATATTTTTAATATTATCAAAATATTTGATAAATATAATATTGAAAAAAAAGCTTCAAACAGAAAGGAAGATGACCCCATAATCTATGCGGGCGGGCCTGTTATGATGTCAAATCCAAAGCCTTATGAAGAATTTTTTGATTTTATAACAATCGGGGAAAAAATTGCCCAAAAAGAAATTTCCAATGTTTTGAAAGACAAAAGAACAAAAAAAAGAGATGAAATCCTGAAGCTTTTGAGCGAAATTGAAGGCGTATATGTACCGAAATATAAAAAAGAAAAAATAAAAATAGCAAGGGATGATTTAAACGAGGAAATAATTTATACGACAATTTTATCCGATAAAAGCTTCTTTCAAAACACTTTTATAGTTGAAATCGGGCGGGGATGCCCGAAAATGTGCAACTTCTGCCTTGCAAGCTGGCTTAATATACCTTGGCGCTATCCTCCTTATGAAAAAATTATTGAAGCGCTTGAAAAAGGACTTAAATATACAAATAAAATTGCGCTTTTGGGGGCATATGTTCAAGGACACCCGAGGTTTGATGATATCATAAAATATATTGCAAAAAGATGTGAAAAAGAAGATATAGAGCTTTCAATATCTTCTCTTAGGGCAGATTTGGCTGATATCGGGCTTATTGAAACCCTTGTAAAATGTAATCAAAAAACGGCAACAATAGCTCTTGAAGCGGGAAGCCAAAGGCTAAGGGACTTTATTAAAAAAGATTTAAGCGAAGAACAAATCTTAAAAACTATAGAAACCGCATTTAAAGGCGGGCTCAAAGGGCTTAAAATTTATGTTATGATTGGGCTTCCGACAGAAGGAGATAATGATATCGAAGAATTATATGAGCTTGCAAAAAAAATGAAATCAAAAATTAAAGAGCTTGCAAAAAAGAGCTCAAATAAACATTTTGAGATAACTTTATCCGCTTCAACATATATCCCCAAAGCTCATACGCCTTTTGAGAATTTTAAAAGATTTGATAACAAAACACTTGAGAAAAGGATTAACTTCCTTAAAAAAAATCTTCACAAAGAAGGAATTAATTTCAGGGTTTCAAGTATAGAATGGGATAATTTTCAAGCAATTTTATCTATATGTGAAGAAGATTTATCTGATTTTTTAATTGATACCGTAAAAAACGGCGCTAATTTGGGAGCGTTTAAAAAAACACTTCGTGAATATATAAAAAGAGGGCTTTTAGATGAAACCGTTCTTCATCAAAAAGCCCCTTTCAATGACACTAAAGTTCATTCTTGGAATTTTATTGATACTGGCGCTAATCAATTAATCAAAAAGCGCCTTGATATTCTTGTATCGGATTTAGAGCATATTGGCTCTGTTTAACATTGACATATTTTCCAGTTGAATTCCGAGCATTAAAGACATATCAACATTGCCTGAATTATGTTTTTCAAAATTCAAATAGAGATTTTCAACGTATTTTTTTAAATCATCAACCTCTTTGGTGAGTTCATCGTCTTTAATTCCCAATATCAATTTATCGAGCTCTTCTTTTATGTCTTCAATATCATCTTTCGGATTATCATTAAAAGCAATTCCCAATTGATACATTAAATCAGCCCAAGGACGCTCGGAAGGGCTTTGTTGGACTTGTGTTTGAGAGTTATCAGTATCAATTTCTTTTGCTTTTTTTAACATTGCAATATTAAGAGCTTCACTGTCGGTCGGGGTTAAACCGTATTCTTCCATTTCCCGCTCTATGGGGGATTTATTTTTTTCTTCGTCTTTGTTTATTTTGTAGTAGTATTCATAAATAGAAACACTACTTATCGCATTTATAGACATAGTTGTATACTCTTTATCTTGACAATTATTAAATTCCCCCAAAAACATGAATTTAACAATAATTCACACTCTATGCCGAAATTTTGGGTTATAATAAGATAAACGAGAATATTAGAGAAAACCGATGTCAGATATTTACAACAAACTTTTAGAAGAAGCAAAATCTGCAAGTAAATACGCCTATTCGCCCTATTCAAATTTTCCCGTAGGTGCGGCGGTATTATATGAAAGCGATAAAATATATACAGGCTGCAACGTTGAAAACGCAAGTTACGGGCTTGCTTTGTGTGCGGAAAGAAACGCCGTATCAAATGCAATTGCGCAGGGAGAAAAAACAAAAATAAAAGCTGTTGCAATATACTCACCAAAGCAAAAAATGTGTATGCCTTGCGGAGCTTGCAGACAATGGCTTTCCGAATTTGCACTTGATAATAAAACCGCTAAAGTAATTTTAGAGAACAAGGACGGGGAAACTCTTGTTTTATCATTAGAAGAAATTTTCCCTTACGGCTTCAAATTTGACGAAGATTAGTCGTCCTGCAAAATTTGTTTAAGTTCAATATCGGGTTTGCCTAAGACTCTTACAAGTTCCAATACGGAAGCTTTCATCTGGCATTTTTGACTTGAATTATTAAAGAAATCAGTATAAAAACATCCTTCACAATTACAGCCTCTTTTGTAGCAATCAATAGCAGTTTGAGTCCATCTTCTAACTGCAGTAGCACGTCCGAAATCTCTACTTTTTAACACTTATAAACTCTCCAAAAAATCTAGTTTTCATGAGACAGGCGGTGATAACCCTTGTGCCTCTTAACTTTAATTATAATTATATTACCTCACATGCAATTATCAAGCAATTAAAAGGCAATTATTACGACATTTTACAATCATGGTATCCCCCTTTGGGCTTATATTTCAAGGGTTGGCAAGTGGCAAGATGCATGGAAGCACATGGTTTTCAATCTTTTTAAATCCTAAAACCCATGTGCAGAGCATGATATGAGATTTTTTATTAATCATACTTGTGTAAACAATTGTAAAAATTACATTAAAAGCCCATGCCTCAAGGCATGGAATTTTTAATTCTCATTTTAAATTTGATTAAAACAATCAACTATAAAGCGTTTAAGTTCAATATATAAAAAAATAATCGCTTTATATAAGGGCTTTAGGACTTCAAAAAGCAAAAAGCAATGTTATACTGTAAAATAATACCCCATAAAATCAGAAGGAGTGATGGTGAAGTAAACTAAAAACTAAAACAAATCAGGGCGCCTTGTTTTTGTTCTTTTAACACTTTCATCTTTTCTAAAGTTCTCTATTTCCTGATGATTGCCGTTCAATAATACATCCGGAACAATCATTCCGTTATATTCTCTCGGTTTTGTGTAGTGAGGATATTCCAGATATCCTTCCAGTCCTTGAGAAAAACTGTCGTTATGCGCGCACTTATCAAATCCCAAAAAGTTCGGGATGTTCCTTGAAATCGCATCAATTAAAATTAAAGCCGGAAGCTCTCCGCCCGTTAAAACATAATCCCCGATTGAAATTTCTCTGGGTTTCAAACCCAGTCTTATTCTTTCGTCATATCCCTCATAATGTCCGCAAAGAAGGATAATTTGGTCTTTTTGAGATAATTCTTTTGCAAGATTTTGATTAAATTTTTCACCTTGAGGAGTAAGCATAATAAATTCAAAATCATTTTTCTTTTCAATTGAATTAAAACAATCGAAAACCGGCTGGCACATCATAACCATGCCCCCGCCCCCGCCATAGGGAGTATCATCAACTTTTTTATGTTTATCAAGAGAAAAATCTCTTATATTATGAGTTTTTACATCTATGATTTTATTTTCTATCGCTCTTTTTATAATTGAGTAACTGCAATATCCTTCAATAATTTCAGGAAAAAGAGTCATAACATCATATATCAAGACAGTAATCCTTCTATCGGGCTTATTATGATTTTTTTATTTTTAATGTCAACCTCGGGGAAAAACTCGTCCACAAAAGGAACGGAATATATTTTCCCGATTGCATCTTTAATATTTAACAAATCCTGCGATAAATTTGATGAAACGCTCGCTACAATGCCTAACTTAGAGCCTTCCTTATCAAAAACCGCACATCCTATTAAATCATTTATTAAAAATTCATTTTTCTCAAGCTTTTTAACCGCATCTTCTTTTAAAACAAAAAGCCTCTGCCCTTTATATGGAAGAAGTTCATTAATATCATCAATTTCTTCAAACTTAACAATTGCAAAGTTTTTTTGAAAGCGGATATTTTTTATTGTTAATTTGCTCTTTTGAGGGTCATCCAAAAGATGAACGACTTTAGCATTTTTAATTTGATTGGCATTGGAAAAGCCGATTTTTGCTTCGCCTTTAATACCGAAAAAATTAACAATTTTACCTATAGAAATATAGTTTTCCATAAGAAAAATTATAACAAAAAAAGGCTATATATTCATATCAAAATTTCTGATTTTTCCGTCTGCAGCCTTTAAATTCATCCCCACAATCATAGCCTGACGGGAATACATATTAATTTCATTTGCAACATTGCCGTTAAAAACATCTTCATATTTAGCCACATAGTCGGTCATAGACTCAAAAAGGTTTCCAGCACTGTTATTTAGCTCGGATACAAGTTCTTTTGCACCCTGAAAAGCCGTTCCCTTTGAAGAAACGTTAAAACCGAACGTTGAACCTAAATTATAGTCTTGTGACATCTTGAGGAAAACTCCTTTATTGTTTGACTTTATATTCTTATTTACGGCAATATGTTAATAAGACTTTAATGATTTTTAAACCTTTGTAAAGATATTTTACAATTAAATTTCAAACAATAAGCGACATAGGGTTTTTAGACCTGAAGATGTTTTTTAATACTCAGGAAACTTCCTACCGAACTGAAAGCAACACCCATTGTTAAAACGCTGAAAAGTACCGTGAATTGGGCCATGGGGTCAATTGCTATCATGAAAAATTCATGCATTTTTATAATATAGTTTTGAACTATATCAATGGGAATTATTGCAACAAGCGCTCCCAAAAATCCGTATACGGCGCCTTGAAGCACAAGAGGGGTCTTAATATACCAATTTGATACACCCATTAACCGCATAATTTCTATTTCTTCTTTTCTTGATTGGATTACCAATTCAATTGTGTTATTAATTATTGCAATTGTCAAAATGCATACAATTACAACAAAAACAAGGGTTGCGGTATTAATTATCCTATTTATCATTTCAAATTTTTCAACTAAATCTTTAGCATAACTTGTATCGTTTATGCCGTCGATTTTTTTAAGTTCGCCCATAACGACACCCAGATTTTTTGTATCATCCAATTTTACATGCAAAGTGTCCGGCAGAGGGTTTGAAATATCCGGAACATCAATATCTTTCTTGAGCTTTGCCCAAGAAGTATCTTTTGAAATATATGTTACTTTCTCAACATGTTCCAAGCCTCTTATCTTTGATATTGTACCGTCAATATCTGCATCCGGAGCAAGATAAGCGCTTACTTCAAGAGCAGAGCCCATGGAGCTTACAAAAGAATTAACGGCAAGAGTAACTCTAAAAATAGAGCCGAAAATTGTTAAAATTGCCGCAATTGTTGTGATTATGGCAATATTAACAAGTCCTGTTTGAATAAGACCTTTTACCGTTTCCATAATAATTCTGTATGTTATTCTAAATTCGCTCATCCAGTCTTTTGGAATATGCGATTTAACTTTTTGTTTAAGGTTTTGATTTTTTGTCCTTCTAATCATAAGTTCCCGCTTGTATATCTCTTATAATTTGTCCGTTGTCCAATGTAACGACTCTTTTTCTGAAATAGTTAACCATTGCCTGATCATGAGTTGAAACAAGTATCGTTATTCCTCTTTGATTAACCTGCTCTAATATCTGCATAACTTCAAGAGAATTCTTAGGGTCAAGATTACCCGTCGGCTCGTCCGCAATTAATAAAGGAGGTCCGTTTACAATTGCACGTGCAATTGAAACTCTCTGCTGTTCGCCCCCCGAAAGCTCGGTAGGACGATATTTATATTTATCTTCAAGTCCTACAACCTTGAGTGCGCCCATAACACGTGTTTCTATCTCACGGGATGAAATTCCCATTGTTCTTATAACGTATGCAATATTGTCATAAATTGTATGGTTTTGAAGAAGTTTATAATCCTGAAAAACAATACCCATACAGCGCCTTAAGCTCGGGATTTTTCCGGGGGCAAGATTTCCGATATCTATTCCCGCAACATAAACATTACCCCTTGTTGGTCTTTCTTCAAGGTAAAGCATCTTCATCAGGGTAGATTTACCCGCACCGGATGAGCCCACGAGAAAAACAAATTCGCCGGGCTGAATATGCAGGTTTACACCCCTTAGCGCATATTTATTTTTATATTGTTTTACAACATCTTTTAAAACTATCATTTTACGTCCATAAATTCTATTATTTTTTCATATATTTTTTTGTCGGTTAATCCGTAAAATTCCATTAACTGTCTTTGTTCGCCGGATTGACCGAAGGTATCTCTTGTTCCTATTCGATGAACAGTGCATGGTGCGCTCTGGCAGATACTTTCGCATACCGCAGAGCCTAAACCTCCGATTATGCTGTGGTTTTCCACAACAACAACTTTTTTTGTTTTGAGAGCGCTTTCTTTTAAAACAATATGGTGAAAAGGTTTTACAACGGGATAATGAAGAACTTCCGCTTCAATGCCGATTTGTTTTAAATTTTTTGCCGCTTCCAAAACTTCAAACAATGTTTCACCGTTTGTAACAATGGTTATATCTTTGCCTTCAACAAGTTTAACTCCCGCACGGGGGTTAAATTTATATTTTTGCGGGTCAAAAACCGATTTTAAATTTGTCCTTGGAATTCTGATATACATAGGTCCTTCGGTTTCAGCGGCATATTTTATAATCTGGCGCACTTCTTCGCAATCTGCCGGAACAAAAACCTTCATATCGGGAATAGAGCGCATAAAAGACACATCTTCAAGCGCCTGATGGCTTGCGCCGTCCTCGCCGACCGTTACTCCGCCGTGGGTTGCAACTATTTTTACGTTAAGCTTTGAATAACAAATCGTATTTCTTATCTGGTCTAAACATCTTGCCGTTGCAAACATTGCAAAAGTGGAAGCAAATACTACTTTACCGCTGTATGCAAGCCCTGCTGCGGTTCCCATCATGTCTTGTTCCGCTATACCGCAGTTAAAAAACCTTTCGGGGTATGCTTGTCTGAATTTACAGGTTTGAGTAGAACACGAAAGGTCGGCATCCAAAACGACAATATTCGGATTTTTTGCACCTAATTCGACTAAAGTTTCGCCGTAGGTATTTCTCGGAGATTTAGTTTCGGGGTTTTTTATCAGCATAATTCCTCCAGAGCTTTTTTAAGCTGTTCATCGTTTGGTGCTTTTCCATGCCATGACACATTATTTTCCATAAAGGAAACTCCCTTTCCTTTTATGGTATTTGCAATGATTGCACATAATTTATCCGATTTTTTAGCTTCGATTAAAGCTTTTTCAATTTCTTCATAATTATGTCCGTCTATTTGAGAAACTTCAAAACCGAAAGCTTTTAATTTTTCATCCAAAGGCTCAAGCGATTTAATTTCATCCACAGAGCCGTCTATTTGAAGATTATTTTTATCAACTATTACAACAAGGTTGTTTAATTTCTGGCTGTTGGCGTTCATAAGGCTTTCCCAAACGCTTCCTTCCTGCATTTCGCCGTCGCCTAAAAGAACATATACTTTTGAATTAATATTATCAAGCCTCATTGCAAGCGCCATGCCCACAGCAATTGAAAGCCCCTGTCCTAATGAGCCTGTTGAAACTTCAATTCCCGCAAGATTAACACGGGACGACGGATGCCCTTGAAGTTTTGAGCCTAAAATACGAAAACCGCTCAAAAGGTCTTTTGAAAAATAGCCCAGATGAGCTAACGTAGCATAAAGAGCTGTTGAAGCATGCCCTTTTGACAAAACAAATCTGTCCCTTTGTTTAAAATCAATTGATTTATCCCACTCAAGAGGAACATTTAAAATCTTTTTATACAGAACTGCTAAAATATCAATACATGACAGAGCACCGCCCGGATGTCCGGATTTTGCGTTATGTATCATTTTAAGTACGTCTTTTCGCACTTCCTTGGTGAATGTTTCCAATATGTCAATCCTTCTTTTTTCTTACATCAATTATACACTTTAAAAGAAATAATGGCAAAGCGGGAAATATCCTTTTTAGCCTTTTTGGCTCGCAAATTGTTCGATAAAGCCATTCAAGCCCTAATTTTTGAAATATTTTCGGCGATTCTTTGGTAAGCCCCGAAAATACGTCAAAACTTCCCCCGACACCAACCATAACAGCGCCATTAAGCACTTGTTTTAATTTTACAATCATCTCTTCCTGTTTCGGAGAGCCTAGCCCGACAAGCACAACGGAAGGCTGTTTCGCTTTGATTTCTTCTATAATTTCATCATCATTTTCAAAATAGCCGTTTCTTGAATAAACAATGTTTAAATTTTTATATTCCGAAAGGAAATTTTCCACGGCATGTTGAATTACTTCTTCTTTAGCGCCTAAAAGCGCAGCGGGATAATTATTTTTTTCGGCAAGCTTCAGAAGCTCTCTTGAAAAATCAACCCCTCTTATATTTTCGGCATTAATATTTTGAAATTTAAGAGCAATCTTAATTCCTATACCGTCAATTATATTTAAATTTGAATTATTAATTATCTCAAAAAAGTCTTTATTTTCTTGAGCATACATAATCATTTCGGGATTAATCGTTACGATATGGAAATTTCTTTTTTCTTCAATCGCACTCTCTGCGCATAAAAGCGCATAATCCATATCACATATATCACACGGACAATTTAATACAAGAGCACGTTTGTTCATATAATAATCCTAACATAAACCCTCAAAATTTAAAAATTAAGTTTGACTCGGGAATGTTTGTCTATTAAAATTTAAATATTACAAATATTTGTTTAAAGGAATAAGAATGCAAAAGTGTACAGCGGTTATCGGGTGCGGAATCTGGGGAAGAAACATTGTCCGCAATTTCTATAATTTGGGGGCTCTTTTCGGCGTATGTGATTTGGATAAAGAAAACCTTAAAATGATAAACGAATTATATCGGGATGTTTATACCACAAGCAATTTTGATGAATTTCTTTTAAATCCCGAGGTTAAAGCTATTGTCGTTGTAACACCGAGCCATACACATTTTAACATAGTTAAAAAAGCACTTCTTGCAGGTAAACACGTATATGTTGAAAAACCGATTTCAACTTCATCCGAAGAAGCGGGGCAATTAAAAGAATTAGCCGATAAAATGGGGGTAAAGCTTCTTGTAGGACACCTCCTTTTGTATCATCCCGCCGTAAACAGACTTAAAATGCTTATTGCGCAGGGTGTTTTGGGAGAATTAAAATACATTCAATCAGACAGATTGAATATAAACTATTTTAAAAACGACAGAAGCGTTATGTGGGATTTAGCGCCCCATGATGTTTCAATGATTGCACATGTAAGCGGAAAAGCTCCCAAAAAAGTACTGAGTGCAACCGGAGCTTGCAGTGAATTTGAAAATATATTTGATATAACTCATCTTACAATTGAATTCGAGGACGGCTTAATTGCTCATGTTTCGGACAGCTGGATACATCCTCAAAAAAGAGTTACTCTTCTTGTAAGGGGAACTAAAGCAACCGCAATTTTGGATGATACTTTAACGGAAGGCAAATTAAAAGTTTACGACAATAAGAAAAATGCCCAAAAAGATATCGAAGTGTTTGATTATTTGGAAATCGAGCCTTTAAAACTTGAATGCCAGCATTTTTTAAACTGCATAGAACACAACAAAACTCCACGCTCGGACGGCGAAAACGGATATATGATTGTAAAAATCCTTGAAAGTGCCGAAGAAATGCTGCTCGGAGGAAATAAAAAAATATTAGACAACCACGAATTTAAACTTTCACGCTCAAAATAATTACGGATTATATTCCATAACAGTACAGTTAATCTTATGATTTGAGCCTAAATATAAAACGGTCGGTTTAATTTTTTTAAACCCTTCTTTAATAAAAAATTCATCATTGTTAAAGTCTTTCGGGGGATATAAAACTATTTTCATATTGTGCTCTTTTATTTTTTCAAGAGCAAATTTTCCGTATCCTTTGTTTTGAAATTCTTTTAAAATATAAATTGATGAAATATAAATTTGAGTTTTTCCGATTTTATATCTTAAATAGCCTGTGTTTTTGCCGTTATCTTGAATAAAATAATATAAAAATCCGCCGAGTTTAATATCTTCTTTAATTGCATCCTCATCAATAAAAGAAAGCATATATTCATAAGTTTGCGGAAAAAGCGAAGAAAAATTTTCCTTCAATACATCTTCAATTAAACCTTTGAGGCTTAAAAGCTTTTTTTTGGAATTTGTTTTAACAAGCACTAATTCAGTCATAAAAAAATTTTAACACATAAAAAAATTGGGGCAAAAGCCCCAAACTGTCTGAAATTAAGAATAGCTGGAAGTATGAAAAAGATTAATTATATATAACAATTAAGTTAAAACGGAAACAATCGGACAGAAGGGCAATATATAAAGGACACAAGGGTAGTGAACATTTGTTTAAAACTTGACCGCAAAATAAAATATATGTAGAATGTTGGAATGTGCAGAATAGGAGCAATAAAATCAAAAAATAAAGTTCATCCTTCACTTGCCCTAAAGCTCATGAGAAGCCAGCAGGAAGGTCATGACGATTCGGGTTTTGCATTTATAATGCAGGATTTAGGCGGAATTTTTGAAAGTTACAAAGATTTGCCTCTTTTGTCAATGGCATCAACGGTTGAAGGTACAAGAATTACCGAAGATATACTTCAGGAAATCGGCTTCAGCAGGGTAATGCAGTGGTCGCCTGACATAAACAACAAAAAAAATCTTAAAATTCAGGCAATGCCTAACTATACTTTTGAAGTTGTACAATACCCCAAAAGCTATAAATATGCCACAAAAGAAGAAAAAGAAGAGCTTTTAATAGATACTTCCATGAGAATAAGAAAAGCGCTTGATGAAACAAATTCCGGATATATTTATTCTTTTTGGCCCGATACTCTTACCCTTAAAGAAATAGGAAGCCCTAAAGATATAGGTACTTATTTTAATTTATGGGAAGGTAATAAAGACCTTTTATCAAGCATAATCACCGCTCAATGCAGACAAAACACCAACTATGACATAGTCCGCTATGCTGCTCATCCTTTTTTCCTTGAAGGATACAGCGCTCTTGTTAACGGCGAAAACACTTTCTATGAAAAGAATAAATACTATCAAACAAAGCTTTACAAAGGCTACAGCGGTTTTGAATCGGATTCTCAATGTCTTTTATACACACTTCATTATGTGCATAAAATTTTGAAATGGCCTATTCAATATTTTAAACACACAATCACCCCTTTAAGCTATGACAGCATTTTAAAAAGAAAAGATAAAGACATTTTATTAAGGATAAAAGCATCTCTGTCGCATCTTGAAATAAACGGCCCTAACACACTTTTGGCGGTAACTCCGCAAAAAGAGCTTCTGTGTGTATGCGACAGCAAAAAATTAAGACCGATTGTTATCGGAAAAAATGACGATACAGTTATTATGACATCCGAAGTTGTCGGAATAAATGACTTAATGCCCGAACGTGACACAACAAAAGACATTTATCCCAACGAAAGAGAAACAATAATTGTAAAAGACGATTTGACGGTAGAAAGATGGCAACAGTAAAAATAAACGAATTACATAAATCAGACCTGCCCTGGATTATAGAATATGACGAAACAAAATGTATTCAATGCGGTAAATGCACAGCAGCATGCTCTTTCGGGGCAATTTCGCCTGCAATTGAATTAAGAAAAACAAATTCAATTTTGGAAAAAAATAAAGTTCAGAAAGTTCTTGTAATAAAACAGAATATATCTCTGGAAAACCACTGCAGAGGATGCGGAATGTGCGCCAATATTTGCCCGAACGGAGCAATAAAAGCGATAAGAAACAAAGACGATAAATACAGCGTTGCCTACAGAGCAAAAAAAGCGGATTCCCTGAAAAAAGGGGGAAGGTCAAACCTTAACACCGAAGGAAGAACCCTCGATAAAATTAAAATCGGCAGAATTTCACAAATGACAGACCCGTCTTTGGATGCTCAAAGACACACTTTTGAACTAAGAACGCCTTTCGGCAGGGTTTTAAGTGCAGATAAATTAAATTTTGAAACAAAAAACGGAAAAATTACCCAAACCACTGCCCTTCCGCCCAATAATTGGATTTATCCCGTTATATTCGGGGATATGTCAATCGGTGCGGTATCGTGGAGAATGTGGGAAGCAATGGCAATGGCGGTTGCATATTTAAACGAAGTCCACGGCATTCCCATACGTATGTGCACAGGCGAAGGCGGAATACCCACAAGACTTTTAAAATCAAGATATGTAAAATATATGATTTTACAAATTGCTTCGGGTCATTTCGGCTGGAACAGAATTGTTAAATCCCTTCCTAAAATGGATTATGACCCTGCGGGAATTTTAATCAAAATAGGTCAAGGTGCAAAACCCGGTGACGGCGGACTTTTAATGGCAAGCAAAGTAACAAGATATGTTCAGGAAATAAGAGGTGTTCCACAAGCAGACCTTTTATCGCCCCCTACTCATCAAGGACTTTATTCCATTGAAGAAAGCGTTCAAAAAATGTTTCTTTCAATGAATGCGGCATTTAAATTTAAAGTGCCGGTTGCAATTAAAGTTGCGGCTTCGGCTACAAGCGTTTCCGTATATAACAATCTCTTAAGAGACCCCTATAATATAGTTGGCGGTTTCTTTATAGACGGCTTGGCAGCCGGAACGGGAGCAGCTCATGAAATATCCCTTAATCACACGGGTCATCCCATAACCTCAAAACTCCGTGACTGCTATTTAACAGCGGTAAGACAAGGACGGCAAGGCGAAATACCGCTTTTTGCCGGAGGCGGTTTGGGGCAAACGGGAAGCTTTGCTGCAGATGCATTTAAATTAATCTGTCTTGGGGCAAACGGCGTATTTACGGGAAGGCTTCTTCTTGAAATAGCGGGCTGTATAGGTAATGACACGGGAAAATGCAACTCATGCAACACGGGAAAATGCCCCGCAGGCATTGCAACTCAAAACAGCTGTCTTGTAAAAAGACTTGATATAGATAAAGTTGCGCAAAATCTTGTAAACTACATTCTTGCAACCGACATTGAACTTAAAAAATTAATGGCGCCCGTGGGATGTTCAACTCTGCCTACGGGAAGGTCAGATGCGTTAATTACCGTTGATAAACACATTTCAAACAGGCTTGATATACAATATGCCTGCTAAGGGAGATATGATGAAATTATGTAAAATAAAAGCTCTCAATAAAAATGAAAGAATGTCCACACAGGAACTTCTTCAAACAATTTATGCAAAAATTGACAAAGGCTATACAGATTTTGAAATTGAAGCCTTGGGTCAGCATGATATAGCGGGAGCCGTTTTTACAAAAAATCAGAAAAAAAATCTTAATTTTAAAATCACAAACCCCGGTCAAAGAGTGGGCGCTATGGCGCTTGACGGAACAAATATAGTTGTTGAAGGCTCGGCACCTGCTGATGTCGGCTGGCTTAATTCCGGTGCAACGATTACCGTTAAAAAAGATGCCGGCGATACGGCTTCCCACTGTGCCGCAGGAGGAAAAATATATATAGGCGGACGTGTCGGAACACGCTCGGGCGCATTAATGAAACACGACCCCAAATTTGAGCCGCCTGAATTTTGGGTATTAAAAAACACGGGCTCATTCTCCTTTGAATTTATGGGAGGCGGAAGCGCAATTATATGCGGATATGAATGTGAAAATTTAAATTCCGTATTGGGAAACCGCTCCTGTGTGGGAATGGTCGGGGGAACAATATATTTTAGAGGAAATGTTTCGGGACTTGCATCTTGTGTTGAGATTGTAAAACTCAACAAAAAAGATATGGAATTTTTAAAAGAAGGAATGAAAGATTTTCTAAAACATATTGAAAGAGAAGATTTATATTCAAAGCTTACAAAATTTTCTCAATGGAAAAAAATTGTACCCAACACAAACAAAGAGAAAGACAAAAAAATATCCCTTCAGGAATTTGTTCAAAAAGAATGGTTTAAAGGAGGACTCTTTGGAGATTTGGTTGAAGATGACGGTGAAGTATATTCCCTTGCACAGTGCAATGAAAGAAGATTAAGAATACCCAAATGGGATAAAAAGCTTTGTATTAATTGCTCTTTGTGTTTAAATAACTGTCCTCAAAAAGCAATCAAAAAAGAAGGTAAAAAATATTACTCCGAGGATAATCTTTGTATCGGCTGTTCAATTTGTGCCGCCGTATGCCCTAAAAAAGCTTGGAGTATGGAAAATCAAATATTATAACTATTCTTCATTGCACTCATCAATGACCTGACCGAATAAAAGCCTTAAACCTCCTCCTTTTTTCCTCAATGTCTTTCTTATCCCGCAGGTTATCGCATTAACATTTTTTGAAATACCTTCAACTTCATCTACCGTGGAAGCTATCGTATCATTTGTTTCTTCGGTCAGTTGAGAAAAATTAACCGTCGTGCTGGAAAGAGAAGAAAAAACACTGTTTAATTGATTTTCGTCAAGCGATTTTTCAATTTTTCTCGTCATGAGCTCAATATTTTTTGTTGTTTGGTATATATTGCTTTCATTTTGTTTTAACATTTTGTTCATATTAATCAAAAGCCTGTTTAATTCAGCCAAAGAATCGTTCAAATTTTTTGTGGAATATACAATATTTTCTTTAATATCTTCGAGCTCATTAGGATTTTGGTTTGATATAAACGTGTTTGTATCAACGCAGGCAACCCCTTCTAAAATTGAGCCTTGTTTAATCATCTCTTTTGAAGGATTTTTTGGATATATAAATTCAAGGAAAGCTCTGTCCCTGTTGTTTATTCGTTCTTTTTTCAATAAAACCGAGGTATTTTTCGGAACTTTTATACCCTTATGAAACAAAATAAGGTTAACTATTGTATGTTCAAGGTTGGGCGAATGTTTAGAGCCTTTTGTCCTGCCTATTATAATTCCTTTATAATATACGGGAAATTTTCCGTGTATAGGAGCAATTTCCCTGAATTGCACACCGATTTGAAGATAGGTATAGTGTCTGTATATTTTTATGCCCGAAAAAATTAAAAGAGCAATAAACAGAATAATTAATAAATTTTTCATAAAAATCATATTAAAATTCAAATGAATAAAATAAATTAGCCCATCGGATAAATTATTTACTATTTATATTACAAATAGTATAATGTCAAATATGAACATATTTTTTGTTATCGGATTAACTATATTCGCAAGTGCAATAATTGTATGCTATATTCTTTTTGCAACAATTTCCGTTAACAAAAACATAAAAAAGAAAGAAGCGGAAAACATAAGCTCGGACAGCATTGAAAAATGCAGAAAAATGTTTGAAGAAGGACAGTTTTCTCAGCTTGAAAAATATGCGCAAAGAGAGCTTGAAAAAAATTTCAACAATATTGAATTAAGAAAAATTCTTGCCGGGGCGTTTTTGCGGGAAAATAATGAACATAAAGCACAAATTGAATATGAAGCAATTTTATCCGTTAATAAAGATGATAATGAAGCTCAAAAATTTCTTGCTTCTTATTATTTTAAAAACGGTCCTAAATCAAGAGCAATAGAGCTGTATGAACAATTAACCCTAAACTCCCAAAACTTAAAACAGCTGTATGACTTATCTTCATTATATGAAGCCGAACAAAATTTCACCAAAGCAATTGAATTGTATAAAAATATTTTGGAACAAGAAACAGATGGAACTAAAATTTATGAGCTGCACTATAAATTAGCCGAATTAAATGAAAAAACCGGAGATTTTAAAACAGCATATCTTGAATATGAAAATATCATTGAAAAAGATCCGAACAACACAAACATTCTTTCCCTGCTTGCAGATTTAGCTTTTAAAAATCAATTCTGGGAAGATTGTTTAAAATATTGTCATAAAACAATTTTCCTAAAAGGAAACGACATTGAAATCCTAAAAAGAATTGCACAAGTATACTCAATTTTAAACTATCAAAAAGAAGCAATTGAAACCTATAAAAAAATAGTTTCAATCATACCTTCAAAAGGTGAAGAATACATTCAATGCCAAAAGTCTTTATGTAATGCGCTTATCAAAAACAAGCAGACCGATGAAGCAATTGAAATTTTAAAGAAAATATTAGAGCAAAACCCGAAAGAATCTGTTTTGAATTTAAATTTGGCGGAAGATTACACAACATTCCCACAATTTGAAGCAGGAGTAAAATTATACAAAGAATTGCTTGATTGCATTCCGAGAAACAAAAAAGAAACCGTAAGCAAATACCTCTCAAATATACTTTGCGCTTGGGCGGTTAACACTTACAAAAAAGGCGACTTCACGGAAGCTTTCAATAAATTTGATGAAGCGCTTGAATATTGTCAGGATAACGAAGAAATATATTTCCAGCTGGCAAGATGTAATTACATATCAAAAAATTACCCCGAAGCAATTATAAACTACAGAAAAGCCATAAATATTAACCCCAAAAACTCCGAATATTATTTTGGCATTGGTTTTGCGCTTGATAAAGAAGGAATGCAAAAAGATGCAAAAGAGGCTTTCCGCAAAGCCGTTGATACAAACCCGAATGATGCAAAGTTAAAAGTTGCATATGCCGTTTCGCTTATTAAAGAATCGGAATTTCCGCAGGCAATAGAGCAATTTGAACAAGTATTAAAATTCTATCCCGACAATGCCGACATTCTTTTTAACATCGGCTTTATATATGAATTACTGAAAGATAAAAACGGCGCAATCGAATATTACGGAAAAGCTCTTTCAAAAAATGAAAACCACAAAGAAGCTAAACACAATTTAGAGCTTCTGTTGGCCGAAAACTCAAATGATGTAAATGCCCAAGAAGCTCTAAAAGACAGAAAGGAATATATAGCGCAAGATTATGAGATAAACTTATAAATTATTCTTTTATTTTTTCAACCCAAATATAAGTTTGTTCATAAATTGATTTAAAAGGATTATATTCAATTTCACTGCTTAAAAAAGGATTTGTTGCTTTTTCATCATATTTTTTGACTTTTTCTAAAATATCTTCTAAATATTTATTCTTAAACATACTTTCCTCCTTCCTTAAATCTAAGGGGATAATCTTATTATCTCAATTTTTATTTTTTTTAAATTGCCCGATAGTATAAAACGAAAATTAACAAAACAGGGGAGCTTAAAAAATTATTTTTTTATTTACAATTTGAAAAAATACGCAATATGTAGGATTTGCATTCTTGTATATAAATGATTTATGATAATAACAGTCACACAGGGGAGAATACAATTTTTCTATGAAAAAAATATTGATAATTTCATCAATAGTCATACTTATATTAATAGCAATAAGGTTTACAATCACCAAAACAGGAGAATACCAAAGAGCGAAGCAATTAAAACTGACAAGCACTCCAACGGTTGAACTCAGCGAAATCGGCGAAACGGAAATTTCGGATTCAATTGAAATCCCGGGAAGAGTTCAATCCATGGATAAAGTGGATTTAGTTGCAAGAATTGACGGCTATTTACAGAAAAAATATTTTAAAGAAGGGGATTTTGTAAAAAAAGGACAGCTTTTATTTACAATTGAGCCCGCTCAGTATTTGAATAATTTAAATCAGGCAAAAGCAAATCTTGAAAATGCAAAAGCGGCACTCTATAAAGCCGAAAGAGATTATGCCAGAGGAGAAGAGCTTGTTAAAAAAGATTTCATATCAAAATCAACTTATGACGGACTTTTAGCCGATAAAAAATCCGCAGCCGCTGCGGTTAAATCGGCTCAGGCACAACTTGCGGAAGCACAAAGAAATTACGGCTATACATCCGTTAAATCTCCCGTTGACGGAAAAATCGGCTCTCTTCAAATTCAAGAAGGAAACTATGTAAATATATCTTCGGGAACTTTAGCAACCGTTACAAAAACAAACCCGATATATGTTAAATATTCGGTTGATTCAAAACAGTTTGATAAATTAAGAAGTTCGGAATTTATCCCCAAAAAAGGCGGGGAAGCAATTAAAGCGGATATAATTTTACCAAGCGGAAAAGTATATTCCGAAAAAGGCGTACAGGATTTTTGGGATAATCAAATATCAAGTACAACAGGTACGCTTGATTTTCGGGCAACATTTAAAAATGATGAAAATATCTTAATCCCCGGAGATTTTGTAAAAGTAAAAGTTTATTCAAACAAAAAAATTAATGCTCTTGTAATCCCGCAGGATTTAACAATGCAGGATTCAAAAGGCAAATTTATTTATACCGTAAATGATGAAGGGCTTGTCGGTCAGAAATATTTTAAAGACGGCGGTCAATATGAAAACTATTGGATTATAAAAGAAGGTTTAAACAAAGGGGATAAGTATATTTCAACCAATTTAACAAAATTAATGCCAAAAATGAAAGTAAAAGTTCAGGAGAAATCCGAACAAAATTAAGCAATAACAACGGGGAGATAAATGTTTTCAAAATTTTTCATAGAACGTCCTAGATTTGCATTTGTAATATCTATTGTAATAATGCTTGTGGGTTTTATTGCAATGAAAAGTCTGCCTTTAGAGGAATACCCGACAATAACCCCGCCTCAGGTAACTGTCAGCGCAACCTACACGGGCGCATCCTCAGACGTTATAGAATCAACCGTTGCTGCCCCCATTGAATCGGCCGTTAACGGGGTTGAAAGAATGCTTTATATGACCTCTGATTCAGAAGACGGTCAATACCGCCTTACGATATATTTTGAAGTAGGCTCAAACCCCGATATGAACGTTGTTAACGTACAAAATAAAGTATCCCTTGTGACCTCTCGTCTGCCCTCGGATGTATCGAGATACGGCTTAACCGTTAAGCAAAACACGGGCGGCGGCGGACTTTTATATTACGGAATTTATTCTCCCGACAATTCCGTTGACCTTATAACTCTTTCAAACTATGCCGCAATCTATTTAAAAGATGAACTCGCCCGTATATACGGTGTTGCGGAAGTTCAGGTATTCGGCGGAAAAGATTATTCAATGAGAGTTTGGCTTGACAGCCAAAAAATGGCGGCTCTTAATGTTTCGCCAAACGAGGTTTCAAATGCCATAACGGCGCAAAATGCTCAAGTATCGGCAGGTGCTCTGGGTAACGAGCCTTTAGTCGAAAAAACCGATATGGCGCTTACTTTAAGGACTCCCGGACGTCTTAAAACACAGGAAGAATTTGAAAACATCATTGTAAGAGCAGGTACAAACGGTCAGACCATAAGATTGAAAGACATTGCTCAAGTTCAATTAATGGGCGAAAACTATATCACCGACGGTCGAATTGATAACAAATCAGTTGCCGTTATGTCCGTTAACCAATTATCATATGCTAATGCTATTGATGTTGCTCAAAAATGCAACAAAAAAATGGAAGAACTCTCTAAATCCTTCCCCGAAGGAATAAGCTATTATGTATTCAGAGATTCAACGGATTATATCAAAGATTCTCTTGCGGAAGTTGTAAAAGCAATTGTTCTTGCCATATTTATCGTTGTTGCAACGGTATATCTGTTCTTGGGGGACTGGAGAGCAAGTATTGTGCCTTTCTGTGCAATTCCGGTTTCTTTAATCGGAACATTTGCCGCATTCAGCGCTTTTGGTTTTTCAATTAACACTCTGACATTGTTCGGGCTTGTGCTTGCGGTAGGTACGGTCGTCGACGACGCAATAGTTGTGGTCGAGAACGTACAAAGGCACATAGAAAGAGGATTAAAACCCAAAGAAGCCTCAATTATATCAATGGAAGAAGTTTCAAGCGCCGTAATTGCAACATCTTTGGTATTAATGGCGGTATTTGTTCCGGTTGCTTTTATCCCCGGAATTACGGGAAAAATGTATCAGCAATTTGCAATTACAATCGCCGTTTCAGTTGGTATTTCAACAATTATGGCGCTGACATTGGCTCCCGCTTTATGTGCTATTTTCTTAAGAAGTAAAGAAGATATGCCCAAAAGAAGCTATTATGAAAAATACAGGGAATTATATAACGATTATTGGGCAGATAAAAAAGATTTAAAAGGCTTAGAACAGCTTAAAGCCTGGGGAGAATTTATTGCATACGGATGGGATGTATCCCTTAAAAAATTCGACAGAGCATTTGAAAGAACAAAAACAAACTACATGGAAGGCTCAAGATACTTTATTGAAGCTCCGAAAAGAACAATTATCACATATATTATTTTAATACTTTCTTTAATCGGAATGTTTAAATTAATACCTTCGGGTTTTCTTCCTTCCGAAGATTCTGGCGCTATTTTTACAAGTATTCAATTAAAAGACGGCTCATCACTTTCTAAAACAAACGATTTAACAACAGAGTTAACAAATGAATACCTGAAAATCCCCGGAATTACTTCTGTTTTAACCTTAAACGGCTTTAACGGACAAAACACATCAATTATGATTTTACACCTTGACGATTGGCACAAAAGGCTTAATCCGAGCTTTTTGAAATATATTTTCATGTCGAAAGAAAAGAAAGCTAAATCTCATCAACAGGTTGAAGATATCATTGCTCAGGCAAATGCGCTAAGCTCTAAATATCCCAACACAAGCATGTTTTCATTTATTCCCCCCGCAATTACGGGTTTAAGTATGTTCGGAGGTTTTGAATATCAGCTTTTGGATAAAGGTGAAAGAACTCCTCAAGAACTTCATAACGAAGCTAAAAAACTTATCTTAAAAGCAAATCAAGACCCGAAATTAACAAGCGTATTTACTCAATATAACTCGCAAACTCCGCAGTTAATGGTTAATATTGATTATGAAAAAATACTTGCACAGGGTATTAATATTAACGATGTTTACACGGCTCTATCAAGCCAGTTCGGTACTTATTACGTAAATGACTTTAACTTATACGGACGTGTTTTCAGGGTTATGATGTCTGCTATGGAAGAATACCGCTCAACCATAAATTCAATTGATAAAGTATATGTAAAAACAGCCTCGGGCGCATCCGCACCTTTATCTTCAATCGTAAGAATTGAGCCCACAACGGGTCCTTATGATATTACAAGATTTAATATGTATAAATCAATTCAAATTCAGGGAAACCCCGCAAAAGGTCAATCAAGCGGAGATGCAATCAAGGAAATGGAAAAATTATCAAGAGAAAACCTTCCTTCCGACATAGGTTTTGCTTGGTCGGGTACGTCGCTACAGGAAATTGAATCACAAGGGCAGACTGCTATTGTACTTTTGATGTCTTTAATATTTGTATATCTGTTCCTTGTAGCGCTTTATGAAAGCTGGATGCTTCCGGTCGGAGTTATGTTAATTGCACCTATTGCGATGTTAGGAGCAATCTTATTCCAATATTTATGGGGGCAATCTCTTGATTTATACGCTCAAATCGGGCTTATAATGTTAATCGGTCTTGCCGCAAAACAGGCTATTTTGATTATAGAATTTGCAAAAACCGAACACGATGAAAACGGTTTGGGAATTATTAATGCCGCAATTAAAGCTGCGACAACAAGGTTTAGAGCTGTTATGATGACGGTATTAGCCTTCATATTCGGTATTCTTCCTCTGGTATTTGCGGTAGGTCCGGGCTCTCAATCAAGAAAATCACTCGGTGTTACTGTTTTTGGCGGAATGAGCGCAGCTGCAATTATAGGTACAATTTTAGTACCTGCGTTTTATGTAATAATTCAGCAGTTAAGAGAAAATTCCAAAAAGAAATGTCATAATGATAATAAAGCAGAAGGAGAAAACAAAAAATAGATGGATAGAAAACTGAAAACTTCATTTATTGTTTTATGTCTGTTGTTTTCTTGCACTGCTTTAGCTCAAGAAGAAATTTCCGATGTTGAAAATGAAACATCTCAAAAAGATTTGGATGTAGGTAAAACTATATTTAAAAAGCCGAAGAAAGAAAAGAAAATTAAAGTTAAAGCCGAAAAACCAAAAAAACAGTATAAAATTACCCCAAAAGTAAAAGAAGAATATTCTATCCCGACAGATGTATATATGAATGTGGGAGAAGCCTCGGATAAAGCAATTAAGCTTGAAGGGGGAATTTCAAAATCGGTTGAATTAAATTTGTCCGATTGTCTTGAGCTTGCTTTAATTAATAATCCTAAAATTAAATCAGCTTATGCAAAAACGGAAATTGCAAAATATCAAAAATATGAAACCCTCTCGGGCTACACACCCCGTCTTGACTGGTCAACATCAATCAACCACAACATGCCCGATTTATCTATGATTAAAAATATTAAAGCGAGCGCTTTTAATAAATATACCGCAGGCTCAATCGGCATTAAACAGCTGGTTTGGGACTTTGGTTATACCCAAAACAAATACACTATTGATAAAATAGCTTATGAAAAAGCAAAAACCGACATTGATACAACCGTAAACGAAGTTGTTTGCGCCGTTAAAGATGCATATTACAATCTTCTTTATGCTTTTGACAGGAAAAAAGTTGCCACAGAAACGCTTGAAAGCTATACAAAAACATATCAGCAAGCGCTGGCTTTTTGGGAAGTCGGTACTAAAACAAAAGTAGATGTATTGTTTGCCCAGACAAACATGGAAGATGCAAGAGCAGAGCTTATCTCGGCTCAAAATAACGTCGATATAGCATATTCACAATTAAATAATGCAATAGGACTTCCTTTTGTTGACCCTTATACAATAGATACGGCTTTAAGATATGAGCCCGTTAAAATTACAATGAAAGAAGCGGTTGAAATTGCAAACGAAAACCGTCCAGATTTAAAAGGCGCAATGCTTGATGTGGATAGCGCAAATCAAAGCGTTAAATTGGTATGGAAAACAATGATGCCTTCTCTTGAATTTCAAGCGGCATATGCAAGAGGCGGTATTGATGATTGGACGGACAGAGAATGGTATAATTACGGCGGATTTTTAACCTTCCCTACAGTTAACCCCGTTTTAGTCAGAAATCAATACAAAGAAGCAAAAGCCGCATATGAACAAGTGCAGTTTGATACAAAAGCAAGATTAAACGACATCTATTATGAAATTCAAAGTGTTTATACCGCACTTAAAGATGCAAAAGCCCGTATTCCCGTAATGAAAACCGCAATGGACAGGGCACAGGAAAATTTTGAGCTCACCTCGGGAAGATATTCCGTAGGATATGGTGATGCAATCGAATTAAAAGATTCTCAATCTGCGCTTGCTCAGGCAAAATTAAACTATTATAAAACAATATATGACTATAACAGCGCAAGAGCAAAGCTTGAAAAAGCAATCGGACAGACCTTAAAATCAGAAACTTCGGAATTAATTGACGATTCTCAAGATATATAAAAAAGCACTGTAATTATACAGTGCTTTTTACTCTTTAATGTTCTCTCTTTATGACCCAAAATATTTCATATATTCATATATCGGGCCGCCCTCTAAAGACCAGCTTAGGTCTTCCGTGTAAGAGTCTTTAACCATTCCCTGATATCTTTCTTTATCGTCGTAGAATATTTTAAGACCCTTCTTTATTGCCTGATAAAATTCTTCTGCACTCAAAGGTTTATCCGGAGTTGTTAAAATTCCGTTTTCTCTGCCATCTCGATTAACCGTATCAACAAGACCGCCGACATAAGAAGCAATGGGCGGAGTACCTACCGCAAATGTTTCTGATTGAGTTAATCCGCAGGGCTCAAATTTACTTGGCATCAAGAAATAATCGGATGCTGCCATAAAGCCCGAAAGGGAAGTAAATCCGTGTCCAAAAATTACCCTGTCATTATCTTCTTTTTGTAATTCATTGTTCTTTAAATTTTCGATTATTGCTCTTTGTTTTCCGTTTTCGCCGTCCCCGCCCGCAATATAGAATATGGGTTTGGGTTTGCCTTTAAAATCTTTATCCCAATTATCAAAAAGCATTTTAACGGCACCGCATAACACGTCAATACCTTTTTGATCAACCAGTCTGCCTCCTGACATAAATATCGGAGTTTCAAGAATTTCTTCATCACTTAACAAGGGAATATTTGTACCTTGTTCGCCTTCAACAAATTCAAGTCTTGAAATATATGGTTTTAAGCTTTCAATTTTATCCTCGGAAACACCTTCTGATTGAGTAAAAGGCATTATGAAATTTTTATAGAGATTAATTTTATTTTCTCTCCTTTTTTCCAAAACTTCATCAAGGGGTGAATTTTTATCATAAATTTCAAAATCAAGACCCGTGAATTGTTTAATATTTTTTTCCTTAGCGGGAAGCGAGATGTTGTTATAGTCATTGCCGTTAATTACACCTTGAACTTTGCCTGCTTTAGTTTTGCGCTCAATTACCCACTGAAGCTGTTTTGATAAGTGCGCATTTTGAGGACGAATTAATTCATCTGCATAATTTTTACTTACGGGGTGAAAGAAATCACTTAAAATGATGCCCATATTTAAGAAATTAGTACTGTATTTACCCGTTTTTGCATCTCTTACAAGCAGTACATTATCAAGATTTTGTGCTTTTGGATTATCAGGGTCAAGTTTGGCGGAGCCTGATTGAGCGTTTGATACGATATCATAAGCATATTTATCAAAGAGAGTATTTAATACGTTTGAAGTTGATGCAATTCTTTGTCTGTCGTCGTTATGAGCTTTTGTATCTCCCTGATACATTGCATTATGACCGATAGTATTAATTGTCATGTTTTCAAGCTTTTCTTTTGTATCGTCGCTTATTTGACCGTGGGCATTTTCCATACCCGCTTTATATCTCATTAAAGCGGCAATAGGGCTTGCATGCCAATCGTTAAGCATCATGGCATCAGGTGAGCTTAATTCATCATATGCATCTTGATTATTTATTTCACATTCTTTAAATGCTCTCAAACCTTCAATTTTTGCTTTTGCGAGCTCATAAACCGCTTTTGACATAACGGCAAATTTTTCCTGTTCTTCCGTTTTGGCGTTTTCTTCATATATTGAGCCGTCAAAATAGCCGTCTGTTTTAATAAAGAAGAGTTTTCTTGTGTTTCCTTCTTCATCAAGATGTTTATCCAGATATATTTCAACAGGTATTGTTTTTACTTCACCCGAGCGGTATACATCCATTTTAAACGTAACAGCTTTTTCAAGGTTTTCAAATGATGAATTTTTATATCTGTATGTATATTTATCGCCGTTTTTAGTAAGGCTTGAACCCGAGCCTAAATACATAGGTACAAAGGTAGGCATATCAATACCTTTTTTGATGATATTGTTTCTGATTTCGGGTGGAACAGAGCCCAATCCGCCTTCTTTAATCGGAGCAAATTCGCTTGTAACAGACCATATTGAAGGATTTGGATTAAGGGGTTTTATAGGTTCATTTGAAGTCAGTTTTTCAAACCCTGTATTTCTTATGTGTTCAATTGCTCTGTCATATTTTGCACCGTTTCGATTTAGCATATTGTTTTCATATAGAAGCGGGATATCACGGTATTGTTTTAAATATTTTCTGATGAGAGTGTTTGTTTGAATTCTATCAAGACTTTGAACATTGTTAAATAATTCATTAGTGCTTGTCAGGGTATTTAAAAGTTTAATTCTGTTTTCGCTTGTAAGAGTGGAAGGGTGAATTCCCGATAATGCCAAAAGCATTGACCACATACTTTCCTGCGATATAGGGTCGGAAGCTTTAAAATCGTTTGGATTTTGAACAAAATCCGCATTTAATTTATTTTTAAAAGGAATAATAGTACGGTTATTCCCAAGTACACCAACAGCATTAATTTTCATATCATCACCCTTTTTTAAAACAACACTTATTTATTTAAATACGCTGAATTATTTTTTTTGCCCGTTAATTTATTAATATTTATTTTATTAAAAAAAATATTTTTTCGCAAATAACTTAATATTGTGTATAGTTCAAAAACATGCTATAATTATAGTAGTAATAACAAAGAAAGAAATTTTATGTCATTTGATATAAATCCGCCTAACAGAAATTTATCTAACGTACAAGCAAGCGCAAAATCATGCTCCGGCGGAGCGGGAAACACCGGTTATTTCAGGCGTGATGATGAAGAAGATAATACGGATAAATTAGAATTCTCAAATAAAGATTCAAAACAAGATACTTTTGAGAAATCAAATTCCGGCGATAATGCCGATCAGGAAAGTTTTATTTCTTTATTAATAAATTTCTTTTTTGATTTAATTGATAATATCAAAAAATTTTTCACAAAATAGTTTGTATATTAATTTTATTTATTTTAAAATTACCTTATAACTATGCCATTATATAAGGAGTTTTAATATGAAAAAATCTATTAAAGATTTAGGAGACATTAAAGGTAAAAGAGCTCTCGTAAGAGTTGATATTAACGTACCTTTGGATGAAAACAACAACGTTTCGGATGACACAAGAATAAGAGCAATTATCCCGACTGTTAATTATTTATGCGAAAAAGGTGCAAAAGTAATTTTAATGGCGCACTTAGGACGTCCCAAAGGCGAAGTTAAACCCGAATTCAGCTTAGAGCCCGTTGCAAAACATTTAGCAAAAGTTTTAAACAAAAGTGTACTATTTGTTAAATCTTTAGTAGGTCAAGGAGCCGAAAAAGAATTAATCGGCTTAAATGAAGGTCAGGTTGCGCTTTTGGAAAACATAAGATTTTATAAAGCGGAAGAAGCTAAAGATGACGATATGACATTTGCGCAAGAACTTGCTCAATTAGGCGATTTTTATGTAAATGATGCTTTCGGAGCAGCTCATCGAAATCATACTTCAACGGCTAAACTTGCGAAAATTTTAAAACCCGCAGTTTCGGGACTTTTAATGGAAAAAGAATTGAGATGTTTAGGCTCTGCTCTTGATAATCCCGAACATCCTTTTACTGCTATTGTCGGCGGTGCAAAAGTTTCAACTAAAATCGGGGTTTTGGAAAATTTAATTGATAAAGTTGATAATTTAATTATCGGCGGGGGTATGGCATATACTTTTGTTAAAGCTAACGGCGGAAAAATAGGAAATTCAATTTGTGAAGATGACCAGCTTGAAACCGCAAAAGCAATTGAAAAAAAGGCTAAAGAAAAAAATGTTAATCTGGTTTTAGCTCAAGATGTACTTGTAACAAACGATTTCTCAGGAAACGGCGAAAATAAAGTTGTTGATGTAAACAACATTCCGGATGGTTTTGAAGGGGTTGATGCAGGTCCTAAAACACAGGAAGCCTTCTCTGAAATAATTGAAAAATCAAAAACAATTCTTATGAACGGTCCCGTAGGCGCTTTTGAAAATCCCGCATTTGCAAACGGAACAAAAGCCGTATTGGAAGCGGTGGTAAGAGCAACAAAAAAAGGTGCGGTTTCCGTTATCGGCGGCGGAGATTCCGTAAGTGCCGCTAAGAAATTTGCCAATGCTGAAGATTTCACTCATGTTTCAACAGGAGGCGGAGCTTCATTAGAATTTATCGAAGGAAAAATTCTTCCCGGTGTTGATGCATTGGATGACTAAAATTAATATAAAATATAATAATTAAAAAAGGTATATTTTATTATACCTTTTTTAATTTTATAATGATAAAATATTGTTAAAAAAGTTGAGGGCAATATGAGCGAAATTATAAATTATATAACACAGGGCACATGCTGTAATCAAATAAGAATTGAAATAGATAACAATACAATTAAAAATGTTGAATTTTTCGGAGGATGCAACGGCAATCTTCAAGGTATAAGAAACCTTATTATCGGAATGAATATCAATGAAGTTGTAAAAAAATTAAAAGGAATTCTCTGTAATTCAAAACCGACAAGCTGTCCTGACCAACTGGCGGTTTGCCTTGAACAATATATTAAAAATAAAGAAAAACAAATGGTATAAATTCAAAAAACCGCCTTTAAATAAGGCGGTTTTTAAATCTTCTTCCTCTACTTATATAACTTATAGTTATTATCTTGCTATTCTGAAGTTAATCATTGCTTTGTGGTTAACTGCGATTAATTCCATTGAATTCCAAAATTCATTAGGGTTAAGTGTTGATTTTGCTTCTAAGTTAACAGTTACTTTAGATGAATAAAGTTCTGCGAGTTTTTTATCAAAGTTTTCAGTGATTTCTAATTTCATCTCTTGTGCCCTTTAGTAACTGCTTACATATATATAAAGTATATATAAGATATGAAATTTCAAACTTTATATATTTCGTTACAAAAGTTAACAAATTATTTTAAAACAGCTCTGTGTTGTTCGATTAAAACCATTAACACTGAAACATCCGCAGGTTTGACTCCCCCTATTCTTAAAGCCTGTCCGATTGTTTTAGGGCGGATTTTAATTAATTTTTCTTTTGATTCGGTTGAAATTTGTTTTATCTTTTCATAATCTATATCATCCGGAATTTTAATATTATCGGTTTTTGATTGATTTTCAATTAAATCGCTCTGGCGCTTGATATAACCTTCATATTTAATTTTAATTTCGGCTGCTTCTTGAATATCCCTTATCATATATGTATCTTGCGTATCAATATTACTTGAATAGCCGAGTTCCTTTAAGATTGAATAATTTGTATTGGGACGTTTTAAGAAATTAAGAGCGTTGATTGCAGTATCAATATTTTGATTATATTTTGATAAAATTTCGGTATTTTCTTTTGTGGGCTGTATTTTAAAGTTTTTTAATTTTAAAAGTTCTTCTTCAATTTTTTCTTCTTTAAACCTTTTTCTTAAAATGTCGCTTTCTTTTACAAGACCTTCCCTGTAGCCGATTTCGGACAATCTTAAATCCGCATTATCCTGTCTTAAAATAAGTCTGTATTCACTTCTTGAAGTTAACATTCTATAGGGCTCATCAATATCTTTTGTAATCAAATCATCAATTAATGTGCCGATATAAGAATTTGAACGGTTTAGGTCAATGTAATCTTTATTATTTAAATAGTTTTTTGCGTTTATTCCGGCAACAAGCCCTTGAGCTGCCGCTTCTTCGTAACCTGAAGTACCGTTTATTTGACCCGCTAAAAATAATCCTTTAACTTTTTTTGTCATAAGTCCGCAATCCGCTTCAAGAGCGCAGACACTATCATATTCAACAGCATAAGCAGGTTTTATAACAGAAGCTCTCTCAAGTCCAGGAAGAGAATGTATCATTTTAAACTGTGCTTCGATAGGGAGACTTGAAGAAAAGCCCTGTATATAAACTTCATAAGTATCTTTTCCCTCGGGCTCAATAAAAATATGATGAGAAGGGTTGTGTGAAAATCTTACCACTTTATCTTCAATACTGGGACAGTATCTCGGACCTACTCCTTTAATTAAACCTTGATATAAAGGGGAATAACAGAGGTTTTCTCTTATTATTTGATGAGTTAATTCATTTGTTTTTGTTAAATAACAGGGATATTGTTTTCTTATGGGTCTGTTTGGCTTAAAACTGAAAAAGCGGGGCATATTATCAACTATTTCATCCCCCGGATGAAGTTCAAGTTTTGAATAATCAATTGTTCTTCCGTCAACTCTGGCAGGTGTTCCCGTTTTTAATTTTCTTATTTTTAAATCCAATTTTCTTAAAGCATCAGATAATCCTATTGCGCTTCTTTCGCCGAGTCTTCCCGAAGGATAGGATTTTAAACCGACATATATTCTGCCGTCCAAACTTGTGCCTGTTGTTAAAATTACAACAGGAGCATAATATTCAATTCCGAGTTCATCAATTGCGCCTTTAATCGTATTATTTTCAACAATTAAATCAACAATTTGAGTTTGTTTTAAGGTGATATTTTCTTCCCGTTCAATATATTTTCTTGCAAATGCCCTGTATTCTCTTTTATCCGATTGCGCTCTCAATGCTCTTACCGCAGGACCTTTTGAAGAATTAAGAGTTTTAAGCTGTAAATATGTTCCATCCGCCAATTCACCCATAACGCCCCCTAAGGCATCAATTTCTCTTACAAGATTGGATTTTGCAGGTCCGCCGACAGCAGGGTTGCAGGGCATTAAGCCGATATTTTCAATATTTAAGGTTGTAAGCAATACTTTTAAACCAAGTCTTGAAGCGGCTATCGAAGCTTCAATGCCCGCATGACCCGCTCCGACTACAATACAATCAAATTTAAACATTTTTATTTAACAGTCCTAAACTTTCTTGAATAACAGATAATTAAACATTTTTAAATTATTATGGAAGCTCCTTCTTTTTCAAGAGGAAGATTTAAAAAATTAGTTTTTACATTGAAATAATTCCAAGTATTTGTAACTATTTCCTTAATCTCACCAACCCCGATACCGTTATATATAATTAAAATTGAAGGTCCCGCACCGCATAAAACAGTTCCTATTACACCGTTTGTGTGTTTTAGGTTATTAATTATATCGGATAATCCGGGTACAAGTTTTTCTCTGTAGGGTTGATGAAGCTTGTCTTTAAGAGCAAAATTTAACATTTTTTCATCTTTTGTATAAAGAGCATCAATAAACATTGCAGACCTTTTAAGATTGAAAACCGCATCTTTTAAAGGTACTTCTTTAGGTAAAACAGAACGGGATATTTCGGTATTCAGTTCATAATCGGGAATACATACCATAAATTTCCATTCATCATTCCATGGAAGTTTTTTATATATAACAGATCCGTCATCTTCCCAAGATGCCATTGTCATACCGCCTTTAAAAGCAGGTGTAATATTATCGGGATGTCCTTCAATTTCGGTTGCAATTGACATTAATACTTTTTCATCAGCAGGACGACCGAGTAATTCATTTGCCGCAATTAACCCCCCTACAATAACGGAAGAAGATGAGCCTAAACCTCTGCTTATCGGGATTTGCGTTTTAATTGTAATTTTTAGTTCGGCAGGTACTTGACCTATAAAATTATATAAAAGTTCAATTGCTTTATAAACAATATTTGTCTTATCGGTCGGAACGTCGCCTATACCGTTTTCGTTATTTTTTTCATTAATAATATTAATTTCAATACCGGAGCCCGGTAATACCGTTTCTTCAACCGAAATTATATTATATAAAGGCAGAGCCAAGCCGAAAGAATCAAATCCGGGACCTAAGTTTGCTATTGTTGCTGGAGTTTTAACACTGACTTTCATTTTACTACCTGTTAAACTTTGACGGGCATAATCAAACAAATATAATTTGAATCATCTTCTTGAGGTTTAAATATTGAAGCAGCCAAAACATCGGATATTTCAATTTCAATTTTTTTGGAATCCATGTTTTTTAAACCGTCTAAAACATATTTATAGTTAAAAGCAGTCAACATATCATCAAAATCATATTCAATATCGATATAATCTTTAGAACGTCCGGCTTCGGGAGTATCTGCCATAATTTCCAATTGTCCTTGAGTAAAATTAATTTTTACAACATTTGTTCTGTCGTTTGCCATAATAGCAACTCTTTCTATTGCATTAATTAATTCAGCTCTGTCTACAACAATTTTTTTATCGTTTGAATTAGGGATTAACTGTTGGTATTTAGGATAAATACCTTCAATTAATCTTGATTGGAATGCAAGGTTTTCAAATTCAAATCTTATTTTATTTTTGTAAACTTTTAAAGTAATATTTTTATCTTCAACAATAGATGAAATTCTTTGTACTTCAATTAAAGTTTTTGAAGGAACAACAAAATTAACCGTTTCATCAAACTTCTGTTCAATTTGTTTTTGAACTCTTGCAAGGCGGTTTCCGTCAGTTGCGGCAAGTTCCAAAGTTGAAGAAGAAACACTAAAACAAACACCCGTTAAAACAGCTTGAGTTTCCTGCAAAGATACTGCAAAGATAACCTGTTTAATAGCTTTTGAAAACTCGTTTTTATCAATAGAGAATGTTTGAAATTCTTCTTTTTCATCGTTTTCCATGGTTTTTGGAAATTCACTTGCACTAATTCCGATTAAATCAAATTCCGTTTTACCGCTTTTTAATTTAACATTATTCGTATCTTCAACAGTTTTAAGACTTATTTCGGTTGATTGAAGTTTTGCAACAATTTCCGATATTTTTTTGGCACTCAATGTAATTGCGCCTTCTTTTACAACTTGAGCGGATGTTTTATAATTTATTGATAAATTTAAATCCGTTGCACAAAATTTAATTCTGTCGCTTGATACAGTTTCAATTAAAATATTTGATAAAACAGGCTGAAGTGCTCTTTGTGAAGTAATCTTTTCAACAATTTTAATTCCGTTTGAAAAATCTTCTTTGTTTAAAACAATTTCCACTTTATTATTTCCTTATATTACTCAAAAATTATAGTATAAAAATTAAAAACATACAAAAATATTATCTTTTTAAAAGAATTTTTTAAAAAATGTAAAATATATTATATATAAAATGGAATATTTATATAAATTTATAATAATACATAATAAAGACAAAAGTTTTGTGCAAAACTGTTTAAAACCCTGATATATTAAGAAAAGTTTTGTGCAAAACTTTTATAAGTTTTTATAAAGTTTTAGACAAAGTTAAAAATATTATATTTTCGATATTTTGATTTATAAAAAGATTAATTATTTCTTGTGCGGTTGAGCCCGACGTTGTAATATCATCAAGTATAATAAGTGTTTTACCTTTTAATTTATTAATTTTATTTAAATTTATTTTAAAACTGTCTTTAATGTTATTTCTTCTGTTTCTTGCTTTATACTGAGGTTTTGTATACTTTGTTTTTAAAATTAAATCATTAATTAATTCAAAATTTCCGAGTTTTGAAAACTCTTTTGCGATTAAATACATATGATTATAACCTCTTTGATATATTTTAAAACAGAAGCTCGGAACAAAAGAGATTATAATATCATTTTTAATATTCAGCTTTTTAAAATAGTTGAAAAGTATTTCTGCAAGCACAATTGAAGCTTGTTTTTTGTGGTTAAATTTTAAAGCCCAAATTAATTTTTTAATTGCGCCTTGATATAAACACGCACTATATATCGGAATATTTAAATAAATTTTATGTGCAAAACAGGATAAATATTGAATATCTTTTGCACAGTTTTTACACAATAATTCGTCGGTTTTTGAACTTTTGCACACAAGACATTTTTTCTTAAAAACCAAAGATAAAAAATTTTCATAAAGTCCTCTGAGACTATTTTTTAAAACCATAAACATGACAGAAGAATTATAACATTTATTTAATTTTCATCATAAGAAATTTCAAGATTAATTTTTTGATTTTGTGCATCAAATCTTTTAATTATAACGTCAATTTCATCATCTTCTTTTAATTCTTTTTTTGTTTTTGAAGTATATTGTGAAATTTGGGCTTTATTTATAAGTCCTTCCACTTTTGGATAAATTTCAATAAACGCACCAAAAGTTTTAACTCCCGTTACTTTTCCTTTTAATATTTTTTTATCTTGAATAAATTCTTCCGCTTTTAACCATGGGTTTTCTTCCAATGATTTTAAACTCAGAGAAACTCTTTGTTTATCTTTATCAATTCCGATTATTTCAACATCAATTTTATCGTCTAATTTTAATATATCAGACGGGTTATCAATCCATTTCCAAGAAATTTGAGATAAGGGTAAAAGCCCGTCAATTCCGCCTATATCAACAAATGCGCCAAAGTCTGTTATTCTTACAACCCTGCCTTTTACCACCATATTAAGTTCAATTTTATCTAAAATTTCTTTTTTAACATTTTCCATACTATCCGAATAAACTTTTTTATTGGATAAAATAAAATTATTATTATCTAAATCAATTGATAAAACTTTGAGTTCAATTTTGTCTTTAGGTGCAATTTGCGTAACTTTAAGATGACTTGTGGGAACAAAACCTTTAATACCCATGACATTAACCAAAATTCCGCCTTTAGTGATGTTTGTTACGGTACCTTCCAATATTTCATCATTTTGAAATTTTTCTTTTATAATTTCAAGATTTTTTAAAATTGCAACTTTTCTGTGGGAGAGGTAAAAAACCCCGTCCTCATTTTCAGGAGAGTTTATGATAAAATCGTAAGTTTCGCCGATTTCAAAAAGTTCTTTGGGATTTTGACCTTTATTTAAAACAATTTCATATTCGGGGCAAATTGCGGATGTTTTAGTGTTTATATCAACTAAAACATTATTTCCTTCCCAGCCTATAACCGTTCCTCGGACAAGAGAGCCCGTTTTGTATGAATAGAAATGTTCTTCCAAAAGTTGTTCAAAATCCGTATCGCTTACCATTAAAAACTCCAATGCACATTGTATCAATAATCTTAATTATAGTATTTTTTCAATAAATTCAATTATTTTCCCCATAATTTACTACATTTGTACGAATAAAGCTTTCAAGTTATAATTCTTTTGGGATATCGACATGCACTATACAAGTACATATAAAATTTTATTGCTTTTAAGTTTCCTTTTAAAGAAGCCCCTGACAAAAAAGGAAATTGTAGAAAAATATGCTTCCCTGGGCTTTGATATAAACAGACCCACTATTAATTCATACGTTAAAAAACTCGAAGAAAACGGATTTAGTTTTGATATAACAAAGCAAAAAGGAGAAAATCTTTATACCTTAAGACCCAAAAAAAGTTTTTTAAGATTGTCTGATGAAGAACTTAGCGCACTTGACGAAGTTAAAAGACTTTTATTTCTTCAAAAAGATTATAATATGATAAGACAATTTATGAGATTGTTTTATAAACTTTCCGTTCTGGCGCCCGATAAGGATATTAAAGAAAGACTTTTTGATTTTGGCTATTATTCTTCCCTTAATTGGTATGTTGTGCAAAGGCTTGAGGAGCATTGTAAGACAAAAGACATCTTATTGCTTGAATATTTTGTTCCCGGACAAGGTTTTAAACTTATTCAAATGCATGTTGATTATTTAAAAGTTGCAACCCATAAAAACAAATTATATCTGCATGGAATTTTGGGGAACGGAATGTTTTTCTCCCACATTGCCGTTGATAAAATTTTTATGATTAAAAAAGTAATAAGAAGAAAAGTTATGTTTGAAGTAAATGCGGATATTTTAACCTATGTTATTTCAAAGGAAGCATACGAAAATACCACCCTTGATGAAAGCGAAAGCCTTCTTAAACTTGATGATAAATATGCTTATATACAAAGATTAAGAGATGATAATTTTTATGTAATTCAAAGACTTTTGTATTTTTGTCCTGATTTATATTATATTTCAGATTTGAATATAAAAAATCAGGTAAAAGAAAAGCTTGAAATTATGAAGGATATGTATGAAAGAGAACTCGATCCGTAAAAATGCGCTTAAAATGATTGATATGATTTATAACTATCCTTGTACAAAACAGGAAATTTTGAGCACCCTAAATATACAGCCGGCAACATTTCAAAAACATCTTTTCTTTATAAAAAAATCCGGAATAAAAATTCGCAAAAAAAGAGGTGTTTATTATATTGACAACTATAAAAGAGTTATAAATTACACTGACTGTGAAACGGGGGCGCTGGCTTATTTAATTTTTCTGGCAAATTCTTTTTTGTCTCTTAAAAGGAATAAAGAGGTAGGATTTGCGCTAAAAGATATTTTATTGCTTTCAAACGAAAAAAATAAAAATACGGTTTACAATAAATCTTCCTATTTTAAAAAAATATCATCTTATAATACATACAGCGACAAAATCAGCGCAATTCAAGAGTATATTGAAACCGAAACCTTATTATCCGTTTCAATTTTAAAAGAAAAACAAGATATTGCTCTTATGCCCCTGAGAGTTGATTGGTCTGACAACGGTTTAAAAATAATTTTTCTTAACAAACAAACCGATAAAGAAATATCTGTTCCGATTGAAAAAATTAATAAGATTGCTCCGCTTGAGGAAAATAAAATATTTGTACATAAAAAAGAAACCGTTTTTGAGCTTATGGGAAGGCTTGTTAAATCCTATCTGTTAAGAGATGACGAAAGAGTTGTTGATTTTACGAAAAAAACAATTGTTGTGGCATCTGCCCAGGAAGATAAAGAACTTTTATTTAAACGTCTTTTAAGATATGATGTTTTATGTAAAGTATTAGTTCCAAAACGTGATGTAGAAAAGTTTAAAGACTTGCTTTCTCTTGCGCTTGATAATCTGGAAAAACTTGAGAACAGCGAATTTTTAGAAGGTATAAAGTGAATAATCAAAAAAAATATTTTATATTGGGATTAGTGTTTATTATATCGGGGCTGCTTATTGCGACTGTTTGCCCCGTTGTTTTAAGGAAATATTTTAAAATAATAATAGAAGGATATATTTATCTTGAAATCAAATTCTTTCTTTTTCTTATTGCGGCAATTTTTTATTCTTTATCCGTAAAGTATTATAAATATCAAATTTTAACAGCGCTTTTAGGAATACTCTGTTACTTTTTATTTTTGAGATTTTATTCATTTATTTAATTTTTCAATCAAAAGAAGTTTTGATTTAATTTCATCTGCGCCACTATATCCGCCAATATCCCCGTTTGATTTAATTACACGATGACAGGGGATTATAAAAGGCAGAGGGTTTTTATTGTTTGCACTGCCTATTGCTCTTTGAGCATTTTTATTTCCGATTTTTTGAGCTATATATTGATAAGATACGGTTTTTCCGTAAGGAATATTTTTTAATTCTTCCCAAACTTTCTTTTGAAAAGGAGTTCCAAAAAGCTCATAATTTATATTAAAAGTTTTTCTTTTTCCGCTGAAATATTCTTCAAGCTCAAAAAAAGCCTTTTCAATCGGTTTTGAATTTATAAAATTCCCCTTATATTCTTTTTTTCCAAAATCAATTTTTATAATTTTAGAATTTTCTTCAACTATTGTAAGACAGCCGATTTTTGTATTTTTATAAAAATAGTTCATAATATTTTTTTACAATTTCATCCGTTCTTTTTTTGTATATTGCTGAATTTTTAAATTCAACATCAGCAAAATTAAGTTTTTCAATTGAAAGATAGCGCAGTTTAATATTTTCTTTTTTAAATATTTTATTGGCACAATAAAGATATACAACGCTTTGAAGGTCATTTTCAGGGTCTTTTGGAGTATTGAGAGTTTTCCAATCATATACCGTTATCCCGTTTTTATCCTGATAAATTGCATCAAATCTACCCGTAAGGTAATAAAAATCGTCATTTAATTTTTCTTTAATTAAAAAGGAATATTCGGTTTTAATAAAATTATTTTTTTTAGCCGAAAGCCCCGTTTTTAATTTTTGCCAGATTTCCCTTTCCCTCTCGTTTAATTCAAGGCTCATTTTATCCGTATCAAAACCTCTTATATACGAACAAATGAGGCTGTGGAATTTTTGACCCAGTTGAGCTCTTTTATCTTTTTTTAAAAGGAAAAGAGAATATTCATACCTGTTTTTAAATTCATTCGGGTCTTTATCCAAAATTTTAAGGGAATTTTCGCTAAAGGTGTTTATTTTTGGCATAAATCCTCCAATCTTTCAAAAATTTCGGAGTTTTTATATTCTTTCATTTTTGCAAAATATTTATATTTATTTGAAACGGTTAAAAACAGTTTTTTCTTTGCTCTCGTAATTCCGACATAAATTAATCTGTAGTTTTCTTCAATTATTTCACGCTTAAGAATGTCATCGGATTTCGGAAATTTTTTTACTTTTTGAATAAATTTGGAATTTTCTTTAAGTTTAAAATTTTCTTCGCTAAAACAAAGATTTTCGTTTGTTAATTCCGGAATAAAGACATAATCAAATTCATCCCCTTTGGATTTATGAAGGGTCATAATTTGAACGGATGAATTTTTCTTATCATCTTCATCGCAAGAGAAAAATTTTATATTTGAAAAATTGTTTTTAAACTGTATTTCTCTTAGTCTTGAAACGGTGTTTTCAAATGTTTTTTGGGTATTTTGAATTTTTTGAGCAATAGCGCAAACAAGAGCAATGTTCGGGTTTTGCGGAGTGTTTTCAAAATAATATGAGGCTATAATGTGGCAGATTTCATATATATTCAAAGTATTTTTATAAAGAAAATAATTCATATCCCAGAAAAACTGCTCGTCGTAATCATCTCTTAAAAATATCGGCTCATTAAGGTTTTGAGCATATTTTAAAGTGCCGTAATCATAAAGCCCCAAATCGTATAGTTGTTTTGCGGTTTCTTTTAAATGTTTTATATCATAAGGATTATTTATAAATTCAAGGATTAATAAAACGGTTTTATATACGGGGTTATTAACCAAGCTGTCTGAATTTCGATAGGTTTTAATTGAATTTTCTTTTAAAATATTATCCCATTTCCCGATTGCGAAATTACTTCTTAAAAGTATTGCAAAACTTGCTTTAGGGTCGTCTTTTATAATTTTTTTTATTGTTTTTATAATATAGTCTGTTTCTTCTTTTTCTTCTTCAAAGTTTTTTAATGTGACGGCATTTTTATCAACGATATTAACATTTTCAACAGGTTTCATAATAAGAGAAGAAAAAGCGTTAATTTCATCTTCTTTTGCAATTTTAACGGTATTATTTGCACAGTCAAGAACGCCCGTTGCGCACCTTTGACATTTGTCCATTACAACATTTTGAGATTTAGTCATAAAATCTCTGAAACCTTTGACATCCGAATTTGTAAAGGTCGAGGTAATTGCTTGATTTATGTCCCCGCAGCGTATTATGTTTTTATATTTTTGACCCAAAAGCTTAATAAGGTTTTGCTGTATGGCGCTTGAGTCCTGAGCTTCATCTTCAATTATAATTTTAGCAAGATTTTGATAATAAGATAAAATATCTTCATTTTCTCTCAACAGTTTTAAACTTAAAAACAGAAGGTCATCATAGTCGATTAAATTTTGGCTTTTTAATTTTTCCTGATAAGCTTCATAAATTTTTAAGAACAATCTGTTTGATGAAATAAAGTTATAATCCTGCGCCAATTCATTTTTATAAGATGAAATCGCACTGTTATAAAGCTCAAGTTTTGTGCCGTCAATTCCTAAAGTATTAAGAATTTCGCTTAAAATTGATGTTCTTTTTATTTCATCAATGATTTCAAAATCAAAATCAAATCCTATTCTTGAATAGTTGTTATTTTCTTTTAAAATTCTGAGTGCAAGTCCGTGAATTGTTGAAATGTTGGGCAGTTCGGACAAGTTTGGATATTTGTCTTTAATTTTTTCTCTGAAATTTCTTGCCGCCGATTCCATAAAAGTTAAAACAAAAATATTTTTAGGCTCAATTTTTTCAATAATTTCGCCGTTTAAAATTTTTTCAACAAGCAAAAGAAGAATTGTTGTTTTGCCCGAGCCCGCAGTTGCGCTTACGGACATCAGCCCGCCTTTATAATTTAAAACATTTTTTTGGTCATCTCTTGGAATAATCGGTTTTTGAGGAGTTTTGTTTATATTTTCATTTTTGTATTTATAATATTTGTCTATTCCAAAAATGTTTTCCATTCCCCCTTCGTCATAAACGCTTGAATATAATGTGATGTTTTGAGAAAGAAGATAGAGCTTATAGAGCGTTCTTGCAATTTTATCTTTTGTCAGCCTTATGTTATCTTCTAATTCAAAACTTTCTTTATTCCATTTCTTTTGCATAACCCATGCGTTATATAAAGGCCCGATATCCTGTTTAATCCATAAATCACAGGAAGCATCAAGCAGGAATTGATATTTTGTTTTATAAGAATAGTCAATAATTTTTTGAGCTGTTGAAACAATAATTTGGTTTTCAAAGATTTCGTCGTCCTCAAGAGGGTTTTCGGATATAATCGTGTTTTCAAGCTGGGTTATGAGGGCCGAATTTGATACGGAATTTTTAAATATTTCTTCAAAATCATAAATCTGTTTTAAAAGCTTGTTGATTTTTATAATATCTTTTGAATTTTTCTTTGTCATATCAACAAAGTTGATGACCGTTTCATATAATTGAAAAGATAAACTTTCGTATCTTATTTTTTCCCTCAGCCGTATTAATTTTTGGAATTGCTCGTTTTTGCTTTCTTTTATAAGTTCAAAAATGTTTGTGTTTTGTGTTTCATAGGCGATTTTATAACTTTGAATAATTTTAAGAGTTTCTTTTTCATCCAAACCCAAAAGCTCAATAAATATACCTTTAAGGGTGTATGGAGATAAAAACACATTGTTTTCTTCGTTTATTATTTTTAAAAGCTCTAAAATATATGATATCAGTTTATTTTGATATAATTTTTCGCTTTTTGAAAGATAATTAAAATTAAAACCCGAGCTATCAAGCAATATTTTTAAATATTCATTGCACAGGGGAGTTATAATTACAATTTCAGAGGGTTTTACCCCGTCATTAATTAATTTTTTGATATCTTTTAAAACCGCCTTGATTTGTTCATCACGTCTTAAAAATGATTTTGTTTTAATGTTTTCAAGTTCGATTAATTCATCATTTTGAACGCAATTGAAAAGTTTTTGAGCGTTTTTTGTTTTTTTGTCGTTATTATCTTTCGGAATTGATTTTTCATTAAGGAACTCTTCAAAATTGATGTTAATTGCTCCTAAATATCCGAGCCTTGATGAGCCAAATTCATCATAAGCAATAAAAAACTCTTTAACTTCCGGTTTTATATATTCCAAATACGAATAAAGAGCGGGAATAATCTCGTCGCCGTCATCTAAAAATACATATTTAAACGAGTTTTTCACTCTCTTATAAATAAATTCAAAAAGATTAATCTGTCTTATATAGTCAAATGCCCTTTTGTCGATTGTTTCGAGTTTATATTTGTTAATGGCTTTTGAGGCTTCTTTTGAATAGCTTTCTTTTAAAATTTGTTCTCTGTTTTTTATTTCTTCAGCGGTTAAATCGTTAAAATTAATCAGAGCATTTCTTCTCAAAAGCTGGTGAAGAAGGCTTGTTTTAGAATTATATCCCGAAAAATCCACCTCTTTGATGCAGTTTTTAAAAATATACTGGCTTATTTCAAGACCGCATAAATTGGGGATAATTTTTCTGTTATCATCACTTTTGATTGAATTTTCAATAATTGCCCAATTATCAAGAATGAAGTTATAGCAAAGCCCGAAAAAGCTGTATATCTTAAGGTCGCCGATATTGCCCAAATCTGATAATTTTTTTATTTCTTCAATGAAATTTTTTTTCTTGTGCGAATTTTGTACAATAACAAGAATATCCTGAGGCTCTACCCCCTGTTTTATCAGAGCCAGATATTCCTTAATCAGAATTTGAGTTTTGTTTGTATTGGAATTTGCTTTTATTATCATCAGAGTATGTCATTCGGGTCGATATCTACTGCAAGTTTGATATCCTTAGGGAGCTTAATTGATTTTATAAATCTTAAAATTGTTCTGTGTCCCATGGTTGAAATTTTGTTTTTGATTATGATGTTATATCGAAATTCATCTCTTATTTTATTTATTACACAGGGAGAAGGCCCTAAAACAAGAATTGTTTCATCAAGAGAGAGCTTTTTTAAATATTCGCTTAAATATAATTCAATTTCGCTTGAAGCTTTTTGTGCTTTAAATTCGCTTTTCGAGGATAAAATAAGCCTTATTATCTTTGAATATGGCGGATAGTCAAACATTTCCCTTGTTTTTGTTTCATTTTCAAAAAATGTTTCATAGTCTTGATTTTGAGCGTTTTGTAAAAACAGATTTTGAGGAGAATATGTTTGAAATATTACTTTTCCTTTATTTTCGCCCCTGCCTGCCCTGCCTGCTACCTGTGTTAAAATTGAAAAGCCTCTTTCGGAACTTCGATAGTCCGGAAGATTAAAGCTCAAATCCGCATTTATAACCCCGACGAGAGTAACATTTTTGTTATCAAGCCCTTTTGCTATCATTTGAGTACCGATTAAGATATCAATTTCTTTGTTTTGAAACCTTTTTAATATTTCAATGTGTTCATTTTTCTTTGAAAGGCTGTCGGAATCAAGTCTTTCAATTCTATATGAAGGGAACATTTCTTTTGCTTTGATTTCAACCTTTTGAGAGCCCGTTCCAAAATGTTCAAGAGCGCTTGAATTACATTTGGGACATCTCAGGTTTGATGCTTCAATTTCACAGCTGCACCAGTGGCATTTGTAGCTGTTTGTTTGGGAATGATATATCATTGGAATTGCGCATTTTTTACATTCAATTACTTCTCCGCATTCCATACATTGAGTATAGGAGCTATAGCCCCGTCTGTTTATTAAATAAATAACCTGCCTGCCTTTTTCCACCTCTTCTTTTGTTTTTTGTATAAGAGTTTTGGAAAAAAGGGAGTAATTTTTTTCGGCTCTTTCGGTTTTCATATCAATTATGCTTATGTCGGCAAGGCTTGCTTTGTTATATCTTTCTTTTAATTTAAAAAGAGAATTTGTATTTATTGCTTCATAATAGCTTTCAATACTCGGTGTGGCAGAGCCCAAAACAAGCTTGGCATCGTATAGTTCGCAAAGTTTTTTTGCAACATCTTTGGCATTATACCTCGGGTTGGGCATTGTTTGTTTATATCCCGAATCGTGTTCTTCATCAATTATAATAAGACCGAGGTTTTGAATAGGCGCAAAAACAGCACTTCTTGCCCCAAAAAGAATTTTAATCTCATTATTTTTTAATTTTTTCCATGTTTCATATTTTTGAGCTTCGGTGATTGAACTGTGCCAGATTGCAATAGATTCTTTCCCGAATCTTTCGATTGAGCGCATTGTTAACTGTGATACAAGAGCAATTTCGGGGGCTAAGAAAATGACGTTTTTTCCTTCATTAATTGTGTCTTGGATAAGTTTAAAATAAATTTCCGTTTTGCCCGAGCCTGTTATTCCGTGGATTAAAGATGTTTTTGCCCCTATTCGTTTTATTTGATTATAAACTTCTTCCTGTGCTGGGCTTAAGATGATATTTTCTTCTTTTTTGCCCGTGTTAAAAACTTCGTTTTTAATTCTCGGGGCTCTGTATTTTTTAACATTTTTTTCAAAGAATTTTTGAGGAAGGGCAGTATTTAAAACAGTCTGTAAATCACAGCAGTAATAGTTTGCAACCCATTCCAGCAAATTAAGATATTCAAGACTAAACAAAGGCTCAAGCTCTAAAATTTCATCTATTTCCTTCGGCTTAATACCTTCTTCAAGATAGTTTGTAAAACCCACAATATAGGCTTTAAGATTTTCTTTTCTTCTTCCGAAAGGAATTGAGACCGCCTGTCCGATTTTTAAATTTTCCTTCATTTTCTCGGGTACTAAATAGCTGAAGGTTTTAGTACCCAATTTATTTATATCAACTAAAACGGAAGCGTATTTTTTCATTATTTCACTTCCTTCAAGGGTCTTGATTTTATTCCCTCATCAATTGTATTAAATACGGATTGAATTACTTCAAATCCTTGAGAAAAGTCGCTGTTTTGAGGAAGGATTTTTATTTCGGTTTGATTTTGGTATCTTTTGGTTAAAGTTAAAAGATAATATTTTGAGCCGTACAGGAATAAAATATATCCGTTTTTTGTTTGAATTTCAGAAATTTCATATTTTCCCGATTGGCTCAGTGCGCTTAAAACATCCATAAACAGGCTGTCTGCATCTTTTGAATAGAGTTTTGCACAATCTTCAATTTGAAATGCAAATGAAAAAGAAGTTATACAAATTAAAATCAATATAAGTTTTAAAACATTTTTTATTTTTCCATCCATGTTTTTCCCCATCCCGCTTCAATCTTAAGAGGTACTTTTAAAGGCTGATTTAATTCCATTGCCCTGAGTGTCAGTTCTTTTACTTCTTCAAGTTCATCTTTTAAAACTTCCAAAACCAATTCATCATGAATTTGAATAAGTATTTTAGATTTATAATTTTTAAGTTTTTGATATAAATCTACCATAGCCATTTTGATTATATCAGCGCTTGTTCCCTGCAGAGGTGCATTAATTGCGGCTCTCAGAGCAAATTCTCTGATGGATGCATTTCTTGAATTCAGCTGAGCTCCCAAATATCTTTTTCTTCCGTAAAGAGTTTCAACATAGCCGTTTGTTTGAACAAATTCAATTGTTTCATTCATATATTTTGAAATATTCGGATAAGTTGCAAAATATTTATTTATTAAATCTTGTGCTTCCCAGGGGGATATGTTTAACGTTTTAGCAAGCCCAAAGCGTGTTTGTCCGTATATTATGCCGAAATTAACGGTTTTGGCTTTTCTTCTCATTTCTTTTGTAACATCTTTTTGTTCGACATTAAATATTTTTGATGCCGTAATTGTGTGGACGTCTTTATCTTCCATAAACGCATTAATGAGTGTTTTATCGTCGCTGTAGTGTGCTAAGAGCCTTAATTCCACTTGTGAATAATCCGCACTTAAGATAACGCTTTTATCGTCTTTGGGTACAAATGCGGCTCTTATTCTGTTTGAAAAATCCGTTCTTATGGGTATATTTTGTAAATTCGGATCGGATGAAGATAATCTTCCCGTTGTTGTTACAACCTGATTAAAATGAGTGTGTATTCTGCCGTCTTTTTGAATTAATTTCGGCAGAGCATCAATATAAGTTGTTTTAAGCTTCATCAATTGGCGGTGTTGTGTTATATCACGAGCAATTTCATATTCCTGAGCAAGTTCTTCCAAAATTTTTGCGTTTGTTGAAAAACTTCCGGATTTACCTTTCTTTTTAGGTTTAATTTGAAGCTTATCAAACAGAACTTCCGCTACCTGTTTTGGTGAGTTGATGTTAAAAGTGCAATTTGCTTTGGAATATATTTTATTTTCATATTCTTTTACTTTTACATCAATTTCATCTCCGATTGCTTTTAAACAAGAGCAATCAAGACATACACCCGTTTTTTCCATGTCTTTTAAAACGTATGAGAGAGGGATTTCCGTTTCATAGAGCAGTTTTTTTTCTTTTTCATTGAGCGTATTATTATAAAATTCGTCCAATAAAAGCATATAATAGCACAGGGTGTAATAATCGTTTTCATCGGGTACAAGATTAAGATTTTCATTTATTTGAGTAATCAAATCGTGTTTTCTTGAAGAATCTTTTATATAGCTTGCAAGCTCTAAATCAAGATAAATTCCTTTAACTTCATCATTATAGCTTTTGATATCATAGATTATTTTTTTAATATTTTGATTTTTGATATATTCTTGAATTTCATTAACGGGAGCTTTTATTGAGGTTGTTCCCTGTGCGACATAGCAAAATTCTTTATCCTCAAAATCTAATAACAGTGCGGTTTTTGAGTTTTCTTTTATATTTTTGACAAAATTTAAGCCTTCAATGCCATTTAATTTTTCACATGGCTTTATTTCTCTTTTATTTTCAAAAAGATTAAGCTGTCTTTGAACTTTTATTTCTTCGCCCGTTTCTTCTTCAACTTCTTTTTTACAGCTGAATTGCGAATTAAAAGGCTCAAGCAGTTTATCAATATTTTTCAAAAAAGTAAAAAATTGAAGTTTTTTCAAGAATGCTTCAACTTTTGTTTTGTCGGGCTTTGTAAGGCATGCTTTATCAAAATTAAATTCAATATCCAAATCTCTTACAATTGTTGCCAAAAATTGAGATAAATAAGCGCTTTCTTTTCCTTCAACAAGTTTTTCTTTTAGCGCTTTTTTTGTAATTTTGTCTATATTTTGATAAACCCCGTCGAGCGTTTTATATTCTTCTAAAAGAGAGCATGCACTTTTAGGGCCTATTCCTTTAACGCCCGGGATATTATCTGATGTATCTCCGCAAAGAGCTTTATAGTCAACTACTTGAGAAGGATATACCCCTAATTTTTCAAAGACTTTTTCTTTATCATATTTGTTAATTTCGCCCTTTTGAGGAATTAAAATATTTATTAAACCGTTATCGTCAACAAGCTGAAAACTATCTTTATCCCCTGTTAAAATATATGTTTTATGTCCTAATTTACAAGCCTGAGATGCAATTGTTCCGATGACATCATCTCCTTCGTAGCCTGTTTTTGTATAAATCGGAATATCAAGGGAAATTAAACCTTCTTTAATGAGTTCAATCTGCTGTCTTAGAGTATCGGGCATGGTTAATCTGTTTGCTTTATAATCCTGATATTTTTCAAGCCTGAAGGTTGCTTTTGAAACATCAAACGCTACAGCAACGGAGTTTGGTTTTATGGTTAATTTTTTATCCCCCAAAAGGTCAAAAATCGCTTTAAAAAATCCCCAAACAGCCCATGTGGGTATATGGTCGGTTGTTTGCATGGCAGTCCGCTCAAGCGCAAAAAACATTCTAAAAGCGAGTGCATGCCCGTCAATTAAAATAAGAGTTTTTTTATCTTCCATATATTCCCCTGAATATCATTTTACTATAAAATGATGAAGCTGTAAAAGCCATTTTTCTTTCGGCTTTTTTATTGTTTTAAATCTTGTGAATAACTATTTTTGCTTTTTTAAACTGCTTAAAGTTTGTAATTTTGAATTTTTAACCTCTTCTTTTCTGAGATTAATGATTTCTTGCGAACTTAATTTTAAATTCCAATCATGATACGGAATTGCGGATTTTGTTTCAAGTTCTTTGATATCAATATCGCTGAGCGGATTTTTAATTAATTCGGGGTTAAAAGAAGCTGTTGTTGCAATTGTTCTGTTATCTTTTATTACTTTTCCGATATAAATTTTATTTTCAAAAAGTGCTCTCAAGACCGGTTTTGAGTGATTATACGTACAATATAGCCCGTTTTTATCAAGTTTTTGGAGAATTTTTGAAATTAATTCAACACTCCACAATTCGGGCTGTTTGTGAGGGGCAAAGCCGTCGTGAAAGATTATATCGTATTTTTTATCTGAAATGTTTATAATTTTTCTTATATCATCGGTATAAAAATGAATAAATTCGGGATTTTTCAGATTGTTTTCAATAATATCATTGATTTTTTTGTCATATTCAAATTGAGGAGATTTTTTAACTAATTCCTCATCTTTTTCAACGCAGTCAATTAATTTAATATTTTTAAAATTTTCGATTGCGCACTTTGTGTTATATCCTATTCCATAGCAAATATCAAGGATTTTAAGCGGTTTATTGTCTAAGATTAAACAGGGCTCAACGAATTTTTCAAAGGCTTCTTTTTTTGCACCGAATTTGCTGTGGTAAATTTCATCAAGTTCAGTGTTATAAAGCCCTAAAGAGCCGTCTTGAGTTATAAAAGTTTTGATATTTTTCATTTTAGAATTTTACAAGAACTTTAAGAGTGCCTTTTTTTTCGTTTTCAAAAAACGCTTTTTCAAATTCATCAACGCTGTATATTGCGCTCACAAGCGGTTTAACATCAATTTTGCCTTTTTCCAAAAGTCTTAAAATTGGTCTGAATTGTCCGCATCTTGAGCCCAATACCGTTATTTCGTCAACAACAACGGATGCTAAATTCAACCCTTCTTTTGCCGCTATTGTGCTTTTTAAAACAAGAGTTCCCCTTGGTTTTACAAGCGATACACTTGTTTCAAATCCGCCCGAAGAGCCTGTTGCTTCAACTACAACGTCATAATTTTTTATGTCATCTTTTTCTAATTCATCCGACAATTTTACTTTTGCACCCAATTTTTTTGAAATTTCAAGTTTTTCTCTGTGGCGCCCGATATGGGTATAATCAATATTTAAAGCGGAAAATACTAAAGAAATACAAAGACCCAGTTTCCCGTCGCCTAAAATTGCAACTTTATGGTCGGGTCTTATGTGCAATTGTTCAAGGATTTCATAAGCTGCCGCCAAAGGCTCCGTAAAAACAGCGGTTATATCATCAATAGCATCCGAAACAGGAATAACATTTTTTTGAGGCAGAGTAAAATATTCGCAAAAACAGCCGTCTTTTTTGTATATTCCTAAAGTTTTGCGATTGGGGCAGTGTCTTTGAAGTCCTTTAGCACAATATGAACAATTGCCGCATGCAAGGTTGATTTCCCCTGTTACTCTTTTTCCGACTAAAGATTTATCAGCGTTTTTACCCGTTTTTACAACTACTCCGACAAATTCATGACCTAAAATACCTTTATAGCCCATATATCCTTTTGTGATTTCATAATCGGTGTTGCAAATACCCGCCATTGTTGTTTTGATAAGGACTTCGTCGTCTGAAACTTCGGGTATCGGGTAGTTTTTATCAAGTTTTAATGTTTCATCCCAAACAAGTGCTTTCATAATTTCCCTCTATTTTTTAACTGTTTCTTTTTGATGTATTAAATATTTCGATACTTCAACGCCCGCTATTGCGCCGTCTGAAACGGCTGTTATTACCTGTCTTAAGGGGGTATTTCTTATATCTCCCGTTGCATACACTCCTTTTATATTTGTTTCCATATTTTTGTCGGTTATAATAAAGCCTTCTTCATCAAGTTTAACCTGATTGGAAAATAATTCAACATTGGGTTTTATTCCGATATACGGAAAAACCCCGTCTGTTTTAAGATTTTGTTCTTCTTGGGTTATTGTGTTTTTAATTTTTATTGAATTAACTTTGTTTTGAGCGATTATTTCAATCGGAATTGAATTTAAAATAAGCTCAATTTTTTTATTGTTTTTCAATCTTTCCTGTACGATTTTATCGGCTCTTAGGGTGTTTCGTCTGTGGATTAAATATACTTTCTTTGCAAATTTTGTTAAATAAAGGGCTTCTTCAACCGCACTGTTTCCTCCTCCTATAACACATACGGTTTTATCTTTATAAAAAGCCCCGTCGCAAACTGCGCAATAGCTTACACCTTTTCCGATATTTTCCTCTTCTCCTTTTATGTTTAATTTTTTGGCGGATGCGCCGAGCGCTATTATAACACTTTTCGCTTTATAAGTGTTTGAATCTGTTTTAATTGTTTTAATTTCGGATAATAAATCAGTGCTCATTATTTCTTCGCAGGTAAATTTTTCAATGTTGAAGCAATTTATGTGTTCTTCAAATTTTTCGCATAATTCAAAACTTCTGATTTTATTAAAGCCGAGGTAGTTTTCAATTTCGCAGTAATTTGCGGGAGTTCCGCCGAGAGTGCATTTATCTATTATTGCACAGCTTAAATTCGCTCTTGCGCAATATAATCCGGCAGACAGCCCCGCCGGTCCTCCGCCTAAGATAATACAGTCATATAATTTATCTTGCATATCCTCACCTCTTATTTTATTTTATCATAAACCCTTTTAAAATATGACGTAAAAGCTTAAAGTTTGTTCCATCGGGCTAATTTTCTTAACCGATTTGAAATGAAATAAATTGTGATTATAATAAAATGTATGAATTTTAAAAGGAAAAAGCTATGAAAAATTGGATTATAGTTGCTCTTATTTTTGTAATACCCCTTACTACTTATGCTTTTCTTGATATGAGAGCTCAAAATGCTGCCATGTGCAAAGTTGAAGGTAATGACAAGGTTAAAAATCCAAAAGCGAAAATCATAAAATTTTCATCTCCAATGTGTTCGGAATGCAAAGAAGCTGAAACAGAGCTTAATAAAGCAATGGAAAATTATAAAGACAGCGTTATAATAGAAGAAATCAACGTTGTTGAAAATGTCGGAAAAGGCGTTAACTACAACAAAAATGCTATTAAAAAGTTTAACGTTAAACTTGTGCCTACTATAGTATTTTTAAACAAAAGCGGTGATACCGTAAAAGTTCGGGAAGGTGCAATGAAAGCGGATGAAATTATTGAAGTGCTTGACGGAATAAAATAATGATTGTTGAAATAACGAACAGGTTAGTTGAATATTTGTCAAACGGTGAATTTTCACTCGTATTTTTATTAGTTTCCTTCTTGGGGGGTGTATTGGCTTCAATTTCACCTTGCTCATTAGGGATGATTCCGCTAATAGTGGGTTATGTCGGAGGTTACGGCGACAGCGATAAATTTAAGACATTTATTCAATTGACCTCATTCGTTTTCGGTTTATCGGTAATTTTATCAATAATAGGGGTTGTATGCGCCCTAACGGGCAATGTTTTTGTTGCTTTCGGCGGAAATTACTGGATATTGTTTTTATCCTCTTTAATTTTGATTATGGGTTTAAATCTCTTAGGTTTGATTGAGCTCAATTTATCCCCGATTATTAAGAGAATACCGAAAGGGTCTTCCACAAGTTTATTCGTATATCCTTTTATGGTGGGTATTCTTTTTGCTTTTGCTTCAAGCCCCTGTTCAACTCCGATTTTGGCGGGGATTATGGGTTTTGCGGCATTAACAAAAAGTATTGTAATATCCTCGCTTATGCTCCTGTGTTTTTCTTTGGGACAGGGTGTGATTGTAGTTCTTGCGGGCGTATTCACTTCGTTTTTAAAAGGAATAAAGAATTTTTCAAATATTTCGGAAATTTTGATGAAACTATCCGGTGCGCTTTTGATAATTGCTTCAATTTTGATATATATTAAAGTTTTTTCAAGGTTTTTTTAAAATCATCAATTTACATTTCTTGCCCAAAAACCAAATTTATTATATTATAGGCATATGAGAACATTTGCTGAAACAAAAACCCACGAAGTCACGGTCGACGTTGTAATTTTAACAATACACAACAATAAATTAAAAGTTTTGCTTGTAAAACGTGTTAATGAGCCGTTTAGAGGCAAATGGTCAATCCCCGGCGGATTTATCAGACTATCCGAAAATATTGATGATGCCGCACTTCGTGTTTTAAAAGAAAAAACAACGGTTCAAAATATTTATCTTGAACAGCTCTACACCTTTGGTGATCCCCTTAGATATCCTAATGCCCGTGTCATCACATGCGCTTATTTTGCGCTTTTAAGAGCGGAAGATATTAAAATTGACATAAAAAATACCGAAGGGGTTGCGGATATTCAATGGCATGATGTTGAAAAACTTCCCCCTCTTGCTTTTGACCATAAAGAGATTATTGAATATTCACTTAAGCGCACACGTGAAAGACTTGAATTGTGTCCGATTGCTTTTCAGCTTCTGCCTAAGAAATTCACTCTGACAGAGCTTCAAAAGTCCTATGAACTAATTCTTAAAAAGACCCTCGACAAAAGAAATTTCAGAAAAAAGATGTTATCTTCAAATATTCTTGTTGAAACGAATGAAGTAACAAAATCTGTTTCAAAACGCCCCGCAGCGCTTTATTCATTTGATAGAATTACCCTTGATTCAAAAAGAGGACACTTTTTCTCTTAATATTATAACCATGGTATAATATTTTGTATGAGAATTTTGATTTTAGGCAAATGTTATAGTGCTCAAGAATTTTATTCTTTATTTTCGAAAAATAGTGATAATATAGTTTTTTCAACTATTTCAAGTATAGAAAATTATGTTGATTTCACTAATCCTGATGATATCGTTGAATTTTGCGAAGCAAACGAAATAAATTTTGTGATGATTGGGGATGAAGATTATATTAACGAAGGCTTGTTTGAGCTCTTGAGCGCAAAAAACATTGCCGTATTTTCTCCTACCATTGAAGCAATTAGTATATCAAGCTCAAAAGTATTCGCTAAAAGATTTATGCACAAAAATAAAATTAAAACTCCGAGGTTTTTTATTGCGGAAAAACCTTCTCTTGCACTTGACTATATAAAAGAAAACTCCATGCCTTATGCAATAAGACCTGATAATCATAACGAAAAAGAGTGTTCATTGTTTTGCGAAACATATAATCAGGCGCAGTCAATAGTAAATAATTTTTTCAATAACGGAAATAAAAAAATTATAATTGAAGATTATATTGAAGGAAAAAATTTTTCCGTTTGGACACTTTCTGACGGATACAGTGCAAAAATTTTAGGTATTATCTCAAAATATCAAAATGACGTTGCGCAATTTAATTGCGAATTTATAGATGACGAATTAAAAAATAAAATTCAAGAAAAATTTATTAACCCGACTATTGATACGCTTTCTTCTCAAGATGAATCTTATGTCGGTATTTTAGGCTTTGATTTTATCTTAGACAGAACAGGCGAATTATATCTTCTCGGCTATAACAGCTTTTTTGATGATTTAAATACGGATTTTTTCACAAAAGGTTTTAATATTAATTGGCTTGATGTTTTCTATAGTACTGTTGTGGGGGATGTATTTTTAAAATATGAATTTAAGCCCGAAACAAAATTCATGCTTGCTCTAAGGCAAAAAGACAATATTGAATTTTTATGCGCAAATACAAAATCTTCCCTTGAAACATATTTAGCCGAGCTGGGCTTAAATTTAGAAGAATATGAGGAAGCAAAAAGAGTATGGAAATCTTAAAAAAATGCTGTCTTAAGCTAATTAAAATCTATCAGTATTTTTCAAAATTTACTCCCCCTCAATGCCGTTTTACACCAACCTGTTCACAATATACATATTGTGCAATTGAAAAATTCGGACTTTTAAAAGGAATTTATTTAGGAATTAAAAGAATATTAAAATGTCATCCCTACCACGAAGGCGGATATGACCCCGTGCCCGAGGAATTCAAGTTTTAATTTATTGACATAAAAAAGTATTAATTATATTATATAACAATATAATTTATATGATAAATATAAAATATTTTGTTATATATTAATAAACCAAAAACATGACTCGGGCACTTGTTGTGCCCTTTTTTTAATTTTAATATTTAAAAACCGCCTTTTGAGGCGGTTTTTGACGTTTACGTGAGCAATTTTGTTTCCTGCCTAAAATGACAGGTGGGTGAGCGCCAGGGTGCATCCGTTTCCTTTAAAAAACAGAGATTACTCTGCCAAGGTATACTTCAAACACCTAGCCAATGCGTCTGAGCAATTCTCTCCCTATTAAATAAAATGTAGGAACAAAATTGTAAACCCACGCAAAGTCAATTACATTATAACATGTTTTGTGGTAAAATTCATCTGTTAGGAGAAAAAAATGAAAAAAATGTTACTTGTTTCAATTTTATTATTAGGAGTTATTTTAATTACAGCAACAAAGATAGGAGCGCAAATGAACGAAACTACGGAAGTAAGAGCTTCTCATATTTTGGTTTTAAGCCAGAAAGAAGCTTCTGACATTAAAACAAAAATAGATAACAATGAAATTACTTTTGAAGAAGCCGCAAAAGAATATTCTCAATGCCCCTCAAAAGCTCAAGGAGGAGATTTGGGCTTTTTCGGACACGGTGTTATGGTAAAAGAATTTGAAGATGCGGCATTTTCCGCTCCGCTAAATTCCGTTTCAGACCCTGTTAAAACGCAGTTTGGCTGGCATTTGATTAAAGTTACGGACAGAAAATAAAATTTTATAACGCAATTTTTTTATATTCGGCGTTTTTATTGACGTATAAATATGTCTGTGTTAGCATTTTTATACGTTAAGTAGATTTAAACCTGCAAAGGAGGTGAAAACAATGCCGGAAGTTCGTGTTCGTGAGAATGAGCCTATTGAATCAGCTCTTAAGAGATTTAAGAAAAAAATCCAAAAAGCAGGTATTCTTTCTGAAATAAAACGCAGAGAAAGATATGAAAAGCCTTCTGTTAAGAAAAAAAGAAAATCAGAAGCCGCAAGAAAAAGAAAAGTATAACAATAAGAGGTCATTTTGACCTCTTTTTTGTATTTTGTTATAATAAACAAAAACAAGGGGGTAATATGGCAAAAGATTCAAGTTTTGATATTGTTTCGGAGTTTGATAAACAAGAATTAACAAATGCCGTTGATCAGGTTAAAAGAGAGCTTTCCACAAGATTTGACCTTAAAGATTCAAATTCCGATATATCTTTAGAAGAAGACAAAGCAATTAATATCACGACAAACGACGAAATGAAGCTTAAAAATATTTACGATATTCTTCAATCAAAACTTGTTAAAAGAAATTTAAGCCTTAAAATTTTAGACCCTCAAAAGGTTGAAAATGCGCTGGGCGGTAATGTTAAGCAGGAAATTAAATTAAAAAAAGGCTTAAGCGTTGAACTTGCAAAAAAAATTACGGGCTTTATTAAAGATACAAAATTAAAAGTTCAAGCCTCAATTCAAGGGGACAGTGTCAGAGTAAGCGCAAAAAGCAAAGATGACCTTCAGAGCGTTATTAAAGCAATAAGACAAAAAGAAGATGTGATTGATGCACCTATTCAATTTGTTAATTATCGCTGATTTAGAACTTTTTGGTTACAAGCGCAAAGATATCGTTGTAGCAAATTGCAACCATTAAAATCAAAAGCAGTGCAAAGAAAAAGTTTGTTATTTTGTCGCTTAATTCCTTGGTCGGTTTTCTGCCCGTTATTTTTTCGATAATTAAAAATGCAACATGCCCGCCATCCAGTGCCGGTATCGGAAGAATATTCATTATTGCAAGGTTAATACTTATCATGGCCGTTAATAATATGCCGTTTAGCATACCTTTATATGCTATAACATCTCCTCCTATTTTTACGATTGCAATAACACCGTGCATATCACTTGCATCTACTTTTCCGCTTATTAACTGCCAAAGACTGTAAAGCATTGTGTTTGTTGTTGTGTAAAGATAGCTAATTGAGCCTTTTATTATTTGTTTTGGGGTTTTGGTTTCGGCATATAAATCTTCAAGCTTTAACATTATGCCGAAAATGCCTTCTTTTTGGATAATAATATCTTTAATTTCAATTTCTTTATTATCTCTTATAACAACCATATCAACCGGCTTATAGCTATCGGATAAAATGGTTGCAATATCTAAAAGCGTTAATTTCAAAGGTCCTTCCTGTCCTTTAATTTGTTTATATAAATAGGTATTTTTATTTTTCAGAACTTCATCTTTATATTTTATTTGGGTTTCGCTTAATTTAATTCCTTGCGGTTTATATTTTTCCAAGCCTTGTAAAACTTGCTTTCTGACATCTAACGGTTTTTCGGGCTTGATTTCGCCAAGTCTTATAATTGTACCTTCTTCAATTGTGTCTTTAATTTGGGGGTTTAGTTTTTGTAATTGTGCAAGATTTTCTCGGATTAAATCTTCCTGAGCATAGTTATCAGACCACCTTGAATTTCTTGCGTAAAAATTAAGAGCATAAAAAGTATCTATTGTTTGATTATTAATTTTATAAATTCTATCCCCTTTTAAAATTCCTCTTTCCTGAATATTTGAAGTTATTTGAGGCGAAAAATCTCCGATATAAATATTTTGTTTCGGCAGAGGAAGCTTATGATAATAAATCGCTGCAAACATTGTCAAAAATACCGCAAAGAGAACATTCATCAAAACCCCTGCCGTTACAATGAAAAGTTTTTGTAATATCGTTTTATTTTCATATAATTCTTTTGAATCCTTGGGTAGGATTTCATCTTCCTCTAATTCTTCTTTTTCTTTTTTATCTTCAATTTCTTCTTCGCTGTCGGCAAAAGATACATATCCGCCAAACAAAAATGCGTGAATATAAAAATTTGTATGACCCCATTTGAACAATTTCAATGACGGTCCGAAAGGCATTCCGAAGCCAAAGCGGGTAACCCTTACTCCGCAAAGTCCCGCTGCGACATAATGACCTATTTCATGCACCAGAATTAATAAACTGATTAATATAATCATTATTATTTGACTCATAAATTTCTTTTATCCTCTTTTGTATTAATTTTTTTATACAGTCCGAAAATGCTCGGTTTATATGAATTTAAATTTTTGTTTGAAGCGGCTAAAAGCATACGAAGTTTTTTGTTTTGCTCTTCAAGTGATTGATTTTTTTGTACTAACAGTGCATTTTCTTCCTGCATTTTCTCCAATTTTGATATTGCGTTTGTCTGTGCCGAATATACCGAGTTAACGTGTTTTATTATTTTTTTAGCTATTGTGCGGGCTATCATACCCAATGTTTTTTCGGATATATCAAGTTTAAATTCATTATTAACCAATGTTTTTTGAGCTTCTTGCGCTTGCTGTTTTTCTCTTTCCCGAATTGTTTCGCTCATCATGCTCAAATAAGCAAGTTCTCCGAGTTGGTTTTCATCAGAAGGAGCAGGTTTTATATCGTTGGCATTTTCCGGGATATTGTTTTCTTTTTGCTGTTGTTCGGCATCTGTTTCTTTGTCAGCCGTATCAGATTGTTCATTTTTTATTAAGCCGTCAAAATTTTCTTGAAACAGAGTTTGCGTCGTATCGTTATTTTTTTTCGCATCTTCATAACTTTGAAAAGTTAAAACGTCAGGTATTTTTTCATAATGTTGTTCTTTTTGTTCGTCATCTGAGGCACGATTGATGTCAAAAACGGTATTTTCGGTTTCTTTTTTTTCTTCCTCGTGTTTTGATGTATTAAAAAGATTATCGGTTATGATATTAAAGGCGTTTCTGTCAAAAAATTCAATTCCTTCTTCGTTTTCAAAAACAGCCTCTATTTTCCATTTGTCGAAAAAAGTGCCGAGCGTATATTCGTCAATAAAATAATTATTTTTAGCGAGATGCTCTAATATTTCTCTTTTTGTGAAAACATTTTCCATAATACACCTTATAATATTATACGAAAAAAACAAACTAGTCCAGGAGCAAAAAAAGAAGCCCCTTAAAAAGGGGCATTATTGGTTGAGTATTATATTATAGATTTTTAAGGCTGATAAATTTTATATTTTCAACTTTTTGTTTCAAAGAATTCTTTTTCAAAGAATCATTTTGCATATAAGGATTGGACATTTTTGAATTTTGTAAAATTTTTGTTTTTCTGTAAGTTTTGAAATTTTTTGATATTTCTTTATCTATATAAGGATTTTTATTTTTAAAGGGCTGATATAAAGCCTGTTGTTTTATTTTTTCATTATTGAAATCAACAGTCGGAATTATATCCTGTTTAATTCTGCTTGAGAGAATTTTTATTATGGAAGCCATTATAAACACAAGAGAAGTTATCATTCCCAAGGCAAAAAATATCCAATTATGCTGTTTTTCTTCCGAAGTTCCAGTCTGTTCGTATGAATTCGGCTCTTTTAAGGAAGCGGGATTTTTATTTTGATTATTTTTAAAAATTATATCCGTATTTTGAGCATTCTGCCCGAGAATATATATCCTTACCTTATCGCCTCTCATTTGTTTTACGATAACATTGTCAACGTTGTTCGTATCATTGTATGCAATTTCTAAATCGGGAGAAACCGAAGAATTTTTTATATCAAAATATATGCTGTTGCCGTTTTTTACAATTTTTTTATATTGAAGAGGTTTATTTGCCCCGATATTCAATTGGTATATGTTATTGCCGTCTTTTGCTTTTGCGATGCCTACGGTTGAAATAATGTTTTGATGTGCCGATGCGTTGAAATTTAAAAATATTATGGTGAATAAGCCTAAAAATAAAGCGGTTTTAAAACAACCCTTTTTCATCCGTGTAATACTCTCCCGTCAAGTTGTCCATGCTTCAAATGATAGCCCACTTGCCTAAAAGAAACATTAATCAAAGGGTTTGTTTTATATAAATCTAAAGATTAATTTTTTTAATGACATTTGCCATTTCAATTGCGCTTTGTGCACATTGAGCGCCTTTATTTCCGGCTTTAGTTCCCGCTCTTTCAACCGCCTGTTCAATTGTATCCGTTGTTAAAACACCGAATAACACCGGAATATTTTCTTGCATTGAAACGGAAGCAATTCCTTTGGAGAGCTCTGCACAGACATAATCATAGTGAGATGTATTTCCTCTTATAATTGCGCCTAAGGTTACAATTGCGCTATATTTTTTTGATTTTGCGGCAAATTTAGCGCACAAAGGAATTTCAAATGCTCCTGAAGTCCAAATTACATCAATATTTTTATCTTCCACTCCGAGGCGCTTAAAGGTATCTATTGCTCCTTCAAGCAGTTTTGAGCCTATAAAATCATTAAATCTTGATATTACAATACAGAATTTATCATCCGACTTTGCGTATAAATCACCTTCAAAAACATTCACCATATTATTCTCCTTTTGAATTAAGAATAGCATAAAAAAAATATTTATAAAATAAAAATCCTTTACCTTTTAGAGGAAAAGGAGGAAAACGAGAATTAGCATTTTCTAAGTTAGATATCTTTTCTGTAAATTAAGTATGGAAATTATAATAAATCTACCTGATATATCAACTAATATACATGATAAGTAAAATCGTGTCAATAAATTACCTTTGGAAATGTTTTAAAAAATGTATTAAAATATTAAATTAAATACAGAGGTGTTGATGAATAATATCAAAACTCTTTTTGGAAAAAAAATAAAAGAGCTAAGAAAAAAACAAAACTATACTCAAGCCAAACTTGCTGAACTCGTTAATGTAGACAATAAGCACATAAGCTGTATTGAAAGCGGTAAAAATTTTCCGTCACCTGATTTAATCTCACGTTTTGCAAGTGCTCTTAAGGTTGAGCCAAAAGATTTGTTTGAATTTTACTACCTTGAAGAGCCTGAAAATTTATTTCGGGAAATAATTTCCATGATGAAATTATTGAATAAAGATGAGCTCTCGTTAACGTATAAATATATCAGGACATTTTTATTAAAATAAATGCCACACTATATCTATCGGAAATATTTGCTCTCCTTTAGAATTAAAAAATCTCCAAAATAAATTTTCATACCCGCACAATCTGCCTTACGGCTGCTATGTTTCCATCCTGACCGGGTTGGGGTTCTGATGCGCCATAAAAATCTAAATCATCAACAATTTTTTAATTTTCAATTTGCGCTCCTATTGCCTCACAATATACTCTGCACCCGACATAAGCTTTCGGTCAAGGGCTCGCAAAACCCCGTGAAGTGTGGCAGGGATATTTTACCACAGAAAAAATTTTTTTTCATTCTTTGCCATAATTTTAAAAATAATATATAATTAATTTAGATTATAGGAGTAAATTTTAAATGACTAAACAACCATCCGACACGACACCCGTTGAAGTGTGTATCATAACAAAAGACCATGAAATTAAAGGAACGGTATACGTTTCAAAATATACAAAATCAAATCGTGAATTAACCGAGCTTTTAAATGACGGGGAAAGAAGATTTTTAGCCGTAACAAATGCCGAAATTTCCGTATCGGGCGGAATGTCTGCTCCGAGAAGATACGATTTTTTGGAAGTTCATATAGATTCAATTATTATTATGCATCCTGCTTCTCAAACTTTGTTTAAAGAAAGTTCAAAAGCACAGGAAGATATTGCAAAATTCAGAGAATTAAGAAATAAATTATCTCAGACAAGACCGTTTTAGCGCCCTATGCACAGAGTTTTTGAAAAAATAGGAATAATAATTAATCAAAACGTTTCTCAATCAGCGCTTCTTGCACAAACTATCAGAAAAAAAATTTCTAATTCAGAAATTTTTTCAATTGATGCTCCTCCCGAAAATATTGATTTAGCTCTTGTTGTCGGGGGTGACGGTACTTTTTTAAAAGCTTCAAGGTTTTACAGCAAATTTAAAACTAAAATTTTAGGTTTTAATGTCGGAAGATTGGGCTATTTAGCCCAGGCAAGACCGGATGAAATTGACGGCGTAATTGAAAAATTAAATTCAAAATCTTATATAATTGAAAATCGTATCATGCTAAAAGCGCTTAATCAGTGTGCGCTGAACGACATTGTAATTAAAGGCGAAAATCATACAAGAACCGCTACTCTTGACTTATATATAAATGATAAAAAATTATGTTCTTATGTTGCGGACGGTCTTATTATATCAACCCCCACAGGCTCAACCGCCTATTCTTTATCGGCAGGAGGCCCTATAATATCTCCTTTTGTAGAGTGTTTTTTAATAACCGCCATTTGTCCTCATACTCTGAATACCCGTCCTATTATAATTCCCGCCGAAGAAAAAATTACGGTTAAAATAAGGGAAGAAAATCAAAAATTGAATGTGACTTTTGACGGGCAGCTTGAAATTCTGACAAATAATGAAGTTGAAATTCAAAAAAATGAAAATTGCGCATCTTTGTTAATTTTAAACCAGCAAAAAGACAGATTTTATGATATTTTAAAAGAAAAGTTATATTGGTCTTTGCCTCCTAAAAAATGATATGTTAAAGAGTTTATTAATTAAAAATTTTATATTGTTTAATGAAATTGAAATTGATTTTACTTCGGGTTTCAATGTGCTCTGCGGTGAAACGGGAGCGGGAAAAAGCATTATAATTAAAGCTCTTGATTGCGCTTTAGGTGCAAAAGTTACAAAAGAGATGATTTTGGATAAATCAAAACCTGCATATATTGAAGCGGTGTTTGATAAAAATTCCGTTGAAACAATTGTTTCAAGAGAAATTTCATCTTCTTCCAAATTTCGTATAAACGGAATGTTAACAAATTCGCCTGAAATTAAAGAATTGAGAGAAAGTCTTGTCGATATTCATTCTCAACATCAAACATATTCATACATATCTCAAAAAACCCACATTAACCTTTTAGATGAATATATTATAAAAAAAGCTCCCGAATTTTATGACCTTAAAAAAACATATAAAGAAACCTATCTTAAATATCTTGAAATCGAGAAAAAAATTAATTTCCTGAAAGAAAACTGCCAAAACAACGAACGGGAAATTGAATTTTTAAGATTTCAATTAAAAGAGCTTGACGAGGCTTCCGTTAAAGAAAATGAAGAAGAAGATTTGAAAAAAGAAATTGATGTTTTATCCAATATTCAAGAGCTTAAAGAGGGAGCATACAGCTCATTTTGGGCATTATACGGCGACGGGCAGAGTATAATTGAGGCTTTGGGAAAAATTAAATATACAATTTCATCTCTTTCAAACCTTGATAACAGTTTAAATGAAGTGTCAATTTCTCTGGAAGATATTTATGAAAATCTTAAAGAAAATGCTTGTTTTTTAAGAGATTATTCAACAAATCTCGAAATAAATCCTCAAAAGCTTGAAGAATTAAATGAAAGATTAAGTTTAATTCAGAAGCTTAAAAGAAAATACGGAACAGAGCTGGATAAAGTCCGTGATGAAACCGATAAAAAACTTAATGAATTGTTATCAAGCGAAAATAATCTTGACGAATTGGAAGAAAATTTAACTTCTCTTGATGAAAATTTGAAAACAATGGAAGAAAAATTGAGCGAATATCGCAATGTTTTCGGTTTTGAACTGGCGAAATTAATTGAAGAAAAGTTAAAAACGCTTGAATTAAAAGAAGCAAGATTTGAAATTTCGCAAACCCGATTTAAAAGGCAGGAAACGGGAGTTGATAATATTGAATTTTTGATTTCAACAAATAAAAATCAAAATCCGATGGCTTTATCAAAAGTTGCTTCGGGGGGCGAAATTTCAAGAATGATGATTGCTCTTAAAACAATTTTTGCAAAAAGTGATAAAATTTCAACAGTTGTATTTGATGAAATAGATACCGGTATTTCGGGTGTAACATCAACCAGCGTTAAAAATTCACTCTTTGAATTGTCAAAAGATGTGCAAATAATCTGTATTACTCACCAGCCCATAATTTGCGCCGGAGCCGATAATTTTATCTGGGTAGTTAAAACCCATGATGACAATACAAATGTAAAAATTGAAATTTTAAATGACCAAAGAAGGCTTGAAGCACTTGCGCAATTGGCGGGAGGGGAAATTAACGAGAAAACAATTGAATTTGCAAAAACATTAATAAAGTAAACATTTTTGCTACGGGTTATTTTTTAGTGTAGAATTTTATTAATAATTTAGGGAAAAAACTTGAGGAGTTATTTAAAATTTTTTATAGTATTTTTTAGTTTTTTGTTCTTTTTGAACATTCCTTCTTCATACGCAAATTCTGCCCCCATTAGTTATTCTGATTCGATAACTATAAATTACGAGCCGAAAAATATTAATGTTGAAGAGCCTGTTTACATTAAAAAAAATAATGAAAAAAATGCGGTTAATAAAAATCAGGAAATAACTTTAAAAGAAGTAAAACGTGATAAAAAAAGCGCAAAAAATGAAAAAAATATCGTTTTGAAAGATTCTTCGGATAGAGTTATTCAAGAAGCCTCAAGATATATAAATGCCATTTATCCGATAGATAAACCCAACAACAGTTTCCCGGGATACAGAGGAACAAACCAGCTTGTTATATATACAAGAGATTTCGGAAGGACAACCCAGACAAATGAATTTGGAAAAGAAGCGGTTGTGGTGGACGGAATTGTTGTCCGCTTAAGCGGAGCAAATTCTTTAATTCCCCGTGACGGTTATGTTGTGTCGGGGCATGGCAGCGCTAAAAAATGGATTAGCGATAACTTAAAAATAGGTACAAAAGTAGATTTATTGGATAGGCAGATAAGAGCATATACAACGCTTGACAGTTACCGCTATTTCGCAAAATCAAAAATAGTAAGTATTGAAGAAACTCTTATTTCAACAAAACAAGAGTCCCAAAACAGAGATGATAAATTTATTTATTATTATTTAAAACGTGCAAAACAACAGTATAAAAAATCCTTAAAGGATTCTTCCGATACTTCCCTAAACTATGCAAAAGAAGCAATTGAAAGTGCTTCAATTGCATATCGTTATACTCTGCCATATATCAAAGATGAACTAAAAGGCACCTGGGTTCGTCCGAGCGAAAAAACGGTTGCGGATATTCAAAAAACGCTTGATAAAATGAAAGAAACAGGCATTAATAACGTATTTTTAGAAACTTATTATCACGGCAGAACGATTTTCCCCTCTCGTACAATGAAAGAATATGGTTTTGAAGAACAAAACCCCGATTTCAAAAATATTGACGTTCTTGCGGTTTGGATTAAAGAAGCGCATCGAAGAAATATAAAAATCCATGTTTGGTTTGAAAGTTTTTATGTAGGAAACAGATCCCCTCTGTCTAATCCTCAATCAATTCTTGCCGTTCATCCCGACTGGATGAACAGAACAAAACAAAAAGCCGATTTTAAAGGCTATGTATCACATCCTCAGGAGCATAACGGATATTTCTTAGACCCTGCAAACCCTGAAGTGACGGAATTTCTGCTCAAATTAATAGCTGAAATTTCCGCCCGATATAATATAGACGGTTTTAATATTGATTATGTAAGATATCCGAACATTGCAAAAGAAAACTATAACAACCAGTGGGGCTATACTCCCTATGCAAGAGAAGAATTTAAAAATTTATACGGATCAGACCCCCTTGAAATTGAGTCTAAAGGCTCAATGTGGAACAATTGGTGCGAATACAGAAGAGATAAGATAACGGATTACATAAGAAAAGCATCCATGCTTTTAAAAAACAGAAATATTTTGTTTACCGCAGTTGTTTTCCCGGATTATAAAATCAGTCTTCAAACGAAATTTCAAGACTGGACACGGTGGATAAGCGAAGAATATCTTGATGCCATAACTCCTTTAATTTTAACAAGCGATGATGAATTAGCTTATGACATGCTTGATGAAATAAGAAAAAAAGCGCAGGGTAATTCAAACGTATATCCCGGATTATTTGCCGGATTTATTGAGTCTGATCCTGAAGATTTATTAAGACAAATTCATATAATAAGAAAACTGAGGCTTAAGGGCGTAATACTTTTTGATTGGGCGCATTTGACCGATAATTATCTTGACGTTTTAAAAACTAGTGTTTTCAGAGAGCAAACTTATTAACATAAACTTAACAATTCAACATGAAATATAAGCTTTTTGATAAAATAAATTAAGATATATAGGGGAAAATATAAAAAATACCATGGCTGATAACATAGAAATAAGATTAGACCAACTGACGGAAGCAATAAAGGGGCTTTATGCCAAATCATCAATGTCGCAGGGTGAGATTTATAATGCATTAACAAGTTTATCTCAAAGATATGAAAATTTGACCAATGTTTCGGGCGAAAAAATCGCTTCAACCCTGATTGAAGAATTCAGAAAAACACTTGAACAAAAATACAGCCAAACAAGCCGTTCCCTTAAAGATTTAGAAGTTTCCCTGAATAATTTTATGATGAATAATACCGCTCAAAACCCAAAGGTTAATGCGGAAATCAATAAAATTTTAAACGATACGGCAAATATATATTCTAAGCTTAATGCCCAAGATTTGGCGCTTGAGAGAATATTTAATCTTGCGCAGAACAACAAAAGCGGTGACGGCTATCTTGAAATCACTAAATTAAGCGAAAATTTCATGAATTTTTCTCAGGGTTTCAAAAATATAACCGACACTTTGAATAAAAATTTTGCAGACTTTTTAGGTCAAATTAAAAAAACAAATGCAAAAGATGATGTCTTGGAAGTCAAAAGTCAAATCGGAACGGTTGTTGATAATATTAATTCCGTTAAGTCGCAAGTTGCGGTAATTGATGCTAAATATCAGGATTTGACAAGCCTTATTGATTCCATTGCGCACAGGGAAAATATTTTTCATGATGCCGTTCAAGAAATAAAAAATCTTTCAAATACAATTAACTCATCTAAAAACAATAACCAACAAGATATAAGCAAAGATATATCTTCAACAAAAATTGAAATTTCTAATATGTCAAGTTCAATTCAGAATTTGAACGGCGAAGTTAAAAATATACGTGTTTTGTTGAATGACGACGTTTTAAAAAGAGCACGCCAAAATGCCCAAGATTATGAAAAATATTTGAAAATTATTCAAGATGATATAAAAAATCTTATGACGGGGCTTAATTCTTTTAAAAGCGATCTGAATGACATCAACCGGGGTAATATTAAAATTTTGCAGGAGCCTGTTGAGCGGGCATTAGATGAACTTAAAAATCAAGATTTGGGTAAAACCTTAAAAGAAATGTCCGACAATTTAAAAAATGTTACTTCGGAAATCCAATCTTCCGTTAAAAATCTTGAAACAAGCTTAAGCGGCGTGAATACAAATTCAACAATTCAAATGCTTACTCAAATTTCCGAATCAATCCCCAATATATCGGATAAGCTTGAAATTTTCAGAAATCATGTAGTAAGCGAAAACAGCGCAAATTTGGCTCGGTTAAAAAGTGATTTTTCTGAAACGGTGTTATCTTTTCAGGAAAGTTTGGAGAATGCGCTTGCTAAAATTAATGACGGTGCAAAAAATTCAAATACTGAAATTGTTGACGGTTTAAAAATAGATCTTCAAAAACTTTCTGATTATTTTGCTGATAACGTCGATGTTTTGAAAGACAGATTACAGGATAGTTTATCCGTTATTGAAACTCAATTGGAAGACTACAGACGTGAAACAGTACAAAAAATTGATAATACAATCAACTCAAATATTATAAACACGCAAGATAACCTGAATGTTTTAAAAAGCGACATTTTGGATGCTTTCCAAAATGTCGATAAATCTCGTGAAGAGTCACTTTCTCAGTTTGAATCAAAAATTGACAGCCTCTTAATAAATTGTGTCGGCGCAAATAATGATGAAAGCTTAGGAAGCAAATCTCTAAAAGACGCTGTTATTGAGATGGACTCCAAAATTGAAAGAGCTAATTTACAGCAAATCCATAATGCAAAAGAACTTCTTGAAGAAATTCAGGCAAGTGTCCTTACAATTACAACAAAAATTTCGGGCATTGAAGAAAATAAATCAATAACTTCGGTTATAGGCGCACTTCAGCGATTAAACGATAAAATTCAGGAAATGCAAGAATTTAATCTTGATTTATCGGAAGAATTAAGAGATACAAAGAGCCAAATAGACATTAAATTAAAAGAAAACATACAAAAAATTTCATCTCTTGTGCAAAAGCCTTCCGATTCCCAAGCGGAAGATAAATCTTCTGCCGATATTGACAATCTTGCAAACAAAGTTCAAGAATATTTATCAAATTTTGAATATTTAAAAAATAATATTTCCCAAGAAATCAAAGAAAATCTTGAAGGCGAATTTTTAAAACTTGAAAAAGCAATAATAAAGATAAGGTCTAACAGCGAAAATTCAGATTATTCATACAATCTTGAAGATATTGAATCTGATTTGGCTAAAATTAAATTAACTATTGAAAAAAATACCGCTTCATCTCAGGAGATGAAAACGCTTCAGGAAAAAATCGCAGAATTGAGAACGGTGGGGCTTGAAAATGTTAAATTAAACAGAGATATTGAATCAGAATTGGGCAATCTTTCAGGCTGGTGTAAAGATGCCGTTGATAAATTAGATGATGTTTCAAACCGCCTTGATGAACTTCAAAACAATGCGTTTGAAGATATCAAAACAAGACTTGTCCAAAGTGAAAAATCAAAATCAAATCTGATGGAATTTAGCTCCAAAATTGAAAATGCGCTTAAATATCTTGTTAAAAATTCTCAGGCTCAAGAAGCCAAAATTAATGAGTTAACAAAAAAATTAGATGCTGTTTCAACAGCACAGGCTGAGAATTTTAATCCTTCGCAATTAATTGATATTTTTTACGAAAACATGACTCAAACCAAAATGCTTACAAATCGGGTGGAAATAATTGAAGATAAAATTAACAATATTCAAACCGCAATTACTCAGCTTATGAGTTATGTAGAAAATTAATTTATTGAAACAAAATTTAAAAATTATTTTAAATTACTTGTCACTATAAATTAAAATATATATAATTCCATTATGAACTTCAGCGACATAATTAATCCTTACGGGACATTTGATTTTATCAGAGATTTATATGCAAGAATAAGTTATTCGAGATTTTTTGAAAAAAGCGGTTTTGCAATCTGTCCCTTGAGATATTCTTTTGTGCTGACCGAAAGATGCAATATGTCTATTCCCCTTGAAAAAGAAGACAAAAGCAATAAAGATGTTCTAACAAAAAATCAATGGCTGAATTTAATTGAACAGATTCCTTTTTTTGCATTTATAACGCTTATTGGCATTGAGCATTTATCAAAAGAAGATTATAAAGAAATTTTGTTTAAAGCTTCAAAAAAAACCTTAGGCAAAATTAATATTGTAACGGAAGGGCTTTCGCTTGATGAGGATATGGCAGATGCAATTATTGAAGCGAAAATTCTTTTATTGAGTATATGTCTTGACAAATGGGGTAAAAATTACGATAAAACAAGGGGTGAAAACGGTAATTTTGATAAAATTCAAGCAAATCTAAACGCTTTAACTCAAAGCTGCCACATTGAAAAATCAAAATTAATGGTGGATATAAAAACAACGGTATTGAAAGATAATCTTGAAGATTTGCTTAAAATTTACCAATATGCAACAAACCAGGGTTTTGACTTTTTTTCCGTCTCTTTTTTGCAGAACAATAAACTAAAACATAATCCCGTTTTATATGAGTCTTTTGATGAAGTGTTTTATAAAAATAACTACCCTGTTGAGCTTTATTTTGATATAGATAAATTTGAAGAAATCTTTTGGGAAATCCAAAAAATGAAAAAGTTTTCAAAAACAAAAATTCGTTTTTCTCCTAAATTTGAAAACAAAAATCCCAAAAAAGAAATAGATTTAATTAAAAAATTCTTTCTTGAATATAATTCTAAAGATATTAAAGAAATATATGAGCCTTGCAGATATCCTTTTGCGAATACAATAATAAATGCGGAAGGTAGTGTTTATCCTTGTCTATCCTGTAAAATGGGTAATATTAAAGAACAGAGGCTTTTTGAAATCATAAACAACCCAAAATACAGATGTTTCAGAAAAAATCTTAAATATTCAAAAGTTTTTTCATCATGTCAGTTGTGTCCGGAGCTCAATGTAAAAAAGACTTAATGTAAATTTTTGTTAAAATTCAACAGTTTTCCTTAAAGTTTTTTCCATATAGTCCGTCTATTCATGTAGGATTGACACGTTGAAAGTGAGGTAAAAAAATGCTTGAGTTGTTAAGTCTCGTGTTCTTTGGCATAATTGTATATGCGTGTTTAATCGTTATTCCGTCTGCCATTGAAAGAATAGGAAACTCTGAATTCAAGGAAGCATACTTTTCACATCTTGCATCTAAATCCGTAAACTCATACGGAAAATAGTTTACAACAGCTCCTCAAAACCGTAAGAACTCTCGGGCAAATTTCGATAACCTTTGTTGTTTATAACAAACATATTGATATATTTGCTGGTGTAGTCTCCTCTGACAAAAAGTTGTTTGATTGTGTTTTCTCTCTCTACCAAGGGATGAGAGATTTTTTCAAGCTCCGGGTTGTCGTCGCTTAACTGTGTCCAAACGGCAGCTTCCAAAGTCCATGCGTAAGTTTCTTCGTTAAGCGAATTATATTCATCCTGATGAATTGCTTCATGCGCTAAAATTGCGCTTAAAGCTTCTATGGGAGCATCTTTGTGTTTTTCATTGATATAAATATATAATCTTTTTTTCTGTTTCCACCCTAAAGCATCAAAATTCATATACATCGGGTTAATTGAAGCTAAATTCATAAATTCAACTTTAACAGGTTTATTTGTGGGGTTTTTCCCTAAAATTGCTTCTTTTGAATATTTTCCCGTTGTGTTATCCAGTTTTTCAAGCGCCCTTATAATGCTGTCATTATCGGTGACATTTTTATATGTCTTATATAAAGACTCCGTTATTTGATTGGTTTCTTCTTCTGCGTATGCGCAAAACAACAGCATGGATAAAATAATTAAAGGTAAAAATATCTTTTTTCTTATCATAACTCCCCCGCTTGTAACTTGAATATCAATATTATACGCATACATTTTATTTAATGACAAATTTTTCTTTTTCAAAGTTTGTATTAAAATAATTCTATGATTAAATATTTAACACCCGTCGTGCTTTTAATTATTTCAAATGTTTTTATGACATTTGCATGGTATGGGCATCTTCGCCATAAAAGCTCCGCACTTTGGACGGTTATTTTGGTTTCCTGGCTTATAGCATTTTTTGAATATTGTTTTCAGGTACCTGCAAATCGTTTCGGGCATGAAGTATATAATGTTGTTCAACTCAAAACAATTCAGGAAGTCATAACCTTAATTATTTTCAGTTTTTTCAGCGTATTGTATTTAAAAGAGCAATTTCGCTGGAATTATTTAATCGGCTTTATTTTCATTGTTCTGGCAGTATTTTTTATATTTAAAAAGTAAGAGAAATTATGTCCCTTCATCAAAAACATCATTTAAGGTTTATATTAATCGCAATTATAACTTTGTTTTATTTTCTTGCTAATATTCAGCGAAGCGCAATTCCCGGAGCAATATTTAACGAGCTTCAAAGCGCATTTAGCGCAAATGCTTCTCAGATAACTTTTCTCGGCGCAATATTTTGCTGGGTATATGCCTTTGAACAGCTTTTAATCGGGCTTATGGTGGATAAATTGGGCGGGTTTAGAGTTGCTTTTATAGGGGGAGTTGTTTTTGCCCTCGGCGCAATTATATTTCCCTGTTCAAACAGCCTTTTGATGCTCTATGTTTCACGAGCCCTTGTGGGGTTTGGCGGTGCTACTTTTTATTTGAGCGCCATAAGAGAAGTTAAAAAGTTTGCAAAAGATAAAAATTTTTCTCTTGCCGTTTCTTTTATTCTTTTTATAGGCTACAGCGGAGGTATTTTTGCAAACGCACCTTTTGTATATTTCGTATCTAAAACAAGCTGGAGCAGCTGTCTTTATATTATAGGTTTATTTACTCTTGCGCTTTGTGTTTTTTATATCATTTTTTTATTTATTTTTAAACCCGTACACATTGAAAAAGAGGTCAAATTTTCCCTCAAGCCTTTCGGTGAAATTTTATCTAACGGGAAAAATATTAATTTATATCTGTTCGGCTCTTTAAATTACGGAATTTATTATGTCTTACAAAGCGTTATCGGCAAAAAATTTCTTGAAGATTTCTGCTTTTTACAAAGTTCGACTTCAGCTTTGGTTTTGTCTTTAATGGCATTTATTTCAGCAATTGCCCCGATTGTAAGCGCATATATTTCAAAACGTCTTAACAACAGAAGAGATATAATTTTCAGGGTTGTTTCAATCCTTTGTTTTTTGTCTGTTTTAAGTATTTGCACTCTTCTTTTCTTTGATATAAGAACAAAGTTTATTGCGCTTATACTTTTAATACCTTCTTTTATCGGAAGCATTTCACCTCTTTTAATTTTGTCCCTTCATATGATTAACAGATATGAAGTTTCTGCAACAGCAGTCAGCATCCAAAATTTCGGATTTTTTATGATGGTTGGTATTTTGGGTGCGGTTTCGGGAGTTTTGATGCATGTATTTGAGCCGAAAAATATTGAAGGGATTATGGTTTATTCAAATTTATCTTATTTAGCGGTGTTTTTGCTCTTTCTTCTTCTTTCGGTTTTTGAAATTTTCTATGCGTTTAAAATTAAGGATTAAATGACAAAATATTTTATTTAGGGCTTTCTTATAAAATATGAAAGTTTATTATAGCCCCTGTAATTATAATCAAAATATATCTTTTTCGGCAAAATCAAAAAAAAGCGTTAAAAAACTTCTTTCCTCATTTAATTTAAAGTATCCCTGCACTTCTTTATATCAGCCTGCAGTTGATGAATTATCTCCCGAAGAAAAAGAGAAGATACTTACTCTTCCTCATATGTTTGATAAAAAAAGTTTTAATCTTGCTCTTATGGCAGTTAAAAATTTAAATGAAGAGCAATTCAATATTTTTAAACAGCTTGAAGAAGGGCAGCGGGATGAATACTGGGGCGAATTAAAATGTTTGGGTAAAAGAGAAATTGAATTATATAATGAATTGATAAAATTAAAAGGCGCAAAACCTTTTGATGTTATAAGAGCAATTTGTGAAAATAATTGTGAAATGTATAGAATTTGCTGTGAAAGAGGGGAAAATTGCAATTGGAATACCATAAGACTTTTGGATGAAGACAAATTTAATAAATATTTATCTTTGAAGGACAGAGGTTTTGATTCTTTGTGGGCATATTCTCTTTCTTTTTTGGATTTAGATGAAATACAATTGGCAAAAATTAAAGCTTATCACGATAATGACCCTGAAAAATTTTTTAGTGATATTTTAAGCAGTGTCATTTTACCTATGAAAAAACGTGAGAATATAGAAAACATAACAGATACAATGATTCTTGCGCTGGATTGTCTTCGTGACAGTGAATATAAAAAAGTCAGAATGCTTCAGGAAGAAGGATACAGTTTAGAAGGTATTTTAAGAGTTTTAACCTTTTTAAATAAAAAAAATAAAATTCCCCAAAACTCAAATTATTCAAAAGATGATAAAACAATATATTTAAAATCTTTTGAAAATGATTTGGGTTTTGAGATTATGCTTGAAAAAGAAAAAGAAAAAGAAGGTATAATCATAAGAAAAGCGCTTGATAATAATGAAGAAACAAGAAGAGAAAGAGAAGAATTTGAAAAAGTTTATGCAAGCTTCTATAATCCCCAATCGGATAGAATTATCCGCAGTCGAGTTTTTTTCAGTCCCGATATGTTTAATCGTATAGATTGTGTTGAAACTCGCTCTCAAACAGAGATAATTTTGGATGAAAACCGTGAGCCTCAAAAAATTATTTATTCAAGGCGCGATAAAAGACGTCCTGATTTTTGGATTAGGGAAGAATTTACCTTAGCCGATTATCCGCAGGATTTGGATGTAATTCAAGAAATTAAAAAAGGCAATCTTCAAGGTAAAAAATTATCTTATGTTGTTGAAGATGATGAGTCCTATACTTACCATGAAGATTTTTCAAAAAACGGCTTTCATATTCAAAGAAGATATAAAACAAATTCATACGACAGCGGTTTAAATAAGGAATATGAATATTCTTATACAATTGAAAATCAGAAAACAAAAGAAAAAATTCAATCGGATATAACTTTTAAAAGAGAGTATAATCATTCAACCACAACAATAAACGGCGTTAAATATGATGCTTATTTTGATGATGAAAAACAAACAATTACAATAAAATGGCAGGATAAGGAAAAGATAATTAATGTATTATCAAAAACAGCCGGAAACAAGCCGTGTTTTGATGTTCTAAAAAATCTGAGTGCAAATTTGCTTTTGGAATTGGATAAAAATACAGACACAATATTTTGGGGCAGAGACCCCTATTATGCAAGAGGGGGAGGAATATTACAGATGAGTTCAAATTATTATATATTAGCTCATGAATTAGGGCATGCGATATGCGACTGTGATGTACCAAAAAATTACAGATTTTTGGGAAAACCCGTAAAAACTTTTATAGATGATGATATTGAGCTTAAAAAAACATATTATGACGAATTTAAAAGATTTGAAAAAAGATATACGAAAAATTCGGGAATTAAAGCCCTTTCTTATTTTCTGCCTTATAGTTTATCTTCCTATCAAAATCATAACGGACTTGATGAAATGACAGCCGAAACATATATGCTTCTTAATTATCCCTGCGGATTTAAAGACAGTATAAATTACCGCAGTTTTCATTTGATTGAAAATTTCCCTCAAACATTCTGTCATCTTGCAAAATTAATAAATGAAAATTCTGCCGTTGAAATAATTAAATAATTCCTCTAAAAGGTTGAAATTAATTTTCTGCGGGTAAAATCTTTTTTAAATTAGTTATAATTGATTTATGGAACATTTTGACGGGAGCCAGTTATGACAGTTGACGAAGGAATAATAACACAGATTATAGGGCCTGTTATAGACGTTAAATTTGAAGGCGGTATTTTGCCCGAAATTTATGATGCGCTTGAAATAGAAGATAAAGACAATAAAAAAACAGTCCTTGAAGTACAACAGCTATTGGGTGAAAATACCGTAAGAGCGGTTGCAATGTCATCTACTGACGGTTTATATCGGGGGATGAAGGTAATTAATACTAAAAATCCCATTAAAGTTCCCGTAGGCAAAGGAATTTTAGGAAGAATTTTAAATGTATTGGGAGAGCCCGTTGATAATCAGGGCGATGTTCAATATGATGACAAATTTCCAATCCACAGACCCAGCCCGAAATTAACCGAACAAAATACAGATATTGAAATATTGGAAACCGGTATTAAAGTAATCGACCTTTTAATGCCCTATCAAAAAGGCGGTAAAATCGGTCTTTTCGGAGGTGCGGGTGTCGGTAAAACAGTTTTAATCATGGAATTAATTCATAATATCGCAGCTTCCCATAACGGTGTTTCCGTATTCGGCGGTGTAGGCGAACGTACCCGTGAAGGTAATGACCTTTATAATGAAATGAAAGAATCGGGAGTTATTGACAAAGTTGCGCTTATTTACGGACAAATGAACGAGCCTCCGGGAGCACGTATGAGAGTTGGTCTTTCAACTCTGACATGTGCAGAATATTTCCGTGACGTTGCTCATCAGGATGTATTACTGTTTATTGATAATATATTCCGTTTTGTTCAAGCAGGCTCAGAAGTTTCGGCATTGCTTGGAAGAATGCCTTCGGCAGTCGGTTATCAGCCTACTTTATCACAGGAAGTCGGCGAATTGCAGGAGAGAATTACATCTACAAAAGACGGCTCAATTACATCAGTTCAGGCTATTTATGTTCCTGCGGATGATTTAACTGACCCTGCTCCCGCTACAACATTTACTCACCTTGATGCTTCCGTTGTATTATCAAGAAACATAGCATCTTTGGGTATTTATCCCGCAGCAGACCCTCTTGAAAGCTCATCCCGTGCGCTTGACCCTTTAATTATCGGGGAAGAGCATTACAGTGTTGCAAAAAGCGTCCTTGAAATTCTTCAAAAATATAAAGACCTTCAGGATATTATTGCAATTTTAGGTATGGATGAATTATCGGAAGAAGATAAATTAACCGTTAACCGTGCAAGAAAAATACAAAAATTTCTATCTCAGCCTTTCTTTGTTGCGGAACAATTCTCCGGAACAAAAGGAAAATATGTTAAACTTGAAGATTCAATCAGGGGCTTTAAGGAAATTATTGAAGGAAAACACGACAACATTCCCGAACAAGCTTTCTATATGGCAGGAACAATTGAGGATGTATTAGAAAAGGCAAAAGCTCAAGAAGCCGTTGGAGTATAGAATTTTATGGAAAATAAAATCCATTTCAGAGTAATTACCCACGAAAAAATTGTCTATGAAGACGATATAGACGAATTTTACGTTCAATCAACCGACGGCAGGCTGGGTATATTAAAAGACCATATTCCCATAATCTGTGCACTTGATGTCGGTGTTACAAAAGTGATTAAAAATGATAAACCTCAATGTATTGCAACAATGGGGGGAATTTTATATTTTGCATCAAATGAAGCGGTAATTTTAACCGATGTTGCCGAGCTTGATTGCGATATTGATGTTGCAAGAGCAAAACAGGCTAAAGAAAGAGCTCTTGCAAGATTAAAAGCAAAAGACGATAACCTTGATATGGCAAGAGCACAGATTGCACTCGCAAAAGCAATTGCAAGAATAAGCGCTCTTGAAAAACATTATTAATTTATACGTCTATATTGGTTGCATAAACTGCGTTTTGTTCAATGAAATCACGTCTCGGAGCAACATTATCGCCCATTAATACATCAAACAATTCATCGCAAAGTTGTGCATCTTCAAGGCTTACACGTTTTAATGTGCGGTTTTGAGGGTCCATGGTTGTTTCCCATAGCTGCTGGGGCATCATTTCACCAAGACCTTTAAACCTTTGGATTTGCATACCCTTTTGACCTCTGTCCTCAATTAATTTTTGAAGCTGTGCAAATGAATTAATATCGGTTGCACCTGTTTCGGTTTCAAGTTTTAAGAGTTTTTCTTCTTCAATTAAAAATTCTCTTATTTTAGGATAGGCGTCTTTTAATCTCATAAATTCTTGAGATTTAATCATGCTCTGAGTGATTAAAACAGGCTCAAGCCCTTCTCCCAATTCTATTTTGAAATTGAATTTAGTATTTTCGGGATTAGATGCTAAGAATACTCTGTAATTTTTAGCTTCAACAATTCCGTAGTTTTCGGCATGGTCTTTAATATAGTGAGCAAGATATTCGTAAATTTCTTTCATTCTTTCTTCGTTTTCAAAGTCCTCTACCTTAATTTGAGAGCGTATTAAACCTCTTACAATAACAGAGGGCATTTGATTAATTATAGGATTGTAGAATGACCTGTAATATTTTGCCATTTCATAAATCAAAGGCTCAAGCTTGTCTTGAGAAATTGATTTTGTTTTTGTTTTGTTAAATAACTGTACTCCCTGCACCCCTCTTTCACGCACCATGCGCTCAAGCGCCCTGTCGTCATAGAGATATTGGGTTTGTTTTCCTGTTGTAATTTTATACAAGGGAGGCTGTGCAATATAGACATATCCGTTTTCCAAAAGGGGCATTGCATATCTGTAGAAGAAGGTGAGCATAAGTGTTCTGATGTGCGCTCCGTCTACATCGGCATCTGTCATTATAACAATTTTATGATATCTTAATTTTGCAACATCAACCTCTTCGGGGTTTCTTGAAATGTTGATACCAAGCGCCTGTATCATTGTTTTAATCGAATCGGAATTATAAATTTTATCCAGTCTTGATTTTTCAACATTCAGAATTTTACCTCTTAAAGGTAAAATTGCTTGAAACATTCTGTTTCTGCCCTGTTTAGCACTTCCGCCCGCAGAATCTCCCTCAACGATATATAATTCGCATTTATCAGCTTCTCTGCAAGAGCAATCGGCAAGTTTTCCGGGCAATGACGAGCTTTCCAGTGCGGTTTTTCTTCTTGTTAATTCTCTTGCTTTTCTTGCGGCATCTCTTGCACGCTGTGCTTGAAGAGTTTTATCAATAATTATTTTTGCAATCTTCGGATTAAATTCCATCCATTCCTGAAATTTATCACGTATAACATCATTAACCGCAGGTGTAACTTCGGCATTTCCGAGTTTTTCTTTTGTTTGTCCTTCAAACTCGGGGTTTGAAATTTTAACCGAAACAATCGCCGTAAGACCTTCTCTGACATCTTCGCCCGCTAAGTTCTGGTCTTTTTCTTTCAACATATTATTTTTTCTTGCATAGTCGTTAATTACTCTTGTAATTCCGTTTCTAAAGCCCGTAAGGTGTGTTCCTCCCGAGTGTGTGTTAATATTGTTTGCAAAAGACAGCACATTTTCCGTATATGAATCAGTATATTGCATTGCAATTTCAACATTAATACCTTCAACCATTTTTTCAATATAGATTGGTTTTTCAAATAATGCTGTTTTATTTTTATTTAAATGTTCGACATAGCTTGCGATACCGCCTTCAAAGTGGTATGTTGTTTCTTTTTGATTTTTTTCGTCGTGGAATATGATTTTTAAACCTTTGTTCAAAAATGCCATTTCACGCAGTCTGTTTGCGATTACTTCGCAATCTATTTCGGTTGTTTCCGTGAATATTTCGGGGTCGGGCCAAAAATGAGTTCTTGTTCCGTGAAGGTCGGTTTCTTTAACTTTTTCAACATCGGTCGTGGGCTCTCCTCTGAGGTATTCCTGCCTGTGTAAATATCCGTCACGGGCAACTTCAACAACATATTTTTCGGATAATGCGTTAACTACCGAAGCACCAACACCGTGAAGCCCGCCCGATACTTTATATCCGCCGTCTCCGAATTTTCCGCCGGCATGGAGCACTGTATGCACAATCTCAAGTGCGGATTTTCCGCTGTCCGGTTTAATATCACAGGGAATTCCTCTTCCGTTATCCTGAACGGTAACGGAATTGTCGCTGTGCACCGTTACATGGATTGTATCGCAATATCCTGCCAAACTTTCATCAATTGAATTATCAACAATTTCATATATGCAATGGTGAAGTCCTCTTTGAGAAGTAGAGCCTATATACATCCCAGGTCTTACTCTGACTGCTTCCAATCCTTCCAATACTCTTATATTACTGGCATCATAACTTTCGTGTGTTGTAGTATCTACCATATACTCCCCCGTTTAAATAGTCTCAAACTATATTATACTATAAATAAAAGCATTTGTAAAAAATCTTAAGTTTATTATAAAATTAATTTATGCGCAAAGTCGGGGAATTTTAATCATGACAGAAAAAGAAAAAATGCTCAAAGGCGAACTGTATAATGCAAATTACGACAAAGCTTTAATTGAAGAAAGAACAAAATGTAAGAGTTTGTGTTTTAAATATAACAACATTTCGCCCGAAAAAATTGAGGAAAGAAAAAAAATAATTAAAGAAATTCTCAAAAAAACAAAAGGTGAATTTTTAATTGAACAGCCTTTTATGTGTGATTACGGATATAATATCGAATTGGGAGAAAATTTTTATTCCAATCATAACCTGATAATTTTAGATTGCGCAAAAGTAACCTTCGGAGATAATGTTTTTATTGCGCCGAATTGCGGGTTTTATACGGCGGGTCATCCCCTTGATTATGAAACAAGAAACAAAGGGCTTGAATGGGCAAAGCCGATAAAAGTGGGAAATAATGTTTGGATTGGCGGAAATGTCGTTATATTGGGAGGTGTTACAATCGGGGATAATGTTGTAATAGGTGCGGGCTCTCTTGTTACAAAAGATATTCCGGATAACTGTCTTGCATACGGTGTGCCTGCAAAAAAGATAAGAAATCTTTAAATAAGATTAGAGTTGTATACTTGAAAAATGTTTTATATAATTATTTAAGAATGAAGGCTATATATGAAAAAATATTTAATAAACAATAATTCCGATAATTTAATACTCTTTTTTACGGGCTGGGGGTGTGATGAATTTGAATTTGCACATCTTAAATCAAAGAGTGATGTTTTATTGCTTTATGAATATTTGGATTTAAATTTGGATTTTGATTTTTCTCAATATAAAAAGCTTGACTTAATTGCCTTTTCGGCAGGGGTTTTTATTGCTTCAATATTTAATTTTGATAAATATAAAATAAATGAAATTGAAAATAAGCTTGCGCTTGACGGCAATCCGTATTTATTTGATGAATATTTCGGTCTTTCAAAAAAGATGCAGGAAATTCTCTATAGCGTTAATGAAGAAAATGCGGATGAATTTGCAAAAAATTATCTTGTTAAAACGCAAGATGAAATTGAAAAATTTAATCATTCCAAAAGAACAATAGATAGTTCAAGAGCTGAATTCAGGGCTTTAGCGGAATTTTATAAAATAAACAAGGAAAATATTAAAAATATTTTTAATAAGGCAATAATCGGCGAAGATGATACAATTTTTAACGTTCAAGCTCAAAAAGAATTTTATAAAGAAAAACTGAAGATTATAAAAGATGCAAGACATAATCCGTTTTTTAAAATTGAAAGCTATGAAGAAATTTTTAAGCTTTAATGTTAAAAATTTTAATAAAATGTTTGTCTAAAATCAATATATTTTTCTTAAAAAACTTTATATTAGTATAAAGTTTTTTAAGAGAGGATATTATAATGCATGTAGATTCAGTGAAATCAATGGAATTGGTATACCCGTCGCAAAATACCGGCGCAGAGCAAACTAAAAAAGAAGCGGATGAAGATATATTTACCGGCAACAATAAACAAGCTCAAAAAGAAGAATTTGATTACAATTTGGATGACGGAAAGATTTCTTTTAAGGATGGATTAAAGTCATTCTTTTCGGGAATGGGAGAAAAAATAAAAGAACAGGCATCTTCTCTTGTTTCTAATATTTCTAAACACCCTGTTGCAACAGGACTTACTGCCGCAGGTGCCGCAGCGGTCGGAATTTTATCTTTTGCATTTCCTCCCCTTGCTATAGCTGTCGGCGTAGTGGGCGCAGGACTTGGTTTGTATCAGACAGTAAAAGCGGGCAGTGAAATTTATAATGCTTCAAAAGAATTAAAAAATTCAACAACCGATGATGAAACAAGACAAATATTACAAAATATGGGCGGAAGTACAACGGAAGCAATAGAAGGTATTGCAACAACAGCAGTATCAGGCGCAACAATAGCAACTGCCGCAAAAGGAATTGCTGTTAAAAATGCTCTTAATGCTGCAGATAAAAGCTATAATTCTTTTATAGCCGAACTTGAAACCGTTCCGTTTGAAGAAATTACCCCTCAACAGCTCGGCATGTCAAAAAATTTGAATGCTGCAAAAATGGCTGAGGCTATAAGATTTTCACAAAACGAAAGCATAATGAAAAAAAGCTTGCTTGCAACCGATGCGCTGACAATTCCAAATGCCGTTGCAACGGCACAAGAGGCTGCGGATAAGTTTGAAGTAAAAGATTAAGATATCTGACTTTTAATTCTTCTGTCAAAAATATCAATTAAATACATAAACAGCACTACCTGATAAACAAATTCTTCAATTTGTTTTAAGGGGTTTGTCAGAGAAAACAGACCCGATAATTCTAAAAAGTGTTTTCTGTTTTCAACTATAACATATACTGTTTTTCTTTGAGCAATTATATCAATATTATCTGCTTTAAATATTTTTTTCATATTAAAGTAACATTGAAGAAGTTCTTCATTAACAAATGTATTTGCAAAATTTAAATTATTTGAAAATATTTTAATTTTCTTTTGAGATAAGCGCTTTGGCTTGAATTTTATTGATAAAGCTTTGTCTTTTTGTTGTATTTGGTTTTTTGTTAATTCAAATGCAATATATATAAAAATAAAAGCGCAAAATAAACACAAGGCATTCATACTCATATCGTTGTTTCTGTGTGTAAAATAGAATTCAATTAAAAATATAACAGCAATGAGGATGCTGAATAATGCATCAACTTTTTTTCTTATTTTCTTTGAGGTTTTGAGTATTTTAAAAGGAATAGGAAGAGATTTTTCTCCTAATTCAAAACAAAATAAAACTCCCTTAAATTTATACGACTCTCTTTTACCATATTTTGCTTCGTACAAACTCCAATTTTCTATATCGTAAATTCTAAACTTATATCCCCTATAATTTCCTTTCCAGCTATCGCCAAGTCCGAAATTTCCCATCATGTATTCTTCAATTTCGGAATAATCGTATGCTTCATCTATGAGTCTATAGTATTTTTTAATAAAATTGCATTGGTTTAACAGTTTAGATGTTACAATTTTTTTTAAAAGTTTTTTACAGCATCCAATGTTGTTTGATATAACGCCGTAGAGAACAATACCAAATGCAATGATAGAATATATTATTTCAATAACCGTATCGGGAAATATTTTTGAAAATAAAAAATAAAATGAAAGAGGAATTGCAGCGCATACAATTTGCACAGCTACACTTATAATTTTCATATCAGGAAGAAGTCTTTTTATTTTTAAAAAATAAAAATTATATACTGTTAAAGTTATTAAAATACAAACCACAAGAGCAAGAGAGTAATTAATGAATAAAGTTTTATTATGCGTAAAATCTCCGATTCCCGCTATAATAGAAAAAACCAGACCAATAACAAGGAAAAAAACGGTAAATATTGTTTGTTTCAGATATAAAGCTCTGATTGGCATAAAATTTTGCACTTGCGAAAACGCATCTGAAATATTGCCCAGAAGAGCTTCTTTTATTTTTTCAAGAGAATCGGTTTCATATTCCATAAACCAATTGTACAGATTTTTTTCCTTTTTCTCAATATTTAAATCAACAAATTGAACATACGGATGAGTTTAACTTTTGTTGATGTTCTTCGCCGTTATTTTTCTGTTAAAAATATCAATTAAATACAAAAATTGTGCTATTTGATTAATCATTTTTTCAATTTGTTTTTGAGGATTGGTCGGATAAAATAAACTTGCTAATTCAAAAAAGTTTTTTCTGCTTTTAATTGAAACATATACTCTGTTTTCTTTAGCAATTATATCGACATTATTCGTTTTAAATATTTTTCTCATATCAAAATAGCATTGAAGAAGTTCTTTATCAAGAAACTTATGCATATAGTTTAAGTCATCCGTTACTATATCAACCTTCTTTTGCGATAAGCCCTTTGGTTTAAATTTTATTGATGAAACTTTGTTTTTAAGGTTTTTTATTTTTTTGAACATTTTGAATATTTCTTTGCATGTCAGCCATAAAATAAAAAGACCGAATAATACCGACACAATAGCAAATTCCAAATCCGCAGGTTTGTGTATAAACGAAATACCTGCTATACATACCAATAACAAACACGCTAAACAAATTCCGAACATTGCTGTAATGTTAGCTGCATTTGAAGTTCTTCCGGCATTTTTGAGTATTTTAAAAGGGGTGTGTATCATTTTTTTCAAATGAAAACAAAAGATAATACCTTGAAAAAGGTATGCCTTACTTCTTCCCCCTCTTGTAATTTGAGTTACTGCGGCTTTTAATTCGCAAAGCCTATATTTGCATCCGATAAAATTTCCTTCAAAAGAATCATCAAATTCAAGATACTTTGGTGTCCTGTCTATAATTTCAGAGGATAAAAGTTCGTAGTTTTTAAATAGTTCGGAATTTTCCGAGTATTTTACGTAATCACATGATTTCATTAAATTTGATAGAATATATTTTTTTATTAAATTTTTATATAATTTATTGTTAAAAAATCCAAAACGGCAAGCTATACCAACAAAAATAAAAGGAGTAATTGGTACCATTATATCTGTGCCGGTTGAGTTTGCAATCAGAACAAAATAAAGCAAAGCACTAAAAAACACAAGAGTCATTACTTGGGAAATTTCAAAAGTTACGGCACTTTGGTAAATTTTTTTTATTTTGTCAGCATATACAATATATATTAGTGCGCCCAAAGCTGCCGAAATTAAAAACCCCAAAGAGCCTATAACCAAAAGGCTGATATCAAATTTATAAATCCCAAAGCTTAAAACAATTCCAAATACCATGCATATTCCCAAAGCAAAAAACACAAGCAGAGTTTGTTTTAGATATAGTTCTTTAATTGGTGATATTGCTCGTATTGAGGATAATACGTCCGAATAGTTTTTTAAAAAATCTTCTCTCAGGGTTGTTTTAATATTTTTTAACGACTCAGTTTCATATACCATAAACCAATTGTATAAATTTTTTTCCTTTTTCTCAATATTTAAATCAACAAATTGAACATACGGATGAGTTTAACTTTTGCTAATGTTCTTTGTTTTTAATTTTTCTGTCAAAAATATCAATTAAATACATAAACAGCACTATCTGATTGATAATTTCTTCAATTTGTTTTAGAGGGTTTTTTGAAGAATACAGATTTGCGAATTCAAAAAAGTTTTTGGTTTTAATTGAAACATATACTCTGTTTTTTCCGGCAAATATATTGACATCATCTGTTTTGAATATTTTTCTCATATTAAAATAACATTGAAGAAGTTCTTCATCAAGAAATGCATTTACGGAATTTAAATTATCCGAAACTATATCAATTTTCTTTTGAGATGAACCGTTTGGTTTAAATTTTATTGATGAAACTTTGTTTGTTAGTTTTCTTATGTCCCTTATGAGTACAACGGTAAAACATATAAACATGGCGGCCATTATTAAATATAAGGATTTAGCCTCTTTTTCGGTTGTAAAATATAATCCCGCAAGAAACACCATGGACGCAACGGCACATAAAGATGCCAGAAGTTTTCTTTTGATTTTTTTAGCGGTTTTGAGTATTTTAAACGGAGTTCCAATGGATTTCTTTCCTAAATAAAAAACAAATATAATTCCTTTGAGCATGCACTCATAGTATTGTAAACATTGCACACTCCGCCATATTTTAACTTTTAGCTCGCTAATTCTAAAGTTATATCCTTCAAAATTTCCTATCCAGGAGTCGTCAAATTCAAGACGGGAAGGCGTTTCTTCAGTAATTCCATACCAACTTAATTCATCTTCACTAAACAAAGGGTCTTTATTTTTGTATTCAATAAAATCACATTGATTTAAAAACTCAGCCATTGCGATTTTTTTTAAAAATTCCTGATAGTTTCTATTGTTATATGACATAACGCCGTAAATAACAGCGCAAAATGCAACAGCAGCATATATTATTCCAAAAACTGTTTCAGGCGCCATTTTTATGATGAAAAAATAAAATAAAAGGTTTAATACCGCACATAAAATTTGCAGAGGCACGCTTACAATTTCCATATCGGGAAGCAGTTTTTTTATTTTTTTTAAATGAAAATTATATACAATTAAAGTTATCACAACAGAAATCACAAGGGCAAAATAGGAGTTAATAAATAAAATGTTATTATATTTATAACCGCCAATTCCCGCTAAAATAGAAAAAATCAGACAAATAACAAGAAAAAAAACGGTAAATAATGTCTGTTTCAGATATAAAGCTCTTATCGGCAAAGCGTTTTGCAGTTGAGAAAGCACGCTTGAAAGATTGTTTGCAAGCGCTTCTCTTATATTTTCAACAGAATTCATTTGATACTCCATAGCTCTTATTGTACAGATTTTTTGCTTTTTTTTTCAATATTTAATCTCACAACCGATTATACGATTTATACAAAAAAGTTATTGCTAAAAAGAGATATTATTTATTCGCTTTGAAACCCCCTTGTTTAAAATCCTATTGAATTTTTAAGTTCTTTGGATTGTTTAAATTTTACTTCCGCTTGAAGCATTTTGGACAATTCATCAATATCCGTAATGTTTAAGAAATCCGCCTTCTTTTTAACCGTTGCAAAATCCCCCGTTGTTAAACCATATATATTTAAAGATGCATTTGATATATTGAAAAAATGTTTCATTGCAAGTTTTATCTGTTCATTATTCATAAAATCAAATTTAATTTTAAAAGTAAATCGCCTTAAAGATGCTTCATCTAAAGCATCTAATAAGTTGGTGGTGCAAATAAAAGGATATTCGTGTGATTCCATACATGTAAGCATTTCGTTTACCTGGCTTATTTCCCAGCTGTTTTTTGCATTTATTCTGTTTTGCAAGAAACTGTCCGCTTCATCAAATATAAGCATCGCCTTTTTATCTTTTGCTTCGGCAAAGGCTTCTGCAATATTTTGTTCTGTTTGTCCAACCCACTTGGACATTAAATCACTTGCCCTTTTTTGTATTACTTCTATTTTAAGTTTATCTGCCAAATATTTTGAATATTCGCTTTTACCTGTTCCCGGCTCGCCGTACATACAAATTGAAAAATTTAATTTTCCGCAGGATTTTATTTTTTTCTCCAAATCATCAACATCCATATCGGCATTAACTAAATTTACGTTATAGTTTTTGGCATCAAATGTTTTTGCGGTTTTAATGTTGTTCTTTTTATACACAATTTTTGTTATGTTTTCAATATAGCCTTCAAAATCTTTTTCATCTCCCGAGGTTAGTTTTGTCATCTGCACGGCGTTTGAGATAATTGAGGGTAAAATATCATAAGTTTTATTAAGTTCTTCAATTTTCGATTTTTTAACTTTAAGCTTATTTTTCTTTAAAATTCTGTTCCAGATATTAAGTCTTACATCGTCTGATAATTTTTCAAACTCAATTGCGTAGCTCATCCTTCTTAAAAAAGCGGGGTCAACATCGTAAATATTATTTGTAGTCCAAATGACCGGAACATTTGTTTCTTCCAAAATTTTATTTAAATAGCCTTTGGAAGCACTGCCAAGGGAAGAAAACCCTCTGTTCATAACATCTTCCGCTTCGTCGAATAATATACAGGCTTTGTCTGTTCTTGATAAAATATTTTGTTTTGAATATAAATCAATAAGCCTGTATTCTCTGTCTGCTTCCTTAAAATCCGGTTTTTGCGTTTTAACCGTATACATAGGTATTTTAGCCATATTTGCAATAAGCTTTGCAAATTCTGTTTTGCCTGTTCCGACATGTCCCCAAAGAAGGATGTTTACTCCTTTTTTCTTCTGTTGCGCTGCTGATTTTAATATGTTTACAGCTCTGTTTCTTTCTTTTTCAATGTGTTTATAATCATTTGGTGTCAGGTTGGATTTTTCATCTTTACCGAGCAGCAGGTGCATTAATTGAGTTGTTGTTTTACAGTTGGGACGGTCAAAAATTGCCAAAATTTCGGAATTCAAATTAGCTTCACATCCTCTTGCTCCGTTTGTAAGATTTTTTAAATAAAGACTTTCCGCTGCTTTTGCCTGTCTGTTATATTTTATTTTTAAATAAAGTCGAACAAATTTGTAATAACTTTCCCGATTTATGCTTTCAAATATTTTTCTAAAAATATAATTTTTTTCCTGAATAACAAAATAAACAAATAAACCGTATTCGTCATTATCTAATTTGAAAATATCTTTTAACAGAAGTAATTGACGTTCTAATGATGAATTTTTTTCGGGTATTTTTTCATATTTTTGATTAATGATTTTTATTAAAGTTTTTTTGAATTCATTTTTGGAAGATGCATTGTATATCATTAATTCTCCGTATTTATCAAATATAAAGTTATTTCTTGATATTTTAAATTCATCACATAAAAAATCAAAAACTTCTCCAAAAGAATAACTTTTTAAATCAAATTCATTAATTAAAACACGTAAATAGTCTAAAAAAAGTCTTTTTTCAAAATTATTCATTATTTTCCCCTTTTAGTTTTCATACTTACATTTTAAAGGGTAAGTATGTCAAAAAAGGACATAGTAAAATAAAGGCAGATTAAATATCAAAATTTAAACAAAATCAGTTATTTTTTAAAGTTAATAATTCTTTTAATTTCTCTTTTAATAATTTTCTTCTTGCATTATAAAATTCATTGAAATATTCTATTGCCAACGGTATGTTTTGCGGGATAAAGGCTTGTTCATAAAAAGTTTTTCTTTGTTCATCGTTCATATCGCTGCAATAATCTTCAAGGCTCATGTCATTTTTTTCGCCGTTGCTTCTTCCTTCCAATAAATATAAATTTGCTAAACGATTTCTGTTTCTTCTTGCCAGATACCAATTTCCCATTTCCATGTTAATCGGCTTGCTTTTGTCAAAACGGGAAAAGGGATGTAAATGGTCTTGTTCATATTTGCAATTTTTTAACCACGCATTGCTTAAAAAATATAATGCCTCTGAGGCTACTTTGCTTCCTTTTTCGGAATCTAATATATCATCCGTTTTGCCGTCGGTAACCTGTAAATCCGTAATTTGATCAAGCATTTCAACAGTGATTTTACCGTCATATTCATTGATGCTGCTTTTTAATCGTTGTAATTTGGCTGTTGTGCCGGATTGGAAATATGTGAATAATATTGCTCTTACTAAATATATTTTTATTGCCGATTTATCGTCCATATAGAAAGGATTATAGTAAATGCAGTATATGATAGGTAAAAGTACGTTCCAGCTGTTTTTAAATCTTTTCGTATCAATCCCCATATCTTTTAATAAGCAATCAAGATTTTTTAATGCTTTTTTGAATTCTTCCCAATTGTTTTTTAACTCTTGCGCAATTTTGTTATTTATATTTGATTTTACAACATCTCCATATAACATTAAGGCAGTTCTTATTATAAAATCCGTATTAAACTCAGCATAGGAATCTTTGAATATTTCTCCGAATTTGGTTTTGGAGCCCGGCCAATATGCTTCCAGTATTGACATTGTGATTTCCGATTTACTAAGAGCCTTGCCGCCGCTATTAAATCGTACAAACATTTCAAGCGCATCATCTTGTTTCATGTTTTTTATTTCGGTATAGTGAATTAATTTTTCATCATATACTTTGCCGCATAATTTTGTCAGGATATCCTTTGCATAGTCTTTGCTGTCGAGCGGTACATTTATTATTGCTTCTTCTATTGCTTTTCCTCTTGTATCTTTATTTTTAAATTTTTCATTCGTTATCTTTTTTATTTCAAATTGAGTGGGGCTTATTTTGCCTATTTTTTCACTGAATTTTACATCAAATTTTTTACCGTTATATTCTTCTTCATCAATGGTTAATCTGTTTTTATTAAGTTCAATGAGTAATTTTGATACAATAGATCCTCTGCTTTTTCGGGCACCTTTTTCTTTGATATAGGTATCTCCGATTAAAGACAAAAACAATGAAGTCAAACGCTGCTGCCCGTCTAAAACGGCAGTGTCGGTTATTTTAATATTTATTCCGGAAAGGTCATAATTTTTTGTGGCGGGATTTTTTCTGCTGTCAAATGTAGCTTCTTGTAAAAAATTACAAAAATTTGTATCCCAACCGGTATTATCATCATCTAAATGCCAAAATAAAAATGTTGCCAAAGGGTAATCCAAAAGTATTGAATCCCACAATTTTTCAATTTGCCCCATGCTCCATACATATTGTCTTTGGAATGCAGGCATTACATACTTCCCGCTTTTTATATTTTCCAGGGCATCATATATGCTTATGCTGTCATTTTTAATTTCAGGCATGCTTTACTCCCGTCTTAATGTTACCATAAAAAATCATGTTTGTATGCCAAGCACTATCTTTTTCATTGTTTAATCCCGATATATTTACATTATTTTGAATAAATCAAAAAATGTTGTACAATTTTTATGGGGCACTATTGGTTTATGACATCATATTGGGATTGGAATATTGAAATTTATAAAAATTTTTTAAATGAAATCTCAACGCAGGGGATGATGTTCTTTTGTGTAGACAGCGATTTTATAAATTCTGCCGGAAGTAAATTAAACATTCAAAACAATGCCGAGGAAGAATTTTGTAAATGTGTTTTATCGGAAATTTTAAATAAAAGTTCAAGCGGATATTATAAGATATCGACAAAAAAGAAATATTACGGCGGATATGACAATAAAATTCCCTATCAAACAGCCATAATTGCATTTTTTATCTACATTGCAAGCAAAATGGGTGAAAATCCCGAATATCGAACAAGCGCTTATTGGCCTTTGTTCAACGAAGTTGCCGAAAAATATTATCAACCTTATGACGACACGAAAAAAACTTCATGTTATGATTTTTTATTTTCAATTTTTGAAGATTTCAAAAAACAAATTAATAAACAGCACAATATCGAATTTGATTTTCCGAGCTTATGGAACAGAAAAGATAAAAGAGATTTTGTGGGATTGCCGATATTTCAATCAATGATTTCGGCGAAAGACAAGTGTATACTCACTCAAAAATTTTTTGAGCTTCGTAAATTTCCCGAATTTGACATAAATTATGTTGTACAAGGAGATAATTACAGCAATGTCTTTAAAAAAATAAGGGATAATGACGAATATAAACAATGTTTATTCGAGCGAATTAAGTCTATTGCCGAAGCCTGGGACGGTACGGTTTATGAATATGACACAATAAAAAAGACAAAAAGACATTCCGTTCTTCCTCTAATCTATCAATATAAAATAGATGCAAACAAGGACGTTCAATTTTTTATTACCACCAATAAAACAGATAATCTTGATATATGTTTTAAAAATTTTAAATTAACTTCAAACAACCCCAGAACAAGACTGCCCTCAGAAGAAATAACAATACGTGAACAAACCTATAAAATTGAAAATAGCGGGCTTAAAATAGCAAGACCATCTTCAAAATATATATTGTTTAAAAAAGATTTTATCTCCGGTTTATACACTGAAGTATTCGGAAACAATAAGGTTAAAGTGGGAGATACGTTTTCTGTATTAGCTCCCGTTGAATTTTTTAACGATGAATATAACATAGATTCCATACAAAAAGTCATATCAGATTATGATGAAGAAAATTCAAATCAAATTAACGACCGTTTGTATTTGCTGCACGGAGCAATTGCGCAGAATTATAACAATGAATTTGTCTTTATGGACAACAAGGATAAAATAACATTTAGAAAGGGCTTAAATTCGCTTTACAAGAGTGCTAATTCGTATATAAAAGGAGCAGAGCCTTTAATAACGGTTGAAAATATAAAGAATGTTGATATAGACGGGCAAACATATTATATTGAGCCAAAAACCGAGTATGGAAAAGATGTTTATAAAAAAACATTCGACATAACCAAACAGCACAACGAATGCGGACAACACCATATAAAATTAGAAAATTCGCTTTATCAAAAACAATATGAAATAGTGCCAATTTCAAACATGCCAAAGCAAACAGCACATTTGAATTTTATATTTAATGTTATTGATAAAAATATAGAAAAAATCAATTATTGGGCAGACGATAAGAAAACGGTTACGGGAGCATATTTTAATAACATTGAAGAAAGTTTTTCCGATAATCTTAAAAAATTACCTTACATACTTAAAATTTTAGAACAACACAAAAACACCGGACAATTTATAATGCCAAAAGATATGCAAAAAGAACTATTTCTGCTTGCATCCGATAATGAACAGTTAAGAGAATATATAAACAACAATTTATATATAGACAATTACATATATCAATATTTAAGTAAATTAAAGGAAGCGTGAAATGGATAATTCTATATCCGAAATAAAAGAAGAAAAAATAAAACTCATCCGAACATACAGGGACGGCGACCTGTTATCCTTTATTGACGAAATTCGGGGAAAAGAATACAGGGCTGCCCTGAACCAATTTTTAGATTTTTTTGTGCCCAAAAGCGTTAAAAATATAAAGAGTAATGCTGAAAAGTACGGACTTAAAACCAGATATAATTTTTTAACCTTTTTTAAAAGTAACAATTTAACATCAAATAAAACAAACACTAATCTTGATAGCCACCTTCAAGATTTAGCAACTAAAATATATCTAAGTATCTATATAATATGGGTAGAAAGTCAATTTGGAGCAGAGGCGGAATCTTTTTCAAAATCTGAATTAGTTTCGGACGATTTCATTGATAAAATTATTGAAGGCTGTAAACAAGAAAAATATCCCAAAGAGGTAGTGGAAAAATTTTACAAATTCAGCCCCTTCATTAATATTGATGAAAAAATTGAATTAAAAATATCAAGGTTGAGATATCAATATATTGACTATATTGACAGATTTAGAAGAGAACAGCAAATTGAATTTGCGGGAAGCGAAAGAATTGAAAAATTAAAAAAATCAAATCTGGAATCAAGCCGTACCATAAACGATTTAAAAAATGCCAATACAAAACTTAACAGCGATAAAACGCATCTTTTGGAAGAAAATGAAATCTTAAAAAAACAAAACGAAGAACTTATCGGCAAGGTTGATAGTCAAACAAAGAGAATAAATGAAATCTATAAAGAAAACGAAGAATTAAAAAATACAAATTTACAATTGCAAAAAGAAAAAAAAGAAATTGATAATATTTCAAATCCCCTAAAGATGAAAGAATCTCTGGAAGGAAAAATAGAAGAATTAAATAATATTATTGCAATTAAAAATAATGAAATTGAAGATTTGAAAAATCAATCTCAAACTTCTTCTTCAGGTGTTGATATAAAAAATTCCAAAGAATATATTGAACTAAAGCAAAAATTTGATAAATTAGCCAATTTTAGAATGCAGGAACTGGATAAAAAAATTCAGGAAGATAAAAAACTTCAACAAATACTCTTAAGCCTTATATTAAATAATTCGACTGCATCCAAACTTGTTATCAAACATCTTAATTTAAAAGAAGAAGTGATAAACGAAGGATATGATTACTATGATAACGAGATGATTGAAAAGCAGTTTGAACTTCGTAAATTGCAGCAGGAAATTAAAAATTCGCAGATTCTTATAAACAAACTAAGAAGCGAAAAAAATAATATTATATCAGAAGGACAAACGTCAATCCAAAATCAAGCGGAAAATGAAGCTCAGGTAAATGTCAGCAAATATTTTAAATATGATTTAAAATTAAAAGATGCTGATGTTGCAAATCTTTTTGCCGGCTCTGACACCGGTTTTGTAAGAAAATTTATATCTTCCGAATTTGTAATAATGAGCGAGGATAAATTCAGAGAATCCTTTGATTTTTCCAATGTTAACATTCCGATATGCGATGTAATCGTAGAGCCTTATTGGCACAGCCATGAAGATTGGTTCGGGAAATATGAAAACGGCATATTTCATCCTGCAAAGACAATGGTTTCCGATTATTACAATTTTGTTAAACACACTCCCGACTTGCCGTTTGGTTTGATTGTATTTAGAAATTTTAACAAAATATTGCCCGAAATATACATACAGCCTTTTATAGAAGCTTTTAGCGCAGAAGGCTGTTTCAGATTAATTCATCCTCTCGAATGTAAAGACGGCGGAGATTTCGCCAAAATAGAGAGTTTGCCGAATTTAAAATATATTATGTTAAAAACCAATGATGACAATAGTTTTAGTATTCCAAAAATATTGGAAAAATATGTGATATAGGAGTTTTCGCATTGAATTACGATTACAATATTTTACTGGAATACATAAGCGCAAAAGGCTCGGGAAAATGGCAGGAGTTCAAAACCATTGTTCAAAACCTGAATTATGACGATTCTTCCGAGATAAGCAACAATGAAATCAGAAGGATGTTATCTTCTCTGGGACATGTTGAATTTTTGTTTAAAGATGATGAGCAAATTTATTCAGTTGCTCCTTCGGGAATTGCCTTAATTAACAATTCTTTTAAAGGTGTGCTGTGCGGTTTCAGAACTGCCCGGCTGGTGGAAAATCTTAAGAAAGAATGCGAACAAAATGATATATTTGTAAAAGTAAAAGCTCAGGAAAATGCACCCGATGCAATTTTCATTTATTTTGGCAATGAGGAGAAACTTAATTCTTTTTTAGAAAAAAGCTCGCTAAATTTATACGTTACAAAAAATTTCAGCTATCGTTTACTAAAAAGCCTGCCTGATATTGATACAATATTAAACGATATCAAAAAAGAAAAATTTTCTGTGGATATAACGGCTTTGAATGTTTTTTCCTATGATGTTTTCCAAGGGAAAAAAAGATTGGTAAAAAACAGGATAACTAAAGACTATAATTTGTATCAACGCCAATTTTTCAACAAAAGCGAACATTTTTTATTCTTAGGCGACGATTTTTATAAAATTGATAAAAATTACGGGGAATGTATAACATATTCTAAATCCGCCTTAAAACTTTTAAAATATCAAAATGATAAATTGCAGGTTAATATTGTAAATTTACCCGAATTAATTGACAGAGCATTAACTTTATCAAGCGGACTTAACAGAAAATCAAGTTATCCATATGCAAAATACATTTATGATAATATTAGTTTAGATATAGCAAAATTGGTAAGCGAAAAAACAGGTTTGCTGCTGGAGATAATAAATGGCTAAAAATACACCCTTTGCGCTTTATGATTACTTAAAGCAAACTTATACGGATTATATTAAAACAAGGGATAATATTAAAAATCCGAGCATTAAACAGGAACGTGATGAAATTATTACAAACACATTGTTTCAACAGCCCTATATTGAACATATATCAAAATACGAGTTCGGAGCGCAGCCCGAGGATGATATAGAAAATAAAGACTTGCTTGAATTTTTGCAATATCCTGACGGTTTATTTCCAAAAGACAAAGGCTACAGGCTATATACACATCAAGCAGATGCGCTTAAAGAAGAAAACAGAAACAAACACATTATAGTAACAACAGGAACGGGCTCGGGCAAAACCGAAACATTTTTATTGCCGATAATCAGAAATTTGATAGAGGAATCAGAAAGCTGGGGAAAATTCAGCGGATTAATTCCCGACAACTGGGAAAATACAACCATAAATAATGTAAGCTACCAAAGAGAAGGCGAGGATGAAAGCCGCAGCGCAATAAGGGCTATGATTTTATATCCTTTAAATGCTCTGGTGGATGACCAATTGAAAAGATTGCGTCAGGTATTTACAAGCCCCGAAGCTCTTGCTTTCATGGATAAAAAACGCAAAGGAAACAGATTTTATTTCGGAAGATATACGGGGGATACGCCCTGCGCAGGTTATCCCGATAAAGCCGACAAAATAAAAGAATTAAAAACACAGCTGCATAAAATTAAAGAAGATGAAAATTCAGGTTTTGTTGATTCAAACGGAAATTTTGTTAAAGAGGGCAAATATTTTATTCCTTCCTTAACTACATCTGAGATGTATTCAAGGTGGGATATGCAAAAGTATCCTCCGGATATTTTAATAACCAACTACTCAATGTTGAATATAATGTTAATGAGAAATATTGAGTCTGAAATATTTGAAAAAACAAAAAATTGGTTAAAAATAAAAAACAATAACGGCGAATACATTCACAAATTTCAACTTGTAATTGATGAACTGCACTCATACAGAGGGACATCAGGAACGGAAATCGCCTATTTAATCAGGCTTTTGTTAGACAGATTAGGTCTCACTCCCGACGATTCGAGATTGCAAATTTTGGCATCTTCTGCTTCTTTGGGCGATAACGACGAAAAAAGTAAAAATTTTCTAAAAGAATTTTTTGGAGTATCTGACGGCAATAAATTCGTAATTATTAACGGCGATTTGGTAAAACCGAATAAAGACAGCGAATATAAAGGTGATTTTGATAATTTTTCCGATATTACGGGAACAAAAACCCCCGAGGACACAGACAAAATTTTAAAACAATATAATGCGGCAAACTATTTGAAAAGTCTTTTTTATGATGAAAAAGAAGGACGTTATGTTGCAAAATCAATTAAGGCATTAAGCGAACAAACGGGACATTCCGAAGATTTTTTCAAGGCATTGTTGAGCGCCGTTAATTTATCAAATGAAACAGGCAAAAAAGAATTTCCGATGCGTGCGCATTTTATATTTAAAAATTTGAAAGGGCTGTGGGCTTGTACCAATCCTGATTGCCCTCATTGCAAACACGACGAAAACAGAAAAATCGGTAAACTGTATTCGGAGCCGAAAACAATTTGTGATTGCGGTTCAAGGGTTTTGGAATTATTAATATGTCCAACCTGCGGAGAAATATTTCTGGGCGGTTATAAAAACGAAAACGACAGCATAAATTTTGCATATCTGTTCCCCGAAAGTGCAAATTTGGAAAAATTACCCGAATTATGTAATTCGGATAAAACCGTAAAGAATTATATAGTATTTAAACCCGATACAGAGCCTTTTTTTGATGACGATGCGGAAAAAGAAAACGACCGCGGGAAAAAAATCAAATATGCAAACGGAGAAAATGTCTATAAATGGATTAAAGCAAATTATAATCCGATAAAGGGATTAATTGAAATCGGAGGGGATAACGATAATGTTATGCTGTATAGTGCAATTTCAATTAAAGATAATAAAGGCTCGGCTTTACCTTTTAAATGTCCTTATTGCAATGATGACTGGAGCCGTAAAAAAGAAATTACTCAATATAATTATTCTTTAATCAAACCGATGATGTACGGTTTTCAAAAAATAAATCAAATTTTGGCGGATGCTCTTTTAAAAACACAGGATAAAAAGAATTTAATATTGTTCACGGACAGCAGACAAGATGCGGCAAAATTATCTGCCGGCGTTGAAATGGACCATTATCGTGATACCATACGGCAAATAACCTATCAATCCATACAGCAGCGCTCAAATGATATGGAAAAATTGATTGAATTATTAAAAAATTTTCAAAACCTTTCTTTGGAAGAGAAAAAAGAGTGCAACGGTTTAAGAGATGCTCTGGGCGAGAACGGGGTTTTGGTATATGATTATTTGCGGGACGGAATATCCGCAAACGATGCTAAAGCTAAATATTTAATATCCGAAAATAAAGTCAGATTGTATAAATTTAATGAAATTTGCAGTGTTGTTTATGAAAATTTATTAAAATTGGGAATTAATCCGGGCGGATATACCAAAAATATAATAGAACAAAACAAACAATGGCATACTTTATACAAATGGGATAACGGAGTTTACAGGGGTCTTGAGACGAAAATACAGTCGCAAGAAGAGCGCAATAGTATAATCAACAATTTAAAAAATGAAATATTAAGAGCATTGTTTAACAGTAAATATGGCTTTGAATCGCTCGGGATTGCATCAATAACTTTTGATAAAAGTAAAATCAACAATCTTTCGGATGAAGAGATTGAATTGACCAATGCCATAATAAGGATGCTGGGCGAAATGAATTTGTATCAAGGCTCTGATAAAGAGGACAGAAATACAATTCCTACCCAGATAAAAAAATATATTGCCAATGTTTTAAAATTGCCATATAAGATTTCAAATAAGATAAATCTCCCTGTATCAGCTAAAACTGATGAGATTTTTGAAAATGTATTATATAAATATGGAATAGTCGACAGAAGCACAAATAAATTAATTTTAGATGAGCTATATGTTCAAAAATCAGATAAAAATGATTATTATATTTGTCCTTCATGCAGAAAAGTACACATTAATCCTTCAATGATGACCTGTACAAATTCCCGCTGCGGAAGAGTTTTAGAAAAGAAAGATTTTAATTATTTAAATAATTTCAAAAAAGACGATTATTATTTTAAATTAGCGCATTTAAATCCTTCAAAATTAACTTGCGAAGAATTAACCGCACAAACAAACAAATCCGATCAAAAAAGCCGTCAGCGCAGATTTCAGAATATATATCTGCACAAAGACTCTCAGCCTGATAAAAACGAATGGGCAATTAAAGATTCCGTTGAAATATTAAGCGTTACAACGACAATGGAAGCAGGTATTGATATAGGAGCATTAGAATCCGTCATGATGGCAAATATGCCTCCTCAAAGATTTAACTATCAACAGAGGGTAGGTCGTGCCGGCAGACGAGATAATGCATTATCCGTTGCGCTAACAATTTGCAGAAACAGAAACCATGACGAATTTTATTTTGAAAATCCCGAAAAAATTACAAATGACCCTACGCTACCGCCATATTTAGATATGAGAAGCGAAAGAATTGTAGAAAGGTTTTTGAATAAAGAAGTTTTGAGAAGAGCAATAATTGATGACGGATATGCAAGCGAATTGGAAAGTGTTGATAATGTACACGGAGAATTCGGACCCGTTGATGATTGGTATGATGTTGTAAAAGATATTGTCGTTAAATGGATTGAAAATAATCAATCGGATATTTCAAACTTAGTTGATATCCTGCTTAAAGGAACAGCTTTGATTGATAAAAAAACTAAGTTTATTGAATATATTAACCATAAACTTATTAGCGACATTGATTGCAGTATTGATGCAAACGAAAACGACTATGAGTCTCTCAGCGAGCTTTTGGCTAATACCGGCATATTACCTATGTTTGGATTTCCTACCAGAACAAGAGATTTAATGATAAGTAACGCTAAAAACACAAAAGAAAACATCAACAGGGATTTAGACGTTGCAATCAGTCAGTTTGCCCCGAGTGCCGAAATTATCAAAGATAAAAAAATCCACATGTCAGTAGGTATAATAAGCAATAAACTTACCCAAAACAACATAAAAAGATATTATGTCTGTGATATATGTAAAAATCTTACAGAAACAGACGACATACAGGATTATATATGTCCCAACTGCGGTAATCAAAACGGCAGGATAATTGATACAATTCAGCCTGAAGGGTTTTTTACAATGGGAGTGTTTAAGTATCCCGCAATAGATTATGACGGCAACTTTGATTTTGCGCCCTATTCTCAAAGACCGCAGATAAATCAAAAAGAAATTTTGAGTCTAACAAAAGAAATGAATAATTTCAGGTATCTGGAAAATGAAAAACTTGTTCAAATAGTTTCAATAAATGATAATTTAGGAGAAAACTATTGTTTAAAACAATTAAATAGCCTATATTTAGGCGATAATTTTTGGATATCGGAAAATTCCGCTGATTTATACAGAGAAAAAATAAAACAGAATAAAAGATTTCATGTTGAAACAAATAACGACATTGAGCCAAAATCCGTTGCATTGGTTTCCACAAAAATGACCGATGTATTTTTGGCGGAAATTAAATCTATACCGGAGGGCATCAATTTATTATTGGTTAACGGCGGCAAGGAAAATATATATGCAAAATGTGCTTATTATTCTTTGGCATATATTTTAAGAGATGCGGCTGCAATACATCTTGATATTGATAAAAAGGAAATAGTTGCAGGTATAAAACCAACTAAAGGCGCATTAGCACAGGTATTTTTATCGGATGCTCTGGAAAATGGCGCAGGGTATAGCAGGTGGCTTTCAAAAGACGACAACATAAAAATTATTCTTGATTCCATAATAAAAGATAATAATTTTAAAAAGGTTTATTTATCAGATGCCCACAAAAATAATTGCGATACATCCTGTTATATGTGTATGCAGGATTATGCCAACCTTCATTATCATGGATTGTTAAACTGGCGTTTGGGATATGATATGGTCAATATGATGCTTGATGAATTGTTTGTGCCCAATCTTCATACTGATTATTGGCAAGGGCTTTCATTGCGTGCTCTTAAAAGTTTGGAAGATTTTATAAAAATTGTTAAAAGCAATGAAACTTTAATTCGTGATGATAATGATTTAAGTATTCGGGGTAATGAGATTACCTATAAACTTATTCATCCTCTGGAAGATAAACCGTATCTTGATAATGTTTGCCCCATAAATATTTTAGATGTTTTAAAAAGACCCAATATTGTACAAGATAATATAAACAATGCAAACAAAAAAATATCCGATTGCGCACCTTCAAAAAATAAATTATCAAAAACGCCTTTTAAACTATCAATTACTCCTAAAGCAAATAAAAATTTGCCGGGTGGTATTAATGTCATAGTTGACACTAAAAATAACGGAAGCCTGTCAAGCTCTACGGCGGATGCTTTTAGGGAATATCTTGAAGATGACAGCGTTGATAAGGATGAAAAAGCTTTATTAAAACAATTAATTGAGATGAGCTCCCTTTGTGATACGGAAAAACCGTATATGGATGCAATGATGTATATTCCGTCGCAGGATTTAAAAATATTCGTACCCATATTGTGGAAAGAGTCAGGATGTGCATTTTTTATGAAATATGATTCCGAACAATACAAAAAAATTAAAAATTTAGGAATTGCATATTATTGTTTTTACAGCGAAGACCAATTTAATCCCATGGATTTAATTAATAAAATAAAGGTGTAATAAAATGGCAAAAATGTTTCCCGAAAAACCGCATCAAATTCCGGAATATAGCAAAGAAGACTTGATATTTAATGCCCTGAGCGGCTTGCCTGATGATTATTATATATTTCATTCTTTTAATATTGTAAATGTTAAAGCAAATACCATTGAAGAATCTGAAACCGATTTTGTTATTTTTAATCCTAAAAAAGGAATTATTTGCCTCGAGGCAAAAGCCGGTAAGAACATAAAATATGAAAACAACACCTGGTATTATGGCAGCGGAATAGAAATGAAATATGGCGGGCCTTTTAATCAGGCGCAAAAAAACAAATATGACCTCATAAAGCAATTTAAAGAACACAACTTTAACGATATTTTGCAAAAGTGCAAATTTATACACGCCGTATGGTTTCCGGATATTTCAATAAACGACCTGCATTATATAAAATTACCTTCAGATGCCGATAAAACCCTTATATTGACGCAGGAAGCATTATCTTTTCCCGAAAAATATATTGATAAAATTTTTGATATTAATATTCATAATGTAAATACAAATTTGACAGATTATGATACCAATAAAATTTTAAAGAATATATTGTGTCCCGCATTTAATCTTGCAGCGGCGGCTTCTTCAAATTTGCAATATAAAGAAATTGTTTATAAACAACTGATTAAAGAACAAATCAATATCCTAAATTATATTGAAGAGCAGCACAGTGCCATAATAAACGGTGCTGCGGGAACGGGCAAAACTTTTATAGCGTTGGAAAAAGCTCGAAGATGTGCGGAAAAATGCGAAAATGTTTTGTTCCTTTGTTATAACAGGTTATTAAGAGATTACTTAAAAAATAATTATGAAAATGAGTATATTACATTTTGCACAATAGATGAATTAGCCTGTCGTTTGTGTAATACTAAAACAGCGGATTACTATCTTTTAAGTGACATTTTGCACAACTATACCAAAACAAAAGATTTTCAATATCAGCATATTATAATTGATGAAGGGCAGGATTTTGGCAAAAACAACATTGATGAAACGGGTATCATTGAATATTTGGAAGAAATAATCAACGGTAATGATGATGTAAACGGCACATTTTATATATTTTATGATGAAAATCAGATGATAAACAGTCATGATATTCCGAAATATTTGAAAAATGCGGATTGCAAACTTACTTTGTATAAGAATTGCAGGAACACCGAAAACATTGCCAAAACTTCAACAAGGATTTTGGGAGATAAAATTAAGCCCAATGTTTATTTTGATTTTGTTGATGCTGCTAAACCTAAATTGTATATTATAAATAATGAAATGACCCCTGAAAAAATGCTTGATATTGCTATAGAAAAAACAAAAAAAGAATATAAAGATATAGTAATTTTAACAAGTACAACAGAAGAAAAAAGTGTTTATAATTCACACATAATAAATAACAGGTATAAAAACATTCCTTTTTATACATGTCGTAAGTTTAAGGGTTTGGAAGCGGAAGCGGTCATCCTTGTAGATGTTAATAAAAATACTTTTTTGTCGGAGCCCTTAATTTTTTATACGGGTTGTTCCAGAGCAAAATTTGACTTATCCTTAATATGTAATTTATCGGATAGTGACTGTAAAGATATATTGAATGCGCTGAATTCTCCTCAAACAAACAGAAATGTTTTCAAGTTATTTGCCAATAAATTTAATGCGGAAATTGCGAATTTAATGAATTAAAAAATATTCGGTATAATCAAAATACGTATTTAGCCGATAAAAAATATTAACTATTTATTATTCAAATAACGGTGAATATATAAGATAAACTTTCCCTGTTTGTATGTTAAGCCGGTATTATTTATTTTGGTATATTCTTTCTTGAAAAATTGTACTTCTTTTATTGAAAGAGTTAAATAAAGAGTAAACAGACTTTCAGATTAAGTTTTATATAAAATTAATCAATAATTTTGTGCATTTTTCTTGAATATCTAATGAAATATCTTTTGCAAATTTTTCTTTTAATCCTATATTTTTAGCAACTGCTAAAATATCATTTAAAGTCGGATTTTTTCCTTCTCCATTTATTGTTGTTGCGTGTTCCCCGTTAAATGAAGAACTATAAGTTAAATCATAAGCAGGAGATAAATGCCATTCTTTTTTATCGTCGTCATAAAGAAAAGAAAAGTTTTTTGAATGGTCATCCCGATTGTGAGCAAATACATTGAAACACATTAACCTATACAATTGTTCAACATCTTCATAATTTCTTGTAAGCTCAAGTGTAAGTTTCATCAGCAAATTATAATCAAGATTAGGAAGTCTGTGGCTTGTTTCTAATAGTCCGCTTGCTGATACCATATGCACTTTTTTGCCATTTTTACGATCAAACCTTTTTATACCAAAATAACCCGAACAAATTTCCGACGGAAAAAGTTTGGTTTCCGTCATTTTGATTCCGCAATCTTTGGCGAATAGCGAATATTGATACTCTTTTTCACCAATATTTTTAGGGTCGGCTGATGACGGAAATTTAATTATCCAATCTTCATTATTTATGGAAGTTAAAATCTTTGGTCTTGCACCGCCTGATGAACCGCCCAATTGAAAAAGTTCATCTAAATTATCTGAATTTTGCGATTCTAAGATTTTTGAACATTCAAGTGCCAGAATATCAAGGTCAGAAACATTGTTTTCTGTTTTAAACTTATGTTCCGGTTTATATGTTAAAGCACCCATCCCGCATTCTTGAACAACCGCAAGCCGATTGAGATTGTCAATTTCAACGGGGTTTATTTTGTTTTTTAAAAACAACCTGTCAACAAGCAATCTTCCCCATCCATCCGGCAAACTGTCATTAAAAACGCCAAATAACCCGTCGAAAGGCTCATATCTTGGGATAAAAACTTTCTTTACGAGCGGTAAACTAAAAGGCGATATACTAAAGCCGTTATTTAGCCAGTCTGAATCGTATTCAAATGCGACAACCCTTTGTGGCGTTTTTGCAAGAGTACCGACTAAAATATCGTTATAAAATACTTTTAAATATTTGTAGCTATCCATTTATAACCTCATCAATGGAATTGTAGGTTTTTTGCGTGAATAAGTTTTCAAAATCTTTTTCCAAGTTAAGAGCGATTAGAATTTTTATCAGTGAATTTAGCGAAATTTCATATTTTGATTCAAACCTTTTAATGGAACCCAAGCTAACGCCTGATTTTTTAGCAAGTTGAACTTGTGTAATTTTAAGCATTTTTCTCTGATGCTTAATTTTTTCAACAAATTCTTTTGCAATATCTTTTGGTGATTTCGAGTTAAAAATGAGATTATTCATAGATAATATATTATACTATTTTTGTTCAAAAGTCAAGATATAGATAATATATTATCTAATATATGGTGACCCGAGCCGAGTGAGTCCCAGTTCGCAGGGCGAACTTGACGAACGACAGCGAGGGCAAAGGTGTGTGTAGCACACGCACGGCAAGCGTGGAGCTTGACGGGCTTGTGCGTAATCCGTACCATGGCGACGTGGAAATCCCCGATTTCCTCAGGAGCAAACCCGAGCCGAGTGAGTCCCAGTTCGCAGGGCGAACTTGACGAACGACAGCGAGGGCACTAAAGTGTGCGAAGGGCGTGCGGGAAGGCGTTGAGCCTTGCCGACAGCCCGAAGACCGTACCATGCCGCCGTAGGATAATTGAGCAATGCGAAGCGACTTAGCGAAGCACTTGCGAGATACCCACAGGCGGAAAGCATGAGCCGAGTGAGTCCCAGTTCGCAGGGCGAACTTGACGAACGACAGCGAGGGCAAAGGTTACTTCAGCCCTTTGCGAACGAAAAAGTGAGCATTAGGGATGAAGTATGCGCAAGAGTGCGTAAGAAAATCAGACCGCAGGTCTAAATTTTCAAGCACTCGAGCTGTGCGCAGGGCGTGCGGGAAGGTGTTGAGCCTTGCCGACAGCCCGAAGACCGTACCTTAAATCTCGACCTGCTGATAACATAGTATGCATTATAATAAAATAGCTGGGGATGCTTTAGTCGTAGCTGAGCAAGAGCGAAGCTTACGAATAAAGTATGCGTAGTGTTCCAAAGGAACACGGAGCTGAGATAACCCGAATAAAGCGAGCTTTAGTGCGACTGCACTTAGCGAGCAAAATGAGGGCATTGGTGTGCGCAGGGCGTGCGGGAAGGTGTTGAGCCTTGCCGACAGCCCGAAGACCGTACCTTAAATCTCGACCTGCTGATAACATAGTATGCATTATAATAAAATAGCTGGGGAGAGATTCGAACTCTCGACCTCACGGGTATGAGCCGTACGCTCTCACCAACTGAGCTACCCAGCCATATTTTATTCTATTCAATTTTCAATTCTCATGGCTCAGTT
>CANQAV010000001.1 GCA_947589425.1 Candidatus Gastranaerophilales bacterium | reverse complement strand
ATTTCTATTTTTTTAATTTCATTATTTAAAGTTTCAAGTTCTTCTTTTGATAATACAATTTCAGCTGATTTCATATTTTCTTCCAATCTGTTTATTTTTGTAGTCCCCGGAATTGGCACAATGAATGGTTTTTGAGAACATACCCAACTGAGAGCCAATTGTGCAGGTGTGATACCTTTTTTTATTGCCATATTTTTTACAAAATCAACAAGTTTTAAATTTTGTTTAATGCATTCTTTTGAAAACCTCGGAACAATACTTCTGAAATCATTTTTTAAAAAAGTTGTATCAGCGTTTATTGCTCCCGTTAAAAACCCTTTACCCAAAGGCGAAAACGGTACAAAACCTATTCCTAATTCTTCAAGTGTCGGGATTAATTCAACTTCAGGCTCTCTAAAGAACATTGAATATTCGCTTTGTATTGCAGTTAGTGGTGTAATTTCGTTTGCTTTTCTTATCGTTTGAACTCCTGCTTCGGATAATCCCCAGCCAAGCACTTTTCCTTCTTTTATAAGATCCCCTAAGCACCCTGCAATATCTTCAATCGGCACTTTTGTGTCGACTCTGTGCATATAATATAAATCCACATAATCTGTTTTTAATCTTTTTAGTGAGCCTTCAATTGACTTTCTTATTGTTTCAGGTCTTGAATCTAAAATCTGATTATGTTCTTTATCTGTTTTAATGCCGAATTTTGTTGCAATTTTTACATTTTTTCTGATGGGTTCTAAGGCACTACCTAATAATTCTTCATTTGTATATGGGCCATAGCATTCGGCAGTATCAAAAAATGTTACTCCTGATTTCTCATAAGCATATCTTATTACTTTTATCATTTCATTTGTATCGTGGGGATTACCATAGCCATGGCTCATTCCCATACAGCCTAAGCCAATTTTTGAAACTTCTAAATTTCTTAATTTTCGTGTTTCCATATTAAATTCTCCTTTATTTTTCAATAAAATTGTTTAATATCGCTTTTAGTTGTATTTCACTAAACTTTTTTGTCCAATTCTTTGGTTCAAATACGCTGTCTGACATACACCAAATTGTCATCATTCCATATAATTGAGTTATTATTAAATGCGTTAATAAATCTGTTGGAGTATCTTTTTTCAATTCATTATTTTTTACTGCTTTATCGAGTATATTTTTCAGCATTTCATAATCATATTGCCATTTTTTATTGTCATAATTTTTAGGTGCTTTATTAGGGTCAATTACCCCTTTAAACCACACACGAGTCATATTTATTCCGTATCTTTGAACCTCTTTCATAAATTCATCAAAATAATATGAAAGCCTATCAGTGATAGATTTATCTTTCATTTTATTCATTCGGTTTTCAATATCTGCAAACATATTTCTGCAAATTTCAAAAACAACATCGTCTTTATGATTAAAATATGTATAAAATGTGCCTTTTGCGACATTACAATGGTTTGTAATATCATCAATACTTAATTCATCAAATTCATTTTTCTGCAACAGTTCATAAACGGCATCTAAAATTTTTTGTCGAGTTTTCAGCGCCATTTGCCGTCTTTTTGTCATATTTTTCATAAAAGATTAACCCTAAAACACATTTACATTTTTTATTCTATACAAAATGAACAAAAAGTCAATGACTTAATGTATAATAAAATTTTAAAAACTCTCCGATAAATTTTGTGCTATTATCTAACTATAAATTGTTGGAGTTCAAGAATGATTAAATTCATCAGATATTATGCCTTAGAAATTTATACCGTAATTTCAATGTTAATTCTTCTTATTGCAGGAATTATCGGCGATTTATCCGTTATTCAAAAATTTGTTTTAGTGTATATTTTCTTATTCGTTTTACACGAATGGGAAGAAATGAAATACCCCGGAAGTCTTACAAAATTAATTGCAAATATGATTGGTGTTGATATTAATTCAGAACAAGAAAAAGCAAGTAGAATTCCAACAAGCATTCTTCTTTTGACATTTATCATAACACCTTTGATTTTATATAATTATCCTATTGCCGTTTTACCCTTGCCTTTTTAGGACTTTTTGAAGGGCTTGTTCATATTTTTTTCATAAAACTTTTTAAATGTCCTAAATTCTATTCCCCGGGGATGGTTACAGCCGAAATTCAAGCCATAGTTACAATAATATTATTTACATATTTGATTAAAAATAATATTTTATCGGGTCTTGATTATTTAATCGGTGCATTAGTTATGTTTATTTGCTTTATCATAATGCAAAAAACAATAACTATGATGATAGGTTATAAATATAGTGATGTTTATAAAAATCTAAAAAAACAACTTGCTAAAAAATAATATGAAATTTGTTGTTGTTTTTTCCAAAATTTAGTGTTAATTTTTGCTAATTTTCAAATTGGACTTTTTCGAAATAATCAGAATACCGCATACAGACTCATTTATTTCGCGCTATTGCTCAATAATTCGCTTTGTAAAACTAAGCGTACACTTCAAACACACAGCCGAAATGCAGACAGGGGAATAATTAATTTGCAACAAAACTTATTAAAAAAGCAATTATTATTTTTAGGTGTATTAAATAACTAATAACAATGTTTTCGAGAAATTTATGAAGATAGTAAACAGCAAAAGAATTTTTTATTCAAATGCAAAATTTAATATACAACCCGTATTGAGAAGATTAACCCCGAATAATAATAAGACCGATGGGTTTTATAGAAGCAAAAACATATCAAATAATTTATCTTTCAATGGGATTGAACACGAGATTATAGATAAAAGAACGGCATATTTAAAAGAAAACTATCCTGATATAAAAGAAGATTATCCGGCAATATTAGCTAAATTAAATGATAGTCAATATGATAAAACCATTGAGTCATTAAATCAAGGAAAAATGAATGTTTATGCTGCAGAGGAAATATGTTCATTAAATGATGAACAGCGTCAATTTGCTTTTGAACTTGCAGAAGCAGATTTTATGAATAACAGCATTGCAAAAAACATACCTTCCATACCCCAATAGCAGTATAAAGACGCTTTTGAACTTATAAAAGCAGGCATGAAAAGCGGCGTTGTTATAGCGCAAATTTGTTCATTGCCCGAAGAGCGGCGGCAGACCGCTATCGAATTTGCAAAAGCAGAAATTATGGATGATTTAGGTTTAAAAAAATTAGTTGCATTGCCTGATAAACAAATAGAAAATGTTCGTAAAATAAAAGCGTTTGTTAAAAATGAAAGGTATTTCATTATAGAGAAGTTATCACGAGAAGAAAATTTTTCTAAAACAATGGATATGATAAATAAAGGAGCTAATGCAGACACGATAAGTTCATATTTAGATATTTTGGATATATCACATGATGATGACATGCTAAACAATGAATCTAATTATGATTATTATTATGCGTGGATAATATCCCTAAAAGCCAAATTGAAAAACTTGGGTACAATGGATAAAGAGATACGGGAGCTTGATTCAATAACTGATTATTTATATAACAAAGGCTCGGCTGAATTTAAAAAATGTGTTGATATTAAAGGTGATGATGCAAATATATCTATGATTGATATTAAAAGAGCGGTTATATCCTCTGATGATTACCAACAAGTAATGTCTTTAAAACATAGGGGGCTTAGTGCAAAATCAGCAGTAAATTGTTTAATGTTTATGCGCAACAAATTTAATCCTGACGAAACATTATCAGGAAAAATTTCAACATTACTTATTTTAACCAAAATGAAATCAGAATTTGAAACAAAAACAGGTGTTGAAGAAGAACTTGCAAAAATAAATTCTCTGCTTAATGATTTAAATAAAGATTTAAAACAAACAATAATTCCCACAGATGTAACAGCTGAAGCTAAAACAGCCATGTTTCAAGGTTTTTTTGCAAATAATAATCCTCAATTAGAAAATACGCTTGCGACAGCTGATTTTTCAAAATTCGCTAAAGAAGGAATACCTTTAGAATATTCAAGAAAAGAATTTTTAAGTGATTTATGTAAAACCTTGGAAGGATTATCCGAACAACAACAGACCGATATATTAAAAAGACTCGGTATTACTCCCGCTGAAAGCGGATTAGCTAAGGGCTATGACGGAATAATTAATGTTAACAATGATAATTTGGAACTTGATTTGACAAACCCAACTGAAGCTAAAGTGTATGAAATTGCCAATAAATTTATCAGAGAAAATTCGGCATGTACAGGTGATAAAGCACTTGATGAAGCACTTAATTCCTTAATAAAAGGTATGCCTGAATTTATAAATGTGATAGGAAAACAACAGCACGAAACTCAGGAGTTTTCTTTAGATACTCATATTTTAAAAGTTTTACAAGAAGCTGTGAACAATGAAAAATATCAAAATTTGTCAAATCTCGATAAAACAATTTTAAAAATTTCAACCGTGCTTCATGATATAGCAAAACAGGAAGGCGTTGTTGATGAAGAGCATCCGATGGCATCTGCGTTATATGCAAGAAATATATTGGAAAAATATTCACTGCCCGCAAATATGAAAGACAGGGTTTTTGAACTTATTAAAAATCATCATTGGCTTGAAAAATATAATACAAGTGAAATAGATGCAGATTATTCGGCAGCAATGTTCAGGCATAAAGATGATTTTAAAATAGCTCAAATAATGGCTGAAGCAGATTTAAAAGGAGTAAGCAACAGTTTTTATAATAACCATAAAGAAGCATTGAATAATATTGGTGAAATCGGTAATTCTATAGATAAAATTAATCAAACGGGACAAATTGTGTTTATAAGTAAAATTATAAAACCTGATTTAATGCCTTCTCAGGAGTATAACGGTCAAACATATAAAGTAATTAATTTTGCGCAGCTGCCGAAAGATTTTGACTTGTCTCAATACGGTTTTACTCCGGGTACAACCCCTGAAGCATTAAGACTTTATGTTCACATGGCTCACTTAACAACAAATCTGGAAAAAGTAGATATATTATCTGATGTGGCAAATGGCGGATTTTTATGTGCTTCATATATATCACTAAATAACAAAGCAACTTATGGTAATCTTAGACTTGGTTTAAGTCTTGAAACCGAAAATGTAAATATAGCTAATGCTTCAAATGTAAATCAAGCGTCAGGCGGTTTTAAGAATTTTGAAATTTTTAGTAAAATTATTACAGGGGATACCACTAATGGCTCTTGGGAAAACATGAGCAAATACAGAAATACAATTCCAAACACAATAAAACAAGAATTAAATTTGACGGATGAAGAATATAAGTTATTCTATGAACAATTTGCAAAACTGGAATATGATACTCAAATCAGAGACGATAAAGAATATTTTATAGGTTCAAAAATCTTTAAGGGTGCTGATATAAAAGCTGCAATAATAAAGGCTGATAATAACTTATTTAATGAAAGCAAAAATCATAACGAATCAAATTTGTATAATCCGAAAATAAATGCAGTTGTAGCAAAATATAATTCATTGGATGAATTGGCAGCAGAATACCCTGATATATTAGAATATGCTCAGAGGCATAATTTAGCGATTTATTTATTGGGTGAATAATTTTTGCGAGTTTTTAAATCAGCCCCCGGTGAAATAATCGCAGCTGTGCGTAAATATCAAATTACTCTTTCCAATACAGCTATACCTGAATTTAATTCCCAAAATAGTAATGATAAAAATGGGTCCGGTGGGATTCGAACCCACGACCAAGAGATTAAGAGTCTCCTGCTCTACCAGCTGAGCTACAAACCCAAAGGGAATAAATATACTATAAAATAATTTTGTGTTAAAATCAAGTAAAATGTCCACGTAGTTCAGATGGATAGAACGTCACCCTCCTAAGGTGAATGTCGGCAGTTCGAATCTGCCCGCGGACATTTTTTAATATCCTTTTGCAGCTTGCTTTTCAGACAAGCGGATTATTTTTTTATTTGGCGGATTTTCATTTATTCTCACATTATGCTCACATTCTTAGTGTTCAGATTATTGAACGTCACCCTCAACCACGTGAATGTCGGCGCTATAAAATAATTACTTAAAAATCAAAATCACTAATTTAATTTCGGCAAAAATTTATTTTTTTATTCCTTAAAATAATATATGAAAATCCCGAAAATAAAAACATTTTGTAATACCTCATTCAAAGCCCATTACTATGACTGTTCTCTTTCGGGCGAAAGACTGAGAGTAAAAAAAATTATTACGGACAACCTTCCCGATTTGGGAAACAATCCGGAATTAATTATTACCAAAGGGTCAGGTTATGAAGATAGCAGAATGGTTGACTTTAAAGATGCAAAACCCTTACCTATGAAAAAAATCGAAAATAACTGTTTTGCTGCGAATGCACACCCGTTTATGGAAGAATATAAAATTTTTTACAAAGATACGGGCTTATACGATGATAACAACGGCAAAAACTATGATTTATCCGACGAAACAATCAATAAATTTGCGATAAATGCAATTATTGCAAGTAAAATAGCACATCATCACCCCCTGACTTCAATCATATCTTCGGGACAAACAACGGGAAAACTTGTCGTATGCGACACTATTTCCGCCTTGCCCGAAAATTTTGATACACAAACCCCGACAATATTACTCAGTAAATTTAGCAAAGACTATAATCCCTATACACTTCCCGAAAATGTTACCGGTATTATACTTGAGCAAGGCTCGGCAGGCGTTCTTTACCATTTTAATTCGGAATTAAGAAATATGCTTGATGCTGCTGCAATAACTTATGATAAAAAAGAAATTGAAGAACTGGAAAAGCTAAATAATCAATTTGTAAGTTTTTCAACCCAAAACAAAAGAATAACCGTTAAAAAAATCGATAAACCCGATTTTGTAAAAAGGACAAAATTTTGCCCGATTGAAGTGCGCAATATGCAATATACGGATTCTCTTATAGAATCAAAAGATTATGAATTAACTACAGCGGGTCCTAAAGCCTATAAACTCAGAATTATGGAAGAACTTGCCGACAGAGGAATTTTAGACGGTGTTAAAATACCTCGTTCTTTTGTAATAACCCACGGTTTTATTGATAAAATATTTAATTCCCTGCAAGGTACCAACAGGCGATATCCTTCCTCAGACTCATTCTATATTCAAGAAATAAAAAACAAAATAAGGCAATTGGGCTTAGATGAGAAACACCTGATGTTCAGAAGCTCCTTTAACGGCGAAGACATCGAAAATTACGGCGCTGCGGGACTCTATAAGTCATATAGCGGCAATATAGATAAAATTCAATATTATGTAACAGATATTGCCCGCTCGAAAGACAGCCCAAAAGCAGTATCTTCAAGAAAAATGTACGGAATTTCGGACGAAGCCGTAAAGCCCGCAGTGATTGTACAAGATGAAATTTCGCCGGATTATGCTTTTACCGTTTATACAAAAGATCCGACGGAAAGCGAAGATATTTTAACCATTAATATGAATACATCCCATACTTGCGAAACAAAAGACCCATATGTCATACAATACAATAAAAAAGATAAAACACTGAAAATCCAATCTTTTGAAAGAGGGCAGGAATATTTCAGGTTTGACGAACAAGGCAACATTATTGCAAATTTCTACTCTGAAGATAAACTTATAAAATCTTGGGACAAAATAAAGCCCGTCATTGAAAAGATAATTAAAAATTCGCTTGAGCTTGAAAATTATTTTAACGCCCCGCAGGATATAGAAGGCGGATTTGCGGGAAACGATATATATTTCTGGCAAACAAGAAATGTAAAAACTAAGTTTTAAATAAAACTCTATCCGACAAAAAACAGCAAAGCATTTGCTTTGCTGTTTTTAATTGAATTTAGCCAACTATTGACCAAATGCAATTGTAACTTTTTCTTTCGGATTAACTTTTGAAATAGGCATTCCCGAAGGGTCAACAAGATATGCAATTTCATCACCCGTAGTTTGGAATAATCCCAAAGTACCCGATAAAGCAGTTCTTGTTAGGTCAACAGGAGCTTTAAGAGTAGTCTTTATACCGTCTTGATAGCTTCTGCCGGCTGCCTTAAATTGACCTGAAAGAAGTTCTGAAGTACCAACACCGGTTTGATCAAGCAAGGCTTCTGCGGCATTTGAAATACCAATTGCAGCACCGCCTATTGTTCTGCCTGCCGTACCGATTAAAGAGCCTGTCCAAGTGAAAGGTAATTGTACCAATCTCAACAAAGGATTAATATCTTTGTGTCTTTGAACTTGAGCTGTTAAAATCTGTTTAGGCAGATTAGCTTTGCATTTTCCGCTTATAATTTCATTGAATGATAAACGGAGTGAGCCTTGAGTGTTCTTAGTCGGTCTTGTTACTTCAACAACTTTACCTCTTACGGTAGAGCCGCAGGGGAATACCTGACCGTTGATTGTAATTTCGTTTATTGTTGTTGCGCTGAATTGTTCTCCGACATTAACGTGTTTTGCGTTAATGATATCATTCATGCAAAGTTCAAGAGTCGGAATTGTAATTTTAGTTTCTCTTTCGATAAACGTTTTTCCGCCGAGGTCTTGAGAAGCTGTTTTGGTGGATTTATCATATCCGCCTGCAACTCTCACACCTTGAAGCATTGAACTTGCTTCAGCACGTGTTGTTTTGTCATTAGGTCTTATATAGTCTTGATTTCTTTCATTTTTCAAAGCACCGTTTTCAATAGCTTTAGCAACGCATTCTCTTGCCCAGCAAGGAACTTGTCCGCCGTCTTTATATTGAGATAAGATTGTGTTTGCTTTGTTTTCGTCCATAGGGCAATTAAGACCTTTTGACATAATTGTTAAAGCTTCCGTTCTTGTAATATGGTCATTGGGATAAAATCTGTCATGGCTTCTTCCCTTAATCATATTTTCAGCAACACCTTTTGAAATGTAGCTGTGTGCCCAGTGGTTTTTGGGAACATCTTTGAAAGAGAGGTCATCAGCACATGATGTTACATCAAGATTGTAACCTTTTACAACCATAGTAGCCATTTCGGCACGTGAAACTTTTCTGTTTGGTTTAAACATACCGTCAGGGTAACCTTCCAATACGCATTGTTCGGTTAAGCGGTTAATATCACTGCTTGCCCAATAGCTGTCATATACATCGGGATATTGCTGTGAAGTGATCTCAGCGGCTGCCCCCGTAAAACCCATACAGTTAAAGGGCTCTTTAGTTTTCTTAATAACGTCCATGTTTGTTGTTGAATATACATTAGGAGCGGCACCGCAATCATATGTCGGCATATTTTCGGCATTAATTACGGGAGCAGCACCACCTGTAGGGCATCCGCATTCAACCGGAACACCTTTGTAAGCAGGAATTAACAAAGAATCGTTAATTTGGGCGTTATTTAATATCTCCCCCACTTGTGCGCTGTTCGAGTTTGAATAAATAGCATTCGGGTATGAATAAGTTTGTTGATTTAGCGGTCTTGTTTCAATACAAGGTGCAGCGCCGCCTGTTTGACATCCGCAGTCATCTTTTTGTTTTTCGCAAGGGTCGCAATTTTTGTGTTTTCTTTTCTTTTCACATCCGCAGTCGGATTTTTTGCACTTTGAACAAGTAGCATTATCAGGTGTTACTATTTGTGTGTCGCTTTGACCGCAACCACAGTCAGGTGCAACGGGGCATGCCGCAAACGTCATTGGAACGGTTAAAGCCAAAGCGCATACCGCCATTGTTGCACTTGATAATAATTTTCTTTTGATAGTCATTTTTCCTCCTTTTATGTTGCATTCAATTTATTACACATTAAAATGCACAATTTTTATGTTAAAATTATGCGTTTTATTTGATGCGTATTCATTACCATAAAAGGTTATCCGAATTGCTAATTATTTTACTTTGATATTGTACAAAAGGGACAAAAAAGTACCTGATTAAATCAGGTACTTTTAATTAAAGTTAAATTGTTACTATATTTCAGACAGTAAATAGTCTGCCATCCATTGATATTCATTGTTTTCGCAAGCAAGTGCCTTAAGAGGAGCTTTTGCGCTTTCTCCGAGCCTTATAAGACTCATTGCAACAATACCTCTTTGCAAACCTTTTAAGGTTAATAATTTTTCAATGAGTGCATTTACCGCTTTTGCACCTAATGCAACGATTGAATTTTCAACATCATTTTTTGTTGAAGAATCAACATCCGCTAAAAGAAAGTCGAGTTTTTCAGAGATATTGTCTTTGTTTATTATATTGGGGTTTACGATTGCTTGCATTGTTTTTCCTCTTTAACCTTAAATTCATTATCAGTATACATAAAAAAATTTAAATTTTGAGAAATATTTATACAATCTTAATATCCTAAAATTAAGCAAAATGTAAGTATGCGAAAATAAAACATAAACACTGTACAGATTCTGTTTGAGTATGCAAAGCGTAAGTATTAATAACAGCATAATCAACAAACTTGCATCTAAATTTTTCTCATTGTAAGATTGTAATATAGGAGAAATTTTATGAGCCAAATTACAAAAACAGCATGGGATTTAAACGAAAAAGCCCCTAATCGTTACCAATTAGTTTATGAATTAATTGAACTTGCAAAAAAACTTGTTGATGAATCTCAAATGAAAAAACCGAGAGATGACTTTGGTTTTGATGTTGATATGACGTTTGATACTAATGTTAAGAAGGAAAAACCCGTTCAACACGCTATTATGGTTAAAGCATCAGAATCAGATGATGACGGACTTGTCGGTTAATTAGGTTTTATGGAAAATTTTGAAAAAACACTCAGTTATCTAAGAGATAAAACAAACAATTTTAAAGTTGACATTGTTATAGTTTTAGGCTCGGGTCTGGGTGTTTTTTGTGACGATATGGAAGGTATAAGAATAAAATATTCAGATATTCCTTCTTTTCCAAAGTCAAGTGTTCAAGGACACAAAGGCGAATTGCTTTTTTCAAACATTTCGGGTAAAAATTGCGCAATTATGCAGGGAAGGTTTCACTATTACGAAGGTCATTCCCTTCATGATACGACATATCCGATTAAAATTTTAAAGAAAATGGGTGCTCATACAATTTTTATAACAAATGCTTCGGGAGCTTTAAGCAAAAAGTTTAATGTGGGGGATATTATGCTTATTAATGACCACATTAATTTTATGGGGGATAATCCCCTAAGAGGCAAAAATGATGATACTTTAGGGGAAAGATTTCCGGATATGAGCGAGGTTTACTGCCCCGAATTAAAAAAAATCGCAAAAAATTGCGCTCAAGAGTTGAATATTGACCTCAAAGAAGGCGTATATCTTGCGACTATGGGTCCGAGTTATGAAACAAAAGCGGAAGTTAAAATGTTTTCGATTTTAGGTGCGGATGTTGTCGGAATGTCAAGCGTTCCCGAGGCGATTGTTGCTAACTATTTAAAAATGCGGACAATCGGCTTTTCAATGATAACAAACCACGCAACAGGGGTATCGGATAATAAATTAACTCACAAAGAAGTGCTTGAAATCGGCAAAGTTTCAGGAGTTAAACTTTCGCAACTAATCAAAAAAATAATCGAAAAATTGTAGCGCATCTTTGATTTGCAATAAAATAAACAATATAGCGGGTGTAAAAATGAATATATTTGAAGAATTACAAAAAAGACAGCTGATTGCACAAATCACAAACGAAGAAGAAGTTAAAACATTAATAAATTCAGGCAATGCAAAGTTTTATATCGGTTTTGACCCGACTGCAAATTCGCTTCATGTAGGGCATTTTATGGCATTGTGTCTTATGAAAAGATTACAGATGGCAGGAAATAAACCCATTGTTTTAATCGGCGGAGGCACGGCTCATGTAGGCGACCCTTCGGGCAGGTCGGATATGCGTTCCATGATGGATAAAAGCACGATTGATTATAACAGTGAATGTTTTAAAAAACAAATGGAGCGCTTTATTGAGTTTGGCGATGATAAAGCGATAATGGTAAATAATTCCGATTGGCTTTTAAAATTAAATTATGTTGAACTTTTAAGAGATGTCGGGGCTTGTTTTTCGGTTAATAATATGTTAAGAGCCGAATGCTATAAACAACGTATGGAGCACGGGCTCAGCTTTTTAGAATTTAATTATATGATAATGCAGGCATATGACTTTTATTATCTTAATTCCAATTACGGCTGTAATTTGCAGTTCGGGGGGGATGACCAATGGTCGAATATGCTTGCGGGGTCTGATTTAATAAGAAGAAAAACCGGAAGAGATGCTCATTCTATGACAATAAACCTTCTTTTAAATTCGCAGGGCAAAAAAATGGGTAAAACCGTATCCGGTGCTATCTGGCTTGATAAAAACAAAACAAGCGTTTTTAATTTTTATCAATATTGGAGAAATGTTGAAGATGCGGACGTTTTAAAATGTATCAGAATGCTTACTTTCCTGCCTTTAGAGCAAATTGACGAAATGGAAAAATGGGAAGGGGCGCAGCTCAATCAGGCAAAAGAAATTTTAGCATACGAATTAACCGCTCTTGTTCATGGGGAAGAAGAAGCTAAAAAAGCGCAAAATTCAGCCCATTCATTGTTTGTTTCGGGTAAAGGCGATGATAACATGCCCTCAACTAAAATTTCGCTTTTAGGGGATGATATTTCACTTGTTGACGTTTTAATCGAGTGTAAATTATCGTCAAGCAAAGGCGAAGCCAAAAGATTGATAATGCAGGGCGGAGTTAGCGTTGATGAAGTAAAAATCACCTCTTTTGATTACAGAATTAAAAAAGAAGAACTCCAAAAAGGTATAAAAATTAAAAAAGGCAAAAAAATATTTCATAAGGCCTATATTTAATTTAAATCATATTTAATTAACTTATTTGTGTTTTGTTCCGTGACATAGATTCTGTTGTGAATCGGGTCATAGATAACGCAGTAGGGCTTGCTTATATCAGCAAATACCGAAGCTGACGTATTTTCTGCCGTTATTTTGATTATGTTGTTTGCGGAATAATTTGCAACATATAAATTATCTTTGGAATCAATTGCAAGTCCTATGGGACCTTTTAAAAGTGTTGATTTTGAATATAGAGTTTTTTTGCCGTTTATTGAAATTTTATAAATTGCATTTTCGCTGAAACTTGCAATGTATATATTTCCGCCGCTGTCAACAACAACTCCCGAGGGAGTTATAATTTCATTTAACTCTACTCCTTGGGTTTTTCCTTGAACATCCGTAACATTGTTTTTTTCTCTGATTTTTGCTTCCAAATTAAGCTCTTTTTGCCTGTTTTCAATTTTTTCAATTAATAATTTTGCAGACTCATACTGCGGGGCATCAGGCTTAATTTTTTTCAAATGCTCATAAGAATTTGACAGATATCCTCTTTTATATTGGATTTTCCCGATATTATAGAGTGTTTCGGAATTATCGGGTTTTAGTTTAATTATTTTTTCCAATTGTACGAGCGCTTCTTCGTTTCTGTTTAATGACATTAAAATTTGTGCTAAATTGTAGTGCGCTTCGTAAAAATCGGGATTTAATTCAATTGCTTGCGTGAACAAATCTATTGATTTTTCGACATCATCCTGTTTGTACATGTCAATTGCTTCATTATATAAATCCGTAGCATCTTCAGTTTTATTTGAAAATGCAGGTAAGACAGTTAATAATGAAAATAAAATAAAAAATGAAACTATTAGTTTTTTATCCATGGTATCATTATAACAAAAGTTGAATAAACTACAACAAAAAAATTAAAAAAGGATAAAAAATTGTTAATTTTCGGAATTGAATCAAGCTGTGACGAAACTTCGGCATCTGTTGTAAGAAACGGTAGAGAGGTACTGTCAAATATTATATCGAGCCAAATAAAAATCCATGAAAAATTCGGAGGTGTAGTTCCTGAAGTTGCGGCAAGAGAACATCTTAATTCAATACTTCCCGTGATTAATGAAGCTTTTGATAAGGCGAGTGTTAAGCCTGATGAAATTGATGCCTTTTCTTCAACAGTCGGTCCCGGACTTGTGGGGTGTTTGCTTGTAGGTTTAAATGCGGCAAAAACATTGTCTGTTGTTCACAATAAACCTTTTATAGGGGTAAATCATTTAAATGCGCATGTTTGTGCAAATTTTATTGATACAAACCTTGTGCCTCCTTTTATCTGCCTTTTGGTATCGGGAGGGCATACTCAAATAATTTTTGTTAAGAATTATGACAAACAGGAAATTTTGGCTCAAACTACAGATGATGCGGTTGGCGAAGTGTATGATAAAGTTGCAAGATTGTGCTCAATTCCTTATCCCGGGGGAATTTTACTGGATAAATCGGCTCAGAAGGGAAACCCCCTTGTATTTAATTTCCCCGAAGCAAAAGTTAAAGAGGACGAATTTTCTTTTTCAGGGTTAAAAACAGCGGTCTTAAGAGAAGTGAAAAAGTTTAAGCCGGATGAGCTTCCGATAGATGATATTGCATCAAGCTTTCAAAAAAGAGTTGCGGATACATTAATTAAAAAACTTATATATTTTGCGAAGAAACTGAATGTTAAAACGCTTGCTCTGGCAGGCGGAGTCGCCGCTAATTCCGAGTTAAGAAAAAGACTTGAAATGCTTAAAGAAGAAGGATATCAAACCTATGCTCCAAACTTAAAATATTGCACGGATAACGCAGCAATGGTTGCAAGCTGTGCATATTTTAATCCTATAAAATCACAAAACTCTTTGCTTTTGGAAGTGTTTTCAAGAGACTAATTTATTGTTCAAATATTAATTCTTTTAAATTTTCCCAAATTTCAAGAATAGGTTTATCTGCATCAAGCTCTTTTAATATGCCCAGTTGTTTAAAATAATCATACAGAGGCTTTGTTTCTCTTTCGTATGTTTCAAAGCGGGCTCTTGCCGTTTGTTCGTTATCATCAGCTCTTTGAACAAGTTTTGTGTCGCAAATGTCGCAATAGTCCATAATTTTTGGAGGATTTGATGTTAAATTGTATATCGTTCCGCAATTTGGACATGAACGTCTGTTTATAAGTCTTTGGACTAAAATTTCGGTATCCACATCAAAATACACTGCCATTGCGTCGTTTTTTAAAGTAAACTCACCTGTTTCTTCCAAAATACTTGCAAGGGCTTCCGCCTGCTCGATTGAGCGGGGGAAACCGTCAAGTATGTAGCCGTTTTTACAGTCCTCTTTTAAAAGACGTTCTTTAATAACGCTTGATACAACATGCAAAGGTACAAGTTGTCCTTTATCAATAAAGCCTTTTGCAATAATGCCGAGCTGTGTTTTATCTTCTATATTTTTTCTTAAAAGCGAGCCCGTATCTATATGAGGTATAGATAGTTTATCTGATAATCTTGATGTTTGTGTACCTTTACCCGAGCCCGGAGGGCCTAAAAATATAAATACTTTTTTCATTTGTTCCTTTATTTGTTTATTGCTGTAAGAAGCTTTCATAATTTTTTGCCAGCATGTGTGTTTTGATTTGATTGATAAAATCAAGTGCTACGCCGACAAGAATTATAAGGCTTGTTGCACCGATACCCTGGAATGTGGTAATGTTTGTTATTTTTGTAGCTACCGTAGGTATCATGGCAATAATGCCCAAAGCCAGTGCACCAATTAATGTTATTCTTGATAAAATTTCGTTTAACTTATCTGCAGTGGGTTTTCCGGGTTTTACACCGGGGATTGCAGAGCCGTATTTTTTCAAATTGTTTGCTATTTCTTTTGGCTGCATTGAAGGAATTATTGATGCATAGAAGAATGTCAACGTTACAATCAATACAAAATAGATTATATAATATGCAAAAGAATTTGCACTGAATAACAAACTCAATTTTTCAAAAATACTTGCAAGAACAACATTTTGGATATGCATTTGCTGTACTATACCTAAAACCGTTGCGGGAAACAATAATATTGCAACGGCAAAGATGATGGGCATAACGCCGCCGGGGTTAAGTTTAAATGGGATATTTGTGTTTTGCCCGCCGTAAACTTTGCTTCCTACCTGACGTCTTGCGGAAACTATCGGCACTTTTCTTGCTGCTTCGTGTAATACAATAATAAATATTATTGTTAACAAAAATATTACAATTAATAACAACAGACCCATTTGAAGCATTCTGTCCTGGCTGATTAATATTTTTGTTCTGTCGCAATAAAGAGGAATGCCGGCTATGATACCTATGAAAATTAATAATGATGCACCGTTCCCGACACCTTTTTCGGAGATAAGTTCGGCAAGCCACATAACGATTATTGCACCTGCGCTCAAAGTAACCGCAGAGCCTAAGAAGAATACAATCGGATTTATATCGGGAACAATTGCACCCGGCAACTTATACAGTGCAAGGGCAAAGATGAAAGATTGAAACAGTGCAAGGGCGACTGTAAACACTCTTGTAATCTGCTGGATTTTCCTTCTTCCCGCTTCGCCGTCTTCTTTTTGAGCCTTTTCTAATGACGGTACAATTACCGCCATCAATTGCATAATAATTGATGAAGTAATATACGGACCTATGCCGAGTGCAAATATTGAAACTTTGCCCAGAGCACCCCCTGAAAACATATCAAGGAAGCCTATCAAATTGTTTCCGTTTGCAAGATTTTGAAATACTTCATTATTTATACCGTATATGGGAAGCTGTGCACCAAGTCTGAACAGAGCGATAATTACAAAAGTAAATATTAACTTTTGCTTTAGACCGCTTTGGCGCCAGCTTGACATCAAGTTTTGTACAACTTGATTTGAATCTATGTTTTGCTGCATTATACCAATTCTGCCTTTCCGCCTGCACTCTCAATTTTTTCTTTTGCGGCTGCGCTGAAATAGCTTGCTTTTACCGTTACTGCTTTAGTTATTTCGCCGTTACCCAGCACTCTTAATGCAACAGCGGATGGGTGGGCTTTTTTGTTTTGTTGTAAATATTCTAAATCAATAACTTCCGCATTAAATTTTTCTAAATTTGAAACATTGATTGAAGCGGTTATTTGTTTGAATTTATTGTTAAAACCTTTCAATTTGGGCATTTGACGATATGAGGGCATTTGACCGCCTTCAAAACCACGTTTGTGAGAATTGCCCGATCTTTGACCTTCACCGTTATTTCCACGGCAGGCAGTTTTGCCATGACCTGATGCAATACCTCTGCCTTTGCGTTTTTTTGCGTGAGTTGCACCTTCGTTTGGTCTTATATCTTCTAAAGTTAACATTTTTATTACCTTCCTAAAAAATTATTCTACAACTTGTACGATATGAGGAACTTTGTTTACCATTCCCAGAATTGCCTGAGTTGCCGTATGTTCCACAATTTGGTCTTTTTTTGTTAAGCCCAGAGCACGAACAACTTTAATTTGTTTTTCGCTTGCTCCGATAGTGCTTCTTACTTGTTTAATTTTTACTTTTTTATCAGCCATTTTTATTATCCTTTAATTATTTATTTTTGTCCTAACATAGCTTTTACGCTGATGTTGCGAACAGCGGCAACATCTTTGAATGTTCTTAATGATTTAAGAGCGTTTAATGTAGCATTTGCAGCGTTCAAAGGTGATTTTGAACCCAGTGATTTTGATAAAATGTTTTCAACACCGCTCAGTTCAAGAACTGCACGAACAGCGCCCCCTGCGATAACACCCGTACCTTTTGAAGCGGGTTTTAAAACAACAGAGCCGGCTCCGGAGCGTCCTGTTATCATATGAGGAATTGTTGTATTGAATAAAGGTACGGTAATGAGATTTTTTCTTGCATCCGCAACAGCTTTTTGAATTGCTATGATAACTTCTGCAGCTTTTGCAACGCCCATACCAACCGAGCCTTTTTTGTTGCCCACGATAACGATTGCTCTGAACGAAAGTTTTTTACCGCCTTTTACAACTTTTGTTACACGGCGGATTTGAACAACCTGTTCTTTCCATTCGGATTCTGCGGGTTCTACTGTTTCAATTTTTCTTCTTCTGTTTTTTCTTGTGCTTTTTCTTTCTTCACGAGCTTCCTGAATATCTTCTCGTGTAGCGCTTTCAATTGTTTCTTCTTGAACTTCCTGTTCTTGAGGAACGGTTTCTTCAACAGTTGTATCTTGAACTTCCTGTTCTTGAATTTCTTTGTTTTCTTCCACTTTAATATACCTTTCTTAAGTTAATTATTTCTTTATTGCTTTATTTTCCCTAAAAATAAATAAGAACACAAAAATATACTTTATTTAAAAAGCTGATTTTTTATGTTCGATGTTGGGATTTCTGACGTTTTTAATTTTATAACAACAAAAATAAAATGCAATACTTTATTTACATTTATTCATCATAAAGAGCTTCATCTTCTTCTTGTGATAATTCTTTTTCTTCTTGCGATTTCTTTTTTATTTTATCTTGAAGTTCTTTTAGGCGCTCTTTTTCTTTTTTATATTTTGCAACCATAAGAGAGCCCGCATTAACCGAAGCAAGAGTGTCCAAAGATGCTCTTAATTGTGCCGAGCGGTCTTGATAATTCGTTTCTTTTTGTTCTTCCTGCTCTTCCATCTCCTGAGCAAAATATTCCCCGCCCTGTCCGTTTTTTTCTTCAGTCAACTTTGCGGCGGTACCCGAGATATCGCCTGATTTAAAATTAAAACTTGATACAGGAGCTATAACCTTGTTATCTACCATTATTTCTCCCTTGTTTTGATAGATAATAACATTTTTTTAGGTGAAGTTCAATAGAGTCTTGTCATACAAAACAAAAAATTAAAAAAATTTGCGCTTATATATTATCTTTTAAAAAATTAATTATTTTATTGTATGCTTCAATTTGATTATATCCTTTGGCATTTGGCTCGCAATTACCCCAAAGAGCAAGAAGTGGAGTGATTTTTTTTGTATTTACGGTTTTTATGTTGTTGATATTATCATCAACAAATATTGCTTTTGAAAAATTGTGAGCTTCCATGTATTCTTCCATATATTCATTTTTGCTTGAATATGAAGCAAGAATTTCTCTTGCTGCAACCTTGTTTTCATCAAGCTTAAAGTTATATGTTTCAAACCTTTCAAGAATGGATTTTTTGTTTTTCTTTGAAATTATAAATATATTTGGTTTTTTGGTTTCATATAATTCTTTAATTTTAAAGAAAAAATCATAGGGAACTTCTAAATTTCTCCAAAAATCGGGGTGATTTTTAACAAGATATTCTCTCGCCTTTAAGAATTTTTCGCAAAATTCTTCTTCTTTTTCATAGTCCCTTTTTTGAATTTTTGCAAGATATCTTTCAACAATTTCATCTTCTTTAACATTTTCAAAAATTAACGGATTAAAATAATAAAACATCCAAATATTGTAAACAAGGTATTTGTACTTTGAAAACCTTTTATATTCTTCGCTGTTGATATCTTCAAGAAAATCCGTTTCAAATGCGATATTTCTGCTTACAAGATAAACTTCTTTCAGAGTATCAAACAAAACCCCGTCAAAATCTAAAAATATAATTTTATCTTCCATAAATTTAATCTACCATAAAAACAGCATTTTGGTTAAAACAATTAACGCCATAGCGCAAAACAATACAAAAACAATATGTTTCAAAATCTCGGGATTTTGCTTTTTTTGGCTTTTATTTCTTTTCTTTTCTTTTTTATTTACCGTTGTTTTGAGATTTTTCTTTGCTTTTTTAATTTTTTCTTTAATGATTTCTTGTTTCGGATTTGTCTCTTTTTTGGGTTTCTTTTTCGGTTTGATTTCTTCTTCGCTGTATTTATCAAAAAGTTCGGGCTCTCGCTGAGCTCTTTTTAGGTATTTTTCAACAAGCTTTTCTTCTTTGTTTGGTTTTTGGGTAATTAAGAGAGTTTCATCAAAAACAAGTTTATCAACTTTTTTTGAATATTTTTTTGCCGCCGCATAATTAATTGAAGCCTCAAATGCTCTTCTTATGGTATCAAGGGTTTCGGATACTCCGATTGTTTCGCCGTGGGCACATTTATTGCCCTGTTTTTTAATAAAAAATAAATCTTCAACAAATTCCTTTTCACGTTCGTTTCGGGCTTTATCTTTAAGAGCGTTTAAAATGTCATCAAACGTCATATCTTTAACAGATGCGCCGTAAATATTTTTTGCCATTTTTTCGGCAAAAATTCTAAGCTGAATTACGGCTTGATTAAAATATTCGTCACGAAACAGTTTTTGAGCATCCTCAATCGTTTCATAGAGTTCATTGTCTATATTTTTTAAAAAATCAAAATTACTTGCCATATCCCAAATCTTTCGCAAGCTCCATAAATTCCGGAAATGATGTATTAATACAATCAAAATCTTTTATTATCATTTCTTTTTTATTTATCAAAGAAAGAACAAAATAACTCATTGCAAGTCTGTGATCAAGATGTGTTTCAAGAACTGCGGATTTATCTATTTTATCTTTTCCTTTAATTATAAAACCGTCCTCAAGCTCTTTAACATCAACATCAAGGCTCTTTAGGGCATCAACAATTGTTTTAATTCTGTCCGATTCTTTGTTTCTTAAATCAAAAGCATCCGAAATAATTGAAGTACCTTTTGCGCACACCGCTAAAATTGCTAAAACGGGAATTTCGTCAATTAATCTTGGAATTTGTGCGCCGTTAATTTTAAAAGGTTTTATGTCGGGAGTGTATTCAACCGTAATATCGGCGGTTTCTTCGTTTGAAATTTTTCTTTTGTTTTTTATTTCAAAATTAATTTGAGCCTGTTTAAAAACATCAATAATTCCCGCCCTTGTTTGATTTATGCCGACATTTTTGATTGTAATTTTGGAATTCTCCACAATTGCGCCCATTACCATAAAAAAAGCACAAGATGAAATATCTCCCGATATTTCAATGTTTTTGGGGGTTAACTCGGATTTTTTAATTTCGCAGAAGTAGCCTTTTTCATCTTTTCCGGTTTTAATATCCGCTCCTAAATATTCAAGCATAATTTCACTGTGATTTCTTGATAAATATGGCTCATTTACCCTTGTTATTCCTTTTGTATTAAGCCCCGCAAGAAGGATTGAGCTTTTTACCTGTGCTGAAGCGTTCGGGCTGTTATATTCAACGGGATTTAATTTTTTCCCTTTAATAATCAGAGGAAGTTTATTATCGTTTGATTTGATTTCCGCTCCCATTAGCCCTAAGGGCTCTATTATTCTTTTCATCGGTCTTTTGGATAAACTTTCATCTCCGATAAAAGTGCAATTTATCCCTTCAAGAGAAGAAAAAAGCCCACACAGAAGCCTTGCGGCAGTTCCCGAGTTTCCGCAATCAAAGACCGTATTTTCTTTTGGTATGATAAGCCCCTTCGAGCTATTAACGATTAAATTCCTCTTTGATAAAAACCGATAATTAATCCCCAATTTTTTAAATATTTCAAGAGTCCTTAAACAGTCTTCGCCTAAGGAAATATTTTTAACCTCAATTTCAGATTTTACAAGAGCGCTTAAAATAAGCGCCCTATGAGTAATTGATTTATCGGGCGGAATTGTGATTTCACCCGATAAAGGATTTTTTTGAAAAGCTGTTTTTAAATTATTTTCCATCTGCCAGTTCTTTTACAAAATTAGGTACGCAAAATACCGCACAGTGAAGTTTTCTGTTATATATTTTGCAGGTTTTTTCAATGTTTTGTGCTCTTTTTTCATCGATTTGTTTATAATCAAACGGTATTTCAACGCTATCCGAGCAAAATCCCCAAGACCAATATCCTCCGGGGTATGTGGGCATGGGAGAACAGTAGGGGGCAACATTTTTAAATACTTTCTTTAAAAGCCTGTATGTCTTTTTCATATTTTCGCTTTGCGCAAAAGGACCTTCCGTTTGGGGGGTTACGATTGCACCTTTTTTGAGTGCTTTTTTAACGTTATTATAAAAACCTTCGTTGAACAAGCCTTCCCCGGGGCCTATCGGGTCTGTTGAATCAATTAAAACAATATCATAGATATTTTCTTTGTCTTTTATAAATTCAACCGCATCTTCAATACGCACGGACACTTTTGGATTATCAAGACCGCAGGATACTTCGGGGAAGAATTTTTTGGAAGCATCTATTACTGCCTTATCAATTTCAACCATATCAATGTGTTTAACTTCGGGATGTTTTAATAATTCTCTTACCGTGCCGCCGTCTCCCCCGCCGATTACAAGGATGTTTTCGGGGTTTTTGTGGGTTAGCATGGGAATATGTACAATCATTTCATGATAGAAGCACTCGTCCCTTTGAGTAACCATCATCAAGCCGTCTAATGTTAATACGTTTCCGAATGCACGTGAAGAAAATACATCAACTTTTTGATAAGGTGATTGTTCGCTAAAGAGGTCTTTTTCTTTTTCAATCGCTATTCCAAAACCCTCGGGTGTTATTTCATGATACATTTTTTTTCCTTTATTTAACTTAAAACTGTTTTAATAATTATACAAAAAAATTATCTTATTTGTTATAATATTTTTGATGAAAAGTAAAAATAAAATCATGGACTCGTTTGAAGAATTTATTGCCTTACCGTTGTCTGTTTTAAAAAACAGAATAATACAAATAACGGGCTTTAAGTCTGATTTTATTTCTACCAAATCTATCAATATTGAGCTCACGGATGAAAAAATAAACATAAACTTAATTAATAATGAAGCGGCATATAACCTTTTAAGCAGTGTTGTGTATAAAAGAAAGATGAATCAGAGAAAGGCAATAACATCAAATGAAAATAAAAAAAGCGAAGTTTCTTTTGAGCTCGCCAAACCTTAAACAGTGCCTTGAAATTAATCTGCCGGAATTTGCGCTTTTGGGACGTTCAAATGTCGGAAAATCGTCTTTTATAAATACAATCACCAACATGTCAAAATTGGCAAAAACTTCAAATACCCCCGGGAAAACAAGACTTATCAACCTTTTTCAAATTGAAGGAGAGAAAGCTGATTTTATTTTAGCGGATTTACCGGGCTACGGATATGCAAAGGTTTCAAAAACAGAAGCGCAGGCGTGGCAGAAAAACCTTGAAGAATATCTTTTAAAGAGAAAAAATTTGATTTGCGCAATTCAATTTACGGACTGCAGGCATGACATACAAAAAAACGACATATTAATGCACGAGTGGCTTCAATTTAACAATATAAAAACAATTAACATTTTAAATAAATGCGACTATATTTCAAGGAATGATATTTCAAGAAAAATTTCCGAAATTGAAAAAAAATTTCAAAATAAAACTCTTGCATTTTCGTCAAAAGATAAGTTCTATGTTGATAAAGTGCTTGATGAATTATTTCTTATTATAAACGACAACCCTGTTTCTGCCTGACTCTTTTGCTTCATAAAGTGCTTCATCAGCTTTTTTATAAAGATTTTCAGGGTCTTTGTCGCTTTTGTCAAATTGCGACACACCTATTGATATGGTAACGGAAATTTCTTTTATTCCTTCAATTTTATATTCTTCAATATTGATTTTCTTTGCCTCAACTTGTTTTCTCAGTCTTTGAGCAACAACTTCCGCCTCTTCAATGTTTGTGTGAGGAAGAAGGAAAATAAATTCTTCTCCGCCATATCTTGAAGGTATGTCCGATTCTCTTAATTCTTTTTTGATTGTTTTTGCAACATTTTTAAGAACGCAGTCGCCTACGGCATGACCATATGTATCATTTACTTTTTTAAAGAAATCAATATCCGACATAATACAGCATAGGGGCTGGTTTTGTCTTTTTGCGCTTGAAGTTGTTTCTTTTAATCTTTTTTCAAATTGATGACGGTTGTTGTATCCCGTAAGTGCATCTAACGTTGCATATTCAAGCACTTCTATATATGATTTTGCACGCATAATTGTTGTTTGAGCCTGTGATTGAATTTCTTCAAGATATTCAATTTCTTTTGATGTAATTTTGTCACTGTGGTTATATGCAACAATTGCGCCATAGGGTTTTGAATCAACTATGAGCGGGAATATACCCATTTTTCCTTCTTGTTTTAATATTGTTCTTGATTTTGGGGTAATTTCTTCAAGATAATCATATATTTTATTATCGGAACATTTGTTGGGCCAAATTAATTTATATTCTTTTTTATTTTTGTTTTTGATAAAAATATAAATTAAGTGTTCGGATATAAAACTGTCTATCATTTCGCCCATTATCGGAAGAATATAGTCAAGTTCATATTGAGTTTCGGTTATTTTTGCAATGTTTCTTACCGTTTGGTGAAATTTTGAACTTGTTTTTATCTGTTCGCTTCCTCTTAGGGTTGATATTAACATTGAAATTTGCGCTATCACAAGAGGGAGAATTTTAAAAAATTCATTATTTGAATTGATTTCTTCTCTCGCCTTTAATTTAACAACTCCTAATGTCTTGTGTTTTTGGGTTATGGGAAAATATAAAACATTTTCTTTTATTTCATAAGTGCTTTTTTGTATTAAAAAATCGTCAAAATGTTTTTTTATTTCAATATTTTCTTTGTTTTCAATTAAATTTTCCCATGGCTTTATAAAATCTTTCAAGGTGTAAGAATATTCATCCATTAGAAATATTTTTAATTCTTCTATTGAAAAAAACAACGACAGCGCTTTTAAAAAGCCTTCCGTAAGGCTTTTTCTGTTCATTGCATCTTCATAGGATTTTGTCAGAATATATGTAAAATCGTATAGTGTTTGAACTTCCATTATTTTGCCCCCTTGAACATTTCATATCCGGAGCAGGTCTTAAAGCTGTTTATCATTTCTTTTTCCGCCCTTTTTGAATTTTCGTCAATGATAAGCCTTCCCCCTTTATATTTTGATTTTGTTTTGAAATTATCGTTTTCTTTATAATTTTTGAGGCTGTTTTCATCTTTTATGGCAATTTTTTGGTTTACTTGTGTAAGTATATCATAAATACGGCGTGTTTTTGCACCGTCTCCTTTTGTGTCAAGCAAAAGCCCGGCCTTTTTAAATTCTTCGGATGCGGCATGGTAATTTTTCATATCATTTAAAAGCACTCCGAGATTATAATGTGCTTCATATTCCATCGGAGAAATTTCCATTGCCTTGCAATAGTAGTATCCTGCCTGATGATTGTTTTTTAAAAGATGATTTACAAGTCCTAAATTATAATTTGCATTATATGATTTTAGAATGTCTGCCGCCTGTTCGTATGAATTTTGTGCTTCTTCAAGATAGTGTTTTTTTGTTTGCGAAGACAATCCGGGAAGCAGTGATTTTGACCTATAGGCAACTCCCATATTATAATATGCCACCCCAAGATTGTGTGTATAGGATTTTTTATTGTCGACAAGGAGAGGGATTTTAATGAATATGGGTTTATTTTCAACAACTTTTTTATATTCTTCAATAGCTTCATCCGTCTTATAGTTTTCGGATAAAATTATTGCGTAATCTATCCTTGCAATCTCATATCGAGGGTTAACAAGCAGGGCTTTTTCATAGTTTTTCAGAGCGGAATAGTAATCTTCATAAACAACATAAATATTTGCAAGATTATACATTGCCCGATAATGTGCGGGGTGAAGTTTAATCCCGTGTTCATAACAGTTGATTGCACGCTGTAAATCCGCTTTTTTAAACGCTATATCGCCCTGATGAATCCAATAATAACCTTTTATCTTATTATATTGCCTTTTATAAAAGTCAAAAAATAAAAACAGACTTAATAAAAATATTAAAATGAGCGCAAGACTTGTCAGGCGCACAATTGTTGATTGAAATATTTTTTTAAGCTTTTTTTTCATATTTATATTTCTAATGACGGCTTATAATTTTTTCTTTTATGTTTCAAAGAGCTTATATAGTCTTTCTTCTATCATTTGCGTATCCAGTTCTTCTTTTTCTTTATTTAGATTAAGTGCTTTTTGATACTGTTTTGCGGCTTGAATTTTTTCTCCTTCGGCTTCATAACTTCTTGCAAGGTTAAAGCAGGCAAGAGTATAATTAGGATTTATTTCAATTGCATTTTTAAAGTATTCAATGGCACGGGAAGCATCTCCTAAACCGTCTAAGAACACTACTCCGAGGTTGTTATATGCAATATCATATCCGGGGTCAAGTTCAAGCGCTTTAGAGTAGAATATAATTGATTTTTCTATTAAATCCTGCTCCCAATATACCATTGCAAGACGGGAATAAATTTTCGGGTTTTTCGTATCTTCTTCAAGCGACATTTGATAATATTCAAGCGCATTATCCAAATCTTCAATATCGTAATAGATATCTGCTATTGCTTCATAAATTTGTGATTTATTTTTAGTAAGATGAAGTGCATTTTCAAGCATTGATATTGCTGCGGTTGAATTTCCTTTGATTTGATGATAAATTGCGGCTAATGCCTGAGCGACAACAGAGGACCATTCGTCGTTAGGGTTTGTTTCAAGAGCTTTTTTATACAGTTCAATTGCACTGTCATATTGTTCTAATTGAACATAAGTATATGCGAGTGAATTTTGATAGTAAGGATTATTTTTGTCATATTTAAGCGCAAGTTTAAAAGCTGACAAGGCATTAATTTTCTCGCTTTTTTTAAGATATAAATGACCTAATTCATAATAGCATTTTGAAAATTCGGGATATTTATTTGCTAAAAGTGTGTAATAATCAATCAATTCATCCACTTTATCTTCCTGATGAGCTTCAATGTATTCTATTGCATTGATGATTTTAGAAGGATCATTGTTTGATAAAATTACAACGTTATTGAGGCAATCGAGCGCAATATCATGACGATTTTTTTTGATTGCGATATGCGCCATTTTTTCATAAAGTTTTATTGATTTTTTTGAGTTATCAACAGTGCTTAAATATATATTATACGCCCTTTTTTCGTCTTTGATTTTTTCAAATATGCTTCCCAATATATTTTGCTTTATGAAATTAATATCTTCTTTAATATTTTTTACAAGCAGTTTTATGCCTGTTGTGTCAAAAATACTCATTAACCCGCCGGTAACACCGTAGTATAGCGCATTGGTATAATCGTTTAATTCCGATTTTGACTTAAGAGTTTTAATTTTTTCCAGCATTGTTAAAGCCAAAACAAGCCGTGTTCGTCCCATTGAAGGATTTAACTTAATTGCTTGCCGAAATTCATTTTTTGCCCTGTCGAACTCTTGATTAAGTGATAAAAAATATCCCAAATACATGTGCGCATTTGCATCTTCGGGGTTAATTGATACCGCCTTTGTGCACTGTTCTATTGCGCTTTCAAGACCTATTTGACCGTTTTTGTGCAGAAGGGTTGCAAGGTGGTAATATGCGCTTGTCTGCTGCGGATTTTCTTTTATTGTTTCAATATAACCGTTTATGGCAAGGGTTAAATCTTCCTTGCTTGGTTTTAATAAATATCTTTGGTGAGCACTTGTTGCTTCATCTAATGTTTTTTGAGCGTTTGTCATAATGGTATCGTTCTCTTTTTGGGGAAACTCTCTTGTGTTTTGAATAAAATTTCAATTATAAAGCTCTAAACTGTTTAACAGTATGTTACTTCTATAAAATTATGCTTTATATGGTTTGAAAATAAATCATCTATTTATATGAAAAGAAAACTTGCAAAATAAAAGCTCCCTTTAAGGGAGCTTTTAATCACAGATTAAACAATTAATCATCATGGCGCAGGCAGTCGAGGGGTTTTAAGTCCACGAACGTCGAGCGCTTCAATATAATAATTCCCGGATTATTTTTTTTATAACACTATTGTAAATTTTCCAAATTTTTAACTCCCAGTGCTAAATAAGGGTCATTTTTCCCTTTGTCAACAAGGAATAAAACAAATGTTTTATCAAAATTAAAGTGTCTTGGTTTTTCGTTTACAAAATTAGGCGCCAATGCCATTTTCATAATAATTGCGGCTTCCGATTTTACTTTTGCGCCTTTATTGTTCATCTCAAGCTGTATGGTTTCAATTGCATCCGAAAAATATAAATCCGTTCCTTTGATTTTTTTGTTGCATAATTCCGGGTATTTTCTTTCTTCATTTATTTTTAAATTCGGAACTTTTAAAGTATCTTTACTTAAAAATATTTTCTCACCTTTAAATTTTTCGGATTGTTTTTTCATTTTATTATATAAAGAATTTAATTTATCATCGGAGTCATTTCTGTACAGATATAAAACGTCGCCCGATTTTGTTAAAAGCTGTACGGCATAATCGTTTTCATTGTTATAAAACAACACTTTTACGTTTTCGTCAAGAATTCCTTTTGATTTTTTGTTAATTCCAAAATATTTATATTCTTTTTTTGAATTATTGAAAGATGAATTTTGAAGTTCATCAAAGGGCTCTAAAAATTCAAATTCTTTTTTGAGCATTGCATAAGCATAATATTTAAAAGGCTCGGGAGTCCAATCGATTGAATCAAGGATATCGGATGTTTCATTGAATTTTTCTTTGATACCGTTTTTTATTTTTTCTTTTTCTTCAAATGAAACAAGTCCATAGCTTGTATAATATGAGTTTTCATCAAGCATTGACTTATTAAATTCGCCCTTGTTTAATCCTTTCAGATTGTAAGAAGGTCTTTCGCCCTGAAATTTAATATCTCTTTTTACTATATTGTTTTTCATATCATTATAAGCGAGTTGAAAAGTTCCCACCCATAGTTTGTTTTGAGAGTTTGATTTTGACGAGAAAAGAGTCAAAATTTCAAGAGCATTGTTTTGTGCAAAAGCACCCAAAATAGTTGTAAACATTAATAAAAAGAGGATTGTTAGAAATTTTTTCATTTTATTGCATACCTTTCATATTTTTTATTCTTAAAGCTGAATAGGGGTCATTTTTCCCGCTGTCCGTCAGGAACATAACAAATGTTTCGTCAAAATCAAAATGTCTGTTTTCTTCTTCAAGCATAATTGCATTTTCGGTTGCTACAATAACGGCTTCGGATTTAACTTTTCCTCCTTTTTCGTTTAATTCAAGCCGTATGGTTTCAAGCGCTTTTTTAACTTTTAGCGGAGGAGTTGTATTTTCAATTATTTTATCGCATAAAAAAGGATATTCTTTTGTTTCGTTTATTTTAAGATACGGAATTTTAAGAGTATCCTGCTTTGTTAAAAAAGTTTTTCCGTTATAATTTTTTTGTTTTTGTATCATTTCATTGTAGAGGGATTTTAAGCTATTGTTGCTTTTTGTTTTATATAAATAAATATTATCCCCTTCTTTTGTAATTAATTTAACCGCATAATCGTTTTCATTGTTATAAAAAAGAACGGTAACATTTTTCTTCAAAACAGGCGACGATTCTTTATTAATTCCGAAAAATTTATATTGCTCAACTGAATTATTAAAAGAAGAAGGCTCTAAGATATCAAATGCATTTGGAAAATTAAATTCTTTTTTGAGCATTGCATAGGTGTAATAATCGCCTTTTTTTTCCGTCCAATCAATTAAATCAAGAATATCGGACGTTTCGTTGAACTTTTCTTTAATTGCTTTTTTTATTTTTTCTTTTTCTTCGGGTTTAACTTCGCCGTATGTTGTATAGTATGAATTTTCATTGAGCATTGACTTATTAAATTCGGCTTTGTTTAAACCTTCTAAATCGGGTGTTTCTTCTTCCCCTTGAAATTTTACATCGTGTTTTACTATATATTTTTTAAAATCATTAAATGCAAGCTGAAAAGTTCCCACCCAGATTTTATTTTCGGAATTTGAAGGAGATGAAAATAAAACAAGAACGGGACTGTTGTCATTTTGTTCGGGGGATATTTTGTTTGGTGCCGATTTTGTGCAGGCGGTTAATAAAATTATTAAAGATAACAAAAATAAAATCTTTTTCATTAAAACTCCTTTGTTTTTATATAAATATATCATAAATAATTTTTTAATATTTTTATTTAATTTTAAACTTTTTCCTTTTTTATTTTTTGTCATCAATCTTTTAACCGTAGCGAGTAATATTTTTAAGTGCATTTACCAAATAAAACAAAAAACATAAAATAACCCCGATTTTATCCAAGCGGTTTTTTATGATAAAATTTCTTTATGAGCGAATTATTAATGCCCGCAGGCAGTATAGAAAAAATGAAATATGCTTTTTGCTATGGCGCAGATGCAGTATATCTGGGGCTTGTTGATTTTTCGCTCCGTGCAATGAGAAAAGGCGAACTGATTGACGATACCAATTTAAAAACAGCCGTTAATATCGCAAACTCTCTTAATAAAAAGGTTTACTGCACTCTTAATATTTTTGCATACGATAAAGATATAAAAAAGCTCTATGAAACATTGGAAGTAATTAAAGATGCTAAGCCCCATGCGCTTATCATAAGCGACTTTGGTGTTTTAAGACTCGTAAAAGAAAATATTCCCGATATTGATATTCATATATCAACTCAAACAAACATTTTAAACTCGCAAGCAGTTAAATTTTGGCAAGATATGGGAGCAAAAAGAGTAATTCTTGCAAGAGAGTTATCTTATGAGCAAATTAAATATATTAAAGAAAATACCGAGGGTATCGAACTTGAAATGTTTATACACGGCGCTCAATGTATGGCATATTCGGGAAGATGTCTTTTGTCGGATTATATGACAAACGGTGAACGCAGGGCTAATCAGGGCAATTGTGCTCAAGCTTGCAGATGGAGTTATAAACTTGTTGAAGAAACTCGTCCCGGGGAATATTTTGAAATTGTTCAGGACGATAAAGGCTCTCATATAATGTCTACTAAAGATTTGTGCCTTGTATACCACATTAAAAAATTGTGCGATTTGGGTATAGATTCATTTAAAGTTGAAGGAAGAACAAAAAGCCTGTATTATGTAAGCGCCGCAGCAAAAGCATACAGACAATTAATTGATTGCAAAATTTCGGAAGACGAAGCGTTTCTTGAGCTTAAAAAAGTCGGCAACAGAGGTTACACCGAAGGATTTTTCGGGGGCAATAACGACTCTTCAACATATTCTTATGATATTTCAAAAGGGCTTGCCGGTGCTGATTTTTTGGGAATAGTTCAAAAGAAAATTGATGACTTTAACTTTGAGGTTTTAATTAAAAACAAAATTTTATTAAATGATGAATTTGAAATTATAACTCCGAATTTTTCAACAATGGCTAAAGTTGTAAAAATTACTCATCCCAAAAAAGGTGAGGTTGACTGTGCAAATACTAATGATGAAACAATTTTAACCTTGTCTTATGAAGATAAAAATTGGCTTATGGAGTATAGCTGCGCACTAATCAGAACAAAAGGAATGAAAGAAGTTTAATTATGTTTTTAAGACCGGATTACAATATCGAATCAATTTATGACCTTGATATATATGAATTGAAAATGAGGAAAATCAAAGCCTTGTTTTTCGACTTAGATTCAACCCTTATGAAATCAAAAAGCGGGAAATTTTCTTTTCAAACACTTCAATTTTTAAACGATTTAAAAACAAATTTTAAGCTTGCGATAATAACGAACAATAAAAACAAAGATTATATTGATACAGCCCGAGCCCAGATTGATATTCCGATTTATTCAAATGCAAAAAAACCAAATCCCCAAATAATATATGATGTATGCTGTGATTTTAATATTGAGCCGAAAGAAGCTGCCATGATTGGCGACAGACCCCTGAGCGATATTTTAGCGGGTATCAGAGCGCAAAGTCTTACCGTTCTTGTTGATTCAATATCAAAAAATGATGAAAATTTTCTTGTTAGATTTGTCAGATATTTAGAAAGATTAACAATAGACAAATAAAATTCAAAAAAAAATTTATTTTTTTTCATGTTTTAGTTATACTGATGAAGCTTAAAGTATAACAATTTAAAATAAGGAAACAAAAAATGTCTATTAACTTGAAAAACAAACAAGAAATTATCAAAAAATTCGGCAAAAACGAAAAAGACAGCGGTAATATTGAAGTTCAAATCGCTATGCTTTCTCAAAAAATTACCGAATTAACCGAACACTTAAAAACCAACAAAAAAGATTTTCAGGCAAAAAGAGGTCTTTTGGTTATGGTCGGAAGAAGAAAAGGTATGTTAACCTATCTTAAAAACGCTGACCTTGAAAAATACCGTAAATTAGTTAAAAAATTGGGTATCAGAGGTTAATAAGAATAATTTCAAGTTTAAATGCCGCAAGAGTTATACCTTGTGGCATTTTTATATCCGTATATTAAAAGCCCTTCAGTCTTGAAGGGCTTTTATTTTGATTTAACTTTAATTATACGGCACAAGCAGAGCAAGCTGAAACACCGAGCTTTTCACAAGCTTCTTCAAGGCGTACTTTAATACGTCCGTCAACTGCAATGCCTTCTCCTGTTTTTTCGCTGATAAGCAAAGGATTGATGTCCAATTCATCAATAAACGGATAATCGCTTACAAGTTGAGATAATCTCAATAATGTTTCTTGAATTTGTTCCATTTGAGCGGGAGTTGTACCTCTTGCACCTTCTAAGAGCTTATAAGCTTTAACGGATTTAATCATTTCTGATGCATCAATATCTGTTAAAGGAGCAATTCTGAACGTTACGTCTTTCATAACTTCAATAAATACACCGCCTAAGCCGAACATCATCATAGGACCGTATTGAGGGTCTGTTGCAATACCTGCTACCATTTCACGGTTTCCTTTAACCATTTCCTGTATGATAACACCTTCAAGACCGTCTATAAGTCCTTTTTCGGTTAATTTTTGAATTAAGTCGTTGTATTCATCTCTCAACTGTTCTGCGCTTTGAATATTAACTCTTACACCGCCTACATCCGTTTTGTGAGATGTTGTTTTAGATGTCATCTTCATAACAACGGGATATCCGATAGAGTTGCCTATCGAGATTGCTTCATCAACATTTACCGCAAAACCCGATTTGCAAACTCTTATGCCGTAAGCATCCAATACATCAATTGATTCACGGGTTGTTAATTGAGCTCTGCCTTCTTTTAATGATTGTTTCATAATTTCTTCGGCACGAGCTTTGTTTACATTGTATGAAGGAATTTTGCCTTCGGGGCGGTTTTGCCATAATCTTTGTTGATTTAATCTGTGAAGTCCTTCTGCTGCTTCTTCGGCATACATAAAGAACGGCATGTTAACTTCCATATTTGATAATTCGCTAAAGAAGCCGGATGTTGTCATAAATACGCCTAAAACAGGTTTTTGAGGATTTTTAGCCTTAATTTCCATAACGGCACGTGCAACGTCAATGTCTTTTAAGCCCAAGAACGGTAAATAAATTACCACAATCATATCAACATTTTCATCGGCAATTACCGTTTCCAATGTTTGTTGATAGTGTTCAATCGGAGCTGAAGCTATCATATCAATCGGGTTTTTAACACTTGCTGCAGATGGCAGGAAGCTTCTCAATTTGTCTTTTGTAGCATCCGTAATTTTTGCCATTTGCAGTCCGTATTCACAAATTGCATCCGTTGCCATAATTCCGGGACCGCCTGAATTTGTGATTATTGCAACTCTGTCGCCTTTTGGAATCGGGCAGTTTGAAAATACTTTTGCCGTTGCAAAAAGATTTTTTAATGAATATTCTCTTATAACTCCTGATTGAGCTAAAAGGGCATTTGCCGCTTTATCGGCACCGGCTAATGAGCCCGTGTGAGAAGAAGCTGCCGAAGCTCCTGCTGCGCTGCGACCGGCTTTTAGAGCAACAATCGGTTTTTTCTTTGAAATTCTTGTAGCTAATTTTCTGAAATTAGCAGGGTTTTGAATTGATTCCATATATAAAAGAATTTGTTTAACGTCATCATCGTTTTCCCAATATTCCAAAGCTGTTTCAGCGTTAACATCAGCTTGATTGCCGATTGAGATAAATTGAGCAAAACCTACATTTAAGTCTTTTAATATATTTAAAATGCCGCCGCCCAAAGCGCCAGATTGAGATACGAAACCTATATCGCCTCTAACGGGGAGAGATTCCGCAAACGTTGCATCCATTGAAATATTAGGATGTGTATTTAATACGCCGAGGCAGTTAGGACCAACGCATCTCATACCATATTCTTTAACTTTTGCTAAAAGCTCTTTTTCCATTTGCGCACCCTGCGCTCCTGTTTCTTTAAAGCCTGCAGTAATTATGCAAAGACCTTTGATGCCTTTTTGGTGGCATTGATCAATTGTATCAAGAACGAATTTAGCATTTACAACAATAAGTGCTAAATCAACTTCGCCAGGGACTTCATTTATTGATGTATAAGCTTGAAAACCTTCTATTATTCCGCCTTTTGGGTTAACCGGATAAATGTTTCCGTTAAATTTATAATCTCTTAATCTTTGCATGATTTCAGAGCCTATTGTTTTCGGCTTTGTGGAAGCACCGATTACCGCTACGGATTTTGGCTTCATGATTTTGTCCAAATTGTTCATAATTTATCTACCTTTCTTTTTATTATTTTTTTATTAATAACCGTTTTTAATCCATTCTCTTGAGCGGAATTTTGCGCCGAGGGATTTTGCAATTATTTCACATCTTGACTCGTCAACGGGATAATTTTCGACTTTTGATACGATTGTCGCCGTTGTTGGAATTTTTTCTTCAACACATGCTCTTATAAACCTTTTTACTTCTTCATAAGCATTATTGATTTTGGGATTTGAGATTTTGTTGTACATTTCTTCATTTTGAGCATTAAGGCTTATTGATATTGAATCAATATAAGGAGCCAGCAGAGGCAGAGTATTTTTCTTGTGAATTGCGTTTGCATGCCCGTTTGTATTAATTCTAATTTTTAAATCAGGAAAATTTTCTTTTATATATTTTGATATCTCGATTACTTCATTTAATTTGATTAGAGGCTCTCCGTATCCGCAAAAAACAATTTCATTGGAATTTTTAAGTTTTTCTTTATTGATTTCAAGCTGTTTTATAACATCATCTGCGGTTATATTGTCCTTATCAAGCCAAAGCTTTGCTCCCTGAACATCTTCTTTTTGATTTCTAACGCAAAAAACACATGCATTTGTGCATGCGTTTGTTATATTGATATATGGTTTATTGTCTAAAAAATATAGCAGATTTTCTTTATTTTCATCCATATTATAATTGTATCCCAATAATATTCTAAGACAACAAATTTAATAATTATTTGTCATTTTCTTTAATGCTCATTGTAATAAATGCTGAAATTATAAGCATTAAAGCGCCGAATAAAAAGGCATAATCCCAGTGATTGTTTGTATATTCACCCATTTTGTATACCGAGATATTGATAAACCAAGCTAACAGCGTGCATACCAATACCTGAGGCGCTGAAATGAATATGTTAAAAATACCCATAGCAGAGCCTTCCGTGCCTTCTTTTATATATTTTGAAAGCATTGCAAAAGGCAAAGATAAAGTTGAAGCCCAGCCGATGCCCGCCAAACCCATTGCCATAAATACGCTTACTTTGTTTGGAAGGCATGCCATAAGAAGATATGCAAAAGCCATAATCGCAAGGGATGTTGCATGAACTCTTTTATTTCCTTTGATTTCAGCCATTTTGGCTATCGGAATTGCCACAACAAAGCAGATTAAATTAAAAAATGCAAAACATATTTGTGCAAAGTTTTGAGCTTCAATTTGAGTTTTTTCAAATATTGAAATTACGTTATCTTCAAGTCCTACCGTATTTGGCACTTGATAGAGAATATGAACGACATATTGAGTAAAAAATATCAACAAAGACATTAAACCAATCCAGGTGAAAAATTGGATTGTGCATATTTTTCCGACTTCGCCGGATGAGCTTAAAAAGTCTTTAACGTTTTCTATAAAAGGTTTTGAAGCTGTTTTCTTTGCTTCAAGCTTTTTTTCCGCCAATTGTTCTTTTGTCGGAATATTTTCTTTGAATGTAATACAAGTCCAAAGCATGCCTAAAATAAAGGCGATACCTGCCATGCTGAACTGCTGATCAACGCTCATCTGATAATTAAATACTGATTTCAATAACGGTGCTGCTCCTGCCGCAACAACAGAGCCCAGACCGATTGCGAAACTTAAAAAAGAATTTGCAATAGCATGCTGATTTTTTTGGATGTTGTCGGGAATAAGCGCTCTGTATGGACCTTGTGCCGCATTAACACAAGCATCGATTATCCATATAAATATTGCGGATATAAAAAGAGCAAGCCAAACGGGATGATTTTCGCCGAACAAAGTGCTTATAAATTGGCTTTTCGGTAATAAAATTAAGCCAATTGCACCAAATAACGCTCCAAAGAAAAGATAAGGTATTCTTCTTCCAAATCTCGTAAAGGTATTATCGGAAAGAGCTCCTATTATAGGCTGTACCACAATCCCCGTAACAGGTCCCGCAAGCCATATAAGACCGTATAAAAGAGGACTTGCGCCTAAAGATTCGGTTAGAGGCCCCGATAGTATAATTCTCATCTGCCATGCAAACTGCAGACCAAAAAACCCTATGCAGAAATTTAAAAGCTGTGCATAGCTTAATTTTTTAAGATTTTCTTCGCCGGACATTTTTTCTCCCTGTAAATAATAAATTTGATAAACTAATTTTACATTAATAATTTTTAATTGTAAAATTAGCTGTATGAAAATTAAAATTTTATTTGCATTAATTATTTTTTTATTTGTTTCTGATTTTACATTTGCGCTTGAGAGGAAGGATGTAATAAGAGTCGGTATTTCAAATCAAAGTTTTTCTAACTGGGTGCACACGAGCGTAAAATTAAAATCAACATCCAAAATTTCAATTGTTGATATGTCACAAAACATCCAAATTGAGCCCGTTGAAGAAAATAAACTTATTGAAGTTAAACTTGACGAGGGCTTTTTTAGCGTTTATACAGACGATGAATTAAAATATGAAAGACTTAAAGGTCCGGTTTTATTGAGCTCTAATTCTCCGATTGAAATTCCCGGACTTAACAGAAAAGGCGACGGTGCAAAATATGACGGTATGATTGAGCTTAGAATAAGTTCAAAAAACCCTAACGGATTTAATATTATAAATGTTTTAGATATACAAAGCTATTTAAAAGGGGTTGTACCTAATGAAATGCCTGTATCTTTCGGGCTTGAAGCTCTTAAAGCACAGGCTGTTGCCGCAAGAAATTATGCATATAGCGCAAAAATTTCACCTGATTATGATGTTGTTGATTCAACGGCATCTCAAGTTTATTACGGAGTAAATTCATACAGAGAAATATCCGATAAGGCGGTTGATGAAACAAAAGGAATTTATGCAATTTATAACGAAAAACCAATAAGCGCTCTTTATTTTTCCACAAGCCCCGGAATTACGGATGATTGGGATGATGTTTTCGGAAACGGAGTGCAATCCGATATGCATCCTTATCTTAAAGCAAGATATGACAGCGAAAAACAAGCTCCCCTAAAAACCGAGAAAGATGTTAAAGATTTTTATACGTCAAAAACGGGCGGTTTTGATACAAACTCTCCAAAATTCAGATGGGAGTTTGAATTTACAAGAAAAGAATTGGAAGAAATTCTCCATAATACGCTTCAGGAGCAATCAAAAGCCCAGCTTGTCATTCCAAAATATGACGGAGATATTAAACTTGAAGGTTTAAAAGAAATAAAACCCGTTAAAAGAACTCAATCGGGCAAAATCACCGAACTTGAAATAGTATCTAAAACAGGTACATACAGAATAAAAAAAGAGCTCGGCATCAGAAGAGTATTAAAGAAAAACAATGCAATGCTTCCGAGCGCAAACTTTTTTGTTGAAACAAAAGGAAGCGAAGCTCTTGAAGAAAAAAGTGAAAATGAAGAAAAAGAAGGGTTTAAGTTTTTTGACTTCGGGGATGACGAAAAATACCCTTCAGAGTTTAAATTAATCGGCGGAGGCTTCGGACACGGTGTCGGAATGAGCCAATTCGGCGCATATAATATGGCTCGAAACGGGAAAAAATATCCCGAAATTTTAAAACATTATTATACAAATATTAAACTTTCCACACTTCCCGTCACGGTTTTATATAATGAATATAACATTCCTTATAAATATGAATTTTATTATGCCCCAAAAACGTTTAACACGGTATATCTGCTAATTAATAACAAAAGAGGGGTAAACGACTTTCCTTTTTCAATTAATGAATATCAGTTTCAAGACACAAAAAGTTTAACATCAGGCAATAAAGTAATCAAAATAAATATTACGCAATATTTAAAAGAGGGTTTGAATACTATAAATTTTGCTCCTTTAAAACGTGAAAATAAAGGTAAATATTTAATCTACAGGGTGGAATTTAATTAAATGTCCGAAGAAAGCAAAGAAATTAATAACACAAAAGGTCAAGGACTCTTAAGGAGCGCAGGGCTTATTGTTATAGTTATCCTGCTGTCTAAAATTGCGGGTTTTCTTCGGGATATTTTTGTTGCAAAATACTACGGCGCAAGTCTTGTATCGGATGCATATTTTTATGCTTATCAAATTCCCGCACTTGCGATTGTTATATTGGGCGGTATGGGCGGTCCTTTTCACAGCGCCACAGTCAGTGTTTTTTCAAAATTAATAAAAGATTTTACGATAAAACCGCCAAAAGAAGTTAAAAAACTTTTCAATACTTATGAAACGTTTTCAATTTTAATATTCGGTCTGATTGCTCTTGTTTGCTTCTTTTTCCCTCAGCAGGTTATGAATGTCATCATATCTCAAGCTTCCCCCGAATTATCTCATCTGGCGGCATATCATCTTAAGAATATGTGTCTGGTTATCGTTATAGGTGCGCTTTTAGGGCTATATTACGGAATTTTGGTAACATATAACAAGTTTTTGCTTCCTAACATTGCTCCTTCAATGATGTCAATCGGTATAATTCTTACTTTAATTTTTTCAAACGGAGATAAAACGGGTTTTTATCTTGCGCTTGGTACAACAATAGGTGCTTTTCTTCAGCTTCTTATACAAACTCCCGTTGTGATGAAATTAGGATATACTTTTAAACCCGCTTTTGATTTTTTTCATAATAAAAATTTCAACGAAATACTCGAGCTTTTAATGCCCGCATTTTTATCTTCTACAATCGGGCAAATCGGAATATATGTTGATATTTTCTTTGCTTCAGGTTTACTGGAAGGGCAATGGACTGCATACGGCTATGCAAACAGAATTTTTCAATTTCCCGTAGGGTTAATGCTCTCGGCTCTTTTAGTACCATTATTTCCTTTGTTTTCAAGGCTTGTAGCCCAGAAAAAATATGATGAAGTCCGCCATTATTTTAACAAAGGGGTCGGCTCTTTGATTTTGGCGGGTACTTTTATGATGGTGGTTATATTTGTATCAAGAGTGGATTTAATTTCGATTGCTCTTGAAAGGGGGGCTTTTTCTCATCAAGCAACTCTTATGGTGGCGGATGTATTGTTTTTCATATCTTTATCAATAATTCCTTATATGTTTAGGGACTCAATTACAAGATTATATTATTCTTTTAATGATTCAAAAACTCCGTTTTTTATTGCAATCGGCTCAATTTTATTAAAATTCATATTCAACTCAATTCTAACAGGACCCTTAGGAATAAACGGTATTGCCCTTTCAACGACATTTATTACTATAATAAACGGGTCGCTTCTGGCATTTTTGATAAGAAAGAAAATTTCAATCGGATACAGAGCGTTTTTATATCAGGTTTCAAAAATATTATTGTGCGCATTTTTAACATTTGTTATCGGCTACTTTATAAACTTAGGATTAAGTTCAATTTTGGCGGATGGTTTTGTTTTAAAAATCGTAAAAGTTTTAATTGTTAATCTTATTGCTCTTGTTTGTTATATTTGCTTTGCTCATATTTTAAAAGTTGAATATCTGGAAGATTTAAAAGATAAGATTACGGCAAAATTCAAAAAAGGCGAAAATAATGCTTAAAAAAGGGGAAATTTTAGCATTTAAAACAGACACCGTTTGGGGTTTCGGGGCAAACCCGGAAGATAAGGATGCTGTTTTTAAAATATATGAAATAAAAAAAAGAGATGAAAAAAAACCTTTAATTTTAATGAGCGATGATATAAACAATCTTAAAAAATATATTAAAAAAATACCTGATTATGCTCAAAAACTTATTGAAAAATATCTTCCCGGTGCACTTACTTTGATTTTTGAAAAATCGGATTTGTGTCCTTTTTATATTACATCAAACCAAAATACAGTAGGTATCAGAATACCAAACAGCCCCGATTTTTTCCATGCCCTTAACTACACAAAAAATAGAGTCTTAGCAACAACATCCTGTAATGTTTCAGGGGATGATCCCGTTAAAAATTATAAAGAAGCACTCGAAAAATTTTCTTTTTGTGCTACAATAGTAAAACCAATATCGGTTGATGAAAATTCAAATTTGCCTTCGACCGTAATATTATGTAAAAATGATGATTATAAAGTTATAAGAAAGGGTGTAATAAAGTTATGAAAAAAGTGTTGTTTTTGCTTGTATTCTTTGCGCTAAGTCCTGTTTTAGCAAAAGAACAAATTCCGATTATGCCTCAAGATTCGGGAGTCAGAATTGATGTAATTGAAGATAATACTTCGCTTATTGATGTAGAGAATATGAAAAAATCAGATAAAATTAAAGAAGCGGAAAAAGAAGCGGCAAAATATCAGTCAAGAAAAATTAAGCTTGATTCACGTGAAATTAATCATCAAAGAGCGCTTGATTATACAACAAGATTTACGGACACCATGATGCTTCCGACTTTTTAAGAAAAACTTTACAAATTGGACAATAAAACAAAAAATTGTTTAAAATGTATCTGTAACTTAAAATTAATTTTGCTAAAGGAGGATTTATGAAAAAACTTTTGACGACGGGTTTTTTATTATCTTTAGTTTTAAGCGTGAATGTTTTTGCGGATGAACAAGTTCAAAAAACACTCCCCGCATTGGATAGATTAAGATTAGCTCCCATTCAAATGCCTCAAAATGTTGAAACTCCCCGGGCTGCGCAACAAACTCAAACCCCTGCTGCTCCCTCTGAACAAACAGAAGATGCCGTGCAAACAAATGATTTGAATAGTCAAAATTTAAACGTTGAAGTTCCTCAAAACAGCGAAGAAACTCAAGAAGAAATTCAAAAAGCTCAGGAAAATGTTGAAAGTATCTTTGCGCCCGTTGAGCTAAATGTTGAAAATAATACCAATCAATCCCCCGAAACATCTGAAATTCCTGCCGTAGATTTGAAAAGCGACACCAATATGCTTCCAAAAAAAGAAACGGCTAAAGAATCATCAATAAAAAATCTTTTTTCAAAACACAAAAAAGAAGTTAAAAAAGAAACAGTTGAACAACCAAAAGAAGAGATAAGCGAACCAACTCAAACGATTGATGAAAAACAGGTTGAAGAACCTGATATTGAACAAAATACCGAAATTAAAGAGCAAACGGATAACCCGATAAGCACAATGCCTTTAGAGCCTTCAAAAGATACTTTAATTGTACCTTCCGTTAATGAGGTAAAATAGATTTTTGCATTCTTTTGTCCGAGTCGGGGGCTTCGTAAATTTCTACGTCGTCCTTGCAGAGAGTTGAGTTGTCTGCCGTTGCTCAACGCAACGCCATCCATGCTCTCACATCCTTTTGCTTCTTCTTTTCGCCTACTCCATCGGAGTACGGCTCAAACTTCAAAAGATTGGAGATGGCGAGAGTCGAACTCGCGTCCGAAATGATACCGAAAGAGCATCTACATTCATAGGCACTTTCTTCTCGGATTTATTGGAAAATTACCGCAACCAAAAACTAAACCCAAAGACAATTTTAAAGATTGCCAACTTCATCTAACTATAACTTGGCGCATACCGCTAAATGAAAATATGCGTTGTGCCTGCATAATTTACCTTACAGACCGGCAAGCTGGGCCTATAAAGTGGCTGACGCGCACTTAGGCAGCGATTGCTCTGGGAGCAAAATCAGCTTTTACAACGTTATTAGCGTTTATTTTTTTGAAAAGTTTAACAAGTTATTCGGCTTGAAATGCAACCCTGACGATAAACTTCACCCCGTCGAAACCGTTACATCCCCATGATAAATTTTCAATGTGCTTTTTTTATTATATCACAAAAATTATCATTTTAATTTATTACGCTATATTTAAAAGTATTTTTACAATATTGCGTGCGGATTGGCTCAATTTTTCTTCATCTTCTTCGGATAAGCTAATTTGTCCCGTTAAAAATTCGGGATATTCGGTTACATAATCAATATCAAATTTGCCGTCTCTTACTGAATTGCCGCTGCCTCCGGTATATTCATCCAAATGTTCATAATAATTTTGAAATTCTTGTGCATTTAATGTTCCGTTATTATCTCCGCCCATTTGATTGTCAATAATTTTAAATAATTTATAAGCGGTTTTATATGCATCAACAAGATTTTCTACAATTCCGTCTTGAAGTTCAGGGTTTGCGGCAATTGCTGATTTATATTCATCTATAATTCCACCGTCAAGCTCTTGGGTAATGTATTCTTCAAAAGCAACTTCCCCGTCTTTATTATAGTCTTTTGCTTCAATTTCCCCTTGTCCCATTTTTAAAGTTTGTTCGTTGTACATATCATCGTCACTTACGTCTTTACCTTCCATAAAGTCAAATGTCAGGGGAACATTATATGATTCTCTGTTTTCTAAATATTCATTATAATCTTCAAACTCTTGCATTACCAATTCTGAGTCATCAAGCCATTTATCATATTCTTCATAAATATTTGTTGTATTTGCGTTGTTAGCAGCTGCACTTGAAGTTTGGCTAGCGCTGTTTCCTTGGTCCGGTCCGCTTTGAGATAAATTTTGAGATGCATTTTCTTCCTGCGTATTTTGATTTTCTTGTGTTCCTTCTTGCTCCGGACAAAAAATTGAATTATAGTCAGGAAGTGCAAGATTAATTCCCGAATATATCAAATCAGGATTTGATATATTGTTGCTTTCCGCTATATATTGAACGGCTTTTGCAATATCACCGTTTGATTTTAAATTATCACCGTAGGTTCTTTTTGCAATATTCCAAAGGCAATCGCCTCTTTGGATTGTGTAACATGTAGTCATTTTACTCTCTTTCAAAATTAAGATACCTGTATTTATTAAGTTTTTATTTGAAAAAAAATTGCTTTTTCTTTAAGAATTGTTACAAAATTTTGAAATAATTCTTTATTAACTCAAACGAGTGATTAAAAAAAATGAACATAAATTATACAATAATACCGAAAGGAATAAATGAATGTTTAAAGAATTAGATGAAAATAATTTCAATGAAGAAACAAATACGGGTTTAAAACTTGTTGATTTTTATACAACATGGTGTAAATTTTGCATTAATCAGCAGTCAGTGCTTGAGGAATTAAACACAAAAGGCTTTTGGATAGGCAAATTGGATTGCGACAAGCATCCTAAAGTTGCTGAAAAATATGGCATTAGCGGTTTTCCAAGTTTTATACTTTTTAAAAACGGTAAAATTGCGGCACAGTTTGCGGGGTATCACAGTAAAGAACAACTCTTAAACAAATTAACTCAATATATTTAAAAATTTAAAAATATATGGTAAAATCATTTACGAAAAAGCAATTTTTGCAATTCACGTGTTTTGTATATGTGTGTTGTTAGGAGAATAATATATGATACAAAGACTCGGCAGTTGTTCATTATCTTTTAAGGGAAATGATGTAAAATCAGCAAGAGATGCTTATAATGAACGGATTGATAAAAATAATTCAATTGCAAAAAAACAAACCGAGCTTGCCTTATCTCCGGCTGATGACGGCAATTCTTCAACATGTGAAAACGGTAAAAAATTAAACGTGATTGCTTAAGTTGTTGATTTATCAAGTGTTATTTTTTTATAATTTAGAATTATAAAAAATGCTTGATTATTTTTTTTGTTTATTTTAGGATTTTAATTGTGTTTCGACATAAACATTGCTGATTATTAATATTTGAAAATTAAATATTTTTTGGGGAATTAGCTCAATTGGTAGAGCACCTGCTTTGCACGCAGGGGGTTAGGAGTTCGAGTCTCCTATTCTCCACCATATATAAAAAGAGCCTTTTGGCTCTTTTTTAGTGCCCTTTAGAGATCGAGCAAGCGTTTTAAACTTGTTTGAATTTTAAAGTAAAAATTTTAAAATCGCCAAAACGCTTATGTTGTAATAGTTTAGAAAGTTCAGCCCTCTTAACTGCCATTGCACTTGTCTAAAATACTCTCTATGACTGTCTTTAAGAATTCTTTTGGGATTTTTATATCTCTTTCTTTTGCTAAAAAATTTAATGTCACCCTGAACTTTATAAAGCAAACAGGCGAGGAGTGAGCCTTGTTAGACTGTATCCGTAGGCGAAGCTTTTTGTTATCAAGAGTATAAAATTAATCTAAATATATCGTTTTTTTATGAAAATAATCCCTGATTTTTGAAAAAAGTCTAAAACGCCTTGCTTTTTTATATAAATCCGCTTCATCCTTATCGGCTTTTATTATAACGGCAATGTTATGCAATGCATCCTGATTTTCCAATCGGCTTTCGGGGCGGGTATATGCCGTTCTTATTGCATTCAGAAAAGATTTTGCATCCGAATTTATGAGCGTTTGAGTATCTTCGGCCGTTAATTTTTGATTATCAAATATTTTGGAGTTGTCTTTTTCTCTTAAATATTTCATCAATCTTGAATTATCATCGTAGCTTGTTCTGAATTGTTCGATTTTTAAATATTCAGCCCAAACTTCAGATTCCATATCACGCTGTAAAAGTTCAAAATAGTGGTCGTTAGCTCCGCATGGAACGCCCAAAGGTCTTTGAAATTCATTATATTTTTTACACAAATTTTGATATTCTTTATACCACCCCGAAGATAAGCTTTCCGTATCATTATTAATCAAATCGGCATCTTTTTCGATGTGTGCTTTAAATTTCGCAATATCAGGGGTTATCGTATTTCCTTTTCTGTCTTTAAATATAATTTTTGACCCTTCGTTATCGGTTAATGTTATTTTTGTAGTGCCGTCGGGAAAATGTTCAATAATTTTGTGTTTATTTTGAAATACTTTATGAAAATCTCTTCTCAGGGGCACATATTTTCCTTTTTGTTCTATATATGTTTTTGAACTGCAAGCTCTTGGTAAATCAATTGTTTGTATGGTTTTTATTCTTTCTTTAGAACAGGTAGTGCATTTTTGTCCGTCGGGTAATATTGTTGTTTTTAATTTTACCTTTTCTTCGCTTTCGCTAAAATCTTTTACTTCAATATCTTTTTTCGGTTTTGCCGTAATTTCGCTATTTTTATCCGAAACAACAGGTAAAATCGCTTTATCAGCCGTTTGTTGAGAAGTCAATAATGTTGTTGTTTGAGCTATGGCATCATTCGTTTTATCGTATGCTTGATTTATAATTTTACTGTCGGTTTGATTTATTTTATTCGAAGCAATTTTATCGTTTAAATTCGGAGTTTTTTTCAAATCAAAAATATTGATTTTTCTTTTTTTATACGCTAATCCTATCGCTGCAATACCTGTTATTGCAAGACAGCAAAGTGCGGGTACAAGTATTTTTTTTGTTTTTTTGGAATGCGTATTTAAAGTTTCTTTTTTTCTTTTTATTGGTTTTGGTGTTATTCTTCCCGTGTTTAAAATTTTTTGTATTCTTGTCATTTTTCTTTTCTCAAATTTTTAATTTATTTTTTATATTTTTTCTGAGCGATTTCAATAAGCCCATCTTTAAGCCTTGTATCAGCCTGTATTATGCTTAAATAATCGCTCCATTGTGCCATTGTCGGCTCAACCCCCATATTAAGAGCATTAATAATTAAATAAACATATAATTCAATTAATTTATCGGGATTTTCTTTTGTTTTATCGCAAAATATATCTTCTCCCAAATCATTAAAATAGATATGAAATTCGCCTGTTTTTTTGTCTTTGCAAAGATTTACAATATCTATCGAAGGTTTTATTCCGAATTTAACCGCTTTTGCAATATCTTTTGCGGGAGTGCTGAGTATTTTAAGCGCTCTGTCGCGGTTAATTGTGTTTGCATCAAACAAATTAACAAAAGAATAGTTTTTTGCATCAGCTACTTCAAATTTGTGTTCCGAATATGGTTTCATTATGATTGCGGGGAAGGCTGCTCCTTCAATTTTAACGGGAACAATATCCGAAATATCATTGGTTTTAAAACCGTTTTCTCTTAATAATTTTGTATTATTGGGCTCATATTTAAGCATATTATCCCACATTTTTTTTGTCAGAGAAACACTTGCCGTATATGAACAAAGGGCAGCTATATATTTTTTCCCCTGATGTTCAATTAAAAATGTGTTTTTTGTTCCCCCTCCGCCATTATATTTCGCATCAAACCTTTTTCCTTCTATTTCAATAAAATTTTTTAATACGGGATTTTTTCCTGCCGGTGTGTAATCATCCATTTTTTGGCAATTTTTAAGCAGATATTGTTGAACTTTTTTAATGTTGTCATCCGTTAACAATTCATGTGCCTGCTCGTAAGTTATCGGTTTAAAAGGATGTTCATCTTTGCCTTTAAAAGTAATATTGGTAATATTTTTTTCAAAGGTGTCATTAGGATGAGTTAAATATGAACGGTAATAACTGTTTTTATTTTTTCTAACCGGATTAAAGTTATATATATTAGGATTGAAATTGATTTTCATAATCTTAAAAAACTTCTGAAAAATTTTTGTTGCTTATTGCATCTTTTTCCCTAATTCCCAGCTTGCCCCGACAAAAAGACCAATCCCGTTTCTTCCCCCGTTTGTGATATTTGTTTGAGCATAAAGGTTTAGGCGGGAATTTACTATTTTTCTTATTCCCACTCCATATACTATAAAAGGTTTTATTGCAAGATTGGTAAGCATTGTGTCATTTGCCCTGAATTTTGTTTTGTCAATTACGTTCCATACCATATAAACAAACAAATACGGCTCAAAACCGTTTTCAAAATTGCCTATAAATTGCACTCCCGGAGCAATCTGTATAGCGTTTAAGGGTGATGATTTAATTTTAAGCCCGCTTGAATTTGTATATGAAAAAGTATCTACAAAGGTATACGACATTAAATAGTTAGGTTGAATTATATATCTTCCTTCCTTGAATTCAAAATTATATCCTGTTTTTACGGCTCCCCCTCCCATAAGCATATTAAAATTATCTTTGCCAAAGGTATTATGCGCTTTAACGCTGCTTGAGCTTATATTTAATGTTGCGCCCAAAAAATAGTTGTTTTTATATGTCATAACAACAGCACCCAAAGTTCCTCCGTTTTGATGTATATTAATGTTTTGGTATGATTGGTGCGAGCCGTTATATCCCGCATACGGGCTCCATATATAATGCCATCCTTTTCTTAAATTTTTCATTTCGGACTCGTTTCCAAAAAATGAGCCGTATATGGTATTTGAAACTTCAGGACCTCTTTTTAAGGGCACTTTTTCAAATATCGAATATGGTCTTAACCAGATGTTTTCGTTTTGATAAGGAAAATTTTGATATATCGGATATTTATCTGAATTGTTTGAGGCAAGTTTAGCGCCAAATTTCATTGACAGCCTGATTTTTTTCGGAAGAAGCATATACATATTCATATTCCTGAAAGCTTCTTCATAAGAATTAAGCTGAACTAAATAACCGCCAAGCTGGCTTGCAACCGCCCCGTCTAATACCGAAGGGCTGAAATCATTTGTTCCGTCCCGCCAAAAATTAAAGACTCCCGCTTCCGGAATATATCTTGTATGGTAATTATATAATGGCGTTTCTACTATATCAGAGCCTGTATATTCAAGCGAATTTGCCAATTCCTGTCTTAATTCAAGAGGCATATTTTTATCAAAAGGACAAATGTTAAAATGCATTTCCCTGCAGGAGTTAAGAGGATGAATTTCTTCAATATTAATCTTATGGTCATTAGAGGTAAAAGAATCAACGCTTAGGGTATCGCTTGTGCGCTCCATTAAATTTCCGTCTATTTTTAAATTCATATCGTTATAAAGGGTTAAATTTCCGAGGTTTGTGTTTTTGATAATATCGTCTTCTAAATCAATGTTCCCGCCCCAATAGTTAAAATCGACATTATGGTCAAAATTTCCTTCAAATTTTTCGCCTTCCTGTTCGTTTATTGAAAATTTTATTGTGCCCGAATACATATTTATTGTGTTATTTGATACGGTATTATTTATTATAATTTTGCCTTCGGTTTCTTCATTCGGGGATTTTATGTTAATTATTGAATTTTTACCGTTGCCGTCTATTTTGTCGTTTATTGTAATGTTATTTTCTCCGACATTCATATCTATTTGCCCGTCAAAATTATATATTGCGTTATTTCCCGTGGAATCTTTGTTTTTGCTGAAATAGATTTCATTATTTTGAGAATCTAAAGTCATTTTTCCGCTGTTATATATTGCCCCGCCTCTGCTTTGCGAATAATTATTTACAAATCTGCCGGAAAGCGATTTTATTTCCCCCGGCAAAAAATTTCCTATTGCCCCGCCTCCTGCGTAGATACTTCCGTCATAGAATGTTTTATTATTTTCAAAATTTCCTTCAATATTATCAATAATCCCCGTGTTCAAAATCCCGCCTCCCATTAATCCTGCGCTATTAGAGCCGTAATTTCCTTTAAGATTTTTAACCTCTCCTGCGTTAGAAAATGCCCCTCCGCCCATTTCAGCGGTATTATTTGTAAAATTACCTTCAACATTTTCAATTTTTCCGAAATTGGATATTGCTCCTCCCATAGATTCCGTTGAGGAGTTGCCTTCAAAACTTCCTTTTATATTTTTGATACTTGCTTCGTTATGATTGTATATTGCCCCTCCGCCCGCACGTGAAAAATTGTTTTTATAAATACCTTCTATATTATTTATTGTTGAATCGTTATAAATTGCCCCGCCTTCATCCAATGAAGAATTGTTTGAAAAGTTTGCATTTAAATTATCAATATTTGCTCCGCTTTCAACTTTTATTGCCCCTCCCGTTTGGGATGAAAAACCATTTATTTCAACATTTTCAGCATTAAAATTCTGCCCTCTTTTGAGTATTATTCCGCTATAGTTGTTTTTCCCTTCGATTGCGGGGGGATTTTCATTTGTTGAAAAAATTGTTATGTCGTTACTTTTCGGGCTGTCTAAAGATTTTTCCGCTTCAAGATTTTCTTTTATTTCGATTTTTGAATTGTCGGAGTTTTGAAACTGTTCCATAAATTCTTCAAATGCTTCATTTGCACTTGTGCGCAATGTTGTGAATATAAAAAAGAGCAATATAAGAAAAAAGTTGTTATGCTTAATACCCCGTAACACCATAATAAAATAGGTATAAATCCTATTTTCGGGGTTATCAATTGTACAAAAAGCTATATCCTTATTCTACTTTTGAGGGTTGATTTCAAAAGTGCTTTTTTGACCTTTTTTAACTTTTACAACTTCAAATTTAAAAATTTTAAAAAGAGTTTCTTTCCCGTCTAAAGCAATAACGGCGATTGTATCCCCTTCTTTAATATTATCTTCGATTTTAACATTTAATTTTAAAACCGTGCCGTCATAAGGAGATACTATCGTTGTGTCGGAAAGTTTGATTTTAGCATTTTCAACTTGTTTTAAAAGCTCATCAATTTCGTTTTTATCGGGATTATTTTTGGATATATTTTGATAAGAATTTTTAACATTATTCAAATTTTCTTGAGCTTTATTGTATTGTTCTTTTGCAATTTCAAGATTTTTTAGCGCATTGTTTAAATCTTTTTGAGTAACAACACCGTCTGAAAAATCGTTTTTATATCTTACATAATCATTGTTTGCATTTTCAAGATTTGATTGGGCGTAATCAAGTTCATCTTTTGCTTTTTTTAGCGCATCATTGATTTTTTTTGAATCTTCCGATGAAATTTTTAATTCCTTTTGTGCTTCATCAAGCTTTTTTTGGGCTTCATCAAGCTCTTTTTCATATTCTTCGGTATTTGTTTTTGCGACTATTTCTCCTTTTTTTACGGGTGAGTTTTCGCTGATTAAAAGCTCAACTATCTTCCCTTCAACATTTGATTTGAGCTCAATTGTTTGATTTTTGTTGAAATTTGTATTCAGGGCAAGAACAATACCCAAAACGAATATAATTAAAACCGATATTATAATTAAAAGTTTTTTCATAAAAATTCCTTTGATTTTTTATATACTTCATGATACCATGATTTTCCCAAAATAATTCCATCACATTTTAACACAATAAACTAATATCTCAATTCGCTGTAACAAGTCCCGAAACGCAGACCGTTCGTCTTTTTTGGGACTTTTGGTTTTGATTATTTTAAATTTTGGGTTTTTAAACTATAATTAAGAAAAATATAAGGGTTAAAAATGGCTGAATTATTTTCAAGATTAAGCGGAATTGCAGGTATAATAATAATATTGGGCATTTGCTATTTAATGTCCAACAATAAAAAAAGAATAAATTATAAAACCGTTGGTGTGGGGTTATTGCTGCAATTTGCTCTTGCCGTTTTTGTATTAAAAGTGCCTTTAGGCAAAAACATAATCGAATTTTTGGGCGGATGCATCAGGAAAGTTTTAACTTTTTCCGACAGCGGATGTGATTTTGTATTCGGCTTTTTATCAAATTCGCCCGAAAAACTTGACAGTTTATTCTATCAGGGGGCAAGTTTTCTCTTTTGCATTAAATTAATCGGAACTATAATTTTCATTCTTGCAATTGTAAATATACTTTACTATTTCGGAATTATGCAGAAAATTGTGGCATTTTTTGCCCGTATTATGTATAAAATAATGGATGTTTCAGGCGCCGAAGCATTATCCAATGTTGCAAGCGCTTTTGTGGGACAGGTTGAAGCTCAAATTATGATAAGACCTTATTTGGCTTCCGCTACAAAATCAGAGCTTCTTGCTTCAATGACGGGCTCTATGGCTTGTATTGCGGGCGGTGTTATGGCTTTATATATTGCAATGGGTGTTAAAGCCGAATTTTTGCTTGCGGCATCAATTATGGCGGCTCCGGGTGCGCTTGTTGTGTCTAAGATTGTCTTTCCCGAAGTTGAACAATCTCAAACAAAGGAAAGCGTAAAAGTTAATATTGAAAGAAGTCATGTTAATTTAATTGATGCAATAGCCCATGCGGCTTCAGACGGTATGAAAGTATCTTTAAATGTTATTGCCATGTTAATTGCCCTTTTGTCTTTAATTGCACTCGGAGATTTTATACTTTTAAAAATAGGGCTGTTTTTGCATAATGTCTGCCACATTCATTTGAGTTTTATTGATTTAACAACTCTTTCAATAAAATCTGTTTTAGGAGTTATATTTTCGTTTTTTGCACTTATTGTGGGTACTCCTTTGCATGATGTTATGAATGTGGGCGCTTTAATGGGTGAAAAATTGGTGTTAAACGAATTTATTGCATATACCGATTTAATTGCGCTTAAAGATGTTTTATCCCACAAGGCTGTCGTTATTGCAAGCTTTGCTCTTTGCGGTTTTGCAAACTTCGGCTCGATAGCAATTCAAATAGGCGGAATTGGAGAGCTTGCCCCGACAAGAAGAAAAGACCTTGCAAAACTCGGTATAAGAGCGCTTATCTGCGGAACGCTCGCAAGTTATATTTCGGCTGCAATGGCGGGAATTTTGATGTAATGAGTGAAATTGCAACAAAAATAATAAAAATAAAATCAAAAACGCTTCCCGTTGAAGCCGAATTTATTGAACAAAAAATTCTTGAAAATAAAATCGAGCCTCTGAGATGGGCAATTGTAGAAGTTGAAGGAAATAAGCTTACTCTATCCGTTTCGGGAAGAAAAATTGATTAATTTTGATTTTCTTCTTTCTTTTTGATTAACTTAGAAACAACGTTTAATAATATTAAAACGCCTATAAGGCTCAGAGTTATAATTATAAATTTGCTTTTTGAACTTATGACAATTATTGCTAAAAGTGCACAAACCATTGAAAAGCTTGCAAGTAAAAGCACAAGTTTGTCTTGAGAATAGCCTGCGTGGAGTAATTTGTGATGTATGTGTTCGGAATCCGCAATAAAAGGACTTGAGCCTTTCATTATTCTTCTCAGGGAAGAATATGCAACATCCATTAAAGGCACCGCCAAAATTAAAATCGGAAGATACATTGCAATTCCCGTGCTTATTTTGATAATGCCCGTAATTGAAAGAGTTGCAAGCAAAAATCCCGCATATAAAGCTCCCGAATCCCCCATGAAGATTTTTGCGGGGTTATAGTTAAAGGTTAAAAATGCACACATTGCCCCCATTAAAATAAATGCAATAAGTGCGTTAATCGGGCATGCGGGTGCAAAGACAAGAGAAATTAACCCTATTGCAAGAGCGGATATGCTTACGATTGAGCCGGCAAGCCCGTCAATTCCGTCAATAAAGTTAATTGCATTTGTAATTCCGACTATCCATAAAAGCGTAACGGGATAGGAAAACACTCCCAAATCAACAAGAGTATTTGTTATGGGGTTATATATTGTCTGTATATGAACGCCAAGAAGAATTACAATCGTTGCTATTGCAATCTGTATAAAAAGTTTAAACTTTGCCCCGAGGCAATACACATCATCAACCAGCCCCATTAAAAACATCAAAGACCCGCCTACGATAATAGCGGAGAGTCCCTGACCTTTCGGGTAATAACTCAGAAGCACTAAAAATAAAAATGTAAGCATTACTGATACCCAAATAGCAATTCCGCCAAGGCGGGATATTTGTCCGTGGTGGATTTTTCTTTCGTTCGGGACATCTATAAGATGATTTTTTTCACTGAAATAAATTACCAGAGGAACTATAAAAATTCCCAGTAAATATGCGATTATTGTACCTAATATATGCGCTTGAGACAGTTTTATCATATTATATCCTTACATATCCGAATAAAGCGGAAATTTTTTACACAATTCCAAACTTTTTTTCCTTAAATTTTCAATGCTGTCACGCTCTAAAATTGCGTCTGCAATGACAGATGCTATTATTTTCATCTCGGGCAGTTTCATTCCTCTTGTTGTGGTTGCCGCCGTTCCTATTCTTACACCCGATGTTATAAAGGGAGATTGAGGGTCGTTCGGAACAGTGTTTTTGTTTGCCGTAATACCTACACTTTCAAGGGTGTTTGCAACATCTTTTCCCGTTTTGTTTAATTTTCTTAAATCTATTGTCATAACGTGGTTTTCGGATTTTCCTCCGACAATATCAATTCCTTGATTAATTAATTCTTGAGCTAAATATTTTGAATTTTCAACAACCTGTTTTGCATATTCCTTAAATTCTTCACTTTGAGCTTCTTTTAAAGCTACCGCTTTGGCTGCGATAATGTGTTCTAAAGGCCCGCCTTGAATTCCGGGGAAAACGGCTTTGTCTATTCCTTGTGCGTGTTCTTCTTTGCACATTATTATACCGCCTCTGGGACCTCTTAAGGTTTTGTGGGTTGTTGTGGTAACAAAATCGGCATAAGGAACGGGGCTCGGGTGAACACCCGTTGCAACAAGCGCCGCAATGTGCGCAATATCAACCATTAAATAAGCGCCGATTGATTTTGCAATATCGGAAAATCTTTTAAAATCAATTATTCTTGAATAATTTGATGCGCCGGCTATAATTAACTTCGGTTTGTGTTCAAGAGCTTTCTTTTCAACGTCATCATAATCAATAACCCCTTCTTCATTTACTCCGTAAGAGATTATATTGTAGTTAATTCCCGAGAAATTAACGCTTGAGCCGTGCGTGAGGTGTCCTCCGTTTGATAAATCCATACCCATAACGGTATCGCCGGTTTTAAGAGCATATAAAAATACCGCCATATTTGCTTGTGCTCCCGAGTGAGGCTGTACATTGGCATGGTCGCATTTAAAAAGCTCACAGCATCTTTTTTGTGCTAATTCTTCGATTTTGTCTATATTTTCACAGCCGTTATAAAATCTTTTATAAGGTTTGCCTTCAGCATATTTATTTGTCAAAACGCTTCCCGCAGCAGCCATAACGGCGCAGGATGTAAAGTTTTCCGAGGCAATTAATTCAATGGTTTCTCTTTGTCTTTTTAATTCAAGCTCAATATATTTTGCAACCTCAGGGTCGGTTTTTTTAATTATTTCCAGTTCCATTTAATCTCCTCACAAACCATTTGATATAATAATTTTACTCTAAAAAATATTTTTATTGTATTATTATATTATAAATATCTTAAAAAGTGGGAAGATTAACAACAATGAAAAATAAAAAATTAAGAAATATTGCTATCATAGCTCATGTTGACCATGGTAAAACTACGCTTGTAGATTGTATTTTAGCTCAAACAGGCGTATTTAAAGAACATCAGGAAGTAACGGCTTGTGTTCTTGATAATAATGATATTGAACGTGAAAGAGGTATTACAATATTATCCAAAAATGTTGCCGTTGAATATAAAGGAGTTAAAATTAACGTTGTTGATACCCCGGGGCACGCTGATTTCGGCGGTGAAGTCGAGCGTGTTTTGGGCATGGTAGACGGTGCATTATTGATTGTTGATGCTCAGGAAGGCCCGATGCCTCAAACCCGTTTTGTATTGTCAAAAGCGCTTGAGCTCGGTATTAAAATAATTGTTGTTATAAATAAAATTGATAAACAAGGTGCAGACCCCGACGGAACATTAAACAAGGTATTTGATTTATTTACCGAATTAACGGACAGAGAAGATTTAATAGATTTTCCCGTAATCTATGCAAGTTCTTTAAATAAATATGCAAAAGTTAACTTGGAAGATGAAAACAAAAACATTCTTCCCCTTCTTGACTGCATATTAGAAAATATAGAAGGCCCCGAAGCCGATGTTGACCTTCCCCTGCAGCTTCAGATTACAACTCTTGATTACAATGATTATGTCGGAAGAATTGCCATAGGAAGAATTAAAAACGGCTCTGTTAAATCTCAAGAAACGGTTACCCTTTTAAAAGCGGACGGAACTGCTCAAAAAGGTAAAATCGTAAAATTGTTCGGTTTTAAAGATTTGGGAAGGGTTGAAATAGAAGAAGCTTTCGCAGGCGACATTGTAGGTGTTGCAGGCTTTAGCGATATTCATATCGGCGAAACAATTTCCTGCCTTGTAAACCCCGTTGCCCTGCCTTTAATTAAAATAGACGAGCCAACGCTAAGAATGAATTTTTCGATTAATGACTCTCCTTTTGCGGGCACGGAAGGAAAATACGTTACATCAAGACAGCTAAGAAAAAGACTTTATTATGAGCTTGAAAAAAATGTATCTTTAAGAGTTGAAGATACGGATTCTACGGATGTATTTCGTGTTTCGGGAAGAGGTGAGCTTCATCTGGGTATTTTAATCGAAACAATGAGAAGAGAAGGCTACGAATTTCAGGTTTCAAAGCCCGAAGTTATCTATAAAGAAATTGACGGTGTTAATTGCGAGCCTTTTGAAAACTTGATTGTTGACGTACCCGAAGCATATGTCGGCTCCGTTATTGAAAAATTATCCTCAAGAAAAGCAAGAATGCTTAACATGGAAGCGGGATTAAAAAGAACAAACATAGATTTTATTATTCCCGCAAGAGGTCTTATCGGATTTAGAAGCGAATTTATCAGAATGACTAAAGGCGAAGGCATTATGTATCATACTTTTGCGCAATATGATGAATACGCAGGCGACATTCCCCGCCAAAGAACAGGCTCTTTGGTTGCGCATGAAGAAGGCGAAGCTGTTGCATATGCTCTTCATCAGTTTGAAGACAGGGGAGTATTTTTTATAACTCCCAAAACAAAAGTATATAGAGGCATGATTGTAGGAGAATGCAACAGACCTCAGGATATTCCGGTTAACGTTTGCAAAACAAAGAAAATGACAAACATGCGCTCAGCGACAGCTGATGTTATGGTCACCCTGCAAGCTCCCAAAATTATGGGGCTTGAAGATGCTCTTGAATATATTCAGGATGATGAACTTGTTGAAGTAACACCAAAAAGCGTAAGAATAAGAAAAGCTGACCTCGTAAAATTAAGATAAATGTTTTATATATCCCCTTCAATTCCCGCTCCGAAGAGCGCAAAGTCATATTTAACGGGGTCAATTGGGTCAAATTCTTTAAGTTTTTCGCTTAATTCAATAACCGCTTTAAAATCATTCTGTTTTCGCTTTAATAATCCTAATTTTCTTGAAACTCTTGCAACATGTGTATCAAGAGGAATAAAAAGCTCGCTTTTTTTAATTCCTTTCCATATACCGAAATCAACACATCCTTCTCTTACCATCCACCTTAAAAACATATTAATTCTCTTGAGTGCGGATTTATTTTCGGGCTTTGCAAACATAAAGCAAAATCCGCAATTGTTCGGGCATGGTGAGTATTTATAAAAATAATTTACCGCCCTTTTGAATCTGTCTTTTTTTTCAAAAAATAATTCTTCAAGACTTGATTTGTCGCACAGGTATAACTTGTTCAAAAGTGCTAAAAGCGCACACAAATCTTCGCTTTTAATAAAACGGTATAAAAAGTTATCAAGATTAAATTTTTTATAATCACAAATTAATTCATAAGGAGTGAAACACTTTGAAAACAGTTCATCAAGCTTTTTTATGAATACTTCTCTTTTCCCGAACGCAAAAAGAGAGGATATAAAAGCCGAAATTTCAATGTCTTTTTTGTCTTTATATCTGTGCGGAAATTGAATAGGGTCGTTTTTTATAAAATCTTTGGTTTCATATTTTTTAACAAGATAATCAAGCTTTTCTTTCATTTCTTAAATTCTCAAAGTAATCTTTTAACAGTTTATCACATTCCTTTTCATAAATCCCCCCTTTTACTTTAAGCTTGGAATTTGCCAGCTTTACAAGGTTGATTGCGCTTTCAATTGCGCCATATTTTACATCGTATGAGCCAAAATAAAGCTGTTCAATTCTTGAGTTAATCACAGCCCAGGCGCACATCGGGCAAGGCTCAAGTGTCACAAACATTTCGCACCCTTCAAGTCTCCAGGAATTTAGTTTTTTGTTTGCCTCTTCAATCGCCAGAATTTCAGCGTGTGCCGTTGTTTTGTTTGTTTCTTCTTTTTTATTTACCGCAATCGAGATAAGCTCGTTATCTTTTGTAATTACTGCACAAACAGGTATATCGTTTTTTACTTTTTTTGCTTCTTCAAGCGCAAGTTTAAAAAAATTATCGTACATAATCCTCAAATTTCAGAGTCATAATAAATTCTTCATCAGCTTCCAAGGATATATCTATTTTCATAGCTTCGCATAATCCTTTAACAATATATAATCCCAAACCCGTACCCCTTGTTGTTCTTGTAAGATTTGAATCGGCTCTTATAAATTTATCAAATAATTTTTCTTTAATTTCATCTGAAATTTTTTCGCATTTATTGCTTATTTTAAGAACGGGAAATTCATCTTGATTGAAAGCTTCAATTTTAACCGGAGAGTTATCTTTTGAATATTTCATCGCATTATCAACAAGATTTATAATAATTTGTTCAAGCCTGTATTCATCGGCATATACAAATTTTAAATCGGGTTTTATATCGACAATGAAATCAATTTCATCTGATTTTAAATAATCAAGCGCCCTGTTTATTTTTTCCGATAAATCCGTTTCTTCGATATTAAATTTTAAACTTAAACTGTCGAGTTCGGGAATAACAAGCAAATCTTCCACCATTCTTGAAAGCCTTTGTGCTTGTTCTTTGATGATTTGAAGCGAATGGGTTTTTGTTTTCTCGTCAAGTGCGATATCATGCCTTAAAAGCCTTGAAGTATATCCTATTATACTTGTAAGAGGAGTTCTGAATTCATGGCTTGTTGAGCTGACAAGGTTTTCTCTGAATTTATTTAATTTTTCAAGTTCGTAATTTTTTTCTTTTAAATCCTGATAAGAAATGTTGATTTTGTTTGCCATATAGTTAAATTCGTTCGCAAGAAAAACTATTTCATAAGGAGTAAAGACGGATTTAATAAGGTGGATTTTTTTATCGTAATTACCTTGCGAAACCGCTTTAATACCCTTAAAAAGCTGTCTTACGTTGATATACAGGTAAAATGTGTAAAGCCCCACAATAATCAATATTGAAAGCGCCGCAATACAAAGAGAAAGTATAATTCGATTTCTTGCTTTGTTGATTGTTTTTGCGGTAACTTTTGTTGTTGTATCAACAATTATCGCCCAATTCGGACTATCGAGCCTGAAATATGCTTTAGGGGTGTTTTTGTCGCCATAGAGCGCTTTTTTTTGGTTTTCAACTTTTTCCAGTCCGTTGAATACTTCTTTTGTAAAATTCTCGGGTGTGTTTGATGCGATAAGTTTTTTTGTGTCCCTGTCAAATATGAAAATATTTCTTCCTTTTATATTTTCTTTTCCCAACAGAACATCAATTATATTTGCTTCAATCTGTGCCGTTAAATAATATTTTTCATCTTTTTCAATCGGAGCAAGAAGAGTGATAAGCCCGCTTTCTACTTCATATTTTCCCTTTGAGATTTTGTTTTTTTCTAATATATCAAGATTTTTAAATATTTTGGTTTTTGCTTCAATATCATCAAAATATTGAATTTTTGCCATTGTATTAGGGATATAGTTAAATCCCGAAGCCATTTGTTCAAGCTGGGCTTGTGAGTATTTAATATAGTTTTGAAGAGCATCCCCGACAAATTCCGCCATTAAAGAAGTGCTGATTGCAAGCTCGTTTCTCACGCTCTGCTGAGAAATGTTTGAGATGATTATTCCTATTGTTACAAAAGGAATAATTACCGCAAATATAAGGACTGCTATAATTTGTTCAACTATTTTAAGACGCTTCATTATTCATCCAATGACCCGAAAGGTGTTAGCTTATACCCGACATTTACAACGGTATGAAGGTATTTTGGCTCTCTTGTGTTTGTTTCAATTTTTTGCCTTAAACCTCCAACATGTACTCTTACCATTCTTACATCTTCATCACTTCCATATCCCCAGACTTCATCTAAAAGCGTGGCAAGAGTAACAGGTGAATTGATGTGCTGCATTAAACAGTATAATATTTCAAACTCTGTTGGAGTTAATTTTACTTTTTTATCTACAATTAAAGCTTCCAGGCTGTCCGGAAGAATTTCAATATCGCCCGCTCTTAAAACTTCTTTTGTGTTTTGTTTTGTGTTTGTGTTCGTGCGCCTTAAGAGGGCTCTTATTCTTAATAAAACTTCCTGTATTTCAAAGGGCTTGATAAGATAATCATCCGCTCCGCAGTCAAAGCCTTCGGTTTTATCTTCAATTGCGCCTTTTGCGGTAAGCATCAATATCGGAATATCGGGTTTTGCAATTCTGATATTTTTACAAACGTCATACCCGTTCATTTTTGGCATCATAACATCAAGCAAAATTAAATCATAGTTGTTTTCAAGGGCTTTTTTTAATCCTTCCTGTCCGTCAAGCGCAGTATCTACCGTATATCCGCTTGAAGCTATATCAAAAGCAAGAAGTTCTCTTATTTGTTTATCGTCATCAACAACCAGGAGTCTTTTGTTTGCCTGCATTTTATCCCCTTATCTTTTTCTTGTTTTTTTTGCCTCGCCCACCCTTACAAAATCAACTATGATTATTTCAGGCTTACAATTAAATCTTAAGGGCACAATGCTTGTTCCGAGCCCTTTTGACACTATCATTTTGTTTGCTGTTTCTTTTATAAGACCTCGTGCAAATTTTGTACCGTACTTAGAAGGAACAAATATCGGCGGGCAAAAAGGGAGTACGAATTGTCCGCCATGGGTGTGTCCGGCAAGTATGAGATTAACTTTGCCCATAATGTCATAATAACTGTCGGGATTGTGCATAAGAACAATTCTCGGATTGTGCGTGCCGTTCATTGCCTGTATAACATTAACTTTTCTTGTATCCAAATCGGCAAGACCTATTATATCAATAAAACGCCTTTTTATAACCGTTCTCATATGACTGTTTTCAAGAACTATAACCCCGTTTCTTCTAAGTGCGGAACTTATTTTTGTACCGTCTGCCCACCAATCGTGATTTCCTAAAACAGAATATTTTGGGGCTGATATGAGGCTTAATTTAGCTCCAACCAAATCCATATCCATTGTTTTTTTATAATCATGACCGTTTGCGTAATCTCCGCCTAAAAAAACAATATCGGGTCTTTGTTCGTTTGTGACTTTTACTATTTTATTTAATCTTCTGTAATCATTTCTTTTAAGATGCAAATCGCTCAAAAAAGCAATTCTTATACCTTGGAGGTAGTTGTCCTCTATTTCATATTTTGTAACTTTTAGCGAATTAGGCTCGTAAAAATAACTAACTCCAAAAAAATATAATATTATCACCAATAATATTAATAATTGTTTGTTCATAAAATAATTTTAACACTTTCCCAAAATAAAATACATAAATGATACAAAAATCAACAAAATTACGTATAATATACATATAAACGGGGAATTTAAAATGGAAAAAACAATTGAATTAAATAAAAATTTATTTTGCGAATATTCAACGGATGAAAATAATCCCAAATGGGAAAATGCAATTACAAGACTTCATCCTCTTGCAAACAAACCTTTTGATATCAGAACTCCTTTTGACAGAGATGCTACAAGAATTTTGCACTCAAGTGCATACAGGCGTCTTAAACATAAAACTCAGGTTTTTTTTGCAACCAATAATGATCATATCTGTACAAGAATTGAGCATGTTAACCATGTTGCAAGCATATCAAAAACAATTGCAAAAGCTCTGGGGCTTAATGTTTCTTTGGCTGAAGCAATTGCACTGGGTCACGATTTGGGTCATAGCCCTTTCGGGCATCACGGAGAGCGAATAATTGAAAAAATAATGGATAAACACGGTTTTCAAAAGAAATTCTGGCATGAAAAAAATTCCCTTCGATTTGTTGATTATATTGAAACCCTTCCTAATTACAGCGGTTTTAAGGAAAATATGAATTTAACCTATGCGGTGCGTGACGGAATAGTATGCCACTGCGGGGAAGTTAACGAAAATTTTATTAAACCAAGAAACGACTTCATTGACCTTGAAAATATTGAAAAAGGGCATCAGATGCCCTATACCTATGAGGGCTGCGTGGTGAAAATTTCGGATAAAATTGCTTATCTGGGACGTGATATTGAAGATGCTTATAACTATAGATTTTTTGAAAAAGTTGATATGATTACTCTAAAACAATTGGCACAAGAAGTAATGAAGAAGAAAATAAGATTTAAAGACGTAAATACATCCTCTTTGATACATGAATTTATAACAAATTTATGTATCAATTCAAATCCCGATAAAGGGCTTGCTTTTTCAAGCGAATATTACGATATGATGAATAAAATCAAAAAATTTAACTATCAGAAAATATATTCAAACAAAAGATTTAAACCTTTTATGAAATACGCTCAGCTTGTGCTTGAAGCAATATTTGATTTTCTTTATGACTATTACGACGGCAAAAATACTATTAAACGTCTTATGAAATATACTAAATTTTATCCTACCTTGACTGTTGATTTTTCGGATTGGCTCATAAAATATTCAAACATAGATATAGATTTGCATAATTTAAGAAAATATAAAAATCAAATAATTTATGATATTGAAAATGAAGTTGACTATAAACAGGCTATAATTGACTATATTTCAGGAATGAGCGATAATTATGCAATTAAAACATATAGTGAATTAATCGAATTTTAACGGCAAAATATGTTTTTTTGGGGTTTTAATATGATATGAAAATAACCCCTTTGAAAAATAATCTCTGCTTTCAAAAAACTCTTAAAGCAAAAGCTTATGTCGGCGATGAACATAACAGACAGGAAGTTAATATTTATCTTCTTGATGATGAAAGTGACAGTGTTGAATTTGAAAAAGCGGAAAAAAACCCGATTTGGTATGGAAATTTATATGTAAATCCTATGATGTGCGGCTATGAAGTGTATTATGACGATGCAAATTTTTATTCCATGGAAGATAAAGACGGTCAAGCAATCTGTTTTTGCGAAACCGCAGACGATAAAAACATATTGTCGCTTGAACATATTGAAACTGCTCCGATTTTTTCATCTCAATTTCAAACAAATTTAAGGCTTAAATATATAGGTGAAACAATGCTTGCTTTTCTTGCAAAATGTGCAAAAAGGGCAAATAAAAACATTGAAGTCAGATTTGTAAGGTTCAATGAAAACACGGAAAATTTTTATTACAATCAATGTCATTTTAAAAATTTAGGTAAAAGAAAGGCATTTTTAAACAAAAATAAATTTGATAATTTGATTGAACAGAACAAAATTCATACAAATTCAGACATTGTTTTGGTTGATGAAACAATTTAAAAACCGTTTTCCTTAAGTGTTTCAATTGTGCAATCGTATGCCGTTTTAACGACAAAATCCATGTCTTTCTTCTCAATTATCAAAGGAGGGTTAAAATATATTACATCTCCCAAAGGACGAAGAAGAACACCTTTTTTAAGTGCTTTTTTATAAATTTGATAACCAAGCCTTAAGGAAGGGTCAAAGCTTTGTTTTTTATTTTTATCAAGTACGATTTCAATTGCATTAATAAGCCCGATTGAGCGAACTTCGCCCGTGTTTTTTAAATTGAGAAACTTTTCTTTTATTAAAGCGTTAAAATAAGGTGTAACAGCTTCAAGATGTTTTTGAATTTTGCCTTCATCCAAAATATCCAGTACAGCAAGCGCACAAGAAGCTCCCAGAGGATTTCCGGCATATGTATGAGAGTGCATAAAGGCTTTTTTTGTTTTATATTCATCAAAAAAAGCATCATATATTTTATCGTTTGTAACAACTGCCGCCATTGGCATATAACCGCCCGTTAATCCTTTTGAAATACACATTATGTCGGGGCTTGTTTTTGCATGGTCAAATGCAAAGAATTTTCCCGTTCGATAAAATCCTGTTGCAATTTCATCGGCTATGATATGAACGTTATATTTATCGCATATCTGCCTCAATTTTTTTAAATATAAAGGCGGATATATTTTCATTCCCGCACTTCCTTGAAGCAGAGGCTCAATTAAAAATCCTGCCGTTACATTTCCGTATTTTTCAAATTGCTTGATACAGTCCGAGAAACATTCGCAATCGCAGTTATCTCTTGTTTTGTTATAGGGGCACCTGTAACAGTCGGGAGCTTTTATTCTTATAATATCCATTAATATCGGTTTATATATCTTTGTGTAAAGGTCGCAATCTCCTGCGGATAATGCCGCAATTGTTTCTCCGTGATAAGCGTCGCTTAGCGCCATAAAACGTGTTTTTTGCGTTTGACCCGTCTGTTGAAAATATTGAAAACTCATTTTCATTGCCATTTCAACGGAAGATGAGCCGTTATCCGAAAAGTTAAATTTTTTAAGTCCATGAGGCATGACTTTAGATAACCTCATACAGAGCTCTATAATTCCTTTGTGGGAGAAATTTGCAAAGATGACATGTTCAAGAGTATCTGCCTGTTTTTTAAGACGGGCGGAAATTTTAGGGTTGCAGTGACCCAATAAATTACACCACCACGAACTTACAACATCTTTATAGCATTTGCCTTCAATGTCATAGAGATTAATTCCTTCCCCTCTTTCAATTATAATCGGAGGAAGGTCAATATAATCTTTCATCTGTGAACAGGGATGCCAAATATAGTTGAGGTCTTCTTTTTGCCAGTCAATTCCGTTCATAAGATTATGCATTTTTTTCGATAATTTTGTCTATAAGTCCGTATTCAAGGGCTTCCTGAGCACTCATGAAGTTATCACGCTCGGTATCTTTTTTGATTGTTTCAATATCTTGACCGGTGTGTTCGGCTAAAAGACCGTTTAACATCGCTTTCATTCTTAAGATTTCTTTGGCTTCAATTTCAATATCGGTTGCCTGACCTTTTGCACCGCCTAAAGGCTGGTGAATCATAATTCTTGAATTCGGGAGAGCAAGACGTTTGCCTTTTTCTCCTCCTGAAAGCAAAAATGCGCCCATAGATGCCGCATCTCCGAGGCAGATTGTTGAAACAGGAGCTTTTATGAGCTTCATTGTGTCATAAATCGCCATTCCTGCGGTTATGACTCCGCCGGGGGAATTTATATAGAGCATAATATCTTTTTCGGAATTTTCGCTGTCTAAAAGTAAAAGCTGAGCAACAATTGAATTTGCAACATCATCATCAATTTCCGAGCCCAAAAAAACTATTCTTTCTCTTAAAAGTCTTGAAAATATGTCAAATGACCTTTCCCCTCTGCTGCTTGCTTCAATTACGGTAGGTACATAATCCGTTATTTTAAATTCGTTTATTCCGTTCATATTTTTGCCCTATTATCTACACATTTATAATATTAAACGAATGTTAAAAATTCAAGGAAAAATTTTTTAATTAATTTGTTTGTAGTAATATAAAATAGGATTTTCCCTCGTGTTAATAATATTATAAAGGAAATAAGATGTACAATGTAGCTATAGTTGGGGGCGGACCTGCGGGTATATTCAGTGCACTTGAAATTGTTAAGTTAAAGCCGGATTGGAAAGTGCTTTTAATTGAAAAAGGCTCACGCATAGAAAAAAGAAAATGTCCCTTAAGAGAAGGTGTTAAGCAATGCTTAAGCTGTAAAACATGCGGGCTTTTGTGCGGTTGGGGCGGTGCCGGAGCATTTTCTGACGGCAAATTGACCCTGACACCCGAAGTTGGCGGACATCTTGTTGATTATATGCCTTATAATGATGTCGAAAATTTAATTGAATATTGCGATAATATCTATTTAAACCACGGTGCAACACAAACGGTTTTCGGTACAAACAAAGCCGATTTTGCCGATATTGAGCATGCTGCTACATTGGCGGAATTAAAACTCGTACATTCGCCCGTCCGCCATTTGGGTACGGAAAAATCCCTATCAGTTTTAAAATCAATGCAGGATTATTTGAGTTCAAGAATTGATATAATAAACAACGAAAAAGTTTGCGACCTTATAATAAAAGATAATGTAATTAAGGGTTTTACAACTTCTTCGGGAAAAGAATATTTTGCCGATTATGTAATTGTTGCTCCGGGAAGGGAAGGTGCGGATTGGCTTTCACAGCAATTTTTGGCAAATAAAATTGAAATGGTGAATAATGCGGTTGATGTCGGCGTCAGAGTGGAACTGCCCGCTGCGGTTATGGAGCCTATTACTTCAAGATTATATGAATCAAAATTAATATACCATTCGCCGACTTTCGGAGACGAAGTAAGAACATTTTGCATGAATCCCAACGGCGAAGTTGTAAACGAAAATTATAACGGAATTTCAACCGTAAACGGACATTCTTATGCCGACAAAAAAACACCTAATACAAACTTTGCCCTTCTTGTATCCAAAAAGTTTACAGAGCCTTTCCATGAGCCTATTAAATACGGTCAGCATATTGCTTCTTTGGCTAATATGTTATCCGGAGGTATTTTAGTTCAAAGATTTGGCGATTTATTGGAAGGAAGACGCTCAACTCCTCAAAGAATTAAAGAATCAATAATAAAACCGACACTCGAGTGTGCAACACCGGGGGATTTAAGCCTTGTATTACCATATCGTCAGCTTCTAAGCATAATCGAAATGCTTTATGCTCTTGATAAGATAGCTCCGGGGGTTGCATCACGCTATACTCTTTTGTATGGTGTTGAAGTGAAATTTTATTCTGCAAGGGTTTTAATCTCAAATGAACTTGAAACCATGGGCGTGAAAAACCTCTTTGCAATAGGCGATGGCGCAGGCGTTACCAGAGGTTTAATGCAGGCAAGCGCATCAGGGGTATATGCCGCAAGAGTAATTGCTAAAAGATAGGAGTAAATTATGTTAGCAAGATTTAAAAGATATGCCGATGAATTTAAAACATTTGCCATAAAAGGAAATGTTATCGATATGGCGGTAGGTATTATAATCGGGGCGGCATTCGGAAAAATTGTCGATTCAATGGTGAAAGATATAATAATGCCTCCTATGGGCTGGCTTATGGGTAAGGTTGATTTTACAAATTTGTATTTAACCCTGCCTGATTATGAAGGCAAAATTATTCACTATCCTTCTTTGGAAGCGGCGCAATCGGCAGGGGCGGTTACAATTAACTACGGACTTTTTATAAATACTTTAATCAGTTTTGTATTCGTTGCGTTTGCGGTATTTCTTTTGATTAAATTTATAAATAAATTAAGAGCGGCGGCTCAAAAGGAATGTGAAGAAGCTCAGCCCCAAACAAAAATCTGCCCCAAATGTTTTAGCGAAATTAATATACAGGCAACAAGATGCCCTTATTGTACGTCTGAAATATAGATATTAAAAAAGCCCTTCTTTTTAAGAAGGGTTTTTTTAATATTTTTATGCTGATAATCTTTTTTTTGCAAATTCTTCAAATGACAGGCATTTTTTGCCTACTTGTTTTGCTTTTTCGGCATATTTTGAATATTCTTCTCGTAAAATTTCGCCTAAATTCCATGATGTCAATTTTTCAATTGCTTCTTCACTCATGTTTCTTCCTTTTGCACTTCTTAATGCCTTATTTCGAGCGATATTTCTTATATCCGAATTGATAATTTCGGATGCTTTCTGACCGGCATGTTGTACGGATTCTGCATTGCTCAATTTCTTAATAGTTTCATTTGCTTTATTCAAATCACCTTTTGCATTTCCCAAATTTCCTGCTACATGTGATGCCTTCATTGGTTTTCCGTTGATATTAACTGTTGATTCAGCAAACTCTTTTATCAGTTGACCATTTTTATCCAGTTTTCCCTGCAGAGCTTCATTGTAAATATTAATCTTATTCTGTGCTTCACTTAATGTGTTTTGAGCATCTTGAAGCATTTTATTATTTTGTATTGTATCGTTTACTAATTTTTTTGCGTTATCTACTGCTTTTGCAGTATCACTCGCTGTTTCTTTAGTGAGTGCTTGTACTGTTTTTGTTGTGAAATTATTTAATTCCGTTGTTGTTTTATTTGCATTTTTTGTAATTGCATTTTTAATTTTATCTAATTTTCCTGTTTTATATAAAGCAACACCTGCTATAGCTGCTGCACCAAGACCAACAAGCGCACCAATAAGTTTTTTATCTCCGTCTTTTTTCTGCTCGGGTGCAGCGGGAGCAGATGGTTTTACAGGGCTTGTTGAGGGATAAATGCCCGCTCCTTCTGTTTGTTTTACGCTTTGTAAACCTTCCATAAACTTTCCTTTCCTGAAATTAATCTATATAGAATAATAAAGTATTTTTTAATTAAAAAATTGCTATTTTTTTAAAATTTAAAAATAAATGTTATTTTAATCCGTGCATATTTTAAGGCGTGCTTAGTGAAATATTACTTCGTAAAGTTGTAAACATTACAAATTTTGTCTGTTTTTTCTTTATGTTAAAATAACCATATACGAAAAAAGGAAAATAATATGCTCAAAGTCGGAATAGTAGGTTTACCAAATGTCGGAAAGTCAACATTATTTAATGCTTTAACGAGTGCTAAAAACGCTCAAAGCGCTAATTATCCGTTTTGTACAATTGAACCTAATGTCGGAGTTGTAAACGTGCCTGATGAAAGGCTTGAAACGCTTGCTCCAATGGTTAATACGACAAATATAATTCCGACGGCAATTGAATTTGTTGATATTGCGGGTCTTGTAAAAGGTGCAAGCAAGGGCGAAGGCTTAGGCAATCAGTTTTTGCACAACATTAGAGAAGTTGATGCGATTGTACAGGTTGTAAGATGCTTTGACGATGTTAATACAATCCACGTAAACGGTAAAATTGATCCGATTGATGATATAACAACAATAAATATGGAGCTTGCTCTTGCCGATATTTCGACTTTGGATAATATTTCAAAAAGAATAGCAAAACAGGTTAAAGGTAACGATAAAGAAGCTAAAATTCAAGACAGCGTTATTCAAAAATGCCTTCCCTATCTTGAAGAAGGTAAATTTATAGATACGAGCGATTTTAGTGAAGATGAGAAAAAAGCGCTTCATTTCTTTCACCTTTTAATGGCAAAACCTGTAATATACTGTCTTAATGTATCTGAAACAGATTTGTTAAACGGAAATGATTATACAAAAAAAGTTGACGAATTTGTGGGTAAAACTGCCCAAATTGTTCGCATTTGCGCAAATCTTGAAGAAGAGCTTATTGATTTAGGCGAAGAAGAAGCAAAAAACTACCTGAAGGAATTGGGAATTGAAAATTCGGGTATTGAAAAGATGATTAAATGCGCTTACGATATCTTAAATTTAAGAACTTATATCACGGCGGGCGAAAAAGAAGTCAGAGCATGGACAATAACAAAAGGAACAAAAGCTCCTGCTGCTGCGGGCGTTATACATAGCGATTTTGAAAAAGGCTTTATTAAAGCGGAAGTTGTTTCATATAATGATTTTGTTTCTTCGGGCTCTTGGGCAAATGCCCGTGAAAAAGGGGCTGTAAGACTTGAAGGCAAGGACTATATCGTTCAAGACGGCGATATTATGATATTTCGGTTTAACAATTAATTAAAAAACAGGTTAAAAGTGTTGTAAATACATTATTTCGAGATGTTGCAATTTTTGTTAAAAAATGTTTCTTATAATTAAAAAAAGGGAATTATATAATCAGATAAGTAAGGTATAAAGCGAAAAATGAGTGAAGTGCAATTTGAAAATGATATAGAAAAATTAATCGAGATTTTGCCCCTCAAGATAAAGCGCAACATTCAAGAGGGGCTTTTGGATGACGCTATTGAAATTGTACTTGATATAGGAAGAATTCCTGAAATTCGCTATGGCAACGGCAAAATTCTTTCTTTGGGAAATGATAATATTACAAGAGAAGACCTTGATTTTATTGTGGAAAAACTTCCCGAATTTACTTCGGATAATCGCTCGGGAATTGCGGGAACACTTCACAGAATCAGCGCTATAAGAAACAGACAAGGTAAAATTGTAGGTTTAACCTGTAGAATTGGCAGGGTCATAACAGGCACGATAGAATGTATTAAAGATTTTGTTGTACAAAATAAATCCATTTTATTCTTAGGTCGTCCGGGAGTCGGAAAAACTACAAAATTAAGAGAAATTACCCGTCTTATGGCGGATGAAATGGGTAAACGTGTCGTAGTTGTCGATACATCAAATGAAATAGCAGGCGACGGCGACGTCGCACATCCCGCAATCGGAAAAGCAAGAAGAATGCAGGTATCTCAGCCTGAATTTCAAAAAGATATAATGATAGAAGCAGTCGAAAATCATACTCCGGAAGTTATTGTTGTTGATGAAATAGGAACAGAGCTTGAAGCGGCAGCTGCCAGAACAATTGCAGAGCGTGGTGTAATGCTTATTGCAACAGCCCACGGAAACACTCTTGATAATTTGATTAAAAATCCCACATTGTCAGATTTAATCGGCGGAATTGATACCGTTACTTTGGGGGATGATGAAGCTAAGCACAGAGGATGCCAAAAAACGGTTTTAGAACGTCAAAAACAGCCGACTTTTGAAATTGTAATCGAAATTATAGACAGAAACACTCTTGCAATTTATAAAGATTCCGCTACTGCGGTTGATTACATCCTTCGCTCCTGGCCAATCAGCCCCGAGATTAGAAAAGTTGACGGAAATTATATTGAGCCTAAAAAACCGTCTATTAATATAATGCAAAAAGTTGAAGAGCTTGAAAGTAAAGTACAGCAAGGAAATCAATCACCCCTGAGTTTTAATTTCGACAGAAATCAATACATAAAAGAAAATAAAAAACACAAAAAAATCTATATCTATGCAGTATCCCGCTCTATTGTCGATAAAATAATAGAAAGGCTTGATATAGATGCTCAAATTGTAAGAAATATCGAAGAAGCCGATTTTGTAATTGCCCATAAAAACTTTGCAAAAGGCGGAACAAAAATTTTATCAAGCGCTAATGAATATCATATTCCGGTATTTTTTGTCAGAACAAATTCAATGAGTCAAATTCAGCGTGTTATCAAAGAGGCGCTTAATATGACACAGGAAAACCAGGAAATTAAAAGCTATAAAAATTATAAAGATTCAACCGAGCTTGCGCTTGATGAGGCTAATGCGGCAATTGCAAAACTTTCGGAAGGCGCCGAAGTGATTGAGCTTGAGCCTCAAGAACAACAGGTCAGAAAATTACAGCATGAGCTTGTTGAAGCATACGGATATAAATCAGTTAGTATCGGAGAAGGAAAACAGCGCCACCTTAAAATTTTCAAAGATGAATAAAACCAAAACCGAAACAATAGAAGAATATAAAATAAATTATAAAAAGCATGTTTTTTCAAAATCAATAAAAATCACTCTTAAGAAAGATGATTTGATTTTGGTTACAATGCCATATTCATGCCCTTTTAATACGGCAAGAGATTTTTTAATCAATAATTTTGAAAAAATTAAATCCCATACTTCAAAAAGAACAAAATTAACTAAAGATTTAAAAACAAAATTTGATACTCTTGAAATAATGGAAGATTGCGAACTTAAAACAATAATAAAAAATTCAATTGTTTATTTTTATTATCCGAAAGATTGCGATTTTAATTCCAAAGCTATTCAAAAAGCGCTGAATTGCGCATATTTATCTGCGCTTAAAATTGAAGCAAAGAATTATCTTCCTCAAAGGCTGCGTTTTTTGGCGGAAAAATACGGTTATAACTATAACAAAGTTTCATTAAGAAACCAGAGGACACGTTTTGGAAGCTGTTCTTTTAACAATAACATAAGTTTAAATATTAATTTGATGAAATATGATTTTGATGTCATTGATTATGTATTGCTCCATGAGTTAGCGCATACAAAGGTTAAAAATCATTCCGAAAAGTTCTGGAAGGAAGTTGAAAAAAATTGTTTAAACTATCGTATTTTAAGAAAAATGCTTAAATATGGCTCTGTTTCCGAGTTATCTTAATACAAGCCCTTGAATATTTTTTTCAAGCCCGAGTTTAATTTTATTTATTTCAGCCTGAATAGTGTCATCCGTCAATGTTTTATTTTCATCTTGCAGAGTAATTCTAAAGGCAAGTGATTTTTTATTTTCACCGATTGACTTATCTTCATATATATCAAATACTTTTGAAGATTTGAAGATGTTTTTATCCGCATTTTTCTTAATCACTTTGTTGATTTCATCAATTGTTGTATTTTTATCCGTAACAAAGGCAATATCACGCTGTACCGCACCATATACGGGAAGTTTTTTGAATTTTGCAACGGATAAAGAAAGCGAATTTATAACTTCTTCAAGATTGATTTCAAAAATGTAGAGCGCCTGATTGAATTTTAATTTATCGGATAAAACGGGATGAAGTTTTCCTATGTATCCTATAGGCTCTTTGTTTTTGCCTAAAATTGAAATAAGCGCTCCCTGTGCCGGATGAATGAAAGCGCAGTTTTTTCTGTCAGCCTCGCTAAATTCGCTGTAAATTATTCTTTTTGAGAGGTTTAATTTTTCAAAAAGTGCTTCCAATACTCCTTTAAGAGTGTAAAAATTGTCTTGTTTTTTGTTGTAAAGGTCATTTTGAACAGAGCCGAATATACATCCCGCCAATTTTCTTGTTTCAACAGCGCCCGACTCATCTTCGGTTGCTTTTTGTTTTTGGATATATGTTTTTCCTATTTCATAAAATCTGAAATTTTTGTTTCCGTTATCAAAGTTATATTTTGCAACGTTTAATATGCTGGGAGATAATGCCTGCCTTAGGGTTGTATATTCTTCCGACGTCGGATTTTTAACTTTGATTGCAACCGAATTATCAAGAGGCTCTAAGAAATTGTTGCACATTTCATCTCCCACAAGAGAGCTTGTAATTATTTCATCAAAACCATATGCAAGCATTACTTCATTTACGGTTTTAATTGTTCTTGTGTCAAAGCTTATTTGAGCCCCCTGTGAAATAGAGGGAATTTGAGGGGTTACTTTATCAAAGCCTTCAATTCTTGAAATTTCTTCAATTAGGTCAATTTCTCTTTCAACGTCGCCTATTCTGTAGCTGGGAACTTTAAATTTTGCTGCAATTTCATTTTTTCCCAAAAGTTCAAAACCAAGATTATCAAGTATTTCAATACATCTTTCCTGCGGTATTTCAATTCCCAAAACTCTCTTAATTTGAGAATTTCTTAAGGTAATTTCAATGTTTTCAAGTTTATCGCATCCTGTTTTCACAATTCCTTCAAATTCCGCATCGGCATATTTAATCATAAGTTCAATAGAGCGCTTCATTGCGCTTGATATCATTTCGATATCTATTCCTCTTTCATATCTTGAAGATGCATCCGAGCGATAGCCGATTGAATGAGCTGATTTTCTGTTTGTATGGGGAGTAAAATATGCCGCTTCAAGAGCAATATTTTTTGTATTGTTGTCAATTTCCGAATTTAGCCCCCCGAATACTCCCGCAGCGCAAACGGGCTCTTCTTTTGTTGCGATTACAACGCTTTTTTGAGGTGTTAATTTGCGCTCTTGAGTATCAATTGTAATTAATGTTTCGTTTTCTTTTGCATATCTTACGCACAGATATCCGTTTAATTTGTCAAAATCAAAAGCATGCTGGGGTGTACCGTATTCAAGCATAACATAGTTAGTGATATCAACAATATTATTAATCGGGCGCATTCCGCCTGCTGTTACCCTTCTTTGGATAAATTCCGGAGAAGGTTTTATCGTAATATTTTTCAAAAGGGCTACACTGTAATATTTTGAAGTTTCTTCATCAATTATTTCAACTTCAAAATCCGCTTTTTTATCAAAATCTCCTTCAGTTTTATTTAATTTTAATTTTCTGTTAAAAAGTGCGCTTAATTCTCTTGCAATTCCGATAACGCTCATCTGGTCGCCTCTGTTGGCTGTAGGTGCGGTGTGGAAGATAATTTCATCTTCTAAATTCATTAATTTTTCAAGAGGCTGATTTAATTCAACATTATCGTATAAGCGGTTTAAGATGAGAATGCCGTCTTCTTCCTGTAAGTTTGATAAGCCCAATTCATCCTGAGAACACAACATTCCTTGAGATTCCACCCCTCTTATAACTGCGGGAGTAAGTTCAAACTGTTCGCCCGTTTTTCTGTTGAACACAAGTGAGCCAACAGATGCATAGGGAACAATTTGCCCTGCTTCAATATTTTGCGCTCCGCAGACAACTTTTTTTTCAACTCCGCCCAAATCAAGAGTTACAAGATGTAATTTATCAGCATTCGGGTGGTTTTCGATTTTTATTATTTTTGCGGTTTTTATATTGGTAAATGAAGGTTTTTTATATTCGACATCTTCTACTTCAAGCCCCGACATTGTAAGCGAGTGCGCTATTTCTTCTGGTGTGATGCCTTCCAAATCAACAAATTCATTTAACCATTCGTATGAAACCTGCATTTTTTATTTCCTTATTAATCTTTGTTCAAATTTATTATATTACAAAAATTTTATGTTTTAAAAATCTTTCTAAATCACGATTTCCGTTTCGTTTTTATATGTAACATAGCCTAAATATGTATTCGGGGGTTTTCTTAAGTTTTTTCTTTTTGTCATAATGATAGAAGTTTTGCCCGAGGATTTTGCTTTTGAGTTTTCTTTTGTCAATTTTGCACAAAATTCAAGCACTTCTTTTGAGGGCGCTTTTTTGTTGTTCGGAACTTTTAAAATAACGTGAGATGAAGGGAAATTAAGTCCGTGAAACCATAAATCTTCATCTTGTGCAATTTTTGAGATTAAATAGTCGTTTTGTTTGTTGTTTTTGCCTACAAATATGTCATAGTCTTTGTATTCAAGTTTTGTTACTTTCAATTCTTTTTTTTCTTTTTTGTCGTTAATAAGACCCAAATCAATCATTTCATCTTTTATTTCATTAAGCTCCCCGAAGTTTGTTGAATTATCAATGTTAAAAACAATTCCTTCATAATATTCAAGCTTATTAAGGGCATCTTGTGTGCGCTTTAGATTGTGTTCATAAGTGCTTTTTGATTTTTTATATAATGAATAATATTTTTGGGCATTTTCGCTTTTTGAAAGATTGTTATCAAGCTCGATATTTAAAACATTTTTAAAATAATCGTCATTTTGGTACAAGTTTGTCGAAATCAAATCGGCAATATTTTTGTAATTTTGGTATTTTTTGTCATCCGGTTTATTTTCAACCGTGTTTTGAAGCTTTTTAATTTCATTTTTAAAATATTTTTTAAGGGAAGATTTTTTGTTTTTCAATATTTCATCAAACATTAATTTTGAAAAATAATCATCAAGCGCTTCGTTGATTGTATTTTTATCCCCCCAAAAAGAACACATAAATTCTTTTTCATTTAAATTTTGCGCACTTTGCATAAAGTTAAAAATCTTGTCTTTTGTTTTATATTTTAAAAATATTTTCTCTAAAAGAGGGATTGAAAAATAATAAAATTGTTCCGAAATAGCTTTATAATCAAGGTTATCAGTTCTTTGCGCAAAAGTATTGTATGAAATTTTCAGAATGTCTTCTTTTTGTTTTTGGGGAGGCAGAATATATTTAACTCCGCCCCAAACTTCACGAACAGAGCTTTTGTCAGGAGATATGTTATGAATTGAGCCGGTTATTATTTTTGTATTTGCATTATACAAAATTATGTTTGAATGTTTGCCCATAAACTCAAGCGCAAGACAAAGCCTTGTAAGCGAGCCTATTTCATCAAAATAATCAAAATATAATTCAACTATTCTTTCATATTCAATAACCCTGAAATCTTGTATTTTTGAGCCGTTTAAATATTTTCTTAACTGCATGCAAAACATCGGCGGATTTTTCGGGATTGTGATATCTCTCATATTTTGTGTTTTTTCGTCAATAAAACAAATATGAGGATATTTCGGGTTTATGTTGATGTATAATTTTTTATTTTTTGTCAGGTTTAAATTTCTTATATTTAAAATGACTTCATATCTTGAGGGCAGTTGAATTTTTTGGACAATTGCACCTTTGATGAAGTCCTTGTTTTCTTCATAAAAATATTTTAAGCTTAGTGAATCAAGACTATACATTTATAACTATTGTAATATAATAATTATTAATTATGAAATGTTATTTTTTCGGCACATTTAATCCAATTCATTTAGGACACGTTGAAATCGCAAAAAGAGTTAAAGAATATTACGGTTTTGATAGTGTCATATTTGTTCCTTCTTTTATGCCCCCTCATAAGGTTGAAGATTTAGCAAGTTATGAGCACAGATTAAATATGGCACGTCTTGCACTGGGTTGTGAAAATGTTTCGGATTTAGAATTTAAATTAAGAGTTCCAAGCTATACATACAGAGCAATTGAATATCTTTATTCAAATAACGGCTCAAAAAGAGTTAACTTTATTATCGGCTATGACCAATTCTTCAAGCTTGAAAGCTGGAAAGAACCTTTAATTATGAGGGATAAAACCCATTTTATCGTTATACCGAGAAAATTTTTAAACGGACAGGTAATGGGCGAAAAAGCATTTGAATATTTAAAAAATAAGGGATACTCTTTCCAAGTTTTTAATACGGATTTTCTTGATGTTTCTTCAAGTATGATAAGATATTATGTTTCGCATAATCAAGATATAGCAGGACTTACGACAAAAGAGGTTAAAGAATATATTGAAAAATACGGACTATATAATAAACTGGCTGGAAAAAAACCTGTCAGCTAAAAGATATTCTCATTCTTTAGGGGTTGCAAAAACATCCCTTGAACTTGCAAAGATGTACAATCAGGATGAGAATAAAGCATATATTGCGGGCTTAATTCACGATTGCGCAAAAAATTTTGATGATAATGAACTTTTGAAAATCATTAAAACAAAAATTCAATCGGGCTATTTGGAATGCGAATTAAAAAATCCGAAAGTATATCATGCAATAGCCGGTGTTTATATTGCAAAAAATGAGTTTGAAATAGATGATGATGAAATTTTAAACGCAATAAGAAACCATACTACAGGCTCACCTGATATGACAACATTGGATAAAATAATTTTTCTTGCAGATAAAATTGAGCCCAATACAAGAGATGAAAAATATTCAAAAAAAATAAGAAAACTGCTTGAAAAAAACAAAGGTATTATAGGGCTTGATTTGGCTTTGTTAAAATGCTCGTGTGAAACAATAAAAAGTTTGATAAAAAGAAAACTTTTTATCTGTCCCGCTACAATTGACGTTTATAATGCGCTTCAAGAAAGTGTCGGAGAACTTTTGGATGAAGATTAGTCCGCATTAACGGGCTCTATATTAATTAATTTTATTGCATCAAGCGCTTTTTGCTTAAGTTCTTCATTTACGCTGTCTAAAATTGCAATTTGTCTTAAAACATCGATTGTGCGTTTAAACGTCCTTACAACATCACCTTGAGAATATTGAGTATCGCAAAACATATTTTCCCATGTTTCAATCGGATTGTTATCGGGATTTAAATTTGCCCCTATCCAATACTCAATAAACCAGCAAAAATGAGGGTTTATATACATCGGATTTTCAATATTGTTTTCTCTTTCAAGGAGAAAAATATTTCTTCTTATGTCTTTTATTTGATTTAAGGTTTTTCTTACATTTTTAGAGCAGGGTTTTGACAATTCTTCGTCGCTTTTTCTTGTGTCTTCGCTTATAATGGCGCAAATAACGGAAGCCAATTCAACAATATCAAGGTTATCCAACAAACCGGATTGAATAATTTCCGATAAATAAAGCTCGTTTTCCGTCCTTAAGCTCATTGTGATTTTGCCTTTTGAAGTCGGGTAGTTGTCTATTAAATTTTCTTTGATTTCAAGGATTTTCTTGTGGGATAAAAATTTTTGCCAGTAAACATCTTTTTGAAATTCAATTTCTTTATCGAGTTTTTTTAGTTCTTTTTGATATCTTTGAGTAAGCTCAATATATTTTTTGTGCTTTTTATAAATCTTACAGTTGTTACAGCCGAAACTTTCAATTTTTTTACCCAATTCCTTTGATTTTTTATAAAATTCAATCACTTCAGGCGCAAGATTGGGGTCTTTATATTTACCTTTTGCCTGGCGTTTCAAGGTTTTATACAAAGTCCTTGTTTCAACAAACATATTTTTTAATTTGTTATATTCTTCAAAATCTTTATCTGATAATTTAAATCTGCAGGAAAAATCATGCGCCATTGTAATTTTTTCTTCGATTGCTTTTTGTTTTTCAATCAGGGGAGTTAATCTGTCCGTAGATGAAAAATATCCGAAAGTTTTAAATATTAATTCCTTTGCTTCTTCAAGAGAAAATCTTTGAAGAAGATTTAATACCATTGAATATCCGGGGGAAAATTTGCTCTCAAGCGGGTTTGCATCGCTTTTAACCAAGGCGGCAACTTCTTCGGGCGTTTGGAAAGGAGTTCCGATTACAACAACATATCCGACTTCATCCATACCACGCCTGCCTGCTCTTCCCGACATTTGAAGAAATTCGTTTGCGCTTAATTCTCTGTGACCTTCTTCCGTTCTTTTTGAAATCGAGCTTATGATTGTTGTGCGTGCGGGCATGTTAATTCCCGCCGCAAGGGTTTCGGTTGCAAAAACAACTTTAATAAGCCCTTTTTGAAAAAGTTTTTCAACAAGCGCCTTCCAGCCCGGTAAAAGTCCTGCATGATGAGAAGCTATACCTGATTTTATAAGTTCAAGCTGGGGATTGTTTTCAAGGTATGGGTTTTCTTTAATGTATTCATCAACAAGCCTGTTTAATTCGCTTAATTCCTCTTTGTTTAAAAGTTCGAGTTTGAGGCATTTTTTCGCATTTTCATCGCATTTTTTTCTTGAAAACGTAAAATAAATGCAGGGGAGCATATTTTTTTGATGTAATACCTCAATCACATTTGTTGTGGGATTTTTGAGCTTTTCTTTTTTGTTAAAATATTTGTATTTGCTCTCAGGCTTGATTTTTTTGTTTAATTTACCTTCAGGAGTTAAAAGAGGGAGAATTGTAAACGGCTTTGAGCTGTCATAATAGAAAAATCTTAACGGCACGGGGCGAAAATCAGTGTAAACAAGTTCTGTTTTGGAATGTACCGTGTTAATCCAATCCGTCAATTGTTTTGAATTTTTAACGGTTGCGCTGAGTGCGATTATTTGAATGTTTACGGGGCAATATATGATACTTTCTTCCCAAACGGTTCCTCTTGATTCATCGTTCATGTAGTGAACTTCATCCAAAACAACATATTTTACGTTTTTGAGATTATCTTTAACACTTCCGAAAGTTGTTCCGTAGAGCATATTTCTGAATACTTCGGTTGTCATAACAACAATTTGAGCATTTCTGTTGATTGTTGTATCACCCGTCAAAAGTCCCGTAAACTCAGCACCGTATAATGCCGAAAAGTCATTATATTTTTGATTTGATAAAGCTTTGAGCGGGGTGGTGTAAAAAATTCTTTCTCCCCTCTCGATTGCCAAATGTATGGCGCTTTGCGCAATACAGGTTTTACCTGCGCCTGTTGGAGCGCAGACAACAACACTTTTCCCGTTTTCAATATGTTCTATTGCTTCTTTTTGAAAGTCATCCAGCGCAAAATTAAAGCCGTACATTTTTAATTCCTTATTTTACGCCTGTTGAGCCAAAACCGCCCGAAGCTCTTTTTGTGTCGGTTAATTCGTCCGCAATTTGAATTTCGGGTTTTAAAACTTCCATAATTGCCATTTGAGCTATTCTGTCCCCTCTTGAGATTGTAAAATCTTTTTTAGAGTGGTTAATCAGCCCGACACAGATTTCGCCTCTGTAATCTTCATCAATTGTTCCAATTCCGTTAACTACGGCAATTCCGTTTTTAATTGCCATTCCCGAGCGTGAGCGGACTTGAGCTTCGGTATTGTGAGGAAGTTCAATTGCAATTCCCGTAGGAATTATTCTGATTTCGCCCGAAGGGATAACAACGTCATCTCTAATTGCGGCAACTAAATCCATAGCAGATGCCCCTTGAGTTTTGTATTCGGGCACAGAGACAAAATTTTCGAGTTTTTTGATTTTTAAAGTCAATTTTTCCGTAGTTTCAACCATATCTTAATCCTTATTTAAATAATATAATTCCTTTAGACCGTACAGAGTGAGTTCTTTATCAATATAATCAAAGGTTTTGTTGCAATTGTCAAATAATATTGAAGAATATCCCCCTGTTGCAACTACTGTTGCTTTCTGCCCCAATTCTTTTTCACAGTTTTTAATCATCCCTTCAATCATGCATTTGTGTCCCAAAACAATACCCGAGAGCATTGCAGATATTGTATTTTTTCCTATTGCGGATTTTGGCGCTTCTATTTTTAATTTTGGAAGTTTTGAAGTAAACTGAGAGAGCGAATTTGCCTGTATTTTAAGTCCCGGAGCAATTATGCCCCCAAGAAAATTTGCATCTTCATCAACAATATCAAAAGTTGTTGCCGTTCCAAAATCAATAACGATTGCGGGAAGTTTATATTTTTTACATACGGCGCAAGCGTTTGCAATTCTGTCTGCACCTAGTTCTTTGTTGTTTTCAAGGGAAAGCGAAACAGGCATCTTTGATTTATATGAAAGGCTTTGCGCTTTAATGTTTAAATATTTTGAAATCGCATTTTTGTAAACTTCACATAATTGCGGTACAACCGATGAAACCATTGCTCCTTTTATTTTTGATGCAAGTTTATTGTGGTTTAGAATTGCAAGAAGAGATATGCCGTATTCATCTTCCGTTTTTTTAATGTCTGATGAAAGACTAAATTTATTGATTAATTTGTCTTTATCAAAAATTCCTATTGAAGTATTAGTATTGCCGATATCTATAACTAAAAGCATAAATCTATTTTATTACATAAATATTTATTTGCTATCCGTAATATATTTGTGAGAAAACTGCTCTAAATCGTCGCACAGCGGTGCAAGAGGAATTTTGCATCTGTATTTTATATTAAGTGCGCTGTTAAGGAGATAATCCGACAAATGCGGATTTTGGGGCAGAAGAGCGCTTGTTATGTATGTACCTATGACATTGTTAAATCTTGCTCCTTCGTATTTTGATTTTTCATTATTACCCATGCCGTATTGAAGTTTGATAAAAGGACTGACATTTTTGTTAAGATATGTCACCATAGAGTGGTTTGTATATCCCGCCACAACTTTATTATTCAAAATATGGCATGTGCCGAAAACCTTGTTTGCCCATAATTTTTTACCTGCAATCGAATATGTGTCAAGGATTTTAATACCGCTTATTTTCTTTGAGTTATGCAATTGCCAATAGTTTCCGAACATTATATACCCGCATCCTACCGCAAGCATAGGTATACCTGATTCTGCACCGTTTTTTAATTCTTTTTCATTTTGTTTTAAATATTTAATTATATGCGGCATCAGCGATATATCACTGCCGCCTATGTAAAAGAAATCATATTTTGACGATGTTATTTTGTCGTTTATTCCTATTGTTTGAATTGATGTTTCAATGTTTCGCCATTTTGCCCTGAGGCAAAATGCATCAACATTTGCTTTGTCGCAAAAACCCTGCAAAATTTCCGGATAAAGATATGCAATTTTTAATTTAAGAGGATTTTTTGACATTCTTTTACTGCTTCCTCGAATGTTAATTTAGATACAGCACCGTCTTTTCTTGTTTTAAATTCGACAAGACCTTCGCTGATTGTTTTTCCGACTGTAATTCTAATCGGGAAGCCGATTAAATCAGCATCTTTAAATTTAACGCCGGCTCTGTCCGCTCTGTCATCTATAACGGTTTCAATATTTAATTCGCATAATTTATTATACAAGTCATATGCAATTTTTGCTTGCTGTGCATCATCTATGTTAACGGGTACTATATCAACGTGGAACGGAGCGATTTCTTTAGGCCAGATAATTCCAAAGTCATCATGGTATTTTTCAATAGCGGCAGCCATTGTTCTTGAAACTCCTATTCCGTAGCAACCCATAATAAAGGGTTTTAATTGTCCTTCGGGGTCCGTATAACATGCCTGCATGGGTTGAGAGTATTTTGTGCCGAGCTGGAAGATGTTTCCGACTTCTATACCCTTTGTAACTTTTAGCGGTTTTTTACAACAGGGGCATAATTCCCCTTCTTTCACGGTTGAAATATCAACAAATTCAATACCTTCTTCAAGGTTTTTTCCTACAATGTGTTTATCTTTAATATTTGCGCCGATTACAAAGTTTTTCATGCCGGACGCTGTTTTATCAAAAAGAACTTTAACTTTGTTTTTGTCAACTCCCAAATATGAGATAAATCCGGGGGCAGAGTTAAGATATTTAACTATTTCATCATTTTCCATAGGTCTTATCTCAAGAGCTTGAAGAGCGTTTAAAAGTTTTGTTTCTTCAATTTCTTTATCCCCTCTAATCATTGCAATAACGGGCTTTGAATCTGCTATATATGCAACAGCCTTTAATATGCACTCGGGTTTTGTGTTTAAAAATTTTGCAAGTTCTTCAATTGTTTTTGTGTTAGGAGTATCAACAATTTCTTCTTTTTCAAATCCGCCGTCCGTTGTTTCGTTTAAAAGAATTGATTGGGCATGGTTTGAATTTGCGCTGTAATTACAATTTTCGCAATAAAATACATCATTCTCGCCTGTCGGAGTATCAACCAAAACCATATATTCGTGTGATACATTTCCTCCGATTGCGCCCGAATCCGACTGAACGGCTTTTGTTTCAAGCCCGCAGCGGTTAAAAATCCTTGTATAAGTATCGCCCATAACTTTGTATTCACGTTCCAAATCTTCTTGAGAAGTATGGAAAGAATAAGCATCTTTCATAATGAATTCCCTTCCCCTTAAAAGTCCGAAACGGGGGCGTATTTCATCACGAAATTTAGTCTGTATTTGATATAAATTAACGGGGAGCTGCTTGTATGAATTAACAACTTCTCCTACAACCGTGGTTATAACTTCTTCATGTGTCGGAGCAAGGCACATATCAACATCGTGCCTGTCTTTTACTCTTAAGAGTTCTTTGCCGTATACCTGCCATCTTTTTGATTTTTGCCATATTTCGGCAGGCTGAACAAAAGGCATAAGCAATTCCTGAGCGCCCGAGGAATTCATTTCTTCTCTTACTATATTTGAAATTTTGGTTAAAACTCTTTGAGCAAGAGGCATATAGGTATATATTCCGTTTGCAAGTTTTTTTATAAAGCCCGCTCTTACAAGCAGTTTATGAGATATTGCTTCGGCATCATTTGGATATTCACGAAGGGTTTGCACAAAAAGTTTTGACATTTTCATAGTTTTATTTTCTCCGATGTAATTTATATTATAATTTTATGTCAAAAAATGTTGAAAATAAACAGGCTTTTACTTGCAACAAAAAACAACAGCGCAAAAGTGCTGTTGTTTTTTGTTTGGTATTATTTTCTACAGATTTGGAACGGCTCTTTTTGAACTTCCTCTATCTTCTTTTGTTGTTGTATAGAAGGTATTATCACCAACCCAAGTGTTGCTGAATTCTATTTGGTGTTCACCGAATTTGTCATCTTCCTGTGCGGGATCAAAATATAATTTGATTGCTTTATAAGGTCTTACACGACCGTCATCTCTATATTTTTTTTGATAACCGTCAACACCTTCGGTGTGTGCTCTTGCCGTGTCAACAACATGGAGTGTGCTTTCGCTGAAGCCTTGTGTTTTTAAATAGTCAAAATCAGCGGTTTGTTTAGTGGTGATTTCCGCAAATGAAACCGTTGATAATAAAGCTATAAAACCAAGTAGTGCTGTTATTTTTTTCATTTATTTACCTCTATAATATTTTTAACTATTCTTATAAGATTATATACCATATTTTATATTATGCCAAATGTTAAGATAAATTATCCTGCATAATGATGGTTTCCAGTTCATCAAGAAGTTTTTCCTGCGGAACTTTTTTTATCATCCGTCCTTTTTTAAATATGTATCCTTCGCCGATTGCGCCGGCAATTCCATAGTCTGCGACTGCTGCTTCTTTTGGGCCGTTTACGGGACAGCCCATTGTTGCAATCGTTATATTGGATTTTAAGTTTGAAAACCTTTCTTCAACTTGTTTTGCTAGACTAATGAGGTCAATTTTTGTTCTTCCGCAGGTCGGGCATGAAATAAAATTAACTCCCGTTTTTCTTATGTTAAGAGCGCTTAATATTTGTTTTGCAAGTTTTACTTCTTCAACGGGATTTTCCGTGAGGGATACTCTTATGGTATCGCCTATCCCTTCCGCTAATAGCGTACCTATTCCTATTGAGGATTTAACAATTCCTCCTCGTAAGGTGCCCGCTTCCGTTATTCCTACATGAAGCGGATACGGAGTGATTTCATACATTTTTCGATATGCTTTAATTGTTGTCATGACATCGGATGATTTAAGAGAAATTTTTATTAATTTAAAATCAAGGTTTTCAAGAATTTTAATGTGGCGGTTTGCTGAAATTATCATTTTATCAACAAGTGAAAGTGTTTTATCTTCATATAAATCCCTCTCCAAAGAACCCGCATTTACCCCTATTCTTATCGGAGTAGATGTTTTTTTTGCCATTTCGACAACTTTTCTTGTGTGTTCAATATTTCCTATATTTCCGGGGTTAATTCTAAGTGCGCTAATTCCCATATCCATTGCAATAAGAGCAAGTCTGTAGTCGAAATGAATATCTGCAACAGTTGGAACGGGTGAATTTTTAACAATTTCTTTAAGTGCATAAGCGCAATCTTTGTTTAAAACCGCAAGTCTTACAATTTCACACCCTTCTTTTGCAAGTTCTTCAATTTGTTTTAAGGTAGAGAGTGTATCAAGAGTATTTGTATTTGTCATGGATTGAATTGATATGGGAGCATTATTCCCGATTTCAACATTACCTATTTTTATTCTTATTTTTTTCATTTTATTTTTACCTTATGGTTTCAATTATGCTAAAATCATAACATAAATTAAAAAATAGAGGTTTTAGTGAAAAAAGAAGATAAAATAATCATTTTTGCATTTTGGTTTATGATTATATTTGCTCTTATAATTTCTCTTTTTTCGCTGATAAAATATAATTATAAATTAAAATTCGGCGGACTGTCGCATACGCTTGAGCCGATTGCGGTTAATGTTACAACAAATAAACCCTTAAAAGATTTAAAAATTTGTTTTGATGAAAATTGCGAAAATGCAGATGCAGATATTTATTCTCAATATTATTTTGTAAAATATCAGGCGCCTAATCAAATGTTTTTTAAAAAACCCGTAAAAAATATATATATTGCCCTTCCTCTTGAAAGAAAAGATTATATTAAATATATTAATGACGTATTTTTTTGTATCGGAAACATACCGTATTATTTAGATTTGGAACAAATAGAAGGGCTTCAAAAAGAAAAAGAGCAAATTAAAAAAATTGAAAATGTTGATTATGCTCTTTTTCAAATATCTTCAAAAAGCAACTATAAAGGAATTTATAATAATATTTGCAATTCTTTTTTATCTTTGTTTTACTGTTGGAACTTTGCGCCTGAAGCATTTATTTTGCCTTATATATGGTTATTTTGCGCTTTTTTATTATGGGTATATAACAAAGAAAAATTTAATTTTAAAATTAACTCCAAATTTATGCTTATATTAATTACCCTCATAGGTGCGCTGCTTCGTTTAAATATAATTAACTATAATCCTTTATGGACTGATGAAGTATATACTCTTGATTTTGCAATAAAAAGCCTCGCATCTTGTTTTCAAGACCCCGGCAATCCGCCTTTGTTTAATATTTTGGAATTAATGTTTACAAAAATCTGGGGAGTTTCAAATGTCGGTTTGAGACTTTTACCATATCTCATATCTGTTGGCGTTATACTTTTATTTTATTTGTTTTTTAAAAAAATCGGAAAACCGATTGCGCTTTTTGCTTCGTTTTTTGCTTCAATAAATGCGGATCTCGTTTTTCACTCGGTTGATGCAAGAAGCTACAGTTTATGTATATTTTTGGGTATATTAACGATGTATACATTGTTTAATTATCTTAAAAATCCGACGAATAAAAATCTGATATTTTATGCGCTGAGTTCAATTTGTGCAGTCAACACTCATTATTATCTTGTGATTTATGTGTTATCGAATTTTATTTGGGGAATATGCGATTTAATAAGAAAGAAAAACGGGATTTTTAAGTTTGTATGCTCTAATATTGCCGTGTTTTTGACGTTTTTACCGTATTATTTAATGACATATAAAATATCAATATATTCAAATTTTAACAGCTGGATAAAAGAATTCGGCATTTTGCCCGTAAAATATACGGTAGAACATTATTTTTATAACAAATATATATTTTGTTTTTTGGTTTTAGCTGCATTTGTAAATCTAATAATAATATTTATGCCGAAAAATCTAAAAGATAAAATAAACCTTGAAGTCAATAAAAAAAAGGCATACATTTTCGTTTATTTGATTTATTCAATAACCTTTACTATTTTTATTATCTGTATGATATCAATTTTTATAAAACCGATATTTCAGGTAAGGCTTTTTATGTCTATATCTTTTCTTTTGTTATTTGCGCAAATACTGTTAATCTGCGGGGTATATCAAGTTAAAAACGAGAAAAGTAAATTAAAAATCTTTTTGTATTTAAAGTCTTTCCTTTTTCTTTTGTTGATATTTTTGACAACAAAATCGGTACCTTTTGAAAATTTATTCAGGTATGATGAATTTATATATTTTGTTAAACAAGATGCAAAAAGATATCAAAAAGACTATGATATATCGATTATTATGGTTAGCATTATGAAAAATTCAAGTTTTCTTTCGGAACTTCAAAAAGAAAAATATATTAACTGGCATTTTGTAAATACAAATTTGGGTGTTATAGATGAGATTGCAAACCTTAAAAAAAGCGATTATTCAAATAAAAAAAAGACAGTTATCTATACTCCCGCAACAGCAATGGCGGTTTCAAAGATTGGCGTTTGCGATAAACGTGTGATAGGTTTTTGGACAAATTATCTTCTTATATACAGAATAAAATTTGAAGACGATAATCAAAAAGACGAAATCAATACTTGTTTATGATAGAATTTATAGGGCTATACAGATGAAAGAAAAAAATGTTTAAAAATCTTTTTAAAGAATCGGGTTTACCTATTATTGAGATTAGTGTTTGGATTATGCTGATTGCATCTTTTGTATTGACACTAATGATTTTTAGGGCAAATCTATATAATTTTGAAATTAAAGGCTTTGCTCCGCCTCTTGAAACAATTAAAGTAAACCTTGAGTCGGACAATAATAATGTTGTTCAAAATTTAATGTTTTGTTTTAATTCAACCTGTACTTCAATGGCGCCAAATTCTTTTTTAACATATTACAGAACACAGTTTGATTCTTCAAACGAAGCATTCTACAAAGAAAAAATCAAAGAATTATCTTTTGCATATCCTGTAGAAAATACGGATTTAGAAAAAAATATAAGAAATTTTGATATCCATATCGGAAATAAAAATTATTATTATACAAAAGATGATATTAAAAAATTTCAAAAGCATGTTATGACAATCGAACTCGATAACGGAAAAAAACAAAAATATAATGTTTTGACCCTGCCCGAAGTAACTAACTATACAGGTATTTTCCCGCACTTATTTACTTTGTTTTTATCTCTTTTTTATAATTGGCAATATTTTATTGTCCCTTATTTATGGATTTTTATTGCAGGGTTATTTTATATTTTTAAAAAAGATAAATTTAAGCTTAAAACCGATTTTAAATTTATTGAGAAATATCCGTATATTATACTTACCCTAATTATTCTATCCGGTATTTATTTAAGACTTTGTGCAATTACATATTATCCTTTGTGGATGGATGAGGTATATACAAAAGCTGTTGCGCTTTTTGATTTTAAATCATGTTTTTGCGACCCCGGAAATCCTCCTTTGTTTTTTATTGTTGATTTTATATTCAATAAAATTGCACCAAACAGCGACTTTGCGCTTCGTTTCCCCTCGTTTATCTTCGGTGTTTTATCAATACCTCTAAGTTTTGTATTGTTTAAAAAATTTAATATAAAAAATGCTCTTTTTCTGGCTTTTTTTGCTTCGATTAATATAATAAACATTTATCATTCTCAGGAAGCAAGAGGATACAGCCTTTCAATGCTTCTTATTTTGTCATCAATATATTTGCTTTTTAAATATCTTGAAAAACCCGATACCAAAAATTTAATATTATACGGAGTAATTGCCGTTTTTGCGATAAACAATAATTATTATTTAATTTTATTTGCTTTTTCTAATTTTATATGGGGAATAGTTGATTTAATTCAAAATAAGAATAAAAATCAAATTTTAAAATTTGTATTGACTAATTTTATTGCATTTTTGTCGTTTGTTCCCTATTACATTATTTCTTCTCACAATGCTCTGTCGGGCGGATTTAACGAATGGATACCAAAATTATCCAAAGAAGTATTTTTGTATGTAATAAATTTTTATTTTGTTAATAAATACATTTTCTTGTTTTTGTGCATTATTCTTCTTATATCTTTAATTTTGTGTTATCTGCCAAAAAACCTTCTTCAAAAATTAAATTTAAAAATTAATCCCGATAAAGAAAATTTGTTTATATATTTAATTTATACCATAGTTTTTGTTTTGATTTTGGCAAGTCTTATTTCAATATTTATAAAACCAATCGTTCACAAAAGAGTTCTTTTGAGTATCTACGGATTGTTATTTCTTCTTGAAGGACTGTGTGTGGTTGGAGTTGCGGAATTTCAAAAATGCAGTAAGATTTTAACATCAATAAAATATATTTATACAATAGCCGTGCTTGCAATTTTTGCTTTGATTGCACAGCCTGCCGCAATAAGGGAAGTATATAATACAAATGATTTTATGAATTTTATAAAAAACGATATAAAAAATTACCCTTCCGATTATGAATTCCACGCACTGACAACGGATGATAAGCTGACAATCGATATTTATCCGGAAGTTAAAAAACTTGATAACATAAAATGGCATTTCTTTAATGCCAATAACGGAAACTATCTTAATTCAATTAAAAAATCGGATTATACAAGTAAAGATAAAAATGTCGTAATATATTTTAATGCCATTGGTGTGGATACGGGTTCCTTGAATTTTATAAGCCCTCATATATATATTTACGGTTCAAACCTTACACCCTATGGAAAAGCGGTATATTGATAAGGAATAATTATGAAAATAGCGGTTATATCAGATTTACATGCAAATAAAGATGCACTTGACAGAGTCTTAGAAGATATTAATAAATATGACCCCGATAAGATATTTTGCCTCGGGGATTTGATTTTAGCGGGTTATGACCCTAATTATGTTTGTCAAAAAATATTTGAATTAAAGGATAATTTTAAAGACAACTTTGAAATTATTCAGGGAAATACCGATAAAATGGTCGCCTGCGCTACAATTGAGTCAATTGAAAAAGCAAAAGAAATGTTTCCTTGTATGGGCTATTCACTGGAGCAGGATATTAAAATAACGGATAAAAAATATATCGAATTTGTAAAAAATCTTCCCGAAAACAAATATGTTGAAATAAATAACCTTAAAATTCAGCTTGTACACGGCTCGCCGAGAAATCAAAGCGAAAACATATATCCCGAATTAATGTGCGAAACTGTTGAAAAAATGGTTGAAAATTCTGAAGCCGAGCTTATTTTGTGCGGTCATACACACAAACCCTGCGGATATTCTCTAAATTCAGGTAAAACGGTAATTAACGCAGGCTCCGTGGGGCGTTCCATGACGGAAGATAAAAATGCTGTTTATCTTCAATTAAATATTGATGAAAACGGCTCTTTTGATGTTGAACATAGAATAATTAAATATGATAATAAAATGGTGTTTGAAAAAATTCTTGAAAGAAATTTCAAACACTGTGAAGATTTAGCAAAAATGTATCTTGCATAAGTTTTAGATTTTAATATATATTTTTGATAAAATGAACAAAAAAAGGAAGAAATAATGTCAAACTTAGAAAATATGCACCAAAAAGCGCTTGCTCAATATGAACAAAAAGATTTGGAAAATGCCCTTAAAACTTATCAAGAAATTATAATGTTAAATCCTGCCGACGAGGTCGCTCTTTCTTGTGTTATGGATATTTACCTTGAACTTGATGATAAATTTAATTATTATCTTGCAAGAGCAAATGTGAATATTGCTCAAAATAAGCTTGAATATGCAATCAACGATACAAAAAAAGCGCTTGATTTGGATATGGAAAATATTGATACAAGAAGAAAGCTTGCAAGACTGTACAGAGTTGATAACAAGCCACTTAAGGCGATTGATGAATTTTTAAGAATTCTTGAACTTAGTGATAAAGAGCTTGATGTTTATTTTGAGCTTGCGGATTTATATATGAGGCAGGATAGCATTGAAAGCGCTATTGATATTGCAAAGAAAGGGCTTGACGTATTTCCTTCCGATGCAAATTTAAAAAATATGCTTGCCCAGCTTTATTTTAAAGCTAATGATTACAAAGCTGCGCTTGAGGTAGTTGAAGATGAACTTTTGAAAATAAAAATATTGCTTCAGGATTCTCAAAATGATAAAGCAAAAGAAAGTTTATCAAAGATTGATTTTAATAGGTTAAATGAATTACAAAAAAGAAATTATTTTATTTTATCGGCTCAATATTTATATAATACTTCTCAATATCAAGAAGCATTATCCGAAATTGATGCATATTGTGCGCTTAGTGCACCGGATGCCGTATCTTTCCAGATGAGAGCTTTAATTTATGAAGAATTAAAAGATGATTTTAATGCGCATCTTAACTGGGGATTTTGTTATAAAATTCAAGGTAAATTTGATGATGCAATTGTTGAATTTGACCATGCATATCAGGAAAATTCTTCCGATAAGACGGTTTTAATCGAGCTTGCCAAGCTTTATGAACAGAATAAAGAGCGCTTTGTCGCAATGGAATATTGGCAGAAAGTTTATGATATTGATAATGACCCTCAGGCAAAAGAGGTCTTAGCTGAATTTTATTATTCTCAGGGTAACTTTGAAAAAGCGGAACAATACGGTAAAAAAGTTGAGAAAAAAGAAGAAAATTATACCGGCTTAATTGATAAAATAATGTCGTTTTTTAATAAATAAACACATAAAAAAAGCGGTTTAAAACCGCTTTTTTTATGCTAAATTTTTTAAACCGTATGCCGTCAGGGCTCTGGATAAATTTTTATATACTATGTTAAGCTCGTATGTTTCACTGCCGCCTTTTTCAAAGTGTGAAAAATCACCTACGGGAACTCCGGCATATTTTTCTCTTTGAAGGTATTTGTATTTCTTTGCAAACAGTGCGCTTGTGCAAGATCTGTTTTTGAAGTTAAATCCCATAATGTCAAAGTGATGTCTTTTTATATCAACATTTGAAGCTTCTTGCTTATAAGCATCGGTTGTAATGCTCGGGATGATTTCAAGATTATATTTTTTCTCTAAAAGCGTTTTGGATTTTGCAAGAGATTTCAATATTTCTTCGTATACACTGTCATATTTTATGAAATCGTCAGACTTAATAATCAAAACACTGTCGCTTGCTACTTTTAATAAAGGACAAATTTTTAATATGTTTAATTTGATGGATTTATAAACAAGCTCTTGTATGGATGCTTTGTTTAAAGTTTTTTTGGATTCTATATCAATTGAAATGCAGATAGAATAACTTTTTATTTCTTCATATTGTCTTAAACCTTCAAGCATAGCCTTTTTAGTTTGGCTTGCTTCATCCATTTCGTTAATTTTTCTAAAAATATTTAAAATAGTGTCTTCTAATTTATCACATACCCAATAAAGTGTTGATAGCGGAGCGATTATTACAAGTGCCAGTATGCCGGTATTTTTATATATATCATACGTATTATCATTTGGGAACAACAACGATGCCAACGGTGAAAATATTGAGCCCGTGTATTCATATATAAAGTCATCAGACATTAAACATACCCAGTAAAATAAATATAATAATCCGACAATGGCAAATCCCATGAGGACCATACCTACAAAACCCCTTGCGGATTTAAACCAATTCTTAACATCGGCTATTTTTGCACTTGTAATGTTCATTGCTCTTCAGTCTCCCTTTACTATTTTATATTCCCCAAAAATTCAACTTTCCTACATTAATAAAAAAAATTCCTTTAAAAAAATTGCTTTTTGTTACAAAACTTTAAAGAAATTTTTAAAAATTGTTATTTTACGGCGCACATATCAGGTCTTTGATTGTTAACGCCAAGCACTTTTTCAAGTGCATAAGCTGATTGCAGCAAAGTTAATTCATTGAGTGTTCCTGCCGTTATTTGGAGCCCTATCGGCATGCCGCCTTTATCAAATCCGACAGGCATGGATAAAGCGGGAGCACCTGTTAAATTTGCAAAGATTGTTGCAATATCCGTTAAATACATTGCAAGAGGGTTATCTGCTCTTGAATTAAGGTCAAATGCCGTTGTGGGGCAAGTCGGGCAGATTAATATATCAACTTTTTTAAGGGCTTCATTATAGTCGTTTGCAATTAATCTTCTTAATTGCTGTGCTTTTTTATAATATGCATCGTAATAACCGCTTGATAGAGCATACGTTCCGAGCATTATTCTTCTTTTAACTTCGCTTCCAAAGCCCTGTGAGCGGGTTTTACAGTACATATCAAGAAGATTTTCGCAGTTTTGGGCTCTATAGCCGTATTTAACCCCGTCAAACCTTGCAAGGTTTGAACTTGCTTCTGCGGTTGCAACGATATAGTATACTCCTATTGAGTGTTTTAAGAGGGGAAGGGATATTTCTTCAACAGTGCATCCTAATTTTTCGTATGTTTTAGCTGCATTTTCAACGGCGCTTTTAACGTCGTCTTCAATTCCTTCAGCCATTAATTCTTTAATGATGCCTATTTTTAAACCTTTTATGTCTTTATCTAAATTTGATGAGATATTGCCGACTTCCATTTTAAGGGAAGTTGAATCTTTTTCATCATATCCCGCTATAGCTTCATAAAGGTGTGCAACATCTTCTATGCTTCTTCCGAAAGGGCCTATTTGATCAAGTGATGAAGCAAATGCCACTAATCCGTAGCGTGATACTCTGCCGTATGTGGGTTTGAAGCCCGTAATTCCGCAAAATGAAGCAGGAAGTCTTATGGAGCCTCCCGTGTCAGAGCCCAATGAAAGAGTAACTTCACAGGAAGATACACTTGCCGCAGAGCCTCCTGATGAGCCTCCGGGAACTTTATTAAGGTTATAAGGATTTCTTACGATATTAAAAGCGGAGTTTTCGTTGCTTGAGCCCATTGCAAATTCATCCAGATTTGCTTTTCCGAGTATAGGAACAAGGTTTTCTTTTAATTTAACGGCAACCGTTGCATCGTATGGCGATACAAAATTTTCTAATATTTTTGATGAACAGGTGGTTTTTGTATCTTTCATATTCATATTATCTTTAAGAGCACAGGGAATTCCTGCTAAATATGGAATTTCTTCTCCTTTTGCGATTTTTTCGTCAACTTTTTTTGCTGTTTCAAGTGCTTTATCAAATGTCACTGAATTAAAAGCGCCAAGCGTTTTATCAAGCTTTTCGATTTTTTCGATTGATGCTTTGGTTAATTCTTCTGCGCTGATTTCTTTATTAACTAGTGCTTCGTGCTGTTCTTTAGCGGTTTTTTCAAGTAATTCCATAGATTTGCTCCATATAAATATTTGCTTTAAAATTATTGTATGACAAATAAAACAATTGGTAAATACGGGGAAGATTTAGCAAAAAATTTCTTAATAAAAAAAGGATATGAAATTCTTGAACTAAATTTTCGATATTCAAGATTAGCTGAAATTGATATTATTGCAAAAAAAGATAAAACAATTCATTTTGTTGAAGTTAAAACAAGAACTGGAGAGAATTTCGGCACGCCTTTTGAGGCAATTAATAAAAAGAAAATGCTTTCAATAATAAAATGTGCTAATTATTATCTGTCTGTTAAAAATATGAAAATTTCATCATTTCAAATTGATGCAATAGGAATAGTTTTATCGGGTGATAAGGCAATTAAGATTGATTTTATTGAAAATTTATCTCTTTAGTTTTTGTTTAATTTTTGTAATGCGCTTTAGCATTTTACCGGTATCTGCAACGAGTGTTCCGTTTTCATCATATTTTTCATAGTTGCTTGCTTTTAAAACGCAATAGGTGTCTTGGTCTTCAATAAAACCTTCTTGTTTTAGCGCATCTTGAATTAATGAAGCGGGTATATGATATTTTTTTGATGCTTGAAGGGGATTTATAAATCTTCGTACGGTATTTGACTCACTGTCATAAATATAAATCGGGTTTGAATTTTCCTGGCAATTTATTTTCCTTACCATAACCCTTAATTTTGCTGTGTTTATTTCTCCCGTATCAGTGTCAAAAAGTTTGTCTTTCCACATAAAACCCATATTATTGAGAATATTATTGTCGCTTTGAGCACATTCATATATTTCTTTTTGGGCTTTAATACCTGAATTTTCACATAATTCTTGTATGCTTGAATACGTTTTTACTCTGCCCGTAGGGCTTATTGCGCATATCGGTATTGTATTTATAATGTTTTCAATTTCTTCTTCTTCGGGGCAGACCATAAGTTTTTTTGAAATTTCACGTATTTTATCCAAATCAATATCCGTTGAGCCGTCGGGATTTTGAATTTCTATTTCTTCGGGAAGTGCAATCATATAGCCCCGAATTTCTTTTCTTCCCCCTGAAACGGCTTTGCTTAGCGTATATATACAAGTGCCTGTTTCTTTTGCCGCAGAGCATAAGCTGTCATGCTTTGTGTAATTTCCGTATCCGTCAATAAGATATAGGCTTTTTTTATTTTTCCTTCTTGCATAGGTACTGCCTTGAAGTCTTATTTTTTCTGCTTTTTTTCTGATTGCATCAAGGTCTGCTTCTATAGCACCCGTCACAGGGTTTTCTCTTTCAATTTTATCCGCACTGACAAAAATTTGTTTTCCGTATACAACCCTGTTTTTTATTGTGCTGTCTGAAATTGTATGAGGGCTTATGCCGAAAAATTCGCTCGCTTCTTTTTCGCTTTCAAATCTTTTATATTGTTCATCACCGCTTATTGCATACACGGGTTTTTTGCGGCAATACGTACTCACAAAATTGTTTATCGGCTGAATTTCCATATATAATCCTTTTAATACAAAAAAGTTGTACTTTTTTATGAGTACAACTCTTGTAAATGATTTTTTTTGTCAGATTATATTTCTTCGGCTTCGATTGAATCAAAGTGAGCTTTTGCTTCCTGTTGAATAAGCTTTCCTTTGATATAATTCTCATCAGCTTTTGTTTTTATGTCTTTAGATAAACTGTCAGCCAATTTAACCTGAGCCAATGTGCTTAAGCCCATAATTCCTAAAGGAGCTATAACCTCAGCATTTTTAACCAAATTCGGATGTTTATTTGCAAAAGGTTTAACCGAATTTTCAACAAATTTGCCTAATTTTGTTTTGTTCAGTTCGTCCGATAATTGAGCCATTTCTTTTTTTGCAAAATTAACAACGCCTTCAAATGCTTTTGCATTGCTTATTCCTTTAACAAGACCGAATGCGCCCAATGCGCCCGCAACGGATGTTGCAGTTAAAAGTGCCGCTTTTTTCAATTGCGTAACGTTTCTTTTTTCATTGTCGTTCTTTTTTGCTTCAACAAAATTATTAACTTTTGGAGCAATTGAACTGCTTATTATATCAACCGCTTTTGCAAGCATTAAAAAACCCAACCCTGCTCCTGCCTTTGACGCAAGTTTCCCGGGTTGGGCTATTGCTATACTTGTTCCTATCATTCCTATCGTAATTTCCGGTAATGCTTTAAATAGTTGCATTTTCCCGCTCTTTTCGACTTCCTGATGCGCTTTAATTACACTTCGCATAGTCAGAACATCATCGCTGATTTGTTCAAAATGCTTGTATCGCACTTTTTTCCCGCAAGAGTCCGAATGCGAGTTCGATCGCTCGTTCCCTGCAAAATTGTTAAGTCGCCTTGGTTTACAGCATTTATTAAAATTGTTGGTAATTTTCATTCGACCTCTCGGAAGATAAACATCCATTTTGATGTTATCCATAAAACTATTCTATATCATTTAAAAAATAATTCAACCCCCCAAAAATAAATTTACATATATTAATATTAGTTTTGTTTAATTATGATATAATTATTACTGCTACTAAATATCAGGGGATTATGAACTACATTAAATTTGTCGATGTTACAAACAGGGACGGTGTCCAAACTTCTCGTTTGGGGCTTGCAAAACTGCAAAAAACAATAATTAATTTAATGCTTAATGAAATGGGTATCAATCAATCGGAATTCGGTTTCCCGACAACAAAGCATGAATTGAATTATCTAAACGGCAATCTGGAGCTTGTTGAAAGAGGTGTTATTGCAAAAACAAAGCTTTCGGGCTGGATGAGGGCGATAAAAAAAGATGTTCAAGACTCGTTTAAAAATGTGCCTAAGCTTCAATATCTTAACATGTCGCAATCTACATCCGAGCAGATGATTAACGGCAAATACATGGGTAAAAAAACCCCGCAAGATGTTTTAAATGATACTCTTGAAGCCTTAAACGAAGCAATCAGCAATAACGCAAAAATAATCGGTGTTAATGCAGAAGATGCTTCAAGGTCCGATTTGGAATATTTAATTGAATATGCAAAGCAATGCAAAAAATATGGTGCTCAAAGATTCAGATACTGCGATACCTTAGGCTATGATGACCCTTTGAGCGCATATAATCGAATTTATACCATTGCAAAAGAAACGCAAATGGATATAGAACTTCATTTTCATAATGATTTGGGAATGGCAACGGCGTGTTCGGTTATGGGCGCAAAAGCCGCAATTGATGCGGGAGTTGATGCTTGGATTAATACGGCAATAAACGGCATGGGAGAACGTGCGGGAAATGCGGATTTGGTTTCCTGTATACTTGCAATAACAAAGTCAAGCGGGTTTAAGGACAAATACAAAATCGACCCTCAAATTGATGTTTCAAAAGCATGGAAATTGGCAAAATATACTTCATACGCTTTTGGTGTTCCGATACCCATGAATCAGGTTGCGGTCGGAGCAAATGCTTTTGCCCACGAATCAGGCATCCACGCAGACGGTGCTTTAAAAGACAGAAGAAATTATGAACTCTATGATTTTGAAGAATTGGGAAGGGGCGAGCCTGAAATTATTGAAACCGGCAGAATGATAACCGTGGGTGAATATGCGGGTATTAAAGGTTTTAGAAACGTATATCATAATCTTGAGCTTGAATTCCATGATGAAGATGAAGCAAGGAATATACTTGAACTTGCACGTTATGCAAACGTACATACTCAAAAACCTTTAACGGACAGCGAATTAAGATTTATTTACTTTTATCCCGATATTGCGGCAAAAATTATGACGGTTGATCCTTTCTATAATCCTTCGGGTGCTCTGAAAGAAAGAATGGAGCGTTTAGAGCATGTTGCGGGGTCTAAAATAATTTAAGGAAGGATAATGAAGAAGCTTTTTATAGATACCCTCGGCTGTCAAATGAATAAATCGGATAGTGAAAGAATTATCGGCATGTTATCTCATTTTGGCTGGGAAAATACGGATAATGAACAAGAAGCGGATTTATTTATCGTAAATACCTGTGCAATAAGGCAATTATCAGCAGATAAGGCATATTCCCGCCTTGGGGCATGGGGAAAAATTAAAAAAGAAAAAAATAAAAATGTAAAAATTGCAATATGCGGATGTGTTGCGCAGCTGGAAAAAGAAAATCTTTTGAAAAAATTTCCATATGTTGATTTGGTTTTCGGAACAAGAAACATATATCAACTGCCAGATTTAATTAAAAAAATTGAAACAGGGCGTGTTTGTGCAACAAATGACAATCCTGTAATTGAAAACGATTATAAAATTGAAAGAGCAAAATCAATTAATGCATGGCTTCCCATTATGGAAGGATGTGATAATTTCTGTTCATATTGTATTGTTCCCTATACAAGGGGGAGAGAGCGCTCCAGAACTATTGAAGCAATTGTTTGCGAAGCAAAAAAAATTCTTAATCAAGGCTTCAGGGAAATTACTCTTTTGGGGCAAAATGTGGACAGTTACGGGAAAAAACTTGAAGAAAAAGTTAATTTTGCAACCCTTTTAAGAGAACTTGATAAACTTGAAGGAGATTTCAGAATACGCTTTACTTCTTCATATCCCACGGATATTACGGATGAAGTAATTGAAACAGTCAAAAATTCCAAGAAAATATGCGAATGCTTTCATATTCCGATGCAGTCGGGAAACGACAGGATTTTAAAAGAAATGAACAGACGCTATACAAAAGAAGAATATAAAAATATAGTTCAAAAAATAAGAAATTCAATTGAAAATGTTGCAATAACATCTGATTTTATTGCGGGCTTCCCCTCTGAAACTTATGAAGAATTTTTGGATACGGTAAATATAATTGATGAGCTTGAGCTTGATTATTCAAACACGGCTGCATATTCTCCCCGTCCTTTTACAAAAGCCGGAAAAATGGTTGATTTGTTTATTGATGAAGAAGAAAAAAAGAGAAGATTAAACATATTAAACGAAAAAGTAAAACAAGCTACTTTAAGGTCGAACGAAAAATATATAGGAAAAACTCTTGAAGTTTTAATTGACGGTGTAAAAGACGGAATATTTCAAGGCAGGGCTGGCAATAACAAAGTAGTTCATATACTCGATAGTAAAAAACACTTTATCGGTGAATTTATAAATGTTAAAATTAAGCGTGTATCAACATGGTGTATGTTTGGCGAAAGCCTGAAAGTAAATAATGAGGTAGATAAATATGAAAAGAGTTTATAATTTTTCCGCAGGGCCCGCAATATTACCCGAAGAAGTTTTAAAACAAGCGGCGGATGAAATGCTTGATTATCAAAATACGGGTATGTCCGTTATGGAAATGTCTCACCGCTCAAAAACTTTCGATAATATTATAAAAACCGCAGAAAAAGACCTGAGAGAACTTCTTAATATTCCTGATAATTATAAAGTTCTGTTTTTGCAAGGCGGAGCGCATCTTCAGTTTTCAATGGTGCCCATTAATCTTTTAAAAAACGGAACGGCAGACTATATCGTAACGGGGCAGTGGGCTAAAAAAGCATATATTGAAGCTCAAAAATACGGAAAAATTAACAAAATTGCAAGCTCTGAGGATAAATGCTTTTCATATATTCCTGATTGCTCTAATCTTGATATTTCGCCAGATGCGGACTATGTCTATATTTGCGAAAATAATACAATTTACGGTACAAAATTTCATACCCTTCCGAATACAAAAGGAAAAGATTTGGTTTCCGATATGTCCTCATGCTTTTTATCAGAGCCTGTTGACGTTAAAAAATACGGTTTAATTTTTGCCGGTGTTCAAAAAAATGTAGGACCTGCGGGAGTGCAGATTGTAATTATCAGAGAAGATTTAATAAGAGAGGATTTACCTTTGTGGTGTCCCGAGATGTTAAAATATAAAATTCACGCTGATAATAACAGCCTTTACAATACCCCTCCCGCATACGGAATTTATATTTGCTCCCTTGTATTTAAGTGGCTTAAAAAACTGGGCGGTTTGGAAAAAATGAAAGAAATAAACGAGAAAAAAGCTAAAATTCTCTATGATTTTCTTGATTCTTCAAAATTGTTTAAAGGAACGGTTGAAAAATCTTCCCGCTCAATTATGAACGTACCTTTTATAACGGGAAATGATGAACTTGATAAGAAATTTATTGAAGAAGCAAAAGAATATGACCTTATTCAATTAAAAGGTCACAGAACAGTCGGCGGAATGAGAGCTTCAATATATAATGCAATGCCTCAGGAAGGTGTTATTAAGCTTGTTAACTTTATGGAAAAATTTGAAAAGGAAAATTTAAAATGAAGATTAAAGCATTTTCTCTTGTAGAGTTAATGATATCTCTCATTGTGATTTCTTTGCTTTTGGTTGCTTTTATGCCGGTTTTAACAAAACGAACAAAAAAGTCTCCCGTTGTTGTTAAAACTTCGGATTCCGTACCGATAGGAAGCATAATATATTGGCTTGGTGAAAATTATCCCGACGGCTGGATGCCTTTGGACGGTCAAGACATAAGTTCGGATGAGTATAGCGAGCTGAGAAATGTTATCGGAAATTCAATCACAAATCTTCCCGATTATAATTTATTTGATAATCAGGAAAACAGTGTTACCATGATAATTAAATACAGAAAAAAGGGCGCAAAAAATAATCAACCGACCGAATTAAAATGATTTTTTTCTCTTTCTTCTTTCACAAGTTCGCAAAAGCTTTTGAAAACATTTTTAAAAAGCCCGTTTTTCATTTTTTTATTATTTAAAAAACAGGTCATAATCATAATATGGAGCGCCGCTTCGCAGTCGGGAATTTTTCCGGCATATACCGTTATTATTTCATCCCCGTATTTTATGTTCATAATATTTTTTTTGCCTGTTGTTTTTTTTGGCGCAAAGTGTTATTTCTTTTTGACCGCTTAATCTTTCAAATACATCCAAACCCACGATAAGATTAGCATAATCAACTATTTCTTTTTTGTTGTCTGCTCTTAAATATTTATCAAAACTTTTATCAACAATGAGTTTAGATGTAAAATTTATTCCCGCCATAACCTTAGAACGCTGATAAAATTATTTTTTTGCTGATTTTAAATAGGTTTTATAATTTTTCTTGATATCAATATAAAGTTCGTTTAAACTGTCTTCCACTTTTTTTCTTATTTGTTCAACTTCTTCGTCGCTCGGGTCTTTTGGTATATAAATAGGCTCTCCAAAAAGCATTACAAGCTTTGTTCCGATTAGCGGGAAACGAAATTCATCCCAGGAATTAAATTTTAAAAATGTTTTTTGAGGGCTCCACCAAACAGCAGGAACAATAGGGGTATCCGTCATTTTTGCAATTTCTATAATCCCTTTTTTAACAATTCTTTTAGGTCCTTTCGGTCCGTCGATTGTCAGTGCGCCGTTAACGTTTTCGTTTTGTATTTTTTTGATTAATTCAAGGCTTGCTTTTGCTCCGCCCCTGTTTTGAGAGCCTCTTACCGTTTCAACACCCATAGCGTTTGCGGCACGGGATATAATTTCGCCGTCTTTTGAGTTTGAAACCATAATTGCGGTTTTTCTGTTTTGATTACAGGAAAATACTCCGCACTGGTGCGCATGCCAGAGTGCAAAGATACATTTTTCTTCAGGATAGTTAATGCATTTGCAGTTATAAAAAGCTCTTATTATATGAAACAAAATTATTACAAGGCTGCATTCCGTTTCGTGAATAAATTTGTCTATTTTTTCTCTCAAATCCGATTTCAATTTAACTCCTTAAATCTGCCGATAGCTTGTGTGCGAATAATCCTTCCGCCTGTGCAAGACAGGATGCGGTTTTTGATAATTTTTTCGAATATTGCGGTGATAATTTTTGATATGTTTGTATTTTAACATAATCAAAAACACTTAATCCGCCCGTATATTTTGAGCATTGGTTAGTGGGAAGCACATGGTTTGTGCCGGAACAATAATCTCCGAAAACCTCTGCACAGTTATTACCTATAAACAATGAGCCGTAATTTTTAAATTCATCTTTAATTTCATCCGCATTTTTAACAAAGATTTCAAGATGTTCTGGAGCTCTTTTGTTTGCAAGTTCGATTGCTTCTTCAATGTTGTTTATAATTATACAAATTGATTTTTCAAAGGAAATTGAAGCTATATCTTTTGTTTTGAGTGTTTTTAAAATATTTTGAGCTTCTTTTTCAACTTCTTGGGCTATTTTTATATCATTTGTAATCAGATAGCTTCTTGCATCCTTATCATGTTCTGATTGAGCAAGCATATCCGATGCAATAAGTTTTGAATCTTTAATATCATCCGCTATGATTAAAACTTCCGAAGGTCCTGCTATGAAATCAATGTCACAGATGCCGAAAACGGCTTTTTTGGCTGCGGCAACATATTTGTTTCCGGGGCCCGTTATTTTATCAACCGCTTTGATTGTTTCTGTTCCGAAAGCAAACGCACTTATTGCTTGCGCTCCTCCTAATTTATATATTTTCGATGCACCCGATAAATGTGCGGATACTATAACTTCGGGTGATATTTTGGGGCTTGTTAAATATATTTCTTTAACCCCCGCAACGCAGGCGGGGACAAGGGTCATATAACATGTGCTCAAAAGCGGATAGTTCCCTCCGGGGCAGTAGCACAGGACGGAATTCAGAGGAATGATTTTGTGTCCCAAAACGGAATTTTCTTTTTTAAATTCCAATTCTTGAATTGAGTTAAATTGTGCTTTTGCAAATTCTTCGGTGTTTTTAATTGCGATTTTTAAGTGTTTTAAAAGTTCATCGGGCATTTTTTTGTATGCTTCTTCAATTTCCTTTTCGTTCACCAAAAAATCATTGCTTGAATTAAATTTACCGTCTTTAAATTTTTCGGACAACTCAATCAGGGCGCTGTCCCCTTCGTTTTTTACTTTTTTTATAATTTCGTTAACGCAATCAAGCTCTTCAAAATCAATTTTTTGAAAAAACGAATTGTCGATTTTGTTATATTCAACTATCTTCATTGTTTTGTCCTTGATAAAAGATTGTTTTTAATATCATCAATTGTTATATTGTGCAGCGACATAAACACGCTTAAATGATAAAGAAGATCTGCCGCTTCCCAGGCTAAACCGTCTCCCAATTCAAAATTAACCGTTTCAAAAGCCTCTTCCATAATTTTTCTTTTCAGATAAAATTCGTCATTAAAAAGCTTTGTAGTATAGCTTTTTTGAGGCATTTTGAGTTTTCTGTCTTCAATTGTGTCAAACAGTTCTTCAAAAGTAAAATCTTTATCCGAAAAACAGCTGAAACGATTGAGGTGGCATGCATTTCCTTTTTGATTTACGGTAAATAAAATTGTATCTTTGTCGCAATCGAATTTTGCGTTAACCAATTCCTGCGTATTTCCGCTTGTTTCTCCTTTTGTCCAAAGTGCTTTTTTGGAGCGGGAATAGTATGTGCAAAGACCTTCTTTGAATGATTTTGTTAAAGACTCTTTATTTGAATATGCAAGCATTAAAACTTGTTTTGTTTTTCTGTCCTGTACTATTGTCGGAATTAAGCCTTTTTGTTTTTCAAAATCAAGACAAGCGCAAAAAGCATCTTCAAGGCTGATTTTACCCGTATATATACACATTCCCAACTGCGAGCTGATATTATTTTTTTCAAGCTCCGCAATTTCATCTATTGTTGAAATTCCGCCCGCTGCGGTAAGGGGTCTTTTTGTTTGAGATGCGATATGTTTTATAAAATCAATATCCGTACCCTGCATCATTCCTTCTTTTTCAACAATTGTGAATAAAAATCCGCTGCAATAATCTTCAAAGCGCTTAACATAATCAAGAGTTGAAAATTCGCTTACTTCCCGCCACCCTTTAACGGTTATTTTTCCGTCCCTTGAATCGATTGCAACAATAACTTTTGATTTCGGGAGTTCGGATAAAAATTCTTCAGATGCCGCCGTTCCTATTATTATCTTTTTTGCACCCCATGAAAGGACTTTTTTGGCTTTTTCTATTGTTCTTATTCCGCCTCCTACTCTTGCGGGCGCAATTTTACAAATTTTTTGAATTAATTCTTCATTGTTTTTTCCGGTATTTAATGCACAGTCAAGGTCAATTACCGCAATTTCGCCAAATCTTGCATAATATTTTGCAAGCTCTAATACGTCTTCTCTTTCAATTACTTTTGTTTTTCCCTGTTGTAATTGAACTGCCTTGTTATCCATTAAATCTATACTTGCAACTATCATAATTTTTTCTCCTAAAATTTTTCTATTACACTATCAAAGTTTTCCCAGTTGAAAATTCTTTTGGAATGGACTTCGTGTATTTGATTATTGAAAAAACTATCAAGTTTTTTATCAAGTTCATCTTTAGAATAATTCATGATATCTATGTTTTCCGTGTTTGTTTCTTCGCAGAATGTTTTTATTTTATCATCATAACACAGTGCAAAAGTTTTTGTATTTAATTCTTTTGATGTGATTAAACCGTGGAGCCTTGCGGATATCATATATTTTGCAGAATTTATTATATCGAAAGTATCTTTAATTTCATTGTTTTCAAAGTATTTTGCTTCAATATCATAATTTTTTAATTTTTCGATAAAATTTTTGCATATTTTTTCATCTTCTTCTTTTTGAAGAGCAAGAAGGGTAATTTCTTCTTTGTAATGTTTTTTAATACAATCGGCAAGATTTATAAGCAGATTTTCGTCCATTCCCCGAAAACTTCTTAATTGAACAAGAAGTCCTTTTTTGTTTTCTTTCGGGGGGATTTTTTCCAAAATCGAATATACCGCATCGTTATTTAAATCTGATTTAATTTTCATCCCTTCAAGATAGAGTTTGCTTTTTTTATCCCTGACCATAATGTAGTCCGTAAGTTTTAAAATGAATTTAGTTAAATTTCTGTCAAAAATGCCTTTTATGGGCTCAATCCCCTGCGAGAAGATTATTACTTTTTTAAAAAACAATTTTGCAAAAAATATAATTAAAAGATAGTAATAAAGGCTAAAAGAGCTGGTTTTATTTTGCAGAAGGCTTCCCCCGCCCGAAATTAGAATATCGCAGTTTGATATTGCAGAAAGAATTGAAATCGGGTTTTTGTAATTATATGTTTTAATATCATATTTTTTTCCGTTTGCGCAAAGCGCCCTTATATCAATATTTTTTTCTTTAAGATGTTCTAAAAGAGCGTAAAATATCCCCTCGTCTCCAAAGTTATTAAAGCCTATGTAGCCCGATATTAATACCTTTTTCATACGCTATTTATAACATAAAGACAAAATTTTTAAAATATTTCATAAAATTAGATGACTTTATATATTTTATAAAATCATTTAAAATAGCATTATGGATAATAATATTTTAATAATCGGAGCACATTCGGAACTTGCGTTTCGAACAATTGAAGAACTAAAATCGGATGATTTTAAAATTTATGCAACTTCAAGATCTACAAATATCATGGACGAAAAAGTGCACGAACTTCATCTTGATGTTTTAAATGAGATGGATTTTATCCGTCTGCGTGATAAATTAAACAATGTTAAATTTAATAAAATAATTAACTTTACGGGAATAGCAGTTGTTTCTTCGGTTGATGAAATTGATGAGATTGAATTAAAAAAACAGTTTGATGTCAATGTTTTAGGACTTATCAGAATAATTAAATATTTTTCTCCTCTGCTTTCCGAAAAAGGAATATTATATAATGTAAGTTCTATGGCATCATACGGCATATTCCCCTTTTTAAGTCCTTACTGCATGTCAAAAGCTTCAAGCGATATTGCACTTAATATTTTTTCAATTGAAACGGGTAAAAAAGTTGTATCAATTCGCCCGGGTTCTACTGCAACAAGGTTTTGGGAACATTCAATCGAACTTAATAAGAAAATTTTTGAAGAAAAAACAGAAAAATATAAAGAAGAAAAAGATTTTCTTTTAAAAAATGCTCAAAGAAATTCTCTTCACGCAAAAAATCCGATATATGTATCCAAAAAAATTGCACAAATTATTAAAAAAAATAATCCAAAAGCGGTGTATAATATTGGCTTAGATGCGAAAACCGCAAAAATGGCTTCTTTTTTACCTCAAAAATTAGTTAACAATATAGTAAGATTTGTTTTTAAAACAAAAATAAAAAAATCAAAATGAAACAAAAGCAAAAAATTTTTTTCATCTATCCCCCATATAGTCTTATAAGCGGAGAACAGTGTGTTCAAAAACTGCAAATCGGCTCTTTTATGCCCTATCATTTGCCTCCGTATGATATGATGCTTTTATCTTCGGTTGCAAAAAAAAGAGGATATGAAACATTCTTTAAGGATTACGGGCTTGAAAACGAAACAGTTCACGATTTTTTGAGGGATTTAAGAAAATATAAACCGGATTTTTTGGTCGTTAATGTTTCGTCGCCCGATTTTAAACGGGAGCTTTGCGTTCTTCATGCGGCAAAAGAATTTTTGGATGATACCGTTGTGATAGCAAAAGGAGATGTTTTTAATTTCAATTCTTATTCGGTTATGCAAAGTTTTCCCGAAATTGATATAGTGCTCAGGGCGGATAATGAGGATGCTTTTGATGAAATAATTCAATATAAAAGTTTAAATGATGTAAAAGGAATTACTTACAGGATTAATAATAAAATAACCGCAACAGTTGATAGAGATGCCCGATACGACCTTAATCATCTTCCTTTTTTCGACAGAGATTTAACGGACAATTTAAGATACAGGCGTCCTGATACAAAACGGCCAATTACCTGTATAAGGGTATCTAAAGGCTGTTTGAAAGAGTGCTTTTCCTGCATCAAAAGTTCAGCCAATACCAATCAAGTCTGTCAAAGATTGCCAAAGCTGATTGTTGCGGAAATTAAAGAGTGTATTTTTAAATACAATATTAAAGATTTTGTTTTTTTATCGGATGCAATAAATTGCGATAATGATTGGCTGCAAAATTTGTGCGGACTTATTCTTGAAGAAGGGTTGGATATTAATTTCTGCTGTAATTTAAGAATTGATAATATTGATATTGATACACTTAAGATTATGAAAAAAGCGGGATGTTATATGATTTCAATCGGATTTGAAAGTGCATTTGATAATACATCCGAAAATCCCGAAAAAAGTTTTTCGTTTGAGCAAGTTAAAAGTGCCGTTAAAACAATTGAAAATGCGGGCATTATGGTACATGCATCTTATGTTGTGGGACTGCCTTGGGAAACAAGAAAAACAATCAAAGAAACATTTAAATCGGCAAAACGGTTGAACACGCATTTTGCAAGTTTTTATACCGCAGTGCCGTTTTTGGGCACCAAATTTTTTGATTTCATTAAGAAAAATCGTCTTGGTAAAATAAATTATAAAAAACCGTTTTTATATCCTTGTGTTAATAGCTGCGCCCTTACGACGGACGAAATATACGAGTACTTTAAAGCATTTAATCGAAATTACTGCCTCAGGGCACGATACATTTTAAAAATAGCAAAACAGATAAATTCAACGGCAAAATTGAAAATATTTTATAAAGCCTTTGTTGATTTGTTGGAAAATAAATCAGATGTTTTCCAAAAAAATGAGAGCGCTTGCCATAATCAAGAGTCCGAGAACTACTCCGCTTATTGAATAGTGACCCGTGTCATAATCTTTTGATAAGGGCAATAAAGTATCTATTGAAATATAGGTCATAATTCCGGCTACAAAAGCAAAAAGAATACCTATACACATATTAGGGAACAAAGTTTTTATTACAATAAAACCTAAAACACCTCCAACAGGCTCTGCCATACCTGATAAAAACGAATAATAAAATGCTTTTCTTTTTGAATGTGTTGCCTGATATACGGGAATTGAAATAGCCATACCTTCCGGAATGTTGTGGATTGCGATTGCTATAACAATGCCTAAACCAATCATTGTATTTTGGGTGGTTAAGAAGAATGTTGCAAGCCCTTCGGGAAAGTTGTGCACCGCAACAACAATAGCCGTTAAAATTCCCGCTTTTTTGATTTTACCGAGCTGTATAACTGCGTGTTCATTTTGTACACAATCGGTTGAATCAATGTGTTTTTCATTTGCGCCTAATTGCTTTGTAAACATTTGAGCCTGAAGGTGGTCGGGTATAAAATAGTCAATTAAAACGGCGCTTAATAACCCGAGCCCTAAAAAAAGCACGGAAAGCCATATATAATTATTACCCATTTGCTCTTTTATCATTTCACAAGATTCGGGATACAAGTCCACAAGAGAGATAAAAAGCATAACCCCTGCGGATAAACCCAATCCGAAAGATAAAAATTTAAGAGAATTTTTCTTTATAAAAAAAGTGACAAAACCGCCCAATACGGTGGAAAGTCCTGCAAGTGCAGATAATGTCAGCGCTAATAGGTAAGTTTTATTCATAAATAAATTATATCATTGAAAAAATTAAATCAAATAAAAAGAGTAATTATTTGAATATTGTTTGACCGAAAAAAAACCCTCATGTAGAATAAAATTAGTAATAGCGTATTATGGAGACTAAAATGAAAAAAATATTTATATATTCATTAATGAGTTTGTTTATGTTTCAGACGGTATTTGCTGCGGATACTTTTTTTGATTCAATGGATGATGCTCAGGAAGTTAAGCTTGCCCCCTCTATAAAATCAACGGCTTCCCAAGCACAAGCACAACAGACTCAATCAATTAAAGAAGAAAAGTTTAATAATGCTTTAACTAATCTTGATGATGCTCAGGTTGAATTAAGACAAGATTTGGCTGAGGTTACGGCACAGTATAACGAAGCATTGAACGAAAAAGAAAGAGTAATCGCAAATTGCAAAAGCCTTAAAAAGGAAATTAATTTAATAAACAAAAAGATGAAAAATATTGATAAATCTAAGCAAATGATAAATAAAAGCATTCAAAACCCTCAATAATCATTAACATATCTTCATGTATATAGATGATGACATGGGGCTTTTATTCTTGGAAAATAATTAATATAGACACTGGGGAATACAAAAAAATAAAATGAGTCAGCCAACAGACAATGATTCATATAAAAAAATAAATAAGCTTTCGGATGAACAATTGGCGATACTGTGGGAAGAGTATCTGAAAGATAAATCTAAAAAAGAGATAAGAGACAAGCTTATTGTGCAATATATTTATCTTACAAGATACGTTGTAAGCAGGATTAAGGTTAATCTGCCTCCTACGTTTTCTTTTGAAGATGTTGTCTCTTTCGGTATCGAAGGCTTGATTGATGCCATTGAAAAATACCACCCGAATAAAGGCGCTAAGTTTGAATCCTATGCGCTGATGAGAATAAGGGGCACAATAATTGATAAAATTCGCTCTTGTGATTGGCTGCCCCGCACAATGAGAAGAAAAATAAAAGAAATCAAAATTGCAACCGAAAGATTTAAGCAAAAAAACGGCAGAATACCGACAACAAAAGAATTATCAGCGGCTTTAAATATGTCGGAAGAAAAAATACTTGAGATAATGTCCTCTGATGTAAGTATAAATTCTATATATGATAAAAAGGGCTCAGGAGATGATAGTGTTGAAATTATTGATACAATTGAAGATGAAACATCCGCCCGTCCCGAAGAAGAAATTGAAAAAACGGATGCCAAGAAGGAATTGGAAATGGCTTTAAAGAAACTTCCCGAACGGGAAAGAACGCTTTTGATTTTTTATTATCACGAAAATATGACTTTAAAAGAAATCGGTGAAGCTATTAACGTTTCAGAATCACGTGTTTGCCAGCTCCATGCGCAGGCTATTATGAAATTAAGAAATATACTTTCGCTAAGCAGAAGTGAACGCCTTAACAGGGCGATTGTTTAACTTTTTTGTTTTTGTGCTAGAATAATCTCTGTAAAAATTTATTTTAAAGGAGTTATTTATGGCAAGAAAACCGATTATTGCGGGCAACTGGAAAATGAATAATAATAAAGCCCAGGCGAAAGAATTAATGGACGGTATTTTATACGGCATATCTCAGCTTGATGCTTCCAAAATGCCTGAAGTTGTAGTAGCACCCACTTATACTGCTCTGTGGCAGGTGTATGATTTAATTAAAAATGAGCCCAAAGTTAAGCTTGCGGCTCAAAATGTTAATCCTAATCCCAAGGGTGCTTATACGGGCGAAGTTTCTCTTGATATGTTAAATGATTTTAAAGTTAAATATGTTATCATAGGTCACTCTGAAAGAAGACAAATGTTTGCCGAATCAGATGAATTTATTAACCAAAAAGCTCTTGCTATTTTATCTGAAGGACTTATTCCCATTATATGCTGTGGAGAAACTTTAGAGCAGAGAGAAGCGGGTGTTACGGATGAGCACTTAAAAAATCAAATTACAAAAGCATTTAACAATATTTCGGCTTCGGATGCGAAAAAATCCGTTATTGCGTATGAGCCTATTTGGGCAATCGGAACGGGTAAATCATGTGATGCTAAAGAAGCAAACAGAACAATAGGACAAATAAGAAAAGTTATCGCTGATTTATATAATCAAGAAACAGCCGACAACATAAGAATTTTATACGGCGGCTCGGTTAAACCTTCTACAATAGTTGAACAAATGGCACAGCCTGAAATAGACGGCGGGCTTATAGGAGGCGCTTCTTTGATTGCCGAAAGTTTTATTGATTTAATTAAAGGCGCAATGACAGACGAACACGCAGTTGTTTAAAAAGTTTTTAAAAGCGGTAAAAATATTTACCGCTTTTATTTTACTTGTAGCACATGTTCAAATTTTGTAGTAAAATTGTCTTATGTTAGATTTAAGTGCAAAATATGAAATTCTTTCATTTTCCGTAGGCGACACCAAAGCCGGAACTAAAATGGGGAAAATGCAGATTAAAAATGTTGAAAATTCTGCAATTTTAAATTGTGTTTTATGGGAAGAAACCCTTAACAGAATTCCCGATATCTCTACAAGAGTCGGAAATATAATCAAAATTATAACCGGAAGTTATAACGAGAAATTTAACAATTGCCTTTTGAATAATTTTGAAGTGCTTGAACAGGCAAGGCTCGGAATTGATGCTGATGTCAGAGAAAAATATTTTAATAAAATATTAGAGTGTGCTCAAGGTTTTAAAAATGAAAAATTAAAGAACTTTGTTTCCAAAACCCTGCTTGATAATAAGCAAAGATTTCTTACGGCTCCGGCCGCCAAACAGATGCATCATAATTACATAGGCGGGCTTGTTGTTCATACTTGCGAATGTATTGAATTTGCCCTTGCGGTATTGGAAAAGACAAAAAAATATATAAACAAAGAAGAAGTGCTTGCGGCATCAATTTTGCATGATATCGGTAAAATTTTTGAATACGATATCAATATTGAATCAGGTGTTATTGAATACAATGAACAATTCAGAAAAGATTGGATAAGTCATTCTCAATACGGTTATACTCTGTGTATGAATAACGGCTTTTTAAATGTTGCAAAAATGATAGCTTCTCATCACGGAAGGTCTGATTGGGGCGCAATGATTGATTTAGGTGAAAAAGACCTTGAGCCTTTTTATTATATAATTCATCATATTGATGACTTATCTGCTAAATTCGGGGCTACAAGCGTAAATGACACTAAAGATTTATAGAGGATAGAAAAATGAAATACTTTAGAATTCTATTGCTGATTTTGTTTATGCTGTGTGCAATTAATGTGCAAGCTGCACATCAGTTATATGCAGATAAAGACGGAATAAAAATTCCGTATGGTACAAAACTTGAATTATATATGTCAAGCGATTTAACAACTAAAAAATTGGTTGAAGGAGATATTTTCCAAGCATATTTGGTGCATGATATATATGTTAATAATAAATTAATATTGCCCTCAGGCACTATATTCAGAGGAAGAATTTCGGATATTGTATATGCAAGGAGTCTTTCACGACCTGCAATACTTTACATAACTCTTGATCATCTTGTTACCAAAAACGGAGTTCAGCTTCCTTTAGTATCCGGAATTGCATCAAATTTCGGCTATATTTTAAAAGATGACGGTGCGCTTACGACAAACGGAAACTATTTTAAGGCAGTTGCCCGTGATGCAAAAAAAGCGGGTGCAATTGTTCCAAGGACGGTTAATTGGGGCAAAAGTGCGGGAGATGATTTGTTTAAAGGCGCTAAAATCGTATTTGTTCCCGTAGCTGCACTGGGCGGGGTAATTGCTTGTGCAGGCTCTGCGGTATACAATACATTTGCCGACCTTTTCAGACACGGTGATGAAGTTATAATTAAAAAAGGCGAACATTTTAGTATAATACTTCTTTCGACACTGGAAATAACTTCTTAATATGAAAAAAGATTTGCTTTTATCTGAAATAAAAAATATTTTGATTAAAAATCATCTTTCTCTCTCAAGTGCGGAAAGTTGTACGGGCGGTCTTGTAAGCTCGTATTTGACTGATATTCCGGGTGCAAGCGAATATATATTTCAAAATTTTGTGACTTATTCAAATTCTGCAAAAGAGAAATTTTTATCTGTTAAAAAAGAAACCCTTGAAAAATATGGAGCGGTTAGCGAACAAACCGCACGTGAAATGTCTTTGGGGCTTTTAAAATATGCTGATTGCGCCGTTGCAACAACAGGAATTTTAGGTCCCACGGGAGGAAGCAAGGAAAAACCGATAGGGCTTGTTTATATTTCTGTCGGATATAAAGATAAAATCAAAGTTATAAAATATATTTCAAAAAAAGCTCAAACAAACGACAGGTATAAAATAAAAAAGGACATAACACTTCAAGTACTGAAAGAACTTTTGAACTTTCTTCAAAATACTGTTAATTAAGTATATCTATCATAAAAATTTTAAATATAATAAAAATTAGGATTGAATATTTAAAATGTTAAAAACGATTATATCAGATATTAATAAAAACTCAAGAGATGTCATTTCCGCTTATTTAAAAGCAATTGATGATGTTGAAATTGTTTTGGAAACGGAAGATTTTGAATTTGATGAAACTGAGTTAAAAAATATCAATTTGATTATATTTGATATAAAAGAAGAAAATTCGGCATTAATTTTGGATAAGATTAAAATGATGTCTAAAAAATATGAAAATTTGAATTTTATTGCAACATCGTATGAAATCAACTCTGAACTGGTATCAAAAACTCTTAAAGAAGGGGTAAGTGATTTTCTTTTGAAACCCGTATTGCAGAATGTTTTGTCCGCTTCGGTAAAAAAAATTGCAGACAGAATTAACAATATTCCTTCAAAAATAGCAAAAACTATTTCAATTTTTTCCAACAAAGGGGGTGCGGGTAAAACCTCAATTGCCGTTAATTGCGCATACGAGATAAGTAAATTATCCAAAGAAAAGGTTTGTCTTTTGGATTTATGTTTTAACAGTCAAGATACTTCGACTTTTTTGGATATTAAGCCCAAATTCAGCGCAGGTAATATATTAAACAAATTGGAAACTTCGGACGAAAATCTCCTTCTTTCCCTTATGAATAAATATAAAAACAGTAATCTTTACATATTTTCCATTCAGGATGAAATTAATTTACACTCAAAATTTAATCCTAAAATAGTTTTAAAAATAATCAATTCGCTAAAAGCGCTTTTTCCGTATCTTATAATTGATACTTCGAATATTATTGATGAAATAACCGTTTCGATTTTAAATGCTTCAGATTTGATTATTTATCCCGTGGAATTGGGAATTAATTCGGTAAGAAATTGTCAGAAAAGTTTTGAACTTTTTAATAACTTGGGTATCGCTTCCAAAATAAAACTTGTCTTAAACAGATTTGTTCAAAATTCACAGGTTTTTCCAGCAGATTTGGAAAAAGCGGTCGGAGTAAAGATATTTGCTAAAATTCCGAATAACTATTCGGTATTGACTGATGCCATTAATAAAGGAAAAACCGTTGAAGAATTAAGTCCGGATTCAAATATTGCAAAAGCATATAAAAATCTTGCTTATGATATCATTAATACGGATTTCATTATGTTGAACAGTGAAAACAAACTTTCACATAATCACGGAATGTTTAATTTGTTGAGAAAGATGGGGGATTGAAATTGTCACTCAAAGATAGATTAAATACTCAAGGCAAAATTCCGCACAAGCCGGATAAGCAAGACGAAGTGCAAAAACACAAAACATTTGATGATGTGTTAGAAGTTGATTCCCTTGGAATTTTGGAAACAATTCTCGGCGATGATGATTTAAATTCAATATACGTAAGCGGGGCTAAAAATGTGTATGTGCAAAGAAAAGGCAAAACCGTAAAAAGTACTTCCGTATTCAGAGACAGCGTCCAGCTTGAAAATATGTTGAATAGAGTTGCTCAAAATTTGGGAATAACTTTAAATGAAAAAGTGCCTGTTTTTAAATATAATCAAAAACTTGGAATCAATGTTTCGGCAATGTTGCCGCCTTTGAGCGTACCGGCTTCAATTTATATAAAATGTTACTGTGATAAACACGCATCCTTGCAGCGCCTGCAAGAAGTGCAGAGTATTTCAAAAGAAATGGCGCTTGTTTTGGAAGGACTTGTTTCAATAAAAAAGAATATAATAATAATCGGAGCAAAATCTGCTCAAAAAACAACTCTTTTGTCGGCGCTTGCAAAAAAACTTCCTCTTAATTTAAAAGGGGTATTGATAGATTTTTCTCAAGAAGTCCAAATACACGCTTCAAATTTTACGAATTATGATTTTTCTCAAATTGACGATTTGAATTTGAGAAATGCAATATCAGATACAATTTTCAATTCCGGACAGGATAAAGTTTTTATCAACGACCCGGATAAAAATACGATTGCAAAAATAGTCGAAGCTTCAAGGACAGATAATAAAGGTTTTATTTTGACGCTTGATGCCAAAAACAATAAAAATGCTCTTCGTAAACTTGCCTTGGCATATATGTCCGATAATCCCAATATTGGTTTTGATGAAGCCTTAAGCGCAATATATGATGCTTTTGATGTAATTATAACAACACGTCTTGATTCAAACGGAAAAAGGAAGGTTGACTCAGTTTCCGAAATAGATGAAGAAGAATACAGTTTGAGCGATATTTTTACCTTTACACATCTCAACGAACACTCTTCAAGCGGTATCATTCCTAAATTTTATGAAGATTTTAAGGAATATTCTCTGCCTGTCAGCGTTAATATTTTTGATATTGAATATAAGCACACATACTATAAAAATTACAGCGATGATGTGCTTTCGCACTTTTCAAAAAAAAGCGCTAATGCTGAAATTTTAAAGAAATTTAAAAAAGAACTTCCGACTGAAGATAGTAATATTGAAGAACAAAATGAAAAACAAGATGATATTCAAACAGGGCATTCGGAAAAAGATGACTCTCCAATTGAACAAAATAATAATGAGATATCCGATTTAGAAGTAAACGAAGAAAATAATAATGAAATTCAGCCTGAAGAAAATATAAATTTAGAGGATGATAAAAACGTATAAAAACCTTATGAGAAAATGTTTTGCCCTTGCAAAAAAAGGGAAAGGGCAGGTTGAGCCCAATCCCTATGTTGGGGCGATTGTTTATGATGAGGAAAAACATGAAATAATATCATCGGGCTATCATCAAAAATACGGCGAAAACCACGCAGAGGTTAATGCGATTAAAAATGCTTCTGATACAAAAAACAAGACTTTAATCGTTAATCTTGAGCCCTGTTCTCATTTCGGCAAAACTCCCCCTTGTGCCGATTTAATTATTAAATCCGGTTTTAAAAAGGTTGTTTGTGCAATGGTTGACCCGAATCCGAAAGTTAGAAATAACGGTATTAAAAAATTAAAAGATGCGGGTATTGAAGTAGTTTTAGGGGTATTGGAAGAAGAAGCAAAAGAACTAAACAAAGTATTTATAAAAAATATTTTATACAAAAAGCCCTATGTAATGCTCAAAACGGCGACAACTCTGGACGGCAAAATCGCTCTTTTAAATAAAAAATCAAAATGGATTACAAACGAGCTTTCAAGAAATGAAGTTCAAAAATTAAGAAGCTCTTATCAGGCGCTTATGTCTGCATCAGGTACAATTTTAACCGATAACCCCCATTTAAACGTAAGGATTAAAAACAAAAAATCGCCGATTAGAATTATTTTTGACCCGAATAATAAAATTCCTTCAAATTACAATGTTTTTTCGGATGACGGAGTGAGAATAATTCTTGTAAACAATAAAAGAATAAAACTCAAAAAAAATATTGAGCAAATTCCTTTTTCTTCTTTTGATGAACTTTTCAGAACTCTTTATGATATGAAGATATATTCAATCATGGTTGAAGGCGGTGCGGGGCTTAATTCTTTGCTTTTGAAAAACAATGAAGTTGATGAAATAAACCAGTTTATTGCTCCGAAAATATTCGGAAAAGGAATTGATTTTGCGCATGATATTGAGCTAAATCAGATAAATGAAGCCTATGAACTTGAAAATATAAAAATTAAACGATACGGCGACAATTTTTTGATTAATGGTAAAATTAAAAAAGAGGATAAAATATGAAAATTCTTGTAATAAACGGACCGAATTTAAATATGCTCGGGTCAAGAGAGCCTGATATATACGGCACTAAATCGCTGGATGATATAAATTCAGAGCTTGTTGAATACTCTAAAACTTTATCGGATAACATTGAGCTTGATTTTTTCCAATCAAACCATGAAGGTGATATTGTTGATAAAATTCAAACAGCGGGGTCATACGATGCTTTGATAATTAATCCTGCCGCATATACCCACACAAGCATAGCCATTTCGGATGCGATAAAAAGCGTTAATTTGACTGCTGTTGAGGTACATTTATCAAACATTCATTCAAGAGAAGATTTCAGGAAAAAATCATTCATTGCCCCTTCCTGTATTGCTCAAATTTCGGGGTTTGGCAAAGACAGTTATAAACTTGCGCTTTTGGGGCTGTTTAGAAGGCTCAAATGAACTTGGAATTTAAACTTTTGGATATAATTAAAAATTCGCTCTCCGACAGTACTTTAATTGGGGATGATTGCGCTTATCTTAAAAAATATAAACTTGCTCTGTCGCAGGATAGTTTGATTGAAGATGTTCATTTTTCGCTTTCTTATATGTCCCCTTATGAAATTGCAAAAAAAGCGCTTTTGGTTAATATATCGGATATTCTCGCCTCGGGCGCAGTTCCCGAATATGCAAGTATTTCGCTCGGGGGAAAATTAACCTGCGAATTTGTTGAGGACTTTTATTGCGGAATTGATGAAATTGCAAAAAAATTTAAAATAAAAATAACGGGCGGAGATTTGGTAAAATCCGAAAAAATTAACATATCTGTTGCGATTTTGGGAAATTGCAAAAAAAGACGCCCATCTTCAAGAGCAAATGCGAAAGAAGGCTATATAGTCGCAACTGCGGGTGAATTCGGCTCAAGCGCACAAGGATTGGAAGATTTAAGAAAAGGCATAAAAAATAATAAATTCGTAAAACTTCATAAAGAGCCAAAGTTATATAAAAATATTGCTCTTCAAATATCCGAAAAAACAAAATATCCTTATGCCATGATGGATAGCTCGGATGGGCTCATTGATGCTCTTTGTCAGATTTCAGATAAAAGCTCTTTAAGAATTGACTTTCAATATGATAAAATTAAAAAAACAACTAAAAACAAAGACTATGTCTTATACGGAGGAGAGGACTACTCGCTTGTAGTGTGTTTATCTCAAAAAGATTTTAAAAAGATAAAAGGGCTTAACCAGATAGGAATTTGCTCTTTTGGCAAGGGCGTTTATATGGATAATAAAAAAATGGAACACAGGGGATTTGAACATTTTGAAAATTAGCGTAATTATAACTTCGGGCGGCTCTTCGGTGCGTTTCGGCTCAAACAAGCTTTTGGCAAACATTGGCAATATGACGGTGATTGAAACAACAATATCAAAATTTATCGATATTGCGGATGAAATTGTAATTCCTTCAAAAGGAGATATAGTTGAATTTTTAAAAAAATCCCAGCTGATGAATAACAAAATAAAATTTGCTCCATTCGGTTTAACACGTCAAAAAAGCGTATATAACGGACTTTTGGTTTGTGATAACCCCGATGTTGTTTTAATCCATGACGGTGCAAGACCTTTTGTTAAAAGGGATACAATCTTAAAGACAATTGATGCGGTTAAAGAAAAAAAAGCGGTTTTAGCGGGCATTATGGCGCTCGATACAATTAAAGAAATTGAAGGCGGAAGGGTTATAAGAACTCTTGACAGAAATAAAATTTTTCAAGCTCAAACCCCTCAGGCATTTGACTATAAACTTATCAAAGAAATCCACGAATTTTATAAAGACAGGGATGATTTTACGGACGATTCTTCAATGGCGGAGCAATACGGGATTGATGTTTATATTGTTGAAGGCTCAAAAGATAATATAAAAATTACAACAAAAGACGATTTAAAATATTAATTTAATTCAAATTTGAAAATTGTTTTATACTGCCTAAAAAGATAATCTTTATTAATACTAAAGCATATTTAAAAACTCTTGCGAATAATTTAGAGTAAAAAAAGATAAATTGCGAGGTCTTAATATGCTTATTGATAAAAAATATAATCAGGAAAATCAATGCTACTGTGCCGAATTTCGCAATGTCGCAAAAGAATTATTGCCGTGGCTGGAAAATTTGGCATGGGAATGTCGATGTAAAATTGAAAAAAAAGAGTGGAAAAGTAAATACAATAACTATGTAATATATGACTATGAGCCTTTTTGCTCTGACGGTTTTGAAATCAATGTGACATTATCGTCAAGAAGAAATGAGTATCTTAACTTTTTAAGATATCTGTATGAAACAAAAATCAGGACAATAGGATATCTTAAGACCTGTCTTACTCTTTAGTTTATTTAAAAGCTTGGATTATGGCATCGGTTAATTTTGATACCTGTTTGATTTCAAGTCCGGTTTCTTTAATTTTGGAATGGATTTTATCGTTAACAGGGGGTATGATTGCTCTTTTAAAACCTAATTTATAAGCTTCTTTCAGTCTGCGTTCAATATTGTCAACATATCTTATCTCGCCTAAAAGCCCTACTTCTCCAATAACAACGGTATTGCTTTTTATCGGGATATCACGCACGGAGCTTATTATTGCAAGGCAAAGAGCCAAATCATACCCCGGCTCTATGATGTCTATTCCGCCCGTGACGCTTACATAAACGTCTTGTTTGGATAAATTCAAGCCGACTTTCTTCTCTAAAACGGCAATAGCCTGTAAAAGCCTGTTATATTCAAGTCCGACCGCAACCCTTCTGGGATTTGCGTAATTGGTTGAGCCTGCAAGAGCTTGTATTTCATGTAAAAGCACTCTTGTGCCTTCAAGCGTTGCGGTAACACAGGAGCCCGAAACCCCTTGAGTCTGTTCGATTAACATTTGAGAAGGGCTGTTGACTTCAACCAGACCCTCGTCTTCCATTCTGAAAACACCGACTTCCGATATTGTTCCAAAGCGGTTTTTTATGCATCTCAAAATTCTAAACTGTTTATATTTATCCCCTTCAAAGTTAATAACGCAGTCTACCATGTGCTCTAATACCTTTGGACCTGCGATATTGCCTTCTTTGGTTACATGTCCTATTATAATTGTCGTAATGTTTTTTTGTTTTGCAATTCGCATAAGCACATTTGTACATTCTCTTATTTGCGAAACGCTTCCGGATGAACTTGCAATATTTGCGCAAAAGACGCTTTGAATACTGTCAACAATTAAAAAATCAGGTTTTATTGCATCAATTTGGTTAATAATTTCATCAATACAGGTTTGATTTGTAAGATACAGACTTTCGGGCTCAACATCAAGTCTTTTTGCCCTTAATTTAACCTGCATGGGGCTTTCTTCGGCACAAATATAAAGGATTTTAAGATTTTCGCCGTTATAGTTTGTACTGCAGATATTTTTTGTGGTCTGCAAAACAAGAGTAGATTTGCCTATCCCGGGATCGCCCGCAAGCAAAACAAGAGAGCCCTGAACAAAGCCTCCGCCCAAAACCCTGTCCAGTTCATCAATATTCGTTTTAAACCTTATTTTTTCATCAAGTTCAATTTCTTTTATTTTTGAAATTTTTGTATCCTGCGAAATTATATTAGAGGGTTTTGAAAGGCTTGTTTGCTTTATATCTTGAGTTATCTCTTCCACAAATGTGCCAAACTGCGAACATTCAGGGCATCTTCCAAGATAAGACACCGTTTCATATCCGCAGTTCTGGCATACCCATTTTGATTTTGCTTTAGCCATTTGAAATTATTATTTTCCTATTTCAAAGCTTCCTTTTGTATTTATTTCTTTTAACAATTTTTCAATAAATTCATCAAGAGTAATAGTGCCGATTTGACCCACACCCCTTTTTCTTATTGAAATTTTGTTTTCTTCAACTTCTTTATCGCCCGCTATTATAACATAGGGAACTTTTTGATTTTGAAGATAATCTCTTATTTTATAGTTCATTGATTCTGATTTTTCTTCAAAAATTACCCTGATGTTGTTTTCACGGAGTTTTTTGTATATTTTTTCCATGTATTCATTGTGTCTGTCGGCAATCGGAACAAGTGCCGCTTGATGAGGTGCAAGCCAAGCAGGGAAAGCGCCTGCGTAGTGTTCGATTAAAATTCCGTGGAAGCGCTCCATTGAGCCGAATATTACACGGTGAAGCATAACGGGAGTTTTTAAGATACCGTCTTTATCCTGATATTTTATATCAAATCTTTCGGGTAAATTGAAATCCAGTTGAATTGTAGCGCACTGCCACATTCTTCCTATTGCGTCTTTTACTTTAAAATCAATTTTAGGGCCGTAGAAAGCGCCGTCGCCTTCATTTATTTCATATTTCATTCCCCTTTTATCCATTGCTTCCTTTAAGCCTTTTTCCGCCAGCTCCCAGTTTTTAAGGTCGCCGACATAGCTTTCGGGGCGGGTTGAGAGCTCTACTTCAAAACTCATGTTAAAGATTTTCATTGTATCAGCTACAAAATTAATAATTTCGTTAATTTCATCAACCAGTTGTTCGGGTGTACAGAAAATATGCGCATCATCCTGTGTAAAACCTTGAACTCTGGTAAGTCCCGACAATGCTCCCGATTTTTCACGTCTGTATACCGTGCCGAGTTCCGCCATTCTTAAAGGAAGGTCACGATATGAGTGTCTTTGGGATTGATAAATCAGAATATGAAAAGGACAATTCATTGGTTTTACGATAAATTGTTCATCACTGTCTTCGTCTTTTTGAATAAAGAACATATTTTCTCTGTAGTGGTCAATATGTCCTGATAATTCCCAAAGCTTTGATTTTGCAAGCTGAGGAGTTTGTACGATTACGTAGCCTCTTTTTCTGTGTTCTTCTCTCCAATAGTTTTCAATTTGTTCTCTTACGGTATATAAGTTAGGATGCCATAAAACAAGCCCTCCTCCTATTTCATCTCTTATTGAGAACAAATCAAGCTGTGAAGCAAGCTTTCTGTGGTCGCGTCTTTTTGCTTCTTCAATTTGTTTAATATAAGAATCAAGCTCTTCTTGAGTTAAAAAGGCTGTTCCGTAAATTCTCTGGAGCATTTTATTTTTCTCGTTTCCTCTCCAGTATGCTCCCGCAACAGACATTAATTTAAAGGCTTTAATTTCTTTTGTAGAGTCTATATGAGGACCGGAGCAAAGGTCGTTAAATAAAACATTTCCGTCTTTATCTTTTGTTAAATAAAGAGTGGGATTATCGTTTTTGTGTTCTTCCAAAAGTTCAGCCTTGTATATTTCGCCCTGAGCTTTAAATTCGTTGATTTGAGCTTCCGGGTCCGGAATAACATATTTTTCAAAAGTCAGATTTTGACTTATCAGTTTTTTCATTACCTTTTCGATTTCTTTAAGATTTTCGTCGCTCAGCGTGACTCCTTCAATATCAAAATCGTAATAATAGCCGTTTTCAATTGCCGGACCTATTGCAAGCTTTGCCTGCGGATATAATTTTTGCACTGCCATAGCCATAATGTGAGAGCAGGAGTGTCTCAGGGTATGTAATTTTAAATCTGTTTCTTTTTCCATTTTTTCCTCGAGTTTTAAATTCTTTTATTGAAATTGTATCACAAATTAATTTATTTTATTCACTATTAAATCGGTAATTTTATCGGTCGATACAAGGCGGTCGTTTTCCCGACAGATATCCGTTGTTCTGTAACCTTCTTTAAGAACGCTTTTTACGGCATTATATATACTATCGTGTGCACCAAATTCGCCAAATGAATATTTAAGCATCATGGCAGCCGATAATATCGTTGCAATGGGATTTACGGTATTTTTACCCGCAATATCGGGAGCAGAGCCGTGAATGGGCTCATACATATAGGGAGTTTTTCCGTCCGATAAAGATGCGGATGGAAGCATTCCCAAAGACCCGCAGATAGCCGAAGCTTCATCCGAGAGAATGTCGCCGAAGATATTTCCCGTCAAGATAACATCAAATTGACGGGGATTTAAAACTAATTGCATTGCACAGTTATCAACATACATAAAACTAAGCTCGACATCTTTAAAATCTTTTGATACTTCTTTTGTGACTTCTCTGAATAATCTTGAAACATCAAGAACATTTGCTTTATCAACACAGCAGACTTTTTTGTTTCTTTTTTGCGCACATTCAAAGGCACTGAGGGCTATTCTTCCGATTTCATCTTCATCGTAAATCATATTGTTATAGCCTACTCTTATCGTTCTGTTATCGTAAGTTTTTTTTGTGGTAATTCCTTTGGGCTCTCCGAAATATACATCACCCGTTAATTCTCTTATTATCATAATATCTGTATTTTTTAAAATTTCGGGTTTTAGAGGAGATGCAAAAGCAAGCTCTTCAAAGACCTTGACAGGTCTTAAATTTGCAAATAAGTTTAATTTTTTTCTTATTCCCAAAAGTGCTTTTTCGGGTCTTAATTCGGGAGGAAGTTTGTCATATTTCCAATCCCCTACCGAGCCCAAAAGAACGGCGTCCGACTTAAGGCATATATCAACTGTTTTATCGGGCAAGGGTGTGCCTGTTTCTTCGTAAGCACGTCCTCCTATGGGAGCATATGTGTAATTCAGATTTAATTTGTATACTTCATTAACTTTATCCAAAACACTGACGGCAGAGCTCAATATTTCCGTTGAAACACCATCGCCCAACAGTATTGCAATATTCTTCATTTTGATATACCTTTCATTTTAATTTATTTTATCATTAAAATTGTATATCAAAATAAATTAATAATTCCATTCACAAAACTCTTTCGCACCTGAAAAAAGATATTCATACAATATATCAAACTGGCTTTCAATATCGTTTTTTGACAAATCGGCAAACAAAGATGAATTATCTATACCGAATTCTTGGTTTATTTTTTCACATGCAATTTTTGGAGTATCGGAATTTTGTATTATTTCACTTATTTTTTCAAAACTGAAAAATTTTGGTTGCGTTTTTTGTTTTTTAGCTTTAGATATAACTTCAAGAATTTTTTCTCTGTAATCTTGATTGTTTTCAGTCCAAAGATTATTTTTTCTTTTTAATGCTTCAATGAAAAACAATAAATTTTCTCCTGTACTGTAAGAAGTTTCGCAATGTTGTTTATCTTCAAGACCATACGAAGTTATAAATTTATTCCAGATTTTCTTCCAATTTTCATCAAATGCCAGACGTCTTTCAATCTCATCCAAATCTATATCAACATCTTTGCAATTATCAAAAAATGAATTTGACATTTCAATCATTTTTTCAGGATGATTTATTAAATTTACCGTTTGAATATCCGTGCCCATGCCTTCGGCGTGAAGTGCTTTCAAATTTGAATAGCCCAATTTTTCGCATAGCACATCCGCCATTTCATAAGCATCATATTTGCCTTCAACAAGAGTAATGCCTTGCGCACCCAAAATATCGGATGCATCTGAAAATAATATTTTTCCTTCAGGCACACAATTGTTTTTTCGATATATAAAACTGTCCCAAGGAAGCTTGTATGAGCCCTCCAAAAATACATCGTTATATTTTCCGCCCACCATTTGACCTGATTTCAATGCTTTTTTAAAAGGAGTAAAAATTGCATATTGTTTATCCGTCCAGCCCTCAGTTCCGCCCCCGCCAAACGGATTTACAACTGCATGATTTAGAGTAAAATGCAATGTATTTCTTGCATTTTTTGAATTATCAAACAATGTATGAATTGTACCGCCTTTTGGCAGATAATCGGTCAGATGCACCATCAATAAGTTATCCGGTGTAATTTGTTCAAAACTGTTTATTTTTCTGTTTTTTACAGGTAAAGTACCATTAATATCAAAAAGACCTAAAATTCTTCTTTTTGCAATCGAAGAATCAAAATTAACAAGACCATAGGCACAAGTACTTTCTGCGCCCGTCATACAGGGAAGCTTTTTTGAAAGTTTTTTTGTACCGTTTGATAAGATATTTACAGCTGAAGCAGTGATTTTATTAATATTCATATATTATAAAAAATAAGAATTAAATAAAAATTGCCTAGTTAATTTTTTGTTTTGTATATTCAACCAATCCGCCGACAGAAACGAGCTTTTGAATTTCTTTGGGATATGGAGAAAATTTATATGTCTTATTTTTTGTTTTGTTGATTATTTCGCCTTTTTCGATATCAATTTCTATTATATCGTCTTTTTGAACTTCGTTTTGAATTTCGCTGTTTTCAATGATTACAAGACCTATATTTATTGCGTTTCTGAAAAATATACGAGCAAAAGTTTTTGCAATAACGGCTTTTATTCCGCATGCTTTTATAGCCAAAGGCGCATGTTCTCTGCTTGAGCCGCATCCGAAGTTATTTCCCGCAACTATAAAATCACCTTTTTTGACTTCTTTTGCAAAATTTTTATCGATATCTTCCATGCAGTGAAGCGCAAGCTCACTTTCTTTTTTTGTATTCAGATAGCGTGCCGGTATAATTACGTCTGTATCTACGTTATCACCGTATATCCAGTTTTTATTCATGTTCATTTCATCCATTTAAACTATATACAATCACTATATTATAAATTAAGATAAATATGCAAATAGGAATTTGAAATCACTTCAAAGACTAAATATGCGCATATATTAGAAGTAAAGGAGTAAGACAATGCAAGAAACAATCATTGAAACAGCTGGAAAAATTTGGGAATACCTTAACGAAAACGGCGAAGTTACAACTAAAAAAATGAATAAAGACCTTGGTTTAAATGAAAATTTCACAAGTTTAGGTTTAGGCTGGTTAGCTCGTGAAGACAAAGTTAATTTCTCAAAAAGAGGCTCATACACCAAAGTTAGCTTAAGATAATTTAAAAAAATTAAAATTATGAAGATGTCCTTGCAAATTATTGACAAGGACATCTTTTTTTTAGAGAATAGAATTAAAACTATTTTAAAAATACTAGAAAAGGAACTAAAAATGGCTACACCAAAGAAAAGAACCGGTAAAGCAAGTCAAGCCTCAAGAAGAGCTAATTGGAAAGGTACAATTCCTGCAACAACAATTTGTCCTAATTGTAAAGCAGTTGTTTTAACTCATACCGTATGCCCTTCGTGCGGATATTATAAAGATGGTTTTGCATTTAATGCAAAGAAAGCCGAAGAAGAACAAAAAGCTCAGGAAGCAAAAAAGACTGTGAAAGCTAAAACAAAAACCGAAGCCGCAACAGAAGAAACTCAGGAAGTTAAAAAAACAAGAAAATCAAAAGCTAAAAAAGCTGAAGCAGAAGAAACAAAAACTAAAGAAGTTGAAACTCCTGCCGAAACAGAAGAATAATTATCAAATTGATGTCAGTTATTTGGGGAATATAGTATGACAAGAATTGCAGTAGATGCAATGGGCGGAGATTATGCTCCGGGAGAGATTGTAAAAGGCGCAGTTTGGGCGGCACATGACTATAATGTACCAATTGAACTTGTGGGTCAGGTTGATAAAATACAAAAAATACTTGACGAAATTGCAAAAAAAGGTATCAGGTCAAACCGTGGCGGATATTTTGTAAAAAAAATAAAAGTAGATCTCTCAAAACTTGATATTAAAATTACTCAAGCTGACGAAATCATTGAAATGGGTGAAGCTCCCGGAGTTGCTATCAGAAAAAAGAAAAATGCTTCAATAGTGTTAGCAGTTAATGCGGTTGCAAAAGGAAGCTCTGATGCGGTTGTTGCCGCAGGCTCAACGGGCGCTGCCATGGCTGCATCTTTATTCGGTTTGGGAAGATTAAGAGGAATTGAACGTCCTGCGATTGCGGCTACTCTTCCTACTATGAAAGAGCCTGTTATTTTGATTGATGCGGGCGCAAACAGTTCTTGCACTCCCGAGATGCTTATGCAGTTTGCAACCATGGGCTCAACCTTCGTAAAAAGCGTATACAACAGAGAAAACCCCAGAATCGGCGTTTTAAATATCGGTGAAGAAGAAGAAAAAGGCAACCAGCTTGTAAAAGATACATATAAACACCTTAAAGAAAATACCATGGGGCTTAAGTTTATCGGGAATATTGAAGGAAAAGAACTCTTTCAAGGCGATGTTGATGTTGTTGTATGTGAAGGCTTTGTTGGCAATGTTGCCCTAAAAACGATTGAAGGCTCTTCCATGATGCTCTTTAAATTAATACAGCAGGAATTCAGAAGCGATTTAATATCAAAAATCGTAGGGCTTTTGGCTAAACCTTTTATGAAAAGAATTTATAAAAGAATAAACTATGAAGAATTCGGCGGTGCGCTTTTATTGGGTGTTAAAGGTATAACGGTAATTTCGCACGGAAGAAGCTCTTCTTATGCCATCAAAAATGCAGTAAGGGTTGCAAAAGAAGCGGTTGAATCCGGTGTTAATAAAAAAATTGCGGAATTGATTAAATAAGAATGTCAGAAAACGGGGTTAACATGAAAAAATTTGCTTTTATTTTTCCGGGTCAAGGCTCTCAAAGCGTCGGAATGGGGCTTGATTTATATAACAATTTTGAAACGGCAAAAAATATTTATAATGAAGCCGATAAAATTTTATCAAAGTCAATTTCAAAAATTTGTTTTGAAGGACCTGAAGATGTGCTTAAAAAAACAATAAATGCTCAAAGCGCAATTGTTACAACTTCAATTGCGGCATTGAGCGTATTTATGGAAAAATGTCCCGAAATAACCCCTCTTTATACAATGGGTCATTCATTGGGTGAATATTGCGCTATGTATTGTTCGAATGTTATGGATTTTGAAACAACTCTGAGAGCTATTCAAAAACGCTCCGAATTAATGGATGAAGCAACAAAAAAAACAAAAGGCACAATGGCTGCAATATTGGGCTCTTCTTCGGAAACAATCAACAAAGCAATTGAAGAAACAAAAGACCTTGGCATTGTTCAGATTGCAAATTATAACGACCCTACTCAAATCGTTATTACGGGCGAAGTTGATGCCGTTAACAAAGCTTGCGAAATAATCAAAGAGATTGGCGCAAGAAAAGTAATTCCACTTGCGGTTTCGGGAGGATTTCATTCAAAATTAATGGATGATGCTCAAGTTGAATTTGCGGATTTTGTAAAAACTCTTGATATAAAAGATGCTCAAATTCCTGTTTTTGCAAATGTTGATGCTGAAATTACAATGTCATCACATGAATTTGTCAAAAAAATGCCTATTCAAATAAATTCTTCGGTGATGTGGAATCAATCAGTTCAGAAGGCTATCGGGCAAGGTGTAAGCGCATTTGTCGAATTTGGAAACGGAAAAGTTTTGGCAGGGTTAAATCGCAAAATTTGTCCTGAACTAAAAACATATAATATATATGATACACAAAGCTTGAATGCTGTAGTTGAGGAATTATCGGTAGGAGTTTAATATGGAAAGCGAAAAAATTGCATTTATAACGGGCGGCTCTCGGGGAATTGGCAGAGCATGTGCATTGGAGCTTGCAAAAGCAGGATATAATATTGTGATTAATTATGCGGGAAATACGGATGCCGCAAATAAAACCGTTGAAGATATAAAAGCGCTCGGTGTATCGGCTCATGCATATAAATTTGATGTTTCAAATAAAGAAGAAGTTGAAAAAAATATAGCTCAAATTATAGAAAAACATTCAAGAATAGATGTTTTGGTTAACAATGCGGGTATTACAAGAGATGATTTATTTATCAGAATGGATGAAGATAAGTGGAACAGTGTTATTAACACAAACTTAAATTCCGCTTTTTATGTAACAAAACCCGTAGTAAAATTGATGATGAAGCAAAGGTTTGGCGCAATTGTTAATATGGCAAGTATTGTAGGAGTTTACGGAAACCCGGGACAAGCTAATTATTGCACTGCAAAAGCAGGATTAATCGGTTTTACAAAATCTCTTGCAAAAGAATTGGGCGCAAGAAATATAAGAGTAAATGCGGTTGCTCCGGGTTTTATTGCAACCGATATGACAAAAGACCTTAAAAATACAGAGGAATATTTAAAATTAATTCCCTTAAAACGCATGGGAACACCTGAAGATATTGCACAAGCCGTTAAATTTTTAGCGGTTGATTCAACATATATCACGGGTCAGGTACTGGAAGTTGACGGCGGATTGGTAATATAATGTAATTATGAAAATAAAACATTTTTTATTTTTGTCTTTATTTTTCTTATCTTCTTATACTGCCGTATATGCGTTTGATATAGACGGGGATTTTTCTTCACGCTCCGTCTTGATGAAAAATTTGTTCACGGAACAAAATAATATAAAACAAGAACAAAAAGATTTGCTTGAAGAAAAAAAGCTTTATTTGAATGCACGCTGCCTGATTGAACAAATTAAAAAAGGAAACCTGGACAATATCGGGATTTTGCTTGATGCAAAACTTGATCCGAATACACCATATATGGGTACTTATCCTATATATGTTGCTGCGCATGAAAATAACTTTGAAGCTTTAAAATTACTTCTTGAAAACGGGGCAAAACTTGACCGTGGTTTTAACAGCGAACTTTATGAAGCCCTTAAAAACAAAAATGAACAAATGGCTCAATATCTTATTGAAAACAATGCAAAGGTTAATTATCTTGACCCTGTTACAAACAATACAATTTTATATTATGCAATTAAAAACAATATGCAGGATATTGTACAAAGCCTCGTAAAAAAAGGCGCAAAACCGGATATGAAATCTCTTAAACTTCTAAAGAAGAATAAGAAGATGCTTAATTTAATTCAAAATACTCTGAATTAGAATTGTTTTAAAAATCTTTCATCATTATTGAAGAATAGTCTGATATCATCAACCGCATATTTCAACATTGTAAGTCTTTCGACACCCATTCCGAAAGCAAAACCGGAATATACATCAGGGTCAATATCAACGCCTTTTAATACATTGGGGTCAACCATTCCGGCGCCCAATATTTCAAGCCAGCCCGTTTTAGAGCAAACCGAACAGCCTTTTCCTTGACACATAATGCATTGAACATCAATTTCAACAGAAGGCTCCGTAAAAGGGAAGAAACTGCTTCTGTATCTTGTGGGGCGAGAGGAGCCGAAGTATAATCTTATAAATTCATTTAAAACGCCTTTTAATTGAGCCATTGTAACGTTTTTATCAACATATAAACCCTCGATTTGATGAAACAAATTGTTTTTTCTTGCGCTTACGGATTCGTTTCTGTAAACCCTTCCGGGGGAAATTACCTTAATCGGAGGTCTTGAATTTAACATTTGTCTTACCTGCGAATTTGAAGTTTGGCTTCTTAAGATAACATTTTCAGCCCCTTCGCAGTAGAAAGTGTCCTGCATATCTTTTGCGGGATGTTCTTTCGGGAAATTTAACATATCAAAATTATATTTTTCAACTTCAACTTCAGGAGAATATTGGGGATTAATCAATGAAAAACCGAGATGATTGAATATTTCAACAATTTCATTCACCGTTTGAGTAAGAGGATGAACGTGACCCTGCGGAATATATTCGCCGTCAAGTGTTACGTCGATTTTTTCTTTTAAAAGTCTTTCATCAAGCTCTTTTTTATAAAAATAATTATTTTTTTCTTCAAACAGATTATTAAGTTCATTTGAAACACTGTTTAAAAGAGCGCCGATTACGGGCTTTTGTTCATTCGGAAGGTCTTTTAATCCTTTTTTTAAATTATTAATTTCAGAATTTCTTGAAAGATATTTGTTTTTTACTTCTTCAAGCATTTTTGAATTTTGTGCGTTATTAATGCATTCAATTGCTTCTTTTTTTATTTGTTCTATTTTATTTTCCATTTAATTTATTCTCCTTGTTTTATATTAGCCTAAACAAAAAAATTAACAAAATTAAAATTATAAGTATTGTAAAGAAAAGAAGAATATATTTTTTAAAGCGCTATAATAATATTTATAAAATTTGGAGAGTATTATGAAAAAGTTTTTTATTGTAAGCGCTTTTGTGTTGTTGGGGCTTATTCTTGCTTTATATGCAGCGTTTTTGATTGTTCCGCCGTTTATAAAATTAGATAAATATAAAACCGATATTCAAAAGCTTGTGTTGGACAATACAAAATTAAATCTTGACTATTCAAAAATTAAAATTTTTACAACTCCTTTTTTATCTCTAGGGGTTAAGATTGAAGATGTTTCAATTAAATTACCCGATAATTCCGAATTATTTAAAGCTTCAAAAATAAAAGGCGGTATAGCTCTTCCAAACCTTCTTGCTTTAACGGTTAAAACATCAAAATGCTATGTGGATGACCCGTATATAAATTTAGAAATTGTTGATGACGAGCAGTATAAAATAATTAAAATCGTTGAAGATATAATAAATGAAAACAATGCAAAACCAAAAACAGCGCCTCAAGAGCCTCTGCCTGTTGATGTTGAAAAAATTAAAATTAAAATACCTTCAATAAAAATAAATAATTACCTTGCAAAAATAAATGATTTAAAATCAAACCATAATTTAACTTTGTCGGGCGAAAAATTGGTTTTGGGTTACGACAGCAAAAAAAATATTGCAAAATTTAAAACAATTGCAAAACTGATGTCAGATGAAAAAGAAAATATAACGGCTGATATTGCGCTTTCTTCTTCTCTTCCCGAAGCTCAGGCGGACAAAGAAGAAGTTGATCCTGAAGAAAGAATTAAAATTCCTTTTGTTAATATAGTTAAAGTTTATCAAACCTATGACCTTAAATTAAACACTAAGGCAAGGCTTAAAATAAGAGATAAAAAAGAAAACGGCTACAGATTATACGGTTATTTAAACGTTGATGACCTGAATTTAAAACTATCGGAAATAAGATTACCAAACAGCTATTTCCATGCGAAATTTAACGGACAAAACATTAAATATGACACAAATATTTACACTTTGGAAAATGAAAAAATTGCGCTTGCGGGCGGAATTAAATTCGGCAAAAAGCCAAAATTAAAAACAAACATAATATCGGATGAAATACATTTTGAAAATGTTGCAAAATTGCTTAAAGGGCTGCTTGACAGTTTAAATATCAAAAATGATATTGCTTTAATTAAAACTACGGGCTATCTGAAGGCAAATGCAAAGATTAAAACCAATTTTAAAAAATTAAAATCAGAAGGTTTAATTGTCGTAAAAGAAGGCTCTTTTGTCAATCCGAGCTATGATATCGGTATAAAAGACGTATCGGGCGATTTCCTTTTTGATAATAACACTTTAAATATAAAAGATGCAAAAGCATCCGTAAACAATTCAAAATTAACTCTTGAAGGCTCAATTGACAGAAAATCAAATGTTGCAATTAAAGCCTATGTTGATAGTTTGGCGCTTGCTCCTTTGTATCGTGCTTTTGCTCCAAGAGAAATTAAAAAAGACATAAGTTTAAATAATGCTCTGTTAAATCTAAACGTAAACGTTAACGGAAAACTTGAAAAGCCGAAAATAAACGTTGAAACAACCCTTGATGATTTAGATATTTCGGATGCTAAAAATACGATGTTTTTGAAAAATAAAAACCTAAAATTTACTCTTGAAGCTCTGAACGGTAAAATTTTAGGAAAACTTCAAAATCAAGGATTTTTGACCTCTATTCCTTCGCTTATGACAAATGCAAAAATAGATAAACTTCTTGTTGATATAAACGAAGCTGATATTACGATAAATCCTTTTGATTTAATATACAATAATTCTTCAAAAATTAATATAAAAGGCGATATTGCAAACTATTTTAAAAATCCGGATGTGAATGCTTTTGTGTCAGGTGCTCTTTTAACTTCCGATATAAAACAAACATTAGGAAAAGATATATCATATTTTATTCCCTCATCAGGTCAAATTCCCCTTAGGGTTTCAATCAAGGGCAATTCTAAAAAACAGGAAATTTTATCTCAAATTTATGCGGATAAAAACAATTTCATAACCCCAATTAATTTTAACGAGCTTTTGAACTCTCCTTCAATAATACAAGCAGATGTTAAAATTAACGGCAATAAAATAAAAATCAAAAATTCGGGTTTGTATAAAAAAACGGCAAATTCTTTTGGGGATGATTTAAGCCTTAATATGCAGGGTGCAAAAAGGATTATTGATTTAACTTCCGTTATTGAAGGAGAACACATTAACCTTTTCAGGCTCCAAACCCAAAAAGAACTCACGGGCTCAGTTGGTATATTTAAAAAATCGTCTTTTAAAACTTCAGGTAAAATCTCACTTCACGGGAAACCCGACAATTTGGTATATGGCGGCGATTATAGAGTTGTTGACTTAAATATACCCGAAATTTTATTTAGTATTAAAAATATTGATTTAAATTTTGTCCCAAGAGGTGTTGATTTATATTTAAAGGATATAGATATAAATAAATCCAAAATAAATGCTTCTTTAAGTGCGGATTTAAATCCCAAAAAAATATTCAGAGTTGATAACATCAATGTTTTATCCGATATGATTGATGTTGATAATGCTCTTAAAGTAGTTGAAAAATTGGCTAATTATATGCCAAAACCCTCTGCTTCCGCATCAAACAGCAAAACAAATCAAGACATTCCTTTATATGCCAAAGGAAAATATGATATTAAAAAAATTAAAACCGGGGCAATTGAATTAAGCGACACAAGAGGAGATATCCTTGTTCAAAATAACACTTTATTTTTAAATAATATGTCAACAAAAGCGTTCCATGGCAACATCTCGGGTGATATAGGCATGAACTTATTGACATCATTATTAAAAGTTAAAGTATCAGGTAAAAATATTGATGCAAACAAGATGCTCACGGATGCCGCAAATATGAAAGATACTCTAAGCGGAACCATGGATTTTAAAACCGATATAAGTTTAAGTGGCGCAACATATATAGAACAGGTTAAATCACTTAAAGGTACAATAGATTTTCAAGCTAAAAACGGTCAATACGGTCCGTTTTCAAAGCTTGAAAACTTTTTCCTTGCCGAAAACATAAGAGAAAACCCCGTATTTAAAAATACAATCGGTGCTGTTTTGTCTCCCATAACAACGATAGACAGCTCCCATTATGAAGAATTAAAAGGAACTTTAAAATTTAAAGACGGAATTGTATATCTGAAACCGATTACTTCAAAAGGAAACATTCTTTGTATATTAATTAACGGCAAAATGGATTTGGTTAAAAACGAACTTGATACCTACGTAAGAGTTCGCCTTGCTTCTGCGGTATCTGATTTATTGGGCCCGATTGCAATGGCAAACCCCGTAAATCTTGTTAAAAATACCCCCGGTTTAAATATAGTAACGGCAAAATTGTTCTCGGTGTTTACTGTTGTTGTAGCTGAAAGCGACTATAAACAAATACCGGATTTTAGCAAAAATCATACTGATAAAAATGCAACAAAATTCCAGATTGTCCTATCGGGCGATGTTGCAAAACCCTTAAGATTGGTAAAATCATTTAAATGGCTTGCACTTCAAGAAGATATGGATAAAGCAAATGAATTCAGTGCGGAATTTGTAAAACAACAGGAACACTTAGCAAAGCAGGCATTGTTTGACAAGATTCAAAAAGAATACGAATCAAACAACAGGTTGAAAGTAGGAGTTGAAAAAATACTTCAAATGAACACGACGGCTCCGGAAATCAAAGAAATGCTTGTTGAAGAAGTTTTAAAAACAAAAGCGGAAAATGATAAAAAAACAGAACTTGCAAAAAAGATGACAGCTGATGCAAAAGAACTGGCAAAACAGCAGTTAGAAATAAAAGTTCAAGAAAAAAAAGATAAAATTAAAACCGGACTGAAGAATGCAATCGAAGAAAAGACTAAAACACTCAACGAAAAATTAGATTAAATTTTGTAAAATGTTATATACAAAATCATGTCCGCTTAGCAAAAAATAACTTTTTCGTGTATTGTAATATCGGTAAGAGGGAATATATGAAAATTAATTTTATACACAATTCATACATGGGTGCAAACGGATATGTCAACAAGATGTCTTTTCCCTCGTTTAAAGCGGTTAGTATTCGCCCTGCGGATGATATAGATGCCGAAAGAAAATCCGCAGAGCTTATAAGAACTGCTCTTGAAGAAGCAAAAAAAATACAAGATCCGAAAATTTATTCAGAAATAAAACAGATTGAAAAAGAATGTGAAAAACTCTCCCGCCAGATTGAACGAAGCAGAAACGGGCTTTGGATAAGCCAAGAAACCGGTGCAAAAAATTACATGATTAAGAAAAAACAACAAGAATTGGATCTTATGTCTTCGGGCAGGAAAAAAATGGAAAGCATCACTTCGCAGCTGAATGAACTATATGCTAAATTAGTGGAAGACATTAAGCGTGCGGATATAGATGAAAATTTGGTAAGAAGAAGAAAAGCTGCTGCGGTTAACCAAGCAAAAGGAGAACTTGCCAATATAAAAGGTTTTGAATCTATTGCAGGATATGAGCAAGAAAAACAGGTATTGGATAAATATTTTATTGAAGAACTTGATAAAGAAAGAGCGGGAGAGGAAAATTACAGCATTCCGAACTCGATTTTGTTTTTCGGGCCAAAAGGAAACGGGAAAACCACCTTTGCGCAAGCTTTTGTCGTTCAGGCGGGATGTAAGTATTCCCCCGTCAGGGCTTTTGCTTTAAAAAAATCTCAACTATACGAAAAATTCATGGATAAATTAATCCATGCGGCTCAAGAGGCAGAAGAAGAATATAAAAAAACAGGCATTTGGACGGTTATATTTGTTGACGAATTCACAAAAATTGCCGATAATGAATCTTTGATATTGCCCCAAATAAGAGACTTCATGAAAGACTGCGCCCAAAAATATCACACCATACTTTTTGCAACCACTAACTTCCCGGAAAGAATTGCGCTTGATATGGATGATGATGAAGTTTTTCCTTACAGGGTTGCTCTTGACCCTCCGGACATAGGAAATAAAATAAAAGTTTTAAAACATTATTTAAAACCTCTTATGGGGGATAAAAAGGTTGATTATGAAAAACTTGCAAGAATGCTTGAAGACAAAGAAAAACAGACAGGCGCAAGATACAGTATAAACAGTATTAAAGATAGTATTTGCTCATCTAAGACCTCTGATATAAAAGAATTTAGCGAGGATTTGATTGCACAAAACATTGCTTCACTCGACCCTAACATTACTCCTTCAGAGGTTGAGTTATATAAACAGCAAGTTGAAAGATATATGGATAGCCGGATAGGATAGTGTATGAAGGTTAATGAGTTAAACAAAAATAACGGCATTTGTTTCAGAGAAAATCAAAACAAAAAAAAGATTTTCAATAAAGCCGATGTTTTAATGACCGTTATTCCGGCTCCGATTTTTGCTTTGGCTTCGGATATTTATTATAAATCTAAGGCGGATTCAAACACCGAGCTAATCAATAAACTGAGAAATGAGCAAAAAGGCGATGATGTTCATCAAATCAGGTCGGAAATAAGACAGACAATCGGTGCGCAAGAAAACGGAAAAAAGACAACGAAAATTAATGCTGTTTTAAATAATAACGGCACTGTCGGACAAAAGGGTTTTTCTTATTATATCTGTAAATGGTTTCAAGTAGATAATCGGTTTGCTTATAAAAGAGTAAAAGTGCCTCAAGAGGGACTGAAGCCAATTTTGGAAGATGTTTTGAGCGAATATGAAAATTCGGATGTTCATACGGTAATTCAAGCTGACGGATTAAAAGAATATATCAAAAATAATCAAAATGACAAAGAAAAAATCTCTGAGGTCGGGGATTTAATTAAAAACAGTTCAAAAAAATATCATACCACTTTGGTTTTTGATTCGGACGACGGTATAAAAGATTTTGTAACCGGATTAAATATGGGTAAAAACGAACTTTTTGTTTTGGACGGAAGTATTGAAAAACAATTTTACGCAAATGAGAAAAGAGATATATGGATACATGTTCTTGCCAAAAGAAACGATGATTTATCAGACAAAAAACACAGAGTTTCTTGGGCTCTTGCTGCTATGGCAATCGGCTTGGGCATGGTAATTGTAAAAAAGTATCTTGCAAACAAAAATGCAAAAAAACAGGAAAATAAGGTAGAACAAAAAAATGCTAAGCCCGATAACGCCAAATAGAATTATTGTACCAAGATATAATACAAATAAAAAATCGCAATTCGTAAATAAAAGTCCGAATTTAAAAAGCGATGCTTTTGTTAAAAGCGCTTCAATTTCTTTTACGTCTGCGCCTGCAAATATAGACATTGTCGGTTGTCTTGATTATATAAGATATGTAAAAACATGTTTTAATATGCCCGAAGATCTTTGGATAAGCAATGTTAAAAAAACTTTTAAAAGAAACTTGCAAGATGCAAGAATATGGAATGAGCCCCAGCAGCTTCCGGGTGCATATTACGAAGATACCAAAGAGCCCGCATATTATAATGCAAAAGACCCTATGGAAAGAGTTCCCGCAGCATTTTTAAGCCTCGGGCTCAGTGAGCTTGCATTGGCGTTAAAAAAAGCCGAAGTCAACAAAGACGTTAATAAATATGTAAGCCTTATGCAATATATAATGCGTGAGCTTAAGAAAATTGATGCTCATGAAAAAATCGTAAGACAGATTAAACATCAAGATGACACTCAAGTAAAAATTTTGGCGGAAGCGGCAAAAGAAAAAGTAAAGGTAAGAGAACTTTATCCCAAATTTTTGGATTTAATACAAAATCAAAAAGAAGGCGCAAAAGTTGATATGCCAAACAGTATAATGCTTGCTAATCCTGATGAACAGGTTAATTTGGAATTAATTGAGTGGGTTTCAAAAAATGCAAATGCAAGATTTCTTTCAATGGATGCATCCGACCCTCTTGATGAGGTTTTAGAGTCTTGTGAAGAAAGCTATAATGAAACAAAAGACTGGAACATAATATATATAAGAGATTTTGATAAAGTTCTTAATCCTAAACTAACCGATCCGTCTATTATTGACAGCGTAAAAGATTTGATGTCCGCTGCCGCTTCGGATTATCATTCAACTTTGATATTTTCCGCTCCTCATCCTGAAGAACTTGATCCGATTGCTATTGAATCACACAGAGTAAAAATAATAGATACAAGTTCCATTAAATCCGGTGCGCCTTCATTGGAGTATGAAGCACGGGAACGTATTTTAAATCGCCCTAATTACACAAGCGAGTATCCTCTTGCAGCCATAAATGATTTATTGGTTTTGGCGCATGCAAAACCTTCCCAAATCTTAGGCGTATTATCAAGCCATGAAGCATATTTAAAGGCGCTTGATTTTATAAGAGAAAACTTGCATGACCCTGAAATTAAGGTAGAAAAGATAATTGAAGAAACAAGGCCAAAGCTTTGGTACTTAAGAGATTTTACGTTTACTGACGGACCTTATGAGGCTAAAAAACGTGAAGAAGGCATATTCCAAGAATATCTTAACGACTATTGGCCTTAATTATTCGGAAAAAGTGCGGTAAGTTCTTTTTGAAAAGGCGAAATTTTTGCCAGTTTTTCAATTACTTTAGGAATATTTTCCAGCGCATAATCAATTTCATCTTCCGTTGTATATCTTGAAAGAGAAAAGCGTATTGACCCGTGTAAAGATGTGAAAGGTGTTTTTTGGGCTCTTAAAACATGTGAAGGGTCAAGGCTTCCCGAAGTGCACGCGCTTCCTGATGAAGCATATATGCCAAGGTCGTTTAAATATAGAAGTATAAGTTCTCCTTCAATATATTCAAAACCGATGTTTGTTGTGTTGGGAACTCTTTTTTGGCTTTTTGAATTTAATTTTGCATTTTTAACAGTGCTTAAAATCCCGTTTTCGAGTTTTTTCATCAATCGTTTAACTTCCGTGTTTTCATATTCAAGATAATTTTTTGCAAGTTCTGATGCTTTTCCCAGCCCTACGATATAAGGAGTGTTTTGAGTTCCCGCACGAAGAAGATTTTCCTGATGTCCTCCGTGCAAAAGGGGCTCAAACAAATTGCCTTTTTTAACATATAAAGCACCCACTCCTTTTGGAGCGTGAAATTTATGTCCCGATATAGAATAAAAATCTATTTCCGTATCTTTTAAATTTATGGGGATTTTGCCCGCAGCTTGAACTCCGTCAACAAAAACTTTTGTATTTTTATTTCTTTTTTTAATTTCTTTTGATAATTCTTCAACGGGATATACTGCACCTGTTTCGTTGTTGGCGTGCATAATTGAAACAAGAACTGTTTTTTGGCTGATTTTTGATAAAAGCGTTTCAATGTTTAATTCGCCGTTTTCGTTGACTCCGATATATGTTGCTTCATATCCTTTTTTAGCCAAAAATTCATAAGGCGCTAAAACGCACGGATGCTCGATTTGAGTTGTTATTATATGATTATTTTCGCTTGTTGCGTGTTTTTCTATGACCCCTTTTATTGCGGTGTTGGCGGATTCTGTTCCGCAGGAAGTAAAAATGATTTCACCCGGGCTTTTTGCGCCCAAAAAATCCGCAACTTTTTCTCTTGCAGTTTCTATTGCTTTTGCGCTTTCTCTTGCAGGGTCATACATGCTTGAAGGGTTTGCATATCCTTCTTTAAAATAAGGCATCATCTCATCAAGCACTTTTTCGTCAACTTTTGTTGTTGCGTTATTATCAAGATATATTTTTTTCATTTTTCTATTCTTCAAATACAACTATTTCATCATCTACAAGCTCTTTTAATTTTGTTTCAACAAAATTTTTAAGAGTCAGTTTTGCGTTTCCGCATGTCGAACAATGTCCTTTAAGCTTAACCCAGACATTGTTCCCGTCAACATTAATAAGCTCAATATCTCCAAAATCTTTTTGAAGTTCGGGCGATATTATATTTTGAATTACATCATTAATTTTGATAATTTTTTGAATAGGGTTGAGCGGTGTCTTTTTTTCTTCTTTTTTTACATACTGCGAAATAATATTTTCAATCGCCCCTTTGCATCTTCCGCAGGCAAGTCCTGCTGATGTTATTTTTGAGATGTCATCAAAGGTTTTTGCGCCGTTTTCTTTGATTGCTTTTATAATTTCATCTTTTGTGACGTCATAGCAGTGGCAGACTGTTTGAGAGGAGTTTTCTTCTTCTTTTTGTGTTTCTTCGTGCGTATAGTTTTTAAGAGCATCCTCAAGCGCTTCTCTTCCCATTACCGAACAGTGCATTTTTTCGGGCGGTAAGCCGTCAAGCTCTTGCGCTATTTGTTTATTTGTTATTTTTTTTGCTTCATCTATTGTTTTTCCGATTATCATTTCGGTTAAAATGCTTGAAGCGGCAACGGCGGAGCCGCATCCGAAAGTCTGAAATTTTGCATCTTTTATAATATTGTTTTCAATTTTTAAATATAATTTTAATTTATCCCCGCAAGAGAGTGCTCCCGCTTCGCCGATTGCATCGGCATTTTCAATAGAGCCAACGTTTCTGGGGTTTTTAAAATGGTCTTTTACTTTATCAGAATATTCCCACATTGGTTTTCCTTTCTCTTGTCGTAATTATACCACCTAAAAATCCTACTTGTATATGTCGAAAAAAATTATATTTAAAGGCATAATATTTTTATGGAAAATAATAAATTTAAATCGTTGGCACAGCAGTTAATTCAAGACGGAATTTTGTCGCAGAATTTGAGCTATGATGATGAAATTGCAAATTTTTATGATATAAAAGCAGATGAAAATATAGAAAATTCCCCATTTGCCCAAAAACCTGATTTGCAAAGCAAAAATCCCGTACATAAAAAACGCATAAATATGTATGATGCAAATTTAACCGATGATAAACAAAATAAAAACACTGAAAATAAAACAACCAAATTGCGTTTTGGAGATATTAATATTAATAAAGTTTTATTTAAGCTTTTCCCGAGATTTTACAAAGCAAAGCTTGCAAAAGAAGCTATGAAAAAATTGAATGCTCTTAATATTAACGCCGATAATCTGCGTGAAAAAACAATTCCTTACGGTGAGAATGAAATAAGGTATAACGAGTTAATTAAATATATAAGCACGGCAAATGAAATACAACAAAATTTAAATGAAAAACTCGGCTAAATTGTTTCGTCTAAATGATTACCTTCGGTGTAGCTTTTCAGATTTCTTTTGCTTGCATAGAAATTTCTGTTTGATGATGCCTGTTCATACAGATAGTTCAGTTTTGACATAATATACAATTCAGAATTATCTGAACACGTACGTTTCGTGTACAGATAATTATTTTTACCTGTTATGCCATAGCTGATTCGGTTAATTCGAGCCATATTATTCTTTCTATAACACCTTAATTATAATAAAACAAATTGATATGTCAATATTTACATCTGTTTAAGGGCTTGTAAATAAAAGTTTACAATTCTTTAGTTTTTTTTGTTTATATTAAAATAAAATTACTATGTTAAAAGATTATTTTATTGAAATTACGAAAAATGCGCTTTTAAAAGCGATTGAAAACAAAGAATTAGGAAATATGGAAAAGCTTGAAAGCGAGCTTATCTGCGACCCTCCGAAAAATAAAGAATTCGGCGATTTTGCAATTAATGTTTCGGCTCTTTCAAGATATGCCAAAATTGCGCCAGTGCAAATTGCTCAAGCTGTTTCAAAATATATAAAAGAAGAAAATTTTAAGGTTAATGTTGTTTCGGGTTTCATTAATTTTAAGCTTGATGAAAACTTTTTGAATAATATTATTGTTGAAATTTTATCCAAAAAGGAAGATTATCTTAAAACCGATATCGGCAGAGGCGAAAAAGTTAATATTGAATATGTCAGCGCTAATCCGACAGGACCTTTTCATATCGGGCATGGCAGATGGGCAGCCTTGGGCTCTGCTTTATCTAACATAATGAACTATTGCGGATATAAAGTTTTTCAGGAATTTTATATCAACGATGCGGGCAATCAGATAAATAAACTTGCAAAATCCCTTGAAATAAGAGTAAGACAGCTTAAAGGCGAAAAAATCGAAATGGAAGAAGGTCTTTACCCGGGGGAATATTTGATAGATTGCGCAAAAAGATATTTAAAAGATAACAAGGGACTTGATTACGGCGATTTTGCAAAAGAAGATATGCTTAATTGCCAGAAGAAACTTCTTGAAAAATTCGGCACGCACTTTGATTTATTCTTTTCGGAATTGACTTTATATAAAAATAATGAAGTTGAAAAGTGTATGGAAACCCTTAAAAAATCGGGTAAAATATATGAAAAAGATGATGCGGTGTGGTTTAAAAGCTCTGATTTCGGGGATGATCAGGATAGAGTTCTTGTTAAAAGCGACGGAAAAAATACTTATTTAACGGCAGATATCGCATATCATAAAAACAAGTTCGAAAGAGGCTTCGACAGGTTAATTAATATTTGGGGAGCCGATCATCACGGCTATATTGCAAGGATGAAAGCGGCGCTTGAAGCATTGGGATATGACAGTTCAAAACTTGAAATAATTCTCGGACAGCTTGTTAATTTAATTCAAGACGGCGAAGCTCAAAGAATGGGCAAGAGAAAAAACATGGTTACTCTTGACGATTTGGTGGATGAAGTCGGGGTTGATGCAACAAGATTTTGGATGCTTATGCGCTCATCCGATACAACAATTGACTTTGATATTGATTTGGCAAAATCTCAAAGCGATAAAAACCCTGTATATTATGTTCAATATGCTCATGCAAGAGCCTGCTCGATTTTAAGAAAAGCACTTGAAAAAAGAGTGGATGTTGATAATAAGACCGAGCTTGAAGCTATTTTGACAAAAGATGAAATTGAAGAGTTTTATAAAAAACCCTGTATTGAAGGAATGTTTAAAGATATTTCGTCAGAGTCTTTTGAAGCTATTAAGGCTTTAATTATGAAAATGGAAGAAGGAAGAGCGCTTTTGTACAATGCGGTTAAATATAGAGCACCTTATATGGTATGCAAATATTTAACGGAATTGGCAAATGCTTTTCATCATTTTTATAATTATACAAGGGTTTTGTCCGAAAACAAAGACGATTGTTTGATGAAGCTTGCAATTGTTGATGCTTTTAGAATTATTATGGCAAAAATGCTTGACTTGATTGGTGTGAGTGCGCCTTGTAAAATGTAGTTGATTTTATTTTTTGTTCATGATACTTTTGAATTTGCGAGTTGAACAGTTGAGGCTGTCAATGAGCATTTGCAGGTTATTAGCTCAGGCGGCTCCGGGTGGGGTTACAGATGAACGGGCTAAGGTCAGCAAATATTGATTGAAAATTAAATAGGTTTGTTGCGGGCTATTAGCTCAGGCGGCTCCGGGTGGGGTTACAGATGAACGGGCTAAGGTCAGCAAATATTGATTGAAAATTAAATAGGTTTGTTGCGGGCTATTAGCTCAGGCGGCTAGAGCGCACCCCTGATAAGGGTGAGGTCCTTGGTTCGAGTCCAAGATGGCCCACCAAAAAAGACTTTCTTGATGAAAGTCTTTTTTTATTCTTGTTTATATTCCCCCCCCTTGATAAGGGTGAGGGTTAGTGCGTTACCGCACAAGGTCGCCAAGGCTCCCTTGGGGTTCGAGTCCAAGATGGCCCACCAAAAAAGACTTTCTTGATGAAAGTCTTTTTTTATTCTTGTTTATATTCCCCCCCCTTGATAAGGGTGAGGGTTAGTGCGTTACCGCACAAGGTCGCCAAGGCTCCCTTGGGGTTCGAGTCCAAGATGGCCCACCAAAAAAGACTTTCTTGATGAAAGTCTTTTTTTATTCTTGATTATATTCCCCCTTGATAAGGGTGAGGGTTAGTGCGTTACCGCACAAGGTCGCATTGCTCGATTATCCTGCGTCGCCTTGTATTGTCATGCTGAATTGACTGGAAAATAGCGTGTATCGTAATTTTCTGTCCTCTGTGAGCGTTTCGGAATCTGAGGAGTATAGAAACACATGTTTTGTACTTGCAGTAGTAAGACCCTGAAACGAGTTCAGGGTGACAGCGTCAAGTTAAATGTGCAAATTCCCATACTTCACTACCCCATGTCATGCTGAACTTGTTTCAGCATCTTACCAAGTAAAGTAACAGACATTTAAGTAAACGACAGTAAATGCAAGATGCTCTACCCCTCAGACCCTGAACACCTCGGCTTCGCCTGGAGATACAGGCTCACAAGGCTCGTACCTCGCCTGTTCGCTTTGTAGAGTTCAGGGTGACAGCGTTAAGTTATATGTGCAAATTCCCACATTCAATTACACATGTCATGCTGAATTTATTTCAGCATCTGAGGAGTATAGAAACACATGTTTTGTACTTGCAGTAGTAAGACCCTGAAACGAGTTCAGGGTGACAGGGCAAGGTGTGATGTGATTAATGCATACTTCGGTCCCACAAGGCTCGTACCTCGCCTGTTCGCTTTGTAAAATTCAGGGTGACAGCGTCAAGTTAAATGTGTAAATTCCCATACTTCACTACCCCATGTCATGCTGAATTCATTTCAGCATCTGAGGAGTATAGAAACACATGTTTTGTACTTGCAGTAGTCAGACCCTGAAACGAGTTCAGGGTGACAGGGCAAAGGGTGATGTGATTAATGCGCGCTTCGTGGTGACAATGTAGGCTGTAATATTGTTAATGCATACTTCAGGGTGACAGAGTGAAGCAACCTTTTCACTAAGCACACCTGAAAACATCCCCACAAAAAAAACGGCAAAATTCTTTTGCCGTTTATATATATTAATTTATCATTATTTTATCCCTTAGAGCCTATTGTTTAATAATTTCCCTTTTTCTTTACTATATCAAACTCAATGCAATTGCGGGAGCCTGATTTGCCTGTGCCAATAATGCCGTTGAAACCTGTTGAAGAATTTGCTGTTGTGTAAATGATGATGCTTCTTCCGCAATATCAGCATCCGTTATTATTGATTTTGCACTGTTTAAATTTTCTTCCTGAATTGTTAATGTTTCAAGTGCAGATTCCAAACGATTGCTTGCAGAACCTACCAGAGACTTTCTTCCCGTAACGTTATCAATAGCAGCATCTAACATTGTAACAGCATCATCGTATGTTAGCTTGCCCGCTGTATCTTCAACAGTTTCGCCATTCGCTTTTTTATACATTTTGGTTAAGTCATATTCATCATTTTTGGTGATGCTTTTATCGTTTGTTTTCGCTAAATCTTTAAACTTAACCGAGGCAAAAAGGTCTTCTGATACTTGTATAATATTATAATTATCCGCATTTGTACCAACCTGAAATGTAATTCCGTTTTTAGCAAGTCCTTTTGTAGTATCTCCGCCTTCCCCAAACAACTGCAGTTGAGAATATTTTGCAGCATCAGAAACCCTGTCAATTTCAGCTATTCTTTCTTTAACTTCATCCTGCATCGCTGAAATTTCTTCCTCGGAATATGTTCCGTTTTTTGCTTGAAGGGTTAAATCACGAATTCTTGATAAGTTATCTTCAATTACATCAAGATAACCTTCAGAAGTGGTTAACAGTGCACTTCCGTTTTGTATGTTTTTTTGCGCAATCTTATTACCATTCAATTGCACATTCATTCTTGCCGCAATTACGGTACCTGCAGCATCATCTTTTGCAGTTAATACTTTTAAACCTGTCGACATCCTCTGCATTGATGTAGACAACTTGTTCGTAGCATCGTTTAAATCATGCCTGATTTTAATCGAGTCCACATTAGTGTTAATGATAACAGCCATACTTAAAATACTCCTTTATTCTTTCTTACATATCCTTATGTATATGGTAAATTATCTGTCTTTTATTATTTATTTATGCTTTTGGGGATTGTTTTTTTAACTTCTTCTTCTTCTTCTTTTAACTTCTTTTTCTTATTTAATTTAATATTTCCACGCTCTTTTTCTTATTAACTTAATTAAAGCCGAAATATCGCCTTTTAATTTACCAAAGTTATCATACAATTTCCGAGGGGGGGGGTTAACTATATGAAAGATAAAATGGGGTTATGCTAAAGTATGAGGTTTGAACAAAAGAGTGCGAAGCCCTGACGACAGACCGTTGAGGTCCGGCGGATAGGGCACAGACATTTCTATTGCGACGTAGGATGTTGAGCGTTTGAGCGAGAGCAAAGCCTTGCGAAATTTAGCGAAACACCCACAGGAGCAACCACGAATGAAGCGAGCTTTAGTGCGAGAGCACTTAGCGAGCAAAATGAGGGCAAAAGTGTGCGAAGGGTACAGTTATAACATAACTTATTTTTAATATCCTCTACACCTAAGACCCTGAAATACCTCGGCTTCGCCCGGGGATACAGGCTCACAAGGCTCGTACCTCGCCTGTTCACTTTGTAAAATTCAGGGTGACAGGGTAAGAGGTGATGTGATTAATGCATACTTCAGAGTGACAGGGTAGAGCGTAATTTTCTGTCCGTATGAAGCATTTCAGCATCCTACCAAGCCTCATTAAACTCCAACAACCCCTACAGCATATCTCCCACCAACTGAACGTGATATATTTTAATATTTACCTAAACCCAAAATACATATATAATCATTATATAAATCATTTACGGATGAAAAATCACAATTTTTGAAATATGTATTAATTCAAAGGAGTTCATCATGACAAAAAATTTGGTGGCGTATTTTTCGGCAAGCGGCGTAACCCGTCAAGTGGCACAGCATCTTAGCGAGGCTATTAATTGTGATATATATGAAATAAAGCCAAAAGTTCCCTACACAAACGATGACCTTAATTGGATGGATAAAACTTCAAGAACTACACTTGAAATGAAAGATTATAGTTCACGTCCCGAGATGATTGATGATAATTTTTCGATTGCCCAATATGATACAATTTTCTTAGGTTTCCCGATATGGTGGTACATTGCTCCCACTATAATAAACACGTTTTTGGAACGTCACGATTTTTCAAACAAAAAAATAGTTCTTTTTGCCACATCCGGCGGAAGCAGGTTTGGAAAAACAACAGACAACCTTAAAAACAGCGTTTCAAGCTCGGCTGAAATAATAGAAGGAAGATTATTCAACAATTACCCGAGTGTTGAAGTGCTTAAAAATTGGGCAGGTGAATTTATTTAAATCCTAATCGGCATACAAATTCTATGTTGCAGCTAAACTGTAATATAAACCCGATAACAAACCGAAACATTTACATAATTTTAAAATTAAACAATTTATTTGATGTTTATGTTATGCTTATTCTATTGAAACCATTAAAAGAGGAAGTTAATGAAATCAAATTTAATTGTTGGTGCGGGTTTATCGGGAGCAGTTCTTGCTTCTTTAATTGCGGACAAATTGAACGAAGAAGTTCTTGTAATAGACAGAAAAGAGCATATTGCAGGAAATATCTACGATTATAAAGATAAAGAAACTAACATCACAATACATAAATACGGCCCTCATATTTTCCACACAAACAACAAAAAAGTTTGGGATTATTTATCAAAATACACAAAATGGAATTTTTTCTTTTTAAAGCCGAATGTAATAATTGAAGGAAACTGCGTTACTCTGCCTTTCAATTTAACAACTTTATATGAAGTTTTCTCAAACAAAATGGCTTCCGATTTGGAAGAAAAATTGATTTCAACATACGGATACGGAGCAAAAGTTCCCATATTAAAGCTGAGGGAAAATCCCGAGCTCGAATTTATCGCTCAATATATTTATGAAAATGTATTCAAAAATTATACTTCAAAACAATGGGGCTTAGAGCCCGATAAAATTGACCCTTCCGTTACGGCAAGAGTTCCTATATATATAAGTTTTGATAACAGATATTTTCAAGACAAATATCAAGGCATTCCCCTCTTTGGCTATACTAAAATGGTTGAAAATATCTTAAAACACAAAAATATTAAAGTTAAATTAAATACTGATTTTAAAGAAATTACTCAAAAATTTGACAGGGTTATATATTGCGGTGCAATTGACGAATATTTTGATTATAAATTCGGACAGCTTCCCTACAGAAGCCTTAATTTTGATATTCAAACAATAAATCAGGAATACTATCAAAAAACCGTGGTTGTAAACTATCCTAACAACTATGATTTTACAAGGATTTGCGAACATAAATATTTCCTGAATGAAAAATCTTCAAAAACAGTTATTTCGGTTGAATATCCCCAAAGTTTTGAATTGGGCAAAAATGAACGCTATTATCCGATTGCAAACGATGAAAACCTTGCTCTTTATAAAAAATATAAAGATGAGTCGCAAAAAATCGACGGACTTTATTTCCTCGGAAGGCTGGGGGATTATAAATATTACAACATGGATTTGGCGGTTGAGAGAGTATTTGAATTTTTCGACAAGGAGTTAAAATGATATTAATTACGGGCGGAGCAGGCTATATCGGAAGCCACAGCGCAATTAAATTTTTGGAAGATAATCGTGAAGTTGTAATCTTCGATAATCTTGAAACAGGTCACATTGAAACGGTTGAAACCTTAAAAACCATTGGCAGAGTTGAATTTGTAAAAGGTGATTTAAGAAATATTGATGAAATAAGGAGCGTTTTTGAAAAGTATAAAATAGATGCAGTTATTCACTTCGCCGCAAATGCTCTTGTGGGCGAATCCGTTACAAATCCTGCAAAATATTACAGAAACAACACTTTTGGCACTTTAAATCTGCTTGATTGTATGATTGAACATGACGTTAAAAAAATCGTATTTTCTTCAACCTGTGCAACTTATGGCGAGCCAAAATATACGCCAATTGACGAAAATCATCCCCAAAATCCGATTAATCCCTATGGAATGTCAAAATTAGGGGTTGAAAAAATTATGGCGGATTATGACAGAGCCTATGGCTTAAAATCAATAAAATTAAGATATTTTAATGTTGCCGGAGCGGATAATAAAGCAAGAATAGGCGAATGGCACGATATTGAAACTCATTTAATTCCAAACATTTTAAAATCGACTTTTGATAAAAATAAAAAATTTAAAATTTTCGGAAACGATTATGATACTCCCGACGGCACATGCATTCGAGACTATGTTAATATTGAAGATTTGGCGGATGCCCACAGACTTGCCCTTTTATATCTTGAAAAAGAAAATAAATCGGATGTATTTAACCTTGGAACACAGCAGGGCGACAGCGTTAAAAATGTCTTTGATACATGCGAGAGAGTTTTAGGCGCAAAAATAGACGTTGAAGTCGTTGAAAGGCGGGAAGGCGACCCCAAAGAGCTTTATGCAAATTCCAAAAAAGCAAAAGAAATTCTCGGCTGGAGCCCGAAAAGAACGCTGGAGGACTCCATTAAAACAGCATACGAATGGGAAAAGAAATTAAACAAGGATGTGTTAAATGTATAAAGTTTCGGTTATGGTTCCCGTTTATAACGTTGAAAAATATTTAAGGCAGTGTTTGGAAAGCATTGCAGCTCAAACTTTAAAAGAATTAGAAGTTATTATTGTCGATGACGGCTCAACGGATAGTTCCCCTTTGATATGCGATGAATTTGCTCAAAAATATTCTTTTGTAAGAGTTATTCATAAAATAAACGAAGGATATGGCAAGGCTTGTAATTTGGGAATAAATGAAGCAAAAGGCGAATATATAAGCATTATTGAATCGGATGATTTTATAAAAGAGAATGATTTTTTTGAAACTTTATATAATACTGCTAAACAAAACGATTGCGACCTTGTAAAATCGGATTATTATCTTTACTGGCAAAATCCTGAAAAAATTCAAAAAATGGGCGAAGTAAGTAAATTTGAATGCAATAAAGTGTTTGACGTTCAAAGAAACGATAAAATTTTGTCTCTGGTTTCAAGTATCTGGTCTGCTATATATAAAAAATCTTTTCTTGATAAATATAATATAAGATTTTTAGAAACAAAAGGTGCAAGCTATCAGGATATCTCTTTCCAATTTAAAACGCTTGCCATGGCGCAAAGGCTTGTTTTTGTTGATAAACCTTTTATTTGCTACAGACAGGATAATTTTTCATCTTCGGTTAAATCAAAAGGGAAGGTTTTTGTAATATGCGAAGAATATGACGAACTTGAAAAATATTTAACAAAACATTTTGATATAAAAAATCCTGTTTATGTGCGCAAACTGATTAATCAATATAAGGGTTATATGTGGAATTTGTGGCGGATTGCGCCCGAATTCAGAAATGAATTTTTAAATAAAACCCAAGAAACTTTCTCTCTTTTTTATAAACAAAATAAACTTTCGGATTTGTTTTTTGATGAAATTAAAAAAGATGAATTTGAGCTTTTGTTAAACAATAAAGAAAAATTTTTTGATGAATTCTTAAAAAAGAGAAAACAAAAAGAAAAAAGAATTAAAAGAAGGAATATGTTTTCTCTTAACATCAAAAAAAACGGCGTGAGACTCGTATTGTTCGGTAAAACTTTGCAGTTAGGCGAAGTATAAACAGGAGTGAAATATGAAAAATAAGATAAAATTTGAAGATTTTCAAAATTTAAAAGAGTTGACCTGTTTTTGGGGCGTGATTAATTCTCTTAAAACTCCTCAAAAAAGAGATGAAAAGCTTGATTGCGAAGATAAAATCCCCGTTATTTTATCTGCTGATGATAACTATGCAAAATTTATTGCAGTGACCGGAGCAAGTGTTTTATATAACACACATTCTTTTATTGAATTTTATATATTAAGCGAGGAAATTTCGCAAGCTCACAAAACAATGATTGAAGAAACTTTTTCGAATATAACTTCTCACTATTCAATTAAGTTTATAGAATGTAATTCTAAAGAATATTTTTCAAAAATTAAATTAAGCCCTTTTTATCATGTAAGACTAAGCACATGCAACCGCCTTTTATTTCCTTTGCTTGCACCGGAAGTTAAAAGAGCGATTTATTTGGATGTTGATTTAATTGCGATTGGCGATGTTAAAGAATTATGGGATATTGACCTTGAAGGAAATATATTTGCAGTGAGCCCTTCTTATATTACATTGAAAGCAAATGATGCCAATAAAATAATCAAGGCTCCTAATGATTATCAATATTTTAATTCGGGCGTGATGCTCATAGACTATGAAAAATGGAGAGAAAAAATCGGTACAAATCGACAAATAATTGATAATTTGCTTGATATCATCAATGATTTAAAAATTACTCATACACCGGATGAAGTTGTCCTTAATCGTTTTGCATTTTTAACGGGCGGTTACAGAAAACTTGAGATGAGGTTTAATACCTGTGTTTATGATTGCTACAGCTGGTTTAAAAACAATAAATTAAAATTAAACAAAAAAGAAGCAAAAATGTTCAAAAGCGTTGAGACGAATATAAAAGCAAATAACTTTGAAAAGAAAATAAATATTGATAAAGGAATTATATTCAGACATTACGCCGGTACGGAAAAGCCTTGGAACACTACGGCGCTCAAAAGTTATTATGAATTTCCTTACATATCAAATTTTAGTGATTTCTGGTTTTATGCAAGCTTGACTTCTTTTTATGAAGAAATAAAAGACAATTTTGTTAACGCAAAGATGCATCCGTATTACGAATGGCAGGATGATTTTTATGACAGTACCAAAGAAAAAATATTCTCAATTAAAAAATTAAAGGTTGGAAATAAGCACTATAGCGTTCTGACTATCTTTGGAATAAGAATGAGATTTAAAACAAATTCCGAGGGGGGGGTTAAGCTTATCAGATTTATATTCAATTATGCGCAGAACATCTGTAGTACTTGCAGGATGATTTTTGTTTTAGCCGATTTAAAAGGAGTTATTATATAATGTTGAAACTTGTTAAAGATGAAGATTTTCAAAACTTAAAAGAGTTGACCTGTTTTTGGGGCGTGATTAATTCTCTTAAAACTCCTCAAAAAAGAGATGAAAAGCTTGATTGCGGCGATAAAATCCCCGTTATTTTATCGGGTGATAACGGATATGCAAAATTTATTGCAACAACGGGAGTAAGTGTTTTATATAACACACATTCTTTTGTTGAATTTTATATATTGTGTGACGGAATTACGGATAATAACAAAAAACTGATTAAAGATACATTTTCGTCCGTTACAAATCATTACAGCGTTAAATTCATTGATTGCTGCGCAAAGGAATATTTTTCGAAAATAAAATTGTCCCCGTATTATTATGTGTCTTTAAGTACATGCAACCGCCTTTTATTCCCTTTGCTTGCACCGGAAGTTAAAAGAGCGATTTATTTGGATGTTGATTTAATTGCTATTGGCGATGTTAAAGAATTATGGGATATTGACCTTGAAGGAAATATTATAGGCGCCTGTCCGTTGTATTTTGCAAGAGATTATAAAGATGCCAATAAAGTAATTAAAGCTTCTAATGATTATCAATATTTTAATTCGGGCGTGATGCTCATAGACTATGAAAAATGGAGAGAAAAAATCGGTACAAATGATGATGTTATAAATAATTTGCTTAATATTCTTAATGAAATCAAGATTCAGTGCGCCCCCGATGAGGTAATGCTTAACAGATTTGCTTATTTAAACGGCGGTTATAAAAGACTTGAAGCAAGATTTAATTGCAATCTTCGCCACAGTTTTAATTGGCTTCAAAATAACAGATACAGCTTATCAAAAAAAGATACAAAACTTTTGAAAGAGTTTGAAGACAATCTTGTTAAAAACAATTTTGAAAATGATATTTCATTGGAAAAAGGAATTATATTCAGACACTTTGCAGGTTCGGAAAAGCCTTGGCGGTTTGCCTCGTATATTTTATACCCCATGCCTTATATGGTAAATTTTGAAGATTTTTGGTTTTATGCAAGCTTAACTTCATTTTTTGAAGAAATAAAGCTTGATTTTTTAATGAAAAAAATGCGTCCTCATTATGTTTGGCAGGATGATTTTTATGACAATACCAAAGAAAAAATATTCTCAATTAAAAAATTAAAGGTTGGAAATAAGCACTATAATGTTTTGACTGTTTTTGGAATAAGAATGAGATTTAAAATAAATTCCGAGGGGGGGGGGTAGTTCTATAAGTTTATCTCAGGTTTTTCAGAATATACGATACCTTGCTGCCCTTTATTTTAAAGCCGGGGTTTTAGGAAGGGTATAGAACAATGAAAAATTTTTTTGAAAATATATTTTCCGTAAAAAACGATAATAAATATATAACAATTAAAATATTGTTTATAACAATAAATTTCAGATATAAAAAAGATATCATGTCGGATTATCTCTATTTCCGAGGGGGGGGGGAATATAAGCTCTTTATAAAAAAATTTTTGGACGAACTCAACAAAATTGATTTAAGAGAAAAATATACAAAGTTAATCAAAAATTTGGATGAAGATTCCATTAAAACCGTTAATGCAATTATCGGTGCAATGCAAAAAGTCGACGGCGCAAAAAAAGATTATGTTGAAATATTTGACGAGAATGAGGTTAAGCTTATTTATTCAAACAGAAAAAATATGGTAAAAAATATTTGTAAAATTGATGATGAATGCTGGGCGTACAATAAATATCTTCTGTGCGAAAATCATTTTGAATTGTGTGTTTTTCAGGATAAACACTCTATTGACACCCTGAACACAGATTATTTCAAAAACAAAGACATTATTGATGCCGGAGCATTTATCGGAGACAGTGCGGTAATACTGTCTGATTATACTCAAAAGAAGGTATATTCGTTTGAGCCTGTTAAATTGAATTATGAAAAATTACTCAAAACTATCGGACTTAACAAAAAACAAAATATCATCCCGCTTAACTTTGGTTTGGGCGACAAAGAAGAAGATATTGAACTTTATGTTGACGATTCTTCAAGCGGATTTATGACTGATAAGCCAAACAGGCAAAAACAGAAATGTAAAATTACAACTCTTGATAAATTTGTTGAGGAAAATAAATTAAATGTAGGTCTTATTAAAACAGATTTAGAGGGCTTTGAACAAAATTTTCTCAAAGGTGCAATTAATACAATTAAAACCCAAAGACCTTCAATGCTTATAAGCATTTATCACACATGTTCTGATTTCTTTGATATTAAACCTTTGATTGAATCTTTATGTTTGGGTTATAATTTTAGAATAGTGAAACCTCGTGACGGACAGATACTGTTGGAGACTCTGTTAATTTGCGAGCCAAAGGAGATAACATGAACAATGTTCCAAAAAATCCAATGATATCTTTTATATTACCAAATTATAATAATGAGCATATTATTGATTTATTTTTTGAGAAATTTATAGAAAACAATACTTATGAAAATTATGAGTTTATAGTGTGTGATGACGGCTCTTTGGACGAGGGTGTATCAAAACTTGATAAATGGGCACAAAGCGGTAAAATTAAGAACATGACAGTTATTAAAGAGCCCCATAAAGGTATTGTTAATGCTCTTAATAAATGTTTGGAAGCCTCAAAAGGAGATTTTATTATTCGATGTGACGGTGATGCAACAATTGAAACAAAAAGCCCCGTTGAAAAGTTTTTGGAATTATATAGTGTTGCTCCTGATAAAATAGGCGCTATAACAGCTAAGATAACTACGGATTATGATGATATTCTTGCGGGTTCTTGCCAAATCTGTCCCGAGGGTGCGCATGATAAAACACAAGAAATTGCAGAGCCGGTCGGAAAAAGAAAATGGTCGACGAAATACAAAATGCGTGATGATGCGCAAGAGATAGCTTCTCATCCTGCGGAAGTTGATTCGTGTCCCGGGTGTTTTGTTTTTTCTGATAAAAAAACAGCTTTAAAAATAGGCGGGTTTGATATAAATTATCCTCTTTGGTTTGAAGATATCGATTTTTATTTGTCACACAGATTGCATAACAAAAAGGTATTTTACATTCCTGATGTTGCAGTTCACCACAGATTTACTCTTCGAGGCACGAGAAACAATTCGGATTTTAAAAAGGGTAAAAAATTCGGACCTTTTACAATTAAAATAGACCAAAGCGACCAAATATATTATCTTTTCGACAAATATCCCGTATTTAAAATAAAAACAAAAAAAGGAATCACAAAGTATTATATATATATATATATATATGGGATATGGTTTTTGGCTGAATTTTTTCATAAAAAAGAATACCTGGAGAAAAGATATAATGCTGCATAATATAAAATATTGGCATAAAAAATGGGGCTTTCATCCCTATAATCCCGATATGAAACTTATTAAAGATAAGTACAAAGGAACGGAAATTCTTTGGAATTATGATGAGGATATGAAAAAAGAGGGGTTGGAAATTTTGAAAAAATACGAAGAGAGGATTAAAAGCAAATGAGTAAACGAATACTTATTACGGGCGGTGCGGGTTTTATCGGAAGCCACCTCTGTGAAAGATTGTTAAATGAAGGAAATGACGTTATATGTCTTGACAATTTTTTTACGGGCTCAAAGGATAATATCCGTCATTTGCTTAAAAATGACCATTTTGAGCTTGTGCGCCATGACATCACCAAAGAATATTTTGCGGAAGTCGACCAGATTTATAATATGGCTTGCCCTGCTTCTCCCCCGCATTATCAATATAATGCAATTAAAACAATTAAAACTTCCGTTATGGGAGTAATTAACATGCTCGGGCTTGCAAAAAGATGCAAGGCAACAATTCTTCAGGCTTCAACTTCCGAAGTATACGGCGACCCTCATGTGCATCCTCAAAAAGAAAGCTACTGGGGGAATGTTAATCCTGTCGGAATAAGAAGCTGTTATGATGAAGGCAAGCGCTGTGCGGAAACCCTTATGACGGATTATCACAGACAAAATAATGTTGATACAAGAATTATTCGAATATTTAATACATACGGACCCAACATGGATCCTAACGACGGAAGGGTTGTATCAAACTTTATATGTCAGGCTCTTCGCAATGAAGATATTACAATATACGGGGACGGCTCTCAAACACGTTCATTTTGCTATGTTTCCGATTTGGTTGACGGCATAATTAAAATGATGAACAATCCCCAAAAGTTTATCGGGCCCGTTAATTTGGGAAATCCTCAGGAAAGAACGATTTTGGATTTTGCAAAATTGATAATCGAATTAACAAATTCAAATTCAAAAATTATATATAAACCTCTTCCAAAAGATGACCCGACACAAAGAAAACCCGATATAACTTTGGCAAAAAAAGAACTCAACTGGGAGCCAAAGGTTGATATTAAAGAAGGTATTACAAAAACAATCGAATATTTTGATAAAAAAATTAAGGAGAATAAATAGATGAAAGTATGCGTTGTAGGAACAGGCTATGTTGGGCTTGTTGTGGGAACATGCCTTGCCGAAATGGGTAATGATGTAATTTGTGTTGATAATGATATTGAAAAATTAAACCGCCTGCATCAGGGAATAATTCCCATATATGAACCCGGGCTTGAAGATTTAATTAAAGTAAATGTCAGAGAAAAAAGGCTTACTTTTACATCAGATATAAAAACAGCAGTAGAAAAATCGCTTGTATGTTTTATTGCAGTTGGTACTCCTCAAGGGGAAGACGGCTCTGCTGATTTAAAATATGTATATGAAGTTGCAAAAAGTATAGGTCAATCTTTAAACGGATATAAAGTAATTGTTGATAAATCCACAGTACCCGTCGGAACTGCGGATGAAGTTACAAAGATAATCAAAGCCGAAACAGCGGAAGAATTTGATGTTGTTTCAAATCCCGAATTTTTAAAACAAGGTGCTGCGGTTGATGACTTCTTAAAACCTGACAGAGTCGTTATAGGCTCAAATTCTCCCAGAGCAACAGAGATTATGCAGGAACTTTACGCTCCCTTTTTAAGAACGGGAAACCCTGTTATTATAATGGATGTTAAGTCTGCCGAGATGACAAAATATGCCGCAAATTCATTTTTGGCGGTAAAAATTTCTTACGCAAACGAAATTGCAAATATTTGCGAAAAAGTCGGTGCGGATGCTGAAATGGTGCGTATTGGCATGTGTTCGGATAAACGTATCGGAACACAATTTTTATTCCCCGGATTGGGCTATGGCGGAAGCTGTTTCCCGAAAGACGTTAAAGCGCTTTTAAAAACGGCAAAGGATAACAACTGTGAATATCAGCTTTTAAAATCGGCTGATGAAGTTAACAAAAGACAGCGCCAAATATTTATTGATAAAATATTATCAAGGTTTGGCACGGACTTAACGGGAAAAACATTTGCCGTTTGGGGTTTGGCATTTAAGCCGAAAACAAACGATATGAGAGAAGCTCCCGCAATTACAATCATAAATGCGCTTCTTGAACGTAATGCTAAAATTAATGCATACGACCCTAAAGCATTTGACAGTGCAAAATTTTATTTTGGGGATAAGATAACATATTTAAATTCATCTTATGAAGCGCTTGAAGGAGCGGATTGTTTGCTTTTGCTCACCGAGTGGAACGAATTCAGACGTCCGGATTTTGATAAAATCAAATCTTTGATGAAAAATCCTGTCATATTTGACGGAAGAAATCTTTATGACCCAAAAAGACTTTCTCAAAGGGGATTTGAATATATTTGCGTAGGCAAACGAACGAAAAAAGAAGAAGTTTTAAAATAAGTATATTAAAATTATCCGCCGGAATTAAACTAATTTAATTCCGGCTATTTATTAAAATATGTAAAATTTAATACGGGAAATATCAATTTTGGATGTTCACCTTTTTTGTTGTCTGTGTCAATTAATATAAGGAATAACGGTTATATGAAAATTTCCCCTGTTTCATTTTGCGGCAATAAAAAGTGCACTAAAAAGGAAGGCGATATCTTATATTTCAATAATTATTGCAAACAGCGCAATAATGTTTCTCATGATGAATTTTGTTCATCCAAAAAATCGACACCAAAAAAAAGAAGACACTTGAGACCCGCAATAAGAAATACCATGATAGCACTTGCCGTAGCGGGATCTGTGCTGTTACCCGTTAAAATTATGACCGATAAAGATGTAATTGAAGTTCCCGTTCGATATTACGGGGATGACAGCGAATATTTCCTCAGTCAGGTTGCGGATGAATATGATTTTGATTTAGATTTAATAAAAGATTATAACGGAATTAAAGATTCTGACGATTTGGCCGATATGAAGAAAATCTTAATTCCTCAAAAATTTGATTATCTTGAAGAAGAAAAAGATGAACTTTGGGATAAATTGTATACAAAAAATCTTTCGGATGAAGAAAGAGAAGATGCAATAAATAAAATTCATCAATATGAAGATAAACAAAATGCTCAGCAAAATGTTGCAAGAGTTTATACGGACGGACAATTTGTATATTTTAAAATCAATCTTGGTGTTGACAGCGAAGGCAGACAGATAGATGCTATCTATTGTGAAGATTTTAAGGATTTATTTGATATAAAAGACGGTGCTATAAGGACATATAATAAAGTAGATTCCACTTGGCATCCTTCGGATGATCCCGATAAACCGAAAGGCGAATTTTACTATTCCGATTTCTTTGAAAACGGAAGAACAATTAAAGTAAGACCCAAAGATATAGACAGAAAAAATATCAGCGAAAATTACTGATTTAATTTTGTTTTATGTTAATATTTTGCTATGGGAAAGACAGTTCTTGCAAAATTTTCAAAAGAACAATTAAGAGATTTTATTGCGCAAAATAATGAGCAGAAGTTTCGTGCCGACCAAATTTTTTCATGGATTTGGGCAAAAAATGCAAAGTCTTTTGATGATATGACGGATATCAAAAAAGAATTCAGAGAATTCCTGAAGGAAAACTGTGAAATTATTGACGTAAAAATTAAAAAACGGCAAATTTCAAAAGACTCGACCGTAAAATATCTTGTTCAATTTTCGGACGGATTATGCGCAGAGTGTGTTTTAATGCGCTTTGATAATCGTTCAAATTTATCAATGTGCGTTTCAACTCAAGTAGGCTGTAAAATGGGCTGTAAGTTCTGTGCAACGGGTAAAAACGGTTTTAAAAGAAATCTTTTGGCTTATGAAATTGTATCTCAAATACTTTTGGCTCAAATTGATACGGGTTTAAAAATAACAAATGTTGTTTTTATGGGACAGGGAGAGCCTTTGGATAATTATGAAAATGTTATTCAAGCGCTTGAATTAATAAATAAAAATCTTCAAATTTCAATCAGGAGAATTACTCTTTCTACTTCGGGAATTGTTGATAAAATATATGATTTATCAAAACAAGAACTTGTTCCTACTCTTGCGATATCGCTCCATGCACCAAACCATAAAATCAGAGAGCTTATTATGCCGATTGAGAAAAAATATGATATTTTATCCCTTAAAAAAGCTCTGTGCGATTTTTGCCTTGCAACAAAAGACAGGGTTACAATAGAATATATTTTAATATCAGGGCTTAACGATACAAAAGAATGCGCACAAGAGTTGTGCGAATTTTTGAAAGATATTAAATGTAATATAAATTTAATACCCTATAATCCCGTGTCTGATGAGAATAATTTCAAAAAGCCTTCCAAATACGATATGATGAAATTTAAATATATTCTTGAAGCATCCGGTAAAAAAGTTACAATTCGCCTTGAAAGAGGCGCAGACATTGATGCCGCATGCGGTCAGCTTGCGGGTAAAGCGGACTAGATATCTTTATTGTTAATTTTTGTAAAATAATTTGACATTATTATATAAAATTAGCAAAATGAATTTTTCAGCATGTTTAATAGGCATGTAAACTCCTCTATAAACTCCGTAATACTAATTCTATCCATCACGGCTTAATTTGTTCACAAATTAGCCGTTTTTTTTATTCAAATTTTAAAGGAGATAAATAAACTTTTAGTGTTGTTGACATTATATGTACAATTGTACATAATATTAATTATGGAAACGCTTACTTTAAAACAAAACGAATTTTTTGAAAAATTAAAAGAAAACTACGGCTCTTTTGCCCTTGAAAGTTATGAGAAAATTAAAAATGATTTAGGGTATAAATCAAAAAATTCAATAAAACAATATATTGAAATTTTAAAATCAAAAAATTTGATTTTATCAAACAAAGGAAAGCTCTATATCAATCAGGAAGTTTTTAAGGCTCCGTTAATGTCAAGCTATGTCAGAGCGGGGTTTGCTTCTGTTATGGATGACAAAATCGAAAAAAGAATTTCAATGGATGAAATGTTGAATATTAACTCGCCTTCAACTTTTGTGTTTTCCGTTTCGGGAAATTCAATGTGCGAGGCGGGAATTTTTGACGGAGATTATGTTGTTATTAAAAAACAGCCCGAAGCAAAAACGGGGGATATTGTGCTTGCAATTGTGGATAATGAATTTACTTTAAAAACTTATAAAAAAGATAAACAGGGCGCATATTTACAGCCCGAAAACAAAGACTTTCCCATAATAAGACCAAAAAATTCTCTTTTGATTTTCGGCGTTGCTCTCGGCATAGTGAGGAAAATAAAGTGACAAAAAGAGTAATAGCGCTTGTTGATTGTAATAATTTTTTTGTATCCTGTGAGAGGCTTTTAAAACCGGAACTTATAGGAAAACCCGTCTGTGTTTTATCAAATAATGACGGATGCGTGGTTTCCCGTTCAAATGAAGCAAAGCGTCTCGGGGTTGAAATGGGCGCACCTTATTTTATAGCTAAAAATCATTTCAAAAAAGTTATTTTTCTGTCCGGAAACATTCCCTATTATTGTGAAATTTCAAAAAGGGTAATGGATAAATTGTATGATTTTACCCCTGATGTTGAAGTATATTCGATTGACGAAGCTTTTTTGGATTTAACGGGTTTGAGAAAAACTTTTAATTGTTCTTATGAAGAAATAGTTGAAAAAATCGTAAAAGATATCAAAGATGAGATAGGAATTGATGTTTCAATCGGCTTATCATATTCAAAAACCCTTGCAAAACTTGCATCTGACAAGGCGAAAAATCTTCAAAAAGCAAAAGTCGAAAAATATACTTATAAAATTGGCTACAGACAAATTCAGGAAGAACTGAAATCTACTTTAATTTCCGAGGTTTGGGGAATAGGCAGGAATACAAACGCATTTTTAAAAAAATATTTAATTCAAACAGCCTGGGATTTTGTTTCACAAGAGGATATGTGGATTAAAAAAACAATGGGTAAAATCGGGCTTGAATTAAAACAGGAGCTTTTGGGGCATGTTGTACATCCCGTAAATACGTCTTGCGATGCGCCAAAAAGCATTTCCCGAAGCGAAAGCTTTGAAGAATTTCAAACGGACGAGAATTATATCAAAGAACAATTAAATATGCACATCCACAAGGTTTGTAAAAAATTAAGAAAAGAAAACCTTTTAACGGGCTGTATAGGTGTGATGTTAAGAACAAAAGATTTTCAGGTGTTTGATGTAAAGACTAATCTTATAAACCCTCTTGATACGGAGTTTGAGCTTGTGCATCATGCTATGACTTTATTTAAAAACATTTTTAAAAAGGGGTTAATATATCGTTCTGTCGGGTTTTTTGCAACAAAATTGACAACCAAAAACGCACAGCAGATTTCTCTTTTTGACGGACAGAGTGTTTTAAAAAAGCAGGAATTGTCAAAATCGTGGGATAAGTTGGAAGAAAAGTTCGGCAAAGGCGTTGTTAAGCTGGGGTCAGGTAAATAGATAATTGTTAATCTTTTTTATTTTGTTGCTCTTGTCTTGAAATTCCCGGCGGCTCACTTTTTTTGAACTTCGATTTTTGAGACCTGACGGTTTCAAGGCGCTTCGTCAACCGTTCGCCTTGGCGCACTTCGTTCGCTTTGCTCGCAGAGGACAGAAAATTACGCTTTATACTGTCACCCTGAATTTTACAAAGCGAACAGGCGAGGTACGAGCCTTGTGAGCCTGAAGTATGCATTAATCACATCACCACTTACCCTGTCGCCCTGAACTTGTTTCAGGGTCTGAGGGGTAGGGAATCTAACATCCCTTCTATTTGCTTAAATGTCTGTTACTTCACTTGGTAAGATGCTGAAATGCTCACAGAGGACAGAAAATTACGCTTGCGCTATTTTCTAGTCAGTTCAGCATGACATGGGGTAGTGAAGTATGGGAATTCACACATTTAACTTAACGCTGTCACCCTGAACTTGTTTCAGGGTCTGAGGGGTAGGGAATCTAACATCCCTTCTATTTGCTTAAATGTCTGTTACTTCACTTGGTAAGATGCTGAAATGCTCACAGAGGACAGAAAATTACGCTTGCGCTATTTTCTAGTCAGTTCAGCATGACATTTATTAACTCAAATACAAAAATCCCTACTCTTTACCCTGTCACCCTGAACTCTACAAAGCGAACAGGCGAGGTACAAGCCTTGTGAGCCTGTATCCCAAGGCGAAGCCGAGGTGTTCAAGTTCTGACATATTTGCTTGCTTTGCGACTTTTTGCGCGGCTTCTTTTGCCTTTTGCTCTTTTTCTTTAAATTCAGCCCTCATTTTACTTGCGAGAGTGTTAAAGCTGAAAGATTGTTGTACCGCCATACTTATACTTTAGCCTATAATTAGTTTAAGGGTAAGCTGACCTATTGATTACCTCCCCCGTCACAGACAGTTAAGAGGACTAAGGCGGAAAGGAGGTGATAAAGTGAAATTCTGTATAACAGAAAAAGCGCTATGGCTTATCTTAGCGATAATCATAGCACTTCTTTCATTTAAATAGGGAAGTTAAGAAAGGCTTGAAGAGTATGCGGCTCTTTGAGCCTTTTCCCTGTTTATATTATACCACGATTGTTTAAAATTTAAAGACTTTGTATTACAAATTTTAACTCTTATAAGCTACTATTTTTATAACCTTGAATTTTAAAAATAGTTATATCGCTATTAGCTTTTTCTATTCTTTTTATATACCTCTCATCTGTCGGTTTTTTCATAATAATTGCTACAGCTGGTTTTTTTCCTGTCATTTTTGCATAATAAAGTGATTGACCAATGCTTTCAGCCCATTTATTAGCGTAATCAAATTCAATGGCGTATTCATCCGTTAAACAATCTACACGAGTTTTATCGGGCAATCTGACTTCAATTTCACCCTTGCAATAAGCTTGGACAAAATGTTTTTCTTTAGTTTTGCCTTTTTGATAGGTTAAATCAGATGATTTTAGGGGGTATGTTGTAGCATACAATCCAATTCCCGCTAAAAGTATTAATATGATTATTGATAAGATTATGATTGTGTAAGTTTTATTCATAAAAGCATTTTATTAAAATAGTAAGACTATTACCTGTATTAAATCTTTATCCAGATATTGAATATCAGAATCATCTATTACGATTGGATTTTTATTCAAAATATCAGTTGCTTTTTCAAATTTTTCAATTTCAAAAATATTAAGCTCCCCTATTTTAATAAAATTGTTTGATACTTTTGTAGAATATTTACAGTTCTTAGAACTTTTTATATCATTTTGGCTGCAATATTTTGCTTTTGTTTTGATAATATCGTTGAAATATGTATCCGAATCGGTATCATTTTTACTTAAATAATAGTCCTGCCAAATAAAAACAGTTTTTGCCATTGTATTGAATTTATTTACTAATGTTGGGTTGCTCCAAAATTCTTTTTTCAATTTTTGTTGAGCTAAATTAGCTGCAAAAACGGGCAAAGAAATAAAAAATAAAAATATAATAACAAAAATTTTTTTCATAAACTTCCTAATTTCTATTTTCTAAAGCTAAGTAACAATTTCCAAAGCCAATAATTTCAGGAGGATTACTCATTCCTGAATAATCAAAAATTTCTACATCTATTTGCTCCTTTTTATTATTTTTTAGCGTAATTAGTTTCAATTTCTTTTATTTTGTTAACTATTTGTTCTTTATAAGAAAAAATACTATTTACGTTATCAATCGGTGTTTTTATATCTTTCGTACCTTCCAAAAATGAAATATACTTTTGCGCCCTATTAAAATGCAATCTGCAAATAGTTTTTCTTATATTATCATCAAGTAAAACATTAAAATAGCTTGCATTATCCCGATAGGTAACCCTGTTTATATCAACAGTACCGTTTAATATAGCTTTTACAATCGCAAAGCCTTCCAATTCTTCAAGAGTAGTTACAATTTCATTTTTATTATCGGATTTATCATCTGCTTTATTCAAATGCCCAAAATCAAGAGAGGTTTTCATAACTTTTGACATAAAAAGATTAAACGCTTCCACTGTTGTTTTTTTATGTTTTTCAATGACTTTAGCTGTCTTAACTCCGTCATATATTGCAGATTTATCCAGTAAATATTTCACAAAATCATCAGAGGGTGTTCTATATTCATTTTCAATTACTTCTTCAAAACTTCTGATATATTTTAAATCTCCGGCAGAAGAAAAGGCTTTTTCCATATCAAAATTTTCTTTACAAAAATCCTGCAAAGTTGATAATTGGCTTTCTTTATATTCAAGCAGATTAAATGTAAAAAACGGGTCTTTATCTAAAATATTTGTCTCTTCAACATCGGAAAAGAATTTATAAACAATGCCGTTTGTGAAAATAATAAATTTAGCTTTTGAAGCAGTGAAATATTTAAAAAGCTGCCCGCCATGTTTTTTAATATCCAGTTTATCGTTATCTACTCTTTTGCATTCAATAAAAATTATTGGTTTACCGTCTTTTAAAATTGCATAATCAACTCTTTCATCTTTTTTAAAACGGCTGTCAGCGACATATTCGGGAACTACTTCTAAAGGATTAAAAACATCATAACCCAATGTATTTAAAAAAGGCATTATTAAAGCATTTTTGGTAGCTTCTTCGCTTGTTAAATTATCTTTTAAATTCAAAGCTCTATCTTTTAATTGTGCCACCTTTTCGCTAAATTCCATATATGCCTCTCTTTCAATAATTGCACTCATGCTATCATGGTTTTTTAATTTTTTCAAATTTGTATTTTTATTTCGGATATAAAAATTATATTTTAGAAACAAAGATTGGCAATTTAGAAAAATCAATATCTGTAAAAATTTACCATCGCTATTTTAATATGATAAGAAGTCTTAAAGGCTCAAGATAAAATCAATAATATTTTTTCAAAAAAATGTGAGCATAATGTGAGAATAAATAAAAATCCGCCAAATAAAAAAATAATCCGCTTGCCCAAAAGGCTTACGGATATTGTTTTTTAAATGGAGCGGGAGACGGGACTCGGACCCGCGACATCTTCCTTGGCAAGGAAGCATTCTACCACTGAATTACTCCCGCAATTGCTTGCTTTTTCATAATACAATATCAAAAAAAATAATCAAGAACTTTTTTAAATATGCGATAATAAAATTTAGATATTGCTTTGAATTATTGAAATGAATATCGGTATTATTTTGTATGTTTTCTTTTTTGTGATAACATCAAATTATTATGATGAAAACAGTTGATGAAATAAGAGAAGGTTTTTTAAGTTTTTTTGAAAAAAAACATAACAGCACACGTGTAAAAAGCTCGAGTTTAATACCCGACAATCCGACATTATTGTTGACCTCTGCGGGTATGGTGCAGTTTGTACCATATTATTTAGGCTTAAAACAATGCCCTTATACTCCCCCCAGAGCAACAACCTGTCAAAAATGCGCCCGTGCGGGCGGAAAAGATTCTGATATAGAAAATGTCGGAAGAACGCCCAGACACCATACTTTTTTTGAAATGCTCGGAAATTTTGCATGGGGTGATTATTATAAAAAAGAAGTAATTCCTTGGGCTTGGGAATTTGTTACAAGCAAGGAATATCTTGGACTTGATAAATCCCGCCTTTGGGTGACGATATTTGAAACAGATGATGAAGCCTATGAAATATGGAAAAATGAAACGGATATAGACCCTTCCCGAATTATAAGAAAAGGTAAAAAAGATAATTTTTGGGGCCCGCCCGGACCAACAGGCTCATGCGGTCCATGCAGCGAAATTCACTATGACCTTGGCGAACATTTAAAATGCAGTAACGATTGTTCAATTGCAACCTGTGAATGCGACAGATGGGTTGAAATTTGGAATATGGTCTTTACCGAATTGTTTCAGGATGAAGAAGGCAGACAAACTCCGCTTGATAAGAAAAATGTTGATACGGGTATGGGTTTAGAGCGTATTGCAATGGTATGCCAGGGGGTTGAATCCACTTTTGAAGCCGACGTATTGAAACATATTTTGGATAAAGTTTGTGAAATTTCAGGAAAAAAATACAAAGAAAATCAAAAAACAGATATTTCGCTCAGAATTGTAACAGACCACGCAAGATGTGTTTCTTTTATGATTGCAGACGGCATTATGCCTTCAAATGAAGGCAGGGGCTATGTTTTAAGAATGATATTAAGACGTGCATTGCGCCATGGATATCTTTTAGGGCTTCAATTGCCCTTTTTAGAGCCTGTTGTCGACGAAGTAATTAAAAAATACTGTGCTCAATACCCCGAATTAAAAGAAAATGAAAATAAAATCAAAGAGACGATTTTAAAAGAAGAAGAACGCTTTAAATTGACTCTTGATAAAGGTTACCAGCTGATTGAAAATTCGATTGAAAAAGCTCAAAAAAACAATTCTAAAATGATTTCGGGGGATGATGCTTTTAAACTTTATGATACATACGGTTTTCCTTATGAATTAACCGTTGAAATTGCTTTAGAAAAAGGGATTTCGGTTGATGAAGAAGGCTTTAAACTTGCAATGAAAGAACAAAAAGAAAGAGCCCGCTCATCCGCTCAAAAAGTAGTTATAACAAATGATTTAAGTTATATTGATAACCCCGCAACAGAATTTTTAGGCTATGAAAATTCCGCTTGCGAAGCGAAAGTACTCTCAATCGTAAATTCGGATTGTAAAATCGTTGACGAGGCTCAAGACGGCATATTTGACATTATTCTTGATAAAACTCCTTTTTATGCCGAATGCGGCGGACAAACGGGAGACAGCGGAATTTTAGAAAAAGAAGGACAAAAATTTGAAGTAATTAAAACGTTTAAAGTTCAGGAAATCTATGTCCACAGAATTATTGCGGGCGAAAATCCGATTAAAAAAGGGGATAGCGTTTTTGCTCAAATTGATATTGAAAGAAGGGCGGAAATTACAAAACATCACTCTTTGGCTCATCTTCTTCAGGCTTCCCTGCAGAAAGTATTGGGTAAAGAAGTACATCAAGCGGGCTCATCCGTTGAAGAAAATAAAACAAGATATGATTTTACTTTCGATAGAGCCTTAAAGCCTTCTGAAATTAAACAAATTCAAGATAATATCAATTTTTGGATTAAAAAAGGCTTAAAAAGAACAACCCGTGTAATGCCTCTTCAAGAAGCACAGCAAACGGGCGCTATGGCACTATTTGGCGAAAAATACGGCGATTACGTAAGAGTTGTAAGTTTTGATGATGAAGAAGGAAATTGTTATTCAAAAGAACTCTGCGCCGGCTGTCACGTTGATAATTCAAAAGATTTAAGAATGGCAAAAATAGTATCGGAACAGGCAAGCTCAATGGGAGTAAGAAGAATTGAGGCAGTGTGTTCTGATGCTTGTTTTGAACTTTTAAATTCAAAAGCGGATGAGCTTGATAAATTATCTTATTTAAATAAAGTTCCTGCCGATAAAATTCAAGAAAAAATAGATAAACTGATTAATGATAACAAAGATTTATCTTCAAAACTGGCAGACATTGAAGCTAAAATGGCAAAGGAAAGTTTCTCTACATTCTTATCCAAAGCAAAAGAAGTAAACTCTTCAAAAGTGCTTATTACAAAAATCGAAGACATTAATCCAAACGCCATTAAAGCAGGTCTTGAATTGATTTCGGCAAAACTCGGTCAAAGCGTTATTATACTCTTGTCAATGAAAAACGACGGAACGGTGTTTATAAATGCAAAAGTAAGCGACTCTTTGATTAAGAAAGTTCAGGCAGGAAAACTGGTAGGAGAAATTGCCCGTGCGCTTCGGGGAAATGGCGGCGGAAAGCCTCAAATGGCACAGGGTATGGGTAAAACTCAAGAAGGAATTGACGAAATTCTTTTAAAAGTACAGGATGAAATCATAAGCGCTTTAAGCTGAATAATAAAAAAATAATTAAGAACTTAACATTTTTCAGTTTTTAGATTTAATATAATAATATGAAATATAAAGATTACTATGAAATATTAGGCGTATCACGAGATGCCACACAGCAGGCAATAAAAAGCGCATACAGAAAACTGGCAAGAAAATATCATCCCGATGTTAATAAATCTGCTGATGCTCAAAATAAATTCAAAGATATTAACGAAGCATACGAAGTTTTGGGAGATGAAAATAAAAGAAAACGCTATGACCAGCTTGGCTCTTCATGGCAATCGGGAGCTGATTTCACGCCTCCTCCCGGATTTGAAAACTTTAATTTTTCAAATTTCGGCACAGGTTCTTCTCAAGGCGGATTTTCAGACTTCTTTTCGGCAATTTTTGGCGATATCCTAAGCCAGCAAATGGGTGGAAGGACTTCAAGCAGGGGTGGTTTTTCGTCTGCTTTCAATGATTTTTCTCAATTTACCAATCAAAGCACAAGAAGAAAAACAAATACCTATCAAGATACAAGCTCTCAAAGACAACAAAAAAATGAAGAAAATCTTGATATCATACAAAACGTTTCTTTAACTGTTGATGATTTAATCAAGTGCCCTAAAAAAACGGTAACTTTATCTTCATATCAACAATGCTCCGTATGTCACGGCTCTCATCAAGGATTTTGTTCAAACTGTGCGGGAACGGGTCTTGAAAAAGTGACTAAAAATATAACTTTTCAAGTGCCAAAATTTGTTCATGAAGGACAAAAAATCAGAATTAAAGGTGAAGGAAAAAAAGATGCCTTCGGTCATTCGGGCGACGCTTATCTTGTTGTAAAAATCGTTGACGGTGAATATCGGGTAAATGAATATAATCTTGTAAAAGATTTGGAATTGTTACCTTATGAAGCCGTTTTAGGTGCTGAAAAAGAAGCAGTAACTCCCTGGGGAAAAGTAAAAGTTAAAATCCCGAAAAATACCCAAACAGGTAAAAAATTAAGACTTAAAGGAATGGGGTTAAATAAAAAAGACGGCACAAAAGGCGATTTGGATATTTATATTAAAATTGTACTGAATGAGAAAATTTCCCCTCGGGCAATTGAACTTTATGAACAATTAAAAAAGCTTAACTCTTAAAAAAGTTAAGCTTTTTTACATAAAAATGTAAACGGGCATTTTTATTGTCAATAGCAAAAGCGGTATTATTAATTAATTTAAAAAAAATTTTACGTTATGAAACATTTGCTGATTTTCTTATTCAACTTGTGATATAAATTTAATAACGAAGATATAAAATAAAATTTCGTGGGAGATATAAATGAGTCAATATCTAAGCAAAGAAGAAATTAAACGCTGGAGGAGTTCCTTAGAAAAAATTACCCTTGAAGAATATGCAAGAAGATTGGGCAAAGTTTTAGAGGAAGATAAGCAAACAAGCGATATCATTGATATCGTTATGCAGAACGAAAAAAGAATATTTACATCAAAAGAAAATAATCAGGATAAAATTTTAAAAGTAGCAAAAAAATCACAAGATATTCAAAAAGAAATAATTGAAAACGGCGAAAAAGATATTCTGCGCCAAGTAAAATTAAAGATAACCTGTAAAAAACCTTTAACTGAAAGAGAAGAAACAGTCTTGGCTCATTTTGCAAAAAATGAAGGTAAGATTGTATATGCAAAAGACCTTGCGGCGTTATTAAATTTGCCTACCGATTACGTTTATAAGTATATTAAAAATTTAAGAACTAAAATATCACAGGATATTCTTCAAAATGCCGTAAAAGGCGGATATCTGTTCAAACTGTAAAATATATCTTATAATATATCTTATGAGCGATATATTAAACAATACTTTGAATCTCATAGATGACATCATAAACAAAAGTGAAGTAAAAAACAAAAATTTTTATTCTCATATTTTGAATTTGATGTCATCTTTGTATAAAAACTGTTCTTTGGGGATATTTTTTTGCGAAAATACGGAGTACAGGCTGAGAGCGGCAAGAAAAAATAAAAAAAATATATTGTCTTATAAAATTAACCCGGTTATGGTTAAAAAAATATTTAAAAATAATTCATTGCAAGAATTTAAAACCGTTGAAGATGATTTGTTTTATACAAATACGATTGTGCAAAAATTGGCAATTAAAGAATCTGTTTTTGGTTTCTGTATATTAAGCACAAAAGATGAAATTACCGAAGAAATGAAAAATTCTTTTTGTGCCGTTGTAAATCTTATAAGTTATAAAATTAAAGATTATGAATTAAACGAGGTTTTTAAAATTCAATTAAAAGCAATGCAAGATGCCATTATTGAAAAAGATAACGCTTATGAAATCATTAAAAAACAGCACAAAAAATTACAGGAGCTTGATAAAACAAAAAGTTTGTTTTTGGCAAACATTTCACATGAGCTAAGAACGCCCCTGAACGCCATAATAGGTTTTTCTCAGGCGCTGGACAGTCAAATATTCGGGAAGTTGAACGATAAACAAGCCGAATATATAAAAGATATTCAAATATCAAGCCTTCATCTTTTGGGAATGATTAATGAAATTTTAGATATTTCTAAATTTGAAGCTCATGCTATGAAATTTTCTCCTTCCGAAATAAATCCAACTCAAAGCATAAAGGAAGTTGTTAATATTTTAGAGCCCCTTTATAAAAACAAAAATATAAAAGTGGAGATAAAAAACGATTTTGAGGGGTTGATTAATGCGGATTCTCAAAAATTTCAGCAAATTTTATACAATCTTTTATCAAATGCAATAAAATTTACTCCGAATAACGGGCTGATTGAAATTGTTTCACATAAGCATGATGCGAATTATATACTTAAAATAAAAGATAACGGAATAGGAATAGATAAAAAATATCATTCAAAAATATTTAAAAAATTTGTGCACTTGAACAATATTTATACAACAACTCAAAGCTCAACCGGACTTGGGCTTACAATTACAAAAGAGCTTGTAAAATTACACAACGGAAAAATCACTCTCGAGAGTGAATTAAACAAAGGTACCACTTTTATAATGGAATTTAAAAATATAACAGTATGAAAAAAATTCTTGTAGTTGAAGATAATGAACTTAATATGAAATTGTTTTATGATATTTTAACCTATCAGAATTATTCGGTTGAAAAATCGTATGACGGATTGGATGCATATAACAAGCTGAAAGTTAATAAATATGACCTTGTAATTCTTGATATTCAATTGCCTAAGATGGATGGGTTTTCTGTTGTAAAAAACTTAAAAGAAGAAGATATCAGGCTTCCTTCAGTAATAGCGGTAAGCGCTTGTGCTATGGATTGCGATAAATCTCGGGCAAAAGAAATCGGCATTGATACATATTTAACAAAACCTATTGATGTATCCGGATTTGTGACAACTGTAAAAAATCATTTAAATAAAACATTTTAAAAAAGTATAATATGATATTATGTATATGGAAAGGCGGATAAAATGTACGACAGCAAAGAAATAATAACTTGCCCGGCTTGCGGTAAACAAATGAAAAAAGTTAATTTAGCAGACATGAACTCGTCGATTGATATTTGTCTTGACGGATGCGGCGGAATATTTTTTAACAACTATGAACTTGAAAAAATCTGCAAAAACGAAAAAAATATAGAAGAGATTGAAAACCTTCTTAAAGATAAAGTTTTTGAAGAAGTTGACAGCAGTAAAACAAGAACTTGTCCCGAGTGCGGCATTCCAATGTTAAAACATTTTACAAGTGAAAAACAAACCGTTGAAATTGATGAATGTTATGATTGCGGCTCAAAATTTTTGGATTATGGTGAACTTCAAGCATTTATAAATGAATTTCCAAACGAACGGGAAAGACGTGCAAGTTTTGCGAAACATTTTTTAAAAGCAGTAAGTTTTGAAAAAACACACATTAAAGATGATAATTTTTAAGCCAAATTTTTTTTGGTTGATAAATTTTTACAAACTCCGCAGTTGGAACACTTAATTTCGCAAGGAATTGTTTTGACTGCGGTTTTTGCTTTGTTATATTCTTCCTTGAGCCAATTTTTATCAATGCCGTAGCTGATTTTATCCCACGGAAGCAATTCTTCTTGTCCTATTTCTCTTGAAGTAGTGCTTTCAATATCAATATTTAATTTTTTTGAGGTTTTTTCATATAATTCCAAATTAAGATTTTCATCCCATGATTCAAGATAGGCTCCGTTTTTGTACATTTCATAAATAAAATATGAAACTTTTTCATCTCCTCTTGTAAAAAATGCTTCCAATTGCGACATTTTAGGATTGTGGAAATTAAATCTGACATTTTTTAAACTGTTTTTTAAATTTTTAAGGTAGTTTATTTTTTCATTAATTTCATCAATTGTGTTCTGCCTTGCAAATTGAAAAGGTGTGTGGGGTTTTGGTACAAATACCGATATTGAACATGTAATTTGAGGATATTTAAGACCTTCATTTCTGCAAGATAAATTAACTTTTTCAATCAGCTCAACAATTCCTTTTAAATCATCATAAGTTTCAAAAGGAAGCCCTATTACAAAATAATATTTAATTTTATTCCATCCGTTTTTAATACAGGATATTGTTGCGTTTATTATTTGATTTTCATCCAGATTTTTATTGATTACATCTCTCATTCTTTGTGTTCCGGCTTCCGGAGCAATTGTAATTGCAGATTTTTTTTCGCCGTTAATTAAGCTTGCAAGTCTGAGAGAAAATTTATCCGCCCTTTGAGAAGGCAGGGATACATTAATCCCCGTTGATTTAAAGTGGCATGAAAGAGCTTCTAAAATATCTTCAATTTGTCCGTGGTCATTAGATGACAAAGAAAGAAGCGAATATTCGTCATAGCCCGTATTTTTAACATATTCTTTTGCTATATTTATAATATCTTCTTTTTTTCTTTCTCTTATAGGCAAATTTATGTGAGATGCCTGGCAAAAGCGACACATTCTTCCGCATCCCCGCCTTAGTTCAATGGTTGCTCTGTCGTGGATTGATGCAAAATGTGAAACAGGGGAATTTAGAGGATGATTTTCATAAGTTAAATTTGCAATTCTTTTTTGAGTAAAATTATCAACAATAGGACAATATACTCCTTTAATTTTTGACAGTTCTTTTATGATTTCAAATCTGTCTTTTGAATTTTTCAATTCAACATATTTTTTTAAGACTTCAATGTTAACTTCTTCTCCGTCTCCGATTATAAAAACATCAATAAAAGGGCTCATGGGTTTTGGGTTCGATGTACAGGGTCCTCCCGCTAAAATAAGGGGGTGAGATATATTTCTGTCTTTTGAAAATATCGGAATATCGGATAATTCAAGCATTTTAAGAACGGTAGTATAGCACATTTCATATTGAAGCCCAAAACCGACCACATCAAATTCTTTTGGCTTTCTTTTTGATTCAAGAGCATAAAGAGGTTTATTGTTTTTTTTAAGAAGTTCTATAAAATCTTTGTCGGGTGCATAAATCCTGTCACAGAGATATCCTTCTTCTTTGTTTATTAAATCGTATATGATTTTATGCCCGAAATTACTTATTCCTATTTCATATTTATCGGGAAATGCAAAAAGAAATTTCCCTTTTTGTTTGTCAAAATTTTTATCGTATGAGCCGTATTCATCCCCGATATACCTTGACGGACGCTCAATTTGAAACAATATATCTTCATATTCGGCTAAAAATTCATCACTTATCATACAATAATTAAACTATAAAATTTATGAATAATATGTTAAGTTTTGTTACACAATTGTTTAAAAAAAACAATTTTAAGCACAATAAATACTTTATTAAAATGTAAGGTTAGTTTTAAAAATTAAATTAGGTTAGGAGTGTGACATTATGGCATGGCTTGTAATGAGTCTTAGGATTAATCAGCTTAAGCAAAGCAAAAATGATCATCAATATCAATTGCTCCAATTGCAGCGTGAAATAAGACAGCTGACAAGTTTTTCAAATGCTATCGGCGACGGTCAAATTACACCCGGTGAAATTAGTTCATTAGGAAGTGATTTGTTTGGCGATGCGCTTGATTTTATGGGTTACGGTAATGAAGCTGCGACTGAAATGGCACAAACGAAAACAGATTATTATTCAACGGCATACGATACCATAACTCAAGAACAGTATTACAACAATCCCGCAATTGCAGCACAAGCAACACTATATTTTGATGAAAACGGTGATTTAGACACCGAAAGAATGGAAACAGAATTTTATAATGAAGCACTTAAAGAATATGCGGAAGATTACATTAAGCCGCTTTTAAAAGAAAAAGAAGATGAATTGACTCAAAAGCAAACGGAATTGGAAACAATGATACAGTTAGAAGAGCAAGAACTTGAGTCTTTGAAAGAAAGTATAAGTGGTGAAATACAACAAAATGCACCAAAATTTAGCTAGAATTAACTAACTCTCCAAATCCTAATTAAACTATAAACCAAAGCTCGTTTATTAAACGAGCTTTTTTTTGCAAAAAAAATTAATTTATGTTAATATAAAGTTAAAAAAATTAATATTTTGTAACTCAATAACACAAATAAGTAAGGAAGAGACATGACTAAAGATATTCCAACGGAGCAGTCTGAAACAAAACAAAAAATTCTTGTAGTGGATGATGAAGCAAGTATCAGAAGAATTTTAGAAACCCGTCTTAAAATGGCAGGATATAACGTAGTTACTGCCGAGGACGGCGAAGAAGCAGTTGAATTATTTAACAAAACAAACCCCGATATCGTTATTCTTGATGTTATGATGCCCAAGATGGACGGATATGGTGTAACAAGAGAAATAAGAAGAGTTTCCGATATCCCCATTATAATTTTAACGGCATTGGGTGATGTTTCTGAAAGAATAACGGGACTTGAATTGGGTGCTGATGATTATGTTATTAAGCCATTCAGCCCAAAAGAACTTGAAGCACGTGTTAAGGCGGTTTTAAGAAGAACTGTTTCAAAAGACATTACTATCCCCACGGGAAAAACAACCAAAAATGTTATTACAACAGGCAATATTAAAATTGATACCGCAAGAAGACAGGTTTACCGCAAAAACGAAAGAATTCGTCTTACGGGTATGGAATTCAGCCTTCTTGAACTTTTGGTTAATAACTCCGGCACGGCTTATTCAAGAAATGAAATCTTGCAGCATGTTTGGGCATATCCGCCGGATCATAGAATTGATACACGTGTTGTTGATGTTCATATTTCAAGACTCCGTTCCAAACTTGAAACAGACCCCGCTAATCCGGAATTAATTCTTACCGCACGCGGAATTGGCTATATGTTCCAAAGAATCGGATAAGTTGATGAAAATTTCGTTAATAAAACAAGAAAACTCCAATTATGATAAAAAATTGCTCATAATTGGAGTTTTTCACGGAGATGAGCCCCAGGGCGAATATTTTATAAATTCTTATTTAAATAAAAGCAAAATTAACGGGAAAAACTCTCTTTTTTTCATACCCCGTTTAAATAAAAATAATGAACGCAAAAATTTAAACGGAGTTGACCTCAACAGGAATTTTCCGACAAAAAATTGGAAAAAAAGCGAGAATAACGATTATTACGGCGGTACAAAGCCAAACAGCGAAGAAGAAACAAAATTTCTCGTTGATTTAATTGAAAAAAATAAGTTTGACGGTATTATTACAATCCACTCTCCTTATAAAACAATTAACTATGACGGGGATGCGCTTGATTTAGCTCAAAAAATTAAAAAATTTTTAGGCTATAAAATAACGGATGATATCGGCTATCCCACCCCCGGGAGTTTCGGAACATATTGCGGAGTTGAGCGGAATATTCCCACAATTACAATTGAAATTGATGAAGAAGAAAACATCGAAAAATTAAATGAAAAATTTAGTCTGCTTTTCGATTATTTAAAAAACGAATTTTAAGCAAGTTCAATTTTTTTCTTTTCAATCATAAGTTTATCGTATATCCACTCGGGTACAAAGTTTTTACCCATTAATATCGTACCATGGTTTAAAGAAGGAGCATGGAAATCAGAGCCTCCCGTTACAACAAGTCCGTATTTTTCAGCAAGAGTTGAAAAGTGTTCAACTGCGGCGGGAGAGTGTTTTCTGTGATATGCTTCAATTCCTCTTAAGCCATAGTTTACAAGTTCTTCGGTTAAAGTATCCGCTATTTCAACATCAATCGGATGCGCAAAAACAGGAATTCCGCCCGCTTCGTTAATAATTTCAACGGCATCATGGGGCGAGACGGTTTTTCTTTCAACATATACTTCAGAGCTGCTGTTAATATATTTAGCGTATGCTTCCATTATGTTTGCGCTTCCGCCGCAGGAAGTTATTGCACGTGCAATATGCGGACGCCCTATAGAGCCTTTTGGCGCAACAAGTTTTTGAACATCTTCATATTTTATTTTTAAACCGACTTTTTTTACAAGACGCTCTATTATCTGATGAGTTTGTTCTATTCTCGCTTTTTGTTGTGCATTTATTAACTCGATAAACTGCGGATTATTTTCATCCATAAAGTATCCTAAGATATGGACTTCATAGCCTTTGTAGATTGTATTTATCTCAACTCCGGGGATTATTTCAAGCTTTAAGCCTTTGCTTTTTACATAATCGGATGCAATTTTGTGTGATAAAACGTTATCGTGGTCAGTAAGCGCTATAACATCAAGATTACATTCAATTGCGGTATCCGCAATTTGTTCGGGGGTTAAAACACCATCCGAGTATGTTGTGTGAATATGAAGGTCAATTTTCATTTTCGCACACCTCGTCTTTGTTGTATATAAATTTTATTCTTTTTATATCGTTTATTGCACTGCCGCAAAATCTTAATTCGCAAGCGTTAAGAATATAAGGCGGTGTATCTTCAATGTCAAATCTTTCGTTTATTGATGTCAAAAGACGTTTTAGGGATGATTCATATTCCATTCCTATTATTCCTTTTTGACTTCCGCAAAAACCGACATCGGTAATGTAAGCGCATTTATCGTCAATTATTGTTTCATCTGCCGTTTGAACGTGGGTATGAGTTCCTATTACGGCATTTACTCCCATTGAGCTTGCAAATTTTGCAAAACATTGTTTTTCGGCGGTTGCCTCTGCGTGAAAATCTACAATTATAATTTTGTCTTTAAGTTCATATTCTGAACTTATCTCATTGAGTGCTTCTTCAAGAGCGGTAAAGGGGCAGTTTATGGGGGGCATAAATGTTTTACCCAGAAGATTAATCACGATAAATTTATCTGAAAATATATTCCAGCCTCTTCCTTGAATTGATTTATGGTAATTATAGGGGCGAATTAATGTCTCTTGCTCATCAATATAAGTTAAAATTTCTTTTTTATCCCAAATATGGTTGCCTGATGTCATACAGTTTATGCCGTATGACATCAACTCATCATAATTTTTCTTTGTTATTCCAAACCCGTGGCTTGCGTTTTCAACATTTGCAATTATAAAATCATATTGTGATGATTTTTGCGCCAAAAACTGTTCAACGGTTTTTCTTCCGGGACGCCCTACTATGTCGCCTATGAATAATACATTGTATGTGTTTTGCATTGTACGGTATTCTTGAACTGTGTAAGTATTAAAACCATACCCCTTATGTATTATTTTGCAATTTCCGTAACCCTTGCTTCTCTTACAACGGTTACTCTGATTTGACCGGGGTACTCAAGTTCGTCCTCAATGCGTTTTGCAATATCACGTGCGAGTTTTGCGCTTGCAATATCATCAAATACATTGGGTTGGACTACAACCCTAACCTCTCGACCTGCTTGAACGGCAAAGGACTGCTTAATACCTTCGTAGCTGTTAGCAATTTCTTCCAGCTTTTTAAGGCGTTTAATATAGATTTCAAGCGTATCACGACGTGCACCTGGTCTGCCTGCGGAAATTGTATCCGCAATTTTAACAAGTGCATCGGTTAAGCTGTTGCAGGCGACATCATCATGATGCGCTTCAATAGCGTGGACTACGGCTTCTTTTTCGCCATATCTTCTTGCAAGCTCTGCTCCCAGTTGTACGTGAGTGCCTTCCTGCTCTTGATCAACCGCTTTTCCTATGTCATGCAATAAACCTGCACGTCTTGCGAGTTTGACATCCGAGCCGAGTTCGCTTGCAAGCATACCTGCAATCTGCCCAACTTCGATTGAGTGTTTGAGCACGTTTTGTCCGTAGCTTGTTCTATAATATAAGCGTCCAAGTGTTTTTGAAAGCTCTTTGTTAAGGTTCATAATTCCAAGGTCAACAGCAGCCCGTTCACCTTCTTGTTTGATTTTGTTTTCAACTTCTTTGGTTGATTTTTCGTAAACTTCTTCAATTCGAACAGGGTGAATTCTTCCGTCTTGAATAAGTTTTTCAATTGTTAATTTTGCAATTTCACGTCTAATCGGGTCAAAGCAAGATAATACCACCGCTTCCGGAGTATCATCAATTATAAGGTCAACTCCCGTAAGGGTTTCAAGAGTTCTTATATTTCTGCCTTCACGTCCTATAATTCTGCCTTTCATTTCATCCGAAGGCAAAGATACAACGGAAACGCTTGTTTCAATTACCTGTTCTATAGCACATTTTTGCATTGTCTGACTTAAAATTTCACGTGCTTTTTCTTCTGCCGTTTCTTTAATTTTAAGCTCGTTTTCACGAATAAGCTGAATTTGCTCCGCAGCCAACTCGTCTTTAAGCTGGCTTAACAACATGTCTTTTGCTTCATCTCGTGACATTTGTGCCACACGCTCAAGTTCTGTTATCTGTTTTGCAATCGCATCTGCAAGATAATCTTCCTTTTGCTCGATTTCATCTTCTTTTTTGGATAAAGTAATTTCTTTATTTATTACATCTTGCTCTTTTTGAGTTAAATCATCTTTTTGCTTCAATAAGTCTTGTTTTATTTTGTCGAATTCAAGCTTCTTTTCACGGCTCATTTCATCAAATTCCATTTTTTCCTGATGAAGTTCTTCACGTGCCGAGATAAGTGCTTCTTTCTTTAAAAAACTCTCTTTTTCTTTAAAATCTTGAATATATTTTTGTTCGTTTTTTTCTAAGACTTCAACTTTTGCTTTTTGCCTCACAAACAATATTGTCATGGAAGCGCAGAATATAAGTAAAAGAGCTAAAATAATGTATAATACGGTATTAATTGTCCTAGTCCTCTTATTATCTACAAACTTGCTTTCAGACCAATAACATCATATTTATTTAATTTTATATATAAAAAATGATATAAGTCATCTTAACAATTAAATTTTACCATAAGAATATAATTTTGGATATCAATTTAATATTTATTAAAAATTACCGGTTAAATGTTTGATGTAATCTGAAATAAAAATGTTAAAATATTTTTTGACATATTAAAAATTATCATTAATAAGATAAAAAAGGATTCTTCATGTTATCGAATTTAGTTTCTTTAATTTCAAAATCTTTTTCGGGTAATCAAATTGCCCCGGTTGCCAAACCGATTGTAAAATCAAACAATCCCTTCGGCACAAGCCAAAGTAATAACCCTTTTTTATCTACAACATACGGCGAAAGCTCTTTTTACGGCAAAAATAATCCGATTGAAGGGGGCTATTTTGCGGGTTACTACAACGGCAAACCAAATATAGTGGGAAGAAAACTTTTTATTGAAATTTAGCCCTGATGTGCTTCCAAATTCATTTTTCTTTCCTGTTCAACAATTGCAGGATTTCTGTTATCCCCGTGATTTAAAAGTTTTCTCATTCCGATTGCAACTTTTGGCTGCAGTACACCCATAGCCCAAGCAGCAAGCGCAACATTACCTAAAACGGCAAGGGTTTTAAAAGCTTTAATTGATTTTAGATTTTCAATTTTGCCGTTGAGGCTGAGCAGATTTTTTAGAGTGCTTTTTACCGCACTTTCATCCGGAGTTTTCAGATAGCTTATTGCGTTAATTTCCCCGTTCTTTCCTTTAAGAGTTGATATAACGCCGTTTTTATCAAGCAAACTTACAAGCGGATTTTTAACATCAAGAGAATATATATCTTTTAATATGTTATTAGAATTTAATAAGCTTTCGATTGCAGGCTTTGAGGCATTTATATCTTGTTTAAGATTTTTTGAGAACAATACTTTAGGGTCAAGTTCAATCGGCCTGTTTATTTTTTTACCTACAAATTCAAATCCTTTCTGAATTGGTTTTGCAAGACAATATATGAAGAAAATTTGGAATGCTTCTTTTAGTGCGACTTCTTTTCTTTCTCCTCTTCTCGCTTCTTTAAGTCTTGTTCCCGTTATAACGCAGTCGAGAATTGATGTGTTTTTAATGGGGTTATACATAAAGTCGCCTAAAGCTGCACCAAGACCGCCAAATGAAACATTTTTAGCTTTTTTTTGCGGACAAAATGCGCTAAAAGCTATATTTTCATTTTTTTGTTTGTTAATTAAAATTTTTGAAGCATTGTTATTGTAATAATCTTTTTGTATTCTTCTTTGTGTTGTTTTTTGTTTATATTCTATTATTTTTTTGAGCGCAATTGCGGATAATACGGTAGAAATCGCAAATTTTGCAACGTGAGCACCCTTATAGAGCCCTGCTTTGCTTTCCAAGTTTTTAAAGATTTCTTTTTCTTTGCTTAAAAATTCGTTGCTTGAACTTTCAAGAGATTGTTTTATTTGAGAAAGTTTTTCCTTGTCATTTAAAATTCTGGGGTCAATTTTAGAGCTTATCCCTAAAAGCGGATAGATTGTTTTATCCATTATTGCTTTAACGGTAGGAATGCCAAAAAGCCATATTGCGCCCGTGCCGAATTCTTCAATGGCTTTTTCTCTTGCGTCATCTTTTCCGCCTTCTTTTTTATATGTATGTACGATAGCCGCATTAGAAATGGTATCTTTTACTACCATGGATGCAATAGAGCTGTCGTTATTTGCTAAGCCTGATAATAAGTTTAATGATGATGTTGATATAATGCTCGGTATATTCATTTTATTCCTTTACAACTAAATTATAGTCCCCAAATTAAGTTCATTAATCTTTGAACTTTTGTATTTACCTGTAAATTGCGTCGAATATTTTTTATCATATTTATCCTTTACTAAAATTTAAACTTTCCTAAATATTATTTGTTGCCATATAAAAGCTTAATTTATACATTTTTTTACAAAAAAATAAGACCTCTTTTAAAGAGGTCTTATTTTTCTAAATTTTTTTAATCCTTATCAATAGGGATATAAATAAGAGCCTCTTTTCTTGATGTAAGTATACGTCGTATTAATTCAATAACTTTATCTAACATAAAAAACCTCAATACAGTCAACGCAAACATAATACACTACTTATTTTTTTTTGTCCAGTATATTTTAATTATTTTTGTAAAAATCTTGCTTTAAAAGTATTAACTATTTTTTTTACAAAGATTTTTTTCTGAGTTTCATCTAAAAAAGTAATATTATCAACCGATTTTTTTATTGATTCCTCGGTTTTTTCGCTAAATTTCGTTTCATCAATTTTTTTTGTATCAAAATATATTACCGAATCATTTTCTTCTTTTTTTTCTTTATTTTCATCGGAATAAAAATTTTTGTAATCAAACATTATTTCTTTAATATTTATATCTAAGGGCATGGAATATGAGTTGATTTTTTGTATTAATTTTTCTTTGTTAAATGATAATTCCTGAGCAATTACCGGGCTTTCGACTTTTATAAACATTTTATTCTTTTTTATTGCGTACGGTTTTGTGCATTTCGAAAACTTTTTGCCCACAATTTCTTCCCAAAATGAAAAAATTGTTGCACATTTTATTGCGCAGTTGAATTTATCTTTTTTAATCATCTGCGCAAAAACACTTTCGTTGATAAGATTGCCGATTGTCTCGGTTTTGTTTGACTTTTCCATATTCCTTTTAAAAGCCGTCAAAATTTTGACGGCTTAATTTTATACCATAGCTAAAGATGCTTTTTTAGAGAGTATATCTGCCATTTGTGTTTCTTCCCATGGCACGTAAAAATCTTCTCTTCCGATGTGTCCGTATGCAGCAAGTTTTTGATAGAATTTTCCGCCGTTTTTTGCGGGAAGATTTCTTAAATCAAACTGTTTGATGATTGCTGCCGGTCTTAAATCAAATGTTTCTTTTACAATCTTTGATATTTCTTCATCTGGAATTTTTCCCGTTTCAAATGTATCTACAAGAATTGAAACCGGCTCTGATTTTCCGATTGCGTACGCAAGCTCGATTTCGCATTTTGATGCAAGCCCTGCTTTTACAATATTTTTTGCAACCCATCTTGCTGCATATGCTGCAGAGCGGTCAACTTTCGTCGGGTCTTTTCCCGAAAATGCCCCCCCGCCGTGGCGGGCATAACCGCCATAGGTGTCAACAATTATTTTTCTTCCCGTCAACCCTGCATCTCCTTGAGGTCCGCCGATAACAAAGCGACCCGAAGGATTAATTAAATATTTTGTGGATGAATCGGGTTTAATATCGTAATTTTTGAACACAGGTTCAACAACAAGTTCAATCATATCTTTTCTTATTATTTCCTGTATTTCTTTGTTGTTTTCACACCCTTTAACAATCGGGTCATGCTGGGTTGAAATTACGATTGTATCAATTCTGTAGGGTTTTGAATTTCTGTATTCCACACTCACCTGAGTTTTGCCGTCAGGTCTTAAATAGTCAACAATTTTTTCTTTTCTTACTTGAGATAGTCTGTATGCAAGCTTATGAGCAAGCGCAATGGGAAGCGGCATAAACTCTTTTGTTTCGTCGCATGCAAAGCCGAACATAATTCCCTGATCACCCGCACCTATATCAAGAGTTTCTTCTTTTGATGTTTTTGAGTTGTCTTCTCTTGCTTCAAGCGCCATATTAACACCGCCTGCAATGTCTGATGATTGTTCGTCAATTGAAGTTAAAACGGCACATGTTTTATAGTCAAAACCTCCGCCTTCTTCTCCGTTATATCCTATTGATTTAATAGTATTTCTTACGATTGAAGGAATATCCACATAGCAATTTGAAGTTATTTCACCGCATACAAGAGCCATACCCGTTGTAACGGTTGTTTCCGCCGCAACTCTTGATTTTGGGTCTTTTGTTAAAAATTCGTCCAAAATAGCATCCGATATTTGATCGCATACTTTATCGGGATGACCTTCGGTGACGGATTCTGATGTGAATAAAAAATTTTTTCCTGACATGATTTTCTCCTTAATTTTTATTAACCACCGGTAAGGTTTTTAATTCCGACCCGGTACTAAGAAATATTTTAATACAAAGGATTTTGAAAACAAGAATTTTAATATTTTAAATTTATTTTGTTTATTTTATAATTGTTCTGCTAAATATATCAAAACATGAGGAAAAATATGGAATTAACATACAAAAAACAAAGCTGTTGCGATTTATGCGAAAACGATATCGGAAAAAGTACGACATTAGCAGGCTGGGCAAGCACAATTCGAGATTTGGGCGGTATTATATTTGTTGAATTAAGAGATAAATCAGGTCTTTTTCAGCTTGTTGCAGACCCTCAAATTAACCCCGAAGTGCACAAAATTTTATCTAAAATTAAGCCCGAGTATGTAATTCAAGCAATAGGTAAAATTTCAAAAAGACCGGATGATACAATTAACGACAAATTAAAAACAGGTACAATTGAGATGTATCCCGATGAAGTTAATGTTTTATCAAGCGCTCAGACTCTTCCTTTTGTTTTGGATGACGATAATGTTTCCGAAGATGTGCGTCTTAAATACAGATATTTAGACTTAAGACGTGAAAAAATGATTAACAACTTCAAACTTCGCCATAAGATAGTTACCGCTATAAGAAATTATTTAAATGACCTTGATTTTATGGAAGTTGAAACTCCTGTTTTAATTAAGGCAACCCCCGAAGGGGCAAGAGATTATTTAGTTCCTTCAAGAATACACGACGGAAAATTTTATGCCCTTCCTCAATCTCCTCAGATTTTTAAACAGCTTTTAATGGTTTCGGGATTTGAAAAATATTATCAAATAGCAAAATGTTTCAGAGACGAAGATTTAAGAGCGGACAGACAGCCCGAATTCACACAGGTCGATATGGAAATGTCATTTGTTAATCAGGATGACGTTATCAAAATGACCGAAGGGCTTATTGAACAAGCTTTCAAGGCTGCGGGAGTTGAAGTCCATGCACCCTTTAGAAGAATTACATACAAAGAAGCAATGGACAGATTCGGCTCCGATAAACCCGATACCCGCTTCGGATTAGAATTGTTTAATGTTACCGATATAATGGAACAATCTACTTTTGAAGCATTCAAATCGGTAATTAAACAAGGCGGAACGGTAAGAGCAATTAAAATCCCCGGTATTGCAAACTATTCAAGAAAAGAAATGGATGATATAAGAAATCTTGCAATTTCGTTCGGCGCTAAAGGTCTTGCATGGATTACATATATGGAAGACGGAAGCGTTAAATCGCCTGTTTTAAAATTCTTAAACGAAGAACAGATAAAAGAAATCCAAAAAAGAGCAGATGCTCAAAACGGCGACATTGTTTTCTTTGTTGCGGATTATCCTCAAATTGTATTTGATGTTTTAGGAAGATTCAGATTATATTTTGGCGAAAAATTAAATATGATTGATAAATCTCAACATGATTTATTGTGGGTTGTTGATTTCCCTTTGTTTGAATACAGTTTTGAAGATAATACATTTAAATCAATGCATCATCCTTTTACAATGCCCGCAATGGAAGATATAGACAAATTAGAAACAGATAAAGGCAATGTTAAATCTATTGCTTATGATATTATCTATAACGGCAATGAACTGGGAGGCGGGTCAATCAGAATTCATGATGCTCAAATTCAGGAAAAAGTTTTCCACGCACTCGGTCTTACAAAAGAAGATATCGAAGAAAAATTTGAGTTTATGATTGATGCGTTTAAATACGGTACTCCTCCTCACGGCGGTCTTGCAATCGGTTTAGACAGGCTTGTGGCACTGTTATTGAGAGCAAATTCAATTCGTGAAGTTATTGCATTTCCTAAAAATTCCGCTGCAAAAGATTTGATGACAAATGCTCCGTCATTGGCTTCCGAAGAACAGTTAAGAGAACTGCATTTGAAATTGAGAAACATTCCAAAGGTATAAATTTAAACTGATTAATACACCAAAAAAAAGGTTTCTTATACAAGAAACCTTTTTTTAAAACAGCAACTCTCAAAAAAAACTAGTCTTGTTGGGGGGCGCCATACATTCTTTCAAGTTCTGCTTTTGCTTCTTCCAATGATATATTGTGTTCGTTTGCATAAGCTTGTGCATAGTCATCGGGAGCTTGACTATTGGCGTTTGATTGGGAAAGGGAAGATGTTTGAGGGTTGTAATCACCTTCTTTTTGAGGACCGCTGATACTATTTGTTTCAGGGTTTATATGATGCTGCGGGTCGCCTTCGTTTCTTGGGCCGTTTCCGCCTTTAAAGAAATCGAGAACGGATTGGAATAATCCTTTGATGTCGTTATTTGTATTTTCACTGCCGAATAATTCGTCATATTCCGAAAGGTCAAAATTGTCTGATGCGGTTGCATCTTGTTCGGAAAATTGATTATCAAATATTGAATTTGTTTGAGGATCTCCGTATTGAGATTTTAATTGTGATTTTGCTTCTTCAAAACTTAAATTGTTTTGCTGTGCATAAATTTGTGCATATTCATCGGGATTTCCTTGTCTTGGCAAACTGTTTTGCGTTTGGCTTCTGTAATTTTGCTGACCTTGCATGTAGTTTTGTGCAAAAATTTTTAAATCCGTGTAATTACTCATATTTTTTACTCCTTACTCTTTTTTTATCATCCTTGTACTATTAATAAAAAAAATTTGAAGTGAAAATTAATAGTTCCGGAGGACCATTTTAATCAAGGAGTTTATTTTTCAACGTAAATATTGCTATTTGAGTCCTGTCTTTTACGGATAATTTATCAATTATGCTTGCAACATGATTTTTAACGGTATTGAGTGAAATTACGAGTTCGTCAGCAATTTGAGCATTTGTAAAACCGTCGGATATGAGCTTTAGTATATTTTGTTCTCTCGGTGTGATATTGAATTGTTCTAAGGTTTTTTTCTTTTCGGGCTCGTTTTCTTTTTGATTTTCCGATGTTTTTATTATTTCAAACAGATAGCCTGCGATACTTTTATCAAGCCATACATTGCCGTTTGATACCATATCGATAACGTTTAAAAGTTCATCTGTTTTAATGTTTTTAACGCAGTATGCATTAGCCCCGCATGAAAATGCCGAAAAAACTTTTTCTTTTTCACTGTGAGAGGTGAGCATTATTATATTGATGTTTCTGTCAAATTGTTTTATCTGTCTTGCGGCTTCAATTCCGTCCATTACGGGCATCTCTATATCCATTATTATAATTTCGGGCGGATTTTTCTTTGTGTTTTCAACAGCTTCGGCCCCGTTTTGATAGGAAGCTATAAAATCTATATTTTCCTGCTTTTTTAATTGATATGAAAGAGTTTGTCTTAAAAACGGGTCGTCATCAACCAATATTACGCTGTGTTTTTTCATTTTTTTCCTTTTTCGGTAAATTAATTATAAATCTTGTATACATATTTTCTTCGCTTTGAACTGTTATATTTCCTTCATGTTTTTCAACAAGCTCTTTAACTATGGTTAAACCCAGTCCGGAAATAGCTTTTTTCCCAGTTTTATTTACACAAACATGTTTTTTAAATATATTTTCCAGTTTGTCTTTGGGAATTCCCTGACCGTTGTCTTCAATGATTATTGTGTTATTTGCCCTGTCTTCTTTAGATTTAACGAATATTTCTTTGTTGCTTGGTATGCTTTCTATTGAATTTATTATTAAATTCACTATAATTCTGTTTATTGAAAGATAATCTCCCCAAATTATAAAATCCCGTGCAACTTGATTTATTATTTTAATATTTTTTTCTTTTGCCTGCGGAATGAGTGTTTTTATTATTGCATCAGACATCTTGCATAAATCAAATTCCGTTTTTTCAATTTTAAATTCCTGTCGGTTATATGCTTCAATTATAAGATTAATCATCTTAAGATATTTTTCGCTGTTTTCCATGAGTCCTTCAAGAAGTTCGTGGTTATTAAATTCATCCTGTAATATCTCAATAGCCCTTTCTTGAGCAAGAATGGGGCCCCTTAAATCATGAGCAAGGTTTTGAATAAAATTTTCCTGCAGCTTTTCTTTTTGTTTAATATCTTCCATCATTCCGTTTAATGCGCTAAAGGTTTCCAAAACATTTTTATTTTCGCTTTTTGTAACAAATTTTATGTCTTGAGCTCCTTGTGCGAAGTCTTTTAAATTTTTTTGAATAATAATAAAAGGTGAAATAAAATTTTTATCCAAATAAGACAGCAATAAATAAATTAAAATCGAACTTAGTGAAATTATTGCAATTAAAGGAATATATAAAGGAGGCTCTTTCCTGTTTTTTAAAGGAGAAAAACCGGGAGGCGGCATGTGGCCTCTCATCATAAATTCTTTTTGTGGGGGCGCCATTTTTTTAAACTCTTTTTCCATTGCATTTTTTTGCAAAAAGATTAATGAAAAAAACATCAAAGAAATTGATAATGTAAGCAGAATAAAGAATTTAAAAACAAATTTTTGCATATTTAAATTTTATATTTTATTTTAAAAATATGCAAATCTATATGTTTGTTGCAAGAGAAGGAGCAATGATAATAAATTGTCTTACAAGTTCCTTATCCCATTGTACGCCTGCGCCCATTTTTAAAATTTCGCAAGCTTTGTTTACCGATAAACCCTTGCGATAGGGTCTGTCTGAAATAAGAGCGTGGTAAGCATCCGCTACCGCAACAATTTTAGCCGAAAGCGGTATTTCATCACCTTTTAAGCCGTATGGATAGCCTGAGCCGTCTACGTGTTCATGGTGATATTTTACCATCGGGATTAAGTCATGGAGTGATTTATTCGGTTTTAACACTTTATCCGCACCGATTGAAGGATGCTGTTTCATTATATTCCATTCTTCTTCGGATAATGCGGTAGGCTTTCTTAATACGTGTTCGGGTATGCCGATTTTTCCGATATCGTGTAAAAGTGCTCCGAGTTTTATTCTTTCAACTTCATTTTCGGGAAGATTAATTGCACGGGCAAGAGCTTCCGAATATCTTGAAACAGCGGCAGAGTGACCTTTTGTATAGGTATCTTTTGCATCTATTGTGTTTGCCAGAGATGAAACAACATCCAGCATATGTTCATTAGAGAGTATTTTTTCGCTGTGGAATTGGTTAATTAGTTCTTCGCCGATATTTATGCCGATTGTGGCGTGCTTTCTTGTTAAAATCTGTGCAAAACATTTAAGAGCTTCATCATCCCAGAAGTTAAAGTCCTCTGTTGAAACAATTTCAGATTGACCCGACTGGCTTCTTTTGCTTTTTGCTATATATAAAGCCTGTTCGGCTAAAATTGTCAATTTTTCCTGTTTGTTTGTTGAGGAAGGGAACATTGAAATGCCGCATGAGAATTTTAATTGTCCTAAATCATCAAACATTGTGCATGCAAGGTTATATAAAAGAAATTCGCAGACATATTTTGCTTCTTCAACAGATGTATCGGGCATGATGATTGCAATTTCATCACCGCCGTATCTTCCCAGAATATCTGTATTTCTTACATTTTTCTTGATTTTTTTCGCCACTTCTTTAATTACGGCATCCCCTTTGGCATGACCTAATTCGTTGTTGATTTCGGAAATGTTGGCTATATCAAATATACAAAATGCGAATTTAGAATCATCGTTAATTGCCTGAGTAATTTCAAAAGCCAGGTCTTCCTGAAGCTTTTTGTGGTTTGATAATCCGGTCAGAGAATCCGTATCCGTGTTCCTGTCGACCAAATCCGACAGCTGTCTGTTTTTATAGAATATTGCGAAATAATTTGCTATTAATTTATAAAATTCAAAGAATTGGTTGTTATTGTTGTCGCTGAATATAATTACACCGAGACACTCTTGAAAAGCAATCAGGGGAATTATATTTGTCGATGCGTTAGCAAGATAATTCATATTCAGATAATCACTGTCGGTTGTGAATATTATCTGTTTTGATTGAAATGATTTAATAAGTACATTATCAGAGTTATTAATCGGTATTTTTGTGTTGTAATTTGAGCCTGTTTTATCAATCAGCTTGACGTTTATATAATTTGAATTGGGATTATATATGCCAAGAGCCGAAAAATTTAAGTTGAATTTTTTACATATTTGATTGTGAATTTCGTAAAAAAGATGAACGGCATCTCTTTGATTTAAAACAGCCGAATTAAGCGCATTAATAATATCGGGATAGCTTATTTCATTCAGCTTGTTGTATGGATTTGTATATCCGCCGTATAGCCTGTTTGCCGATGTTTTAGTATTAAGAGGCAAAATCTTGTTCGTATCAATCGGGTTTGAGGTTTTTTGATATGTCGATTTGCTGCCTTCTGCCGAAGAATTGGTACTGTCTTTTTTAACCTTATTCGAATCCACAACTAACCTTTCGCAACTTAACAAATATATTAAATCGGGTGAATATAAAAAATGCTAAATTACTATCAAAATTATAACACATCTTTACAATTCTCTTAACATAATGTGTAGAAATTTATATTTTTGTAAACAAAATTACTTTATTTGAGGACTTTTCACCGCTTACTATAGCTATTTTGGATTTGGGATGTTTTAATTCTCTGCTTAACAATTCAATAATTGCCTTGTTGGCTTTTCCGTCAAACGCCCTTTGTTTAACTTTTATTTTAACCGTTTCGCAGGAGAAATCTATAAGCTCAATTTTAGCGTTTGCAATAACTTTAACAGTCAGCTTAAAATCGCCCTGAGCTATATTATTTTTAAGTTGTTCAATGTTTTCGGGTTTATCCATTGTTAATAATTTCTCAAAATACTATATATAATATACCTTGAAAGCCATATAAGTAGTATAATAAATTGAGTTGAATTCGGGAAAGTATATGACTTATCAAAAAACATTTGATGAAATAAAAGCGGAACTAATTAAACAACATCGAACAAACGAGGATATTGCGCAGATTGAACAAGCCTATCTTTGGGCAAAAAAACTTCACGAAGGGCAATTTAGAGTTTCTCAGGAGCCATATATAATACATCCTGTCGAAGTTGCAAAAATTCTTGTGGATTTAAAGCTTGATAAAGATACGATTATTGCCGCTTTTTTGCATGATGTTTTGGAAGATACCGACACTACCCCCGAAGAAATGGAAGAAAAATTCGGCTCTGACGTTGTTAATCTTGTACAGGGTGTTACAAAGTTAAGTAAATATCAGTTTAAATCAAAAGAAGAACGTCAGGCGGAAAATTTCAGAAGAATGTTTATCGCCATGGCGCAGGATATAAGAATTGTCGTATTAAAACTTGCCGACAGACTGCATAATATGCGCACTCTTTCATATATGGCAGCACCGAAACAAAAAAAGATTGCTCAGGAAACAATTGATATTTTTGCTCCCCTTGCAAACAGGTTGGGGATGGGGAAAATTAAAGCAGAGCTTGAAGATTTGTCCTTAAGATATTTAGAGCCCGAAAAATATTATGAAATTGCAAAGCTTGTATCAGAAACAAAAGCAATGAGAGATGACACGGTTAATACTCTTATTGAAACAATAAAAAAAGAACTTGATAAACACGGTATAAAAGCAACAATAAAAGGCAGAGCAAAACATTACTATTCGATTTACAACAAAATGAAGCGCTTGAATGTTTCATTTGACCAATTGTATGATGTTACGGCAGTCAGAGTTATTGTAGACAGTGAAGCCGAGTGTTATCAGGTTTTAGGCATCATTCACCAGTTGTTTAAGCCTATCCCGGGAAGATTTAAAGATTACATAGCAATGCCTAAAGGCAATATGTACCGCTCTTTACATACCTCGGTTATAGGAGCAAAAAATAAACCCGTTGAAATTCAAATTCGAACGCATAAAATGCACGAAGTTGCCGAATATGGTATCGCAGCGCACTGGCGATACAAAGAATCAGGCTCAATTAAAGCTAACAACAGGCAGGATATGCAGTTTTCGTGGATGAGAAAGGTAATGGAGCTTGAGCGCGATACCAGTGATGCAAAAGAATTTGTTGAAAGCGTTAAGTTTGACCTTTTTAACGATCAGGTATTTGTTTTTACCCCCAACGGAGATGTGTTTGACCTGCCCCAAAATTCGACTCCCGTTGATTTTGCGTACAGAATTCATACCGAAGTCGGACACAGAACGGTTGGCGCTTTAATTAACGGAAGAATTGCTCAGCTTGATACGAAACTAAAAAACGGCGATATAGTTGAAATTTTAACCTCAAAACAATTCATGCCAAAAATTGATTGGCTGAATTTTGTTGTTACGAAAAATGCAAGTTCTAAAATCCGCCAATGGTTTAAGAAATTTAACCGTGAAGATAATATTCAGCTCGGAAGAACAAACCTTGAACTCGAACTTACAAAAAATACTTTTGATGAATTGTTAAAAGCGGGAATAATTGAAAATGCCGCAAAGGAAATGAACTATAAGACGGCGGAAGATTTATACGCAGCTTTAGGTTACGGCGAAACAACAATTCATAAAGTTTTAAATGTCTTAAAAAAATATGAAACACCAAAAACGGACGAGGAACTCGCTCGGGAACAAAATCAAAATCAAACGGGGGCAAAGAAGGGAAAAAATAAAAAGAATGATATCATAGGGCTTGAAGGGCTGCTTTGGTCTTTAGCAAAATGCTGTTCGCCAATCCCCGGTGAGCCCATAATAGGTGTTGTGACACGCTCAAAGGGAGTAAGTGTTCACAGGCTTGATTGCAAATGTCTTTATAATATTGAGCCGGAGCGAATGATAGATATTTCATGGTCTGATAATGTTACAAAATCAATATATATGGCTCATCTTAGAATTGAATGTCAGGATAGAGTGGGTATATTAAGAGATGTATTAATGAAAACGGGCGATTTGGGTATCAATATTATATATTCAAACACTTATTTAAAAGGCAGAAAATTCGGTATAATTGATTTGGGTATAGAACTGGACAGTATTGAAACTCTTAAAAAAGTTATTCTTGCAATTCAATCCATAAGTGATGTATATTCGGTTAGAAGGCTTCAGCAAAAAGAAAATTTGATGCAAAACAAGCCCCAAAAAAAGAAAATCAAAAACAAAACTCAAAATAAGGATATTAAATATTAATGAAAGTATTCCGAAAACTTTCTCCAAATAAAGGAATTGCTTTGGCTTTAGGGTATTTTGACGGTATTCATATCGGGCATAAGAAAATTATCTCGGAATTAACAAAATACGCTTCTTTAAAAGATATTAAGTCAGCAGTGGTTACCTTTGATAAAAATCCGGCAAATTATTTTTCTTCTTCCGTTGTACCTTCAATTCAAACCTTGCAAGACAGGGATGAAATGCTTGATAGGGCGGGCGTGGATTACATTTATGAACTCAATTTTGAGGAGCTAAAAAATTTTGAAGCTTATGAATATATTAAAAATGTTCTTGTTAAAAATTTCGAGCCAAGTGCAATCATTACGGGGTATAACCATACTTTCGGGAAAAATAAAACCGGTAATCCGGAGACAATCAGGAAATATTCCGAAGAATTTAACTACAATTGCATTACCGTTCCGGAATATAAGTTGAATAATAAGACAAAAGTAAGCTCAAGTGAAATAAGAAAAAAAATTGCGAAGGGCGAAATTAAGCTTGCTAACGAGTTATTGGGCAGAATGTTCGGCGTTGAAAACGTTGTAATCGAAGGGGATAAGATAGCAAGGACATTGGGGTATCCTACGGCAAATATGCTTTGGCCCGCAGGGCTCATAAAATTGCCCTACGGTGTGTATTTTGCTTATGTTCAAATTGAAGAAAAAAAACTTCCTTCCATTGTTTCTTGGGGCGTTAAGCCGACATTTAAAGATACAAAACAGGAAACCCTTGAAGCTCATATATATAATTTTGATGAAAATTTATACGGGAAAAAATTAAAAGTATATTTTGTTCAAAAAATAAGAGAACAAATTAAGTTCAACAGTGCAGGCGAATTAGTGCGACGTATCGGCGAAGATTACCTGCAATTTAAAAATATGATTGGAAAAAACTAAACATAATCAACACAATAAGGTGTTATATTTCTTAATGAAACATCCCGTTATGCTTTTAATATTAAATTTACGTGTTAAAATACATTTTGCTTTTTATTTTCTGTATTGTTAAGAATTTAAAAAAATGCTTAAAAAAATGGCAATAAAATATATTCACGGGTTTTTATTTATCTGTGTTTTATAAGGGGAATTGAATGAAGCTTTCTTCCGTAAATAACGCAAGAATTCCAAATTACAGTCGAAACAAAAACAGCAATAACAACGGTTGTAAACACCAAAAGAATAATCCTTCTTTCGGCAATATGTCTGCTATTGCGAATATAGGAGATAAACTGGCAGGCTTTTGGCAATTTGTTGATAACGGCGGAAGAGCGCTTCAATTTACGGTAGAAGACTGTATGGGTACAAATATCCCAAGAAGCATCCAAGGTGCCATGGCGGGATATAAATATACGGGAAAAATTAATATTCCCGCTTTTTTACAAGAAGCGGTAAGAGAATTTTTAACGGGTCCTACCATGTGTGTTGCGCCTGTGGGTATTCTTGCCGTTGCAACAAGGCTTTGCGGTAAAACGGCAAATACACATGTTGAGAACATACAAAATCTTTCTTATTTAATGCAAAAAGTACGCTCCGGCATGAAAGAAAAAAGTTTTTATAAAACATTTTTTGATATATCCGCCGAAGATATGTTAAAAGAATCCATAGGAAAAGATGTTGTAGATAAGGCAGATATTGATGTTATTTCAAAAGGAATAATGAAATATCACGGTGCAAAAAATAAAAAGGAAGCTTCAAAAATATTAACGGAGTTGCAAGATAAGTTTGAAGAGATTGTAAAAAGAACAAAAGATGATTTTAAAAATACTGATTTTACAAAAGTAAAATATTCCGTATCGTCTAATGCAAAAGGAAAAACGGGATTTAAAAATTATATAGGATATGTAAGCGAATATGCTAAAGATTTTGCCAAAAGAAACGGAAAAAATGGCTCTGTGGATGTAAATTCCGATATAATAACAGCATTTAAAAATAATTTTATCGGAAAAAGACTCGTAACAGTTTCTTCAATGATTGTTTTAACGGGAATTTTAATGTCATTCATTCCAAAATTATATACTCTTGCATCAGGCAAGGTTAATCCTAATGCCTCCGTTATATATGACGAAGCGGGTAAAAATAAAAATTCGGGTAACGGGGGAGGTAATTAATGGCGATTGAAAAATTAAATCGTATAGCTTCCTCAAAAGCTGCGCAATTTGTACGCAAAGGTGCAGACAGCGTGTGCTCTCATATTGGCAGCGCAGTTAATAAAATGCCAAAAAAAGATACTTTTGAAAAATTTTTGAAACATATTGAGCCTACGGGAGCAAATAATTCTTTTGTTTCACTTGCAACTTTGATGATAGGCGGGGTTGTTATTCCGAGAATTATTACTGCCGCAAAAAGAAATCCTGATGATAAAGAAGCCACAAAAGATGAATTAAAAGAAATTTTGTTCAGAGATGTTCAGACAGTAATCATAATGCTTTTTGCACTTAAAGCCGTTACATCTTTAATTACGGGAAACGTTTCTAAAATTACGGGGCTTCCTTTGACTTCAAAACCATATCAAAGAGTATTCAATAATAACAGCGAAAAAGGGCTTAAAGGAATTGCGCAAAAAGCGCAGGAGTTTATGGAAAGTCCTAAAGAAAAACTTAAAATGATAGGGAAAAACATACTTGATACAATTCATCCCACATCGGGTGTTGTTGCGCTAAAAAATAATGAAGCAATATCTAAATATTCGGGCTATAACAGTATAGATGAAATTCTTAAAGTTTTTGATGAAATAAAAAATCAAAACGGCAGCCCCGACAAAGTATTTAAAAAAGTTATAGATAATCTTATTGAAAAACAAAGCGCAAGAGTTGCTTCTTTAAAAGCGGATAAATTAGCGGGGCTTAGTGTCGATATGGGACCTGCTCAAAAAGTTTTAACCTCTCTTCAAGAAGTTGAAAAAACGGGAATAGATGCCCTTAAAGATAAAAATTTGGATGAAAAAGTAAAAGAACAATTGATTGACTTTTTCTCAAGAAAAGATAACCGTCTTGTAAGCGATGTTAAAGCTTTAAACGGACTTATAAGGACGGGTGCATTGGCATTTGAAACAATGTATTTAGGTTTCGGATTGCCGAAATTAAACCAAAGAAGACTTGAAAAGAAATATTTAAATCAAAAAGAAGATTTTTATTCTGCGGGAAGAAGAAATGAAATTGCATCAAAATCCCTTCTTAACAAAAATATAAAACCTCAAGAAGTGAGATTATACGGTGATTTTGTGAAGAAATAATTTAATTTTTGATTATCTCTTTTAATTTTTTTTCGGCATAATTTCGATATTTTGTGTAAGAATTATCGTATGAATGGTATTTATCCATTATGTAATGACCCCATTTTGTGTCATTAAAGTCAATTTTTCCGATAATTTGTTTTATGTTATCCAAATTTTCAACTTCTTTTGAAACCAGAATAATTAATTCAAAAGGTTTGCCATTTCGCTTTTTTGAAATTGTTTCATATAATTTTTCAATTTCGCTCTTGAGGGGGGGGTCTTTCTATAATTGGAATAAATAAAATAGAGTATCTTATTTGAATTAAATATATTTTTAAAGTTTTCAATCCTCTTTTGATAGCGCTTTATGAACCGTTCTTGATTAAGAGAATTGTCGTGCATATAAATAACATCATACTTTTTATTTATCCAGCCGTTATTTTCAAAAATTAAACCGTCGAAATAATCTTCAAAATCGTTTTCTATTGCCTGCGTAATTTTATTTATATCTTTGTGTATACACAAGTCAAAGGGCATGGTTTTTTCACCGTAGAATTTCCTCGGTTTTAATTTAATTGCTGTTAAAAGCATTCTCGGCAGACAATTTTCTCCTAATGAAATTGTGTGAAAGTTTTGTCTTTTAAATTTAATCAAATCAAAAATCGAAAAATAAAATAAGAATTCTCTTATCTGTTTCTTCAAACTTTTTGGAAAAATCCAAAAAGTCAGGAGTTTTATAATTAAATTTTTAATTTTTAAAAAATATTTCATAAGTAATGCTTTATTATATACCAGTTTAGGTTAATTATTTTAACTTTGTCAAATTTTATTGTAAAATATTTTTTATTTAAGGAGTTTTTATGCTGGATAATATAATAATATCGGTTGTGAATTGGATACAGGGCGTTATAACAAATATGGGGCCATGGGGGATTGCACTTTTAATGGCAATAGAGTCGTGCAATATTCCGCTTCCTTCAGAAGCGATATTGCCTTTTGCGGGTTTTATGGTTTCAAAAGGTATATTTTCAATCCACACTGCGGCATTTTTCGGGGCTTTGGGTTGTTTAATCGGCTCAATTCCTTCGTATTATATCGGATATTTTGGCGGAAGAAAGTTTGTTGAAAAATACGGAAAATATTTTCTTGTCTCCCGCCATGATTTGGAAGCTGCTGATAAATGGGTTGAAAAATACGGCGATTGGTCATTTTTTATTTGCAGAATGCTTCCTGTTGTAAGAACTTTTATATCTTTACCCGCAGGAATTTTAAAGGCAAAAAAGAGATATTTTTTCACTCTTACCTTTTTGGGCTCTTTAGTGTGGAGTTATGTTCTTGTTTATGTTGGAGTAAAATTAGGCGAAAACACTGAAACCCTAAAACACATCTGGCACAGGTTTGATGCTTTAATTATATTTGTTTGTTTGGTTTTGGGTGCAATTTATATATGGCATCATGTTAAAAATTTGAAAGAAAGCTAATTTGACATACGCTGTTCAATTTCTTCAAGGCTTATTCCTTTGGTTTCGGGCACGGCGAAATAAACAAAAATAAATGATATAAGGCATATAAAAGCAAAAATCATAAATGTTATAAATCCGCCCAGTTTTTCGATTGCAACAGGGAAAACCCCAGTTGTTATAAAATTAAAAATAAAGTTTGCAACAATTGATATACTCATTGCAAAACCTCTGTATTTGAGCGGGAAAATTTCAGAAATCAATAAAAGCGCAATAGGACCAAGCGACATTGAAAAAGATACTATATAAAGAGTTGTGAATATTAACGCAAGATATTTTATGAAACTAAAATCAAGAACAAATACAAATGCCAATATAAAAAGACTTAATCCCATGCCCGAAAGCCCCGTATAAAGAAGGGGTTTTCGTCCTATTTTGTCTGATAAAAATACTGCGGGAAATGTCATTAAAAAATTTATCAATCCGATAAAAATTGTTGCAAAAAGAGCATCTTTATTTGTTTCAAAGCCTGTCATTTTAAATATGGAAGGAGTGTAGTATATGATTGCGTTAATCCCTGTTGCGATTTGGGCAAACATAAGCCCTATTCCTATCATAAAAGGCTTTAACAGCTTTTTGGAAAAGACGATTTTTTCTTTATTTGCGGTTTTTTTAATGTTTTTTATTTCTTCATCGGGGTTTGTTGTTTTAAATTTTTCCAATACATATTTTGCTTCATCGGTTTTACCGTTTAATATGAGCCATCTGGGAGTATCTTTTTGAAAAAACATACCCAAAAGAAGAACAAATGCGGGAAAAGCCCCGATTAAAAGCATAATTCTCCAGTTGTGTACAAGGTTTGCACACATATAATTTGAAAAATAAGAAAACAAAATTCCCAAAGTTATTGCAATTTGGTGAAAAGATACTATCTGCCCCCTTTTTTCTTTCGGCGCAATTTCACCCAGGTATAAAGGTCCTGCAAAACTTACGACTCCGACACCAATTCCCGTAAGTATTCTTGATAAAATCAATTGAGCCGGAGTTTTTGAAATCGAGCAAAAGATTGACCCGAAAATAAAAATTAATGCCGTTAAAATTAATACCTTTTTTCTTCCGATTTTATCAATTAATACTCCGTTTATAAGCGCACCTAAAACAGCTCCCAAAGATACGGAAGCAACTAAAAACCCGAGGGCGGATGATGAAATATCAAAGCTTTTGTTTATATATAAAAGCGCTCCCGATATAACTCCGGTGTCATATCCGCTCAATAACCCGCCAAAAGATGCGCAAAGCGCACAAATATAAAGATAAAAGTAGTTCATAAAACTAATTATATCAATATTTATTAATAAATTCACTTTTTTATTTTTTTGAGATAAAATATTTACTGATAAGCCAACAGGGGAGTTTTATGTCCTACATCAAAATAGATAATAGCAAATGTAAATCCTGCTATCTTTGTATTGATGTATGTCCTCATAAATTAATCAAAAAAAGCAAAATAATAGGAAAAACGGGAGAATACACTGTAGAATTTGAGGATAACGAGAATAAATGCATAGCTTGCGCAAGTTGTGCTTATATGTGTCCTGATAATGCTATTTGTGAAGTTTATAAAAATGAGTGAAAAAACGCTTTTAAAAGGTAATATCGCAATAGCTCAAGCTGCACTTAAGTGCGGATGCTCCTGTTATTTTGGCTATCCTATCACTCCGCAGACTGAAATCGGAGAATATTTAAGCCTTAAGATGCAGGAATCGGGCTTAGGGTATGTTTGTGCGGAATCTGAAATCGGCGCAATTAATATGGCTTTGGGCGCTTCTTCAACAGGTGCTAAAGTTATGGCTTCAAGCTCATCGTGCGCTGTTTCTTTAATGCAGGAAGCGCTTTCTTACGCTTGTTCGGATGAACTTCCGATTGTACTTGTTAATGTTATGAGAGCAGGCCCGGGGCAGGGGTATATTTACCCTTCGCAGGGCGATTACAATCAATCCGTTACGGGCGGAGGAAACGGTGACTATAGAATTATTGTATTATCTCCTTCAAACGTTCAGGAATGTATTGATTTAACGTATCGTGCTTTTTATCTTGCAAGAAAATACAGAAATCCTGTTATCATACTGCTTGACGGGCTTTTGGGGCAAATGTCCGAGGCTGTTGAATTTGATGATAATAAATATGATGAAATTAACTGCTCGAATTGGACTTTAGAAGGTGCTAAAAACCGCCCTTCAAGAAAGATACATTCTCTTGAGCCTTCAAGCAATAAGTTAAACAATCATATTAAAAAAATGTTTGAAAAATATTCGATAATTAAAGAAAAAGAAGCTGATTGGGAAGAATATTTGACGGATGATGCAAATATTATTGTGACTGCTTTTTCTACCATGTCACGCCAAGCTAAAGCGCTATGCAATTATTATCGAAGAAAAGGTCTTAAAATGGGACTATTCAGACCCAAAACCCTTTGGCCTTTTCCTCAAAAAAGACTTGCCGAATTATCAAAGAAGGCTGATTTAATAATTGATATTGAGATGAATATGGGTCAAATGTTAAAAGATGTCGAACTGTCTGTTTTGGGCAATTCAAAGATTGAATTTATCGGCAAGCCCGTCGGAGATTTTATGAAAATTGATGAGCTTGTTTCAAGAACGGATGAAATTTTAAGGAGGACGGATGTTAGTTTATCGCACTCCTAAAACAATAAAAGAAAATTCAACTTTTACCTTCTGTCCCGGATGTGACCACGGGATTGCGGTTAAATTGGTTGCAAACGTTCTGGATGAATTAAATTTAAGAGATGAAACAATTGCTGTTGCTTCATCGGGCTGCAGCGTATTTTTATATAATTTTTTGGATGTTGATTGTATTGAAGCTCCTCATGGCAGAGCATGCGCCGTTGCTACCGGAATTAAAAGAGCAATGCGTGCTCAGAAAAAAGAAAATTTCGTATTTACTTATCAGGGGGACGGTGATTTTGCTTCAATCGGATTGGGCGAATCTTTGCACAGTGCTCTAAGAGGAGAAAATATAACGGCAATTTGTATAAATAATACAAATTATGGTATGACGGGCGGTCAACTCGGGCCTACAACCGTTTTGGGACAGGTTACGACAACAAGCCCTCTGGGAAGAAACAAGGAATACCACGGTTTTCCGATTAAAACCGCAGAACATATTGCGCTTTCCGACGGAACATCTTTTTCGGCAAGAGTTGCTCTGTATGATATAAAAAATATAATGAATGCCAAAAAAATAATTAAAAAAGCTTTTGAATATCAAAAAAAAGGATTGGGTTTTGCTTTTGTCGAAATATTGTCATCATGTCCGACAAACTGGAAGTTGACTCCCGTTGAATCACACAACAAAATTAAAAATGAATTGACTAAAATTTATCCTTTAGGGATTTTTAAGGACGTGTTAAATGAATAAGAGTTTACTAATATCAGGTGCGGGCGGTCAGGGAATTGTATCAATTTCTACAATAATAGCAAATATATTTATGCTATCGGGAAAATTTGTTTCGCTCTGTCCCTGTTATGGTGCAGAAATGCGAGGCGGGGCGGTTAATTGCGAAATTAACATGTCAGACAGTGAAATTTTGTGTCCTCAAAATGATGAAGTAGATTTTGTTGTTGCGCTTAATCAAACTTCTTTTGATAAATTCATAAATAAAGTAAAAGAAAACGGTACAATAATCGTTAATTCATCTTTGGCAAAAATCAACAAAACAAGAGATGATATAAAATATATTTTTGCTCCTTTAACTCAAGAGGCGCTTAAATTGGGAAACATCAAAACAACAAATTCGATTGCTCTTGGAATATTGTCAAAATTATTGGGCAATTTATCAATTGACAATGTTAAAAAAGCTTATGAAAAAATTTTAAAAGATAAAAAAGAGTTAATCCAAAAAAATATTGAAGCATATTTATTGGGTTATAATTATATTCAAGAAGGGAACTAATATTGGCTTATACTAAAATAATATCAATAGATTATGAAGTTGCACCAAATATTGTCACAAATGATGATTTGACAAAAATACTTGATACATCCGATGAGTGGATTACGACAAGAACGGGTATTAAGCAAAGAAGAGTTATCTCGGGCGATATGACTTCATCTGATTTGGGGATTAATGCCGCAAAAAAAGCAATCAAAAGAGCAAATTTTGATGTTGATAAAATAGATTTAATTATTGCGGCTTCATCTGCTCCCGAAGACATTTATCCTTCGGTTGCGTGTATTATACAGAAAGCAATTAAGGCGGATAATGCCGCAGCTTTCGATTTAAGAGCGGCTTGCTCAGGTTTTATATATTCTCTTAACTGTGCACGTGCTTTTATTAAAGCGGGAATATATAAAAATATCTTAATTGTTGCAGCGGATGCAACAACAAAATATACGGATTGGTCAGAGCGCTCAACCTGTGTTTTATTTGGGGACGGTGCGGGTTGTGCAATTGTTTGTGCGGATGATAAGGAAAGCGATGATATAATTGGGGTTGATTTAATGTCTGACGGCAATTGCGGAGATTATATAACTCTTAAAATTCAAGGTGTAAATTCCCCTCTTGTTGATGAAATTAAAACAAAAGAAAAGCCTTTTATTCAAATGAAAGGTAAGGATGTATATAAATATGTCATGACAACAATTCCTCAAAAGCTTGAAGAATTGCTTGATAAATTAAATTTAAAGGTTGATGATATCGACTATTTTGTTCCTCATCAATCCAATTTAAGAATGATTGATGCTCTTGCTCAAAGACTTAATATTGAACAATCTAAAGTCATTTCAAATATTGAGCACTACGGTAATATGTCGGCAGCATCAATTCCTTGTGCAATAAGAGAAGCAATAGATAAAGGGCAGATGAAGCTTCCCGCAACAATTGCAATAAGTGCCTTCGGAGCGGGAATGACATCTGCAAATGCAATTATAAGACTTAATGAAAAGATTTAAACGCTGAAATATTAATATATAACAAAGGAGAATAAAATAAGTATGAAAAGACGAGTTGTTGTAACCGGTATGGGTTGCGTATCGCCTTTCGGCATCGGAGTTGACACATTATGGGAAAACCTTATTGCGGGTAAAAGTGCAGTAAGATATTTGACCCTTGATAAAGAAAAACATCTTGTACACATTGGAGGTCAAGTTCCCGAATTTGACGCATCAAAATTTGTTGACCCGAAAGATGCAAGAAGAATGGACAAATTTATATTGTGTTCGGTTGTTGCGGCAACTTTGGCAATGGAAGACAGCAAACTTGATTTATCCAAAGAAGATATGACCAGATTTGGAGTTATTGCCGGCTCGGCTGCGGGCGGACTTGAAACAATTCAAAAAAATCATGAAGTAATGCAGCAAAGAGGATATCACAAATGCTCCCCTTTTATGGTACCTATGATGATAACAAATATGGCGGCAGGCAAAATTTCAATTAAATACGGTTTAAGAGGTATGTCAAAATCCGTTGTTACGGCTTGTGCAACAGGTGCTCATTCTTTGGGTGACGCTGCTCGTGCAATTCAATATAATGATGCTGATATAATGATTGCGGGCGGTGCCGAAGCAGGTATTTGCGATTTGGGTATCGGTGCTTTTACTTCGGCAAAAACTCTATCCAGAGCAAATGATGAGCCCGCTAAGGCTTCTCGTCCTTATGATGTTAAAAGGGACGGTTTTATTATGTCGGAAGGCGCAGGCATGTTGGTATTGGAAGAAAGAGAACATGCTCTAAAGAGAGGAGCTAAAATATATGCCGAACTTAAAGGCTATGGTCAATCTTCGGATGCTTATGATATGGTTGCTCCCGATCCGGAAGGAAGAGGCGCTGTGCTTGCAATGGAGTTTGCTCTAAAGGATGCGGATTTGAAAACATCTGATATAGGCTACATTAATGCTCACGGTACATCAACTCATGTGGGCGATATTGCGGAATCAAAAGCAATTGCAAAACTCTTTGGCGATATGGAGCAGAATAAAAATCTTAATGTTTCATCAACAAAATCCATGACAGGACATATGCTGGGTGGTGCGGGCTCTGTTGAGGCAATTATTGCAATTAAAGCATTAAATGAAGGTATTATTCCCCCTACAATTAATCTTGATGAACAAGACCCTGAAGTTGCAAACTTAAATTACACTCCTCATAAAGCACAGAAAAAGGAATTAAAGGCAGTGTTATCTAATTCGTTTGGCTTTGGCGGATGTAATGCGGTACTTATATTTGCAAAATAAATTAAAAGCGCTGAGGATACAGCGCTTTTAATTTTATAAACCCATCATCAATAAACATCTTATAATTATATTTCTTATTACGGAAAGACAAAAAAATGCCACTATCGGCGATATATCAATCATTCCGATAGGCGGTATAATCTTTCTGAACGGAGCTAAAAATATTTCAGAAAATGCCTTTAATGTTTTAAAGGGCTCTTTATACCAGTTTATATTAGGAAACCAGCTTAACAAAATTGTTAAGAATAAAAGTAAAAATATAAGATTAAACAGCTGTGCAACAGCAACAGAAATACCCATTTTTTATCCCCCGTATTAATCCCAATTTGCACTATTGCCGCATTGACAAGTTTTTATATCATCAATGTTTTCAACAATCAAAAACAATAATTTTTGAAGTTTTGCAATATTATCGGCAAACACTTTCATTACCGCTTCATGCGATACCGGCTCGCAATCCGCTACAAGACCCGCATCATAATCGGTTATAAGGGAAATATTCAAAGGACACATATTTAATTCTTTCACAAGATGAACTTCGGGATATTGTGTCATATTAATTACTTCCCAGCCTTGACGGGTTAAAAAAGCGCTTTCCGCTTTTGTATTAAACCTCGGTCCCTGAATTACGACAACAGTGCCTTTTTCGTGTATTGAATAGCCTAAATCTTTAGCGCATTTAATTGCAACTTCTCTTAATTGAGGGCAATATGGCTCTGCTGATGAAATATGTTGAATGTTGCCTTCTTCAAAATATGTGTCCAACCTTCCGTGGGTTTTATCGACATATTGGTCGCAAAATACAATATCACCGGGCTTAACGTGTTTTTGAAGAGAACCTGCGGCACAGGGCGAAATTACACGCTTGCATCCTATTTCTTTCATTGCCCAAACGTTGGCTTTGTAATTAACTTTATGAGGTGCAATCGTATGGTTTCTTCCGTGGCGGGGCATAAAAGCAACCTTTTTGCCAGATATTGTTCCGAGCATTAAAGCATCGGAAGTTTTGCCGTAAGGAGTGTCAATATTTACCTCTTCAATATTATCTAAAAATTTATAGAAGCCGGAGCCTCCAAAAATACCTATTTGTGCAAGATTTTCTTTTGTCATTTAATTTAATCCTTCTTATGTACTGATTTGTTAATCCATTCGTCAACTCTTGGACTTGTTGCGATTTTTCCGTCAACCCTTATGCCATAACAAAAAGGTATTTCTCCTTTTTCAAGTTCGTCCGTATCAAAGCAAATTGCCCTGTAATGCGAGTCAAAGCCGCTTAAATCTTTAAAACAAGGAGAATTAAAACCGTTCGGGTCGGAATACAGTCTGAAATCATCACTTGAGGGGCATTTGTTTTTGTCTTGTGCACCGTATGGCAGAGCCTTTGGAATAATCCATATAATGTTGTCTGATGCACTTATCGTTCCTCCGGGCTGTTTTGTGTTGGCCAGTGTTTCAAACTTTGCCAACCCTTGTTTTATTTCTTCAATATTTTCGCCGTATATATCAAGATTGGCTTCGGGATATAAGTCTGATTTATCGCAGTCGGATGAGCCGTAAGATATTATGTCTTTTAGAACGTCACAAAGATACTTATTATCTTGAATTAAAGTTCCGTCAGGTTTTTTGCCTAAATCACCTTCAAAAAAATATTTATCCGAATTTGTAAGCTGCTTGATTACATTTGAAAGAGTATTATTTGCTTTTTTAAACAATACGACATTTTTATCAGGCATATTCCTGTTGGATTGTATAAGAATTACGCCGGTTAAAAAGCCTATAAGTATAAGGGCAATCATTATTTCGGCAAGGGTGAAAGCCTTCTTCATTGTTTAAAATCCCCTTTAAGACTATATCAGCTTCATAAGCTTTAAATCTTTTGCTATGGAATTATCAAACATGCTTGCGTATGCTAAATCTACGCTTGCAACACCTGTATATTGATGACATTCTTTTACGAAAGGAATGGTCTTGCTTCTTTCAAAGCCCGTGTTTCTGTTGATTTGATTAAAGCTTTTGTTGTACCTTGTATATACAGGTAAAATTCGCATTGTTGCCTCTTTAATATAGTCTTTCAATGTATTTTTATAATATCATGCTTTCATCACATTGGCAATAAATAAATAGTCTAAATGGGGCTAATCTTTAAAGTCACCGTTTTTAAATTTTATAAGCGAAAAAGCAACCGATGCGCATATTCCGAGGTTTATTGATTCAACATTATTTTCCATGGGAATTGTGAGTTTTTCGTCGCTTAACTTTATAATTTCTTCACTTAATCCGCATGCTTCACTTCCCAAGGCAATAATAAATTTTTTGCTAAAATCCGCTTCATACAGGCTTTTATCACAATTAACAACAAGAGATATAAGCCTTCTTTCTTTTTTTAAATCTTTAATAAAATTAATATCATCAATCGTAATAATGGGGATTTTAAACATATTCTGCGCTGCGGAGCGGATTGTTTTTGTGTTATATAAATCGACACATTGGGAAAATAATATTATTCCTTCAATTCCGAATGCACATGCACTCCTTATTATCGTCCCTAAATTTCCGGCATCTTTTATATTTTCTATGAGGGCAATTTTGTTAAATTTATAAAAGATATTTTTATCCTGATGCGGCTCTTTTATGAGCCCGACCACACTTGAAGGAGATTTTGTGGTTGAAGTTTTTTTTAATATTTCATCAGTTACATAAACAAGATTTTTGATATTTTTATATGAAGCAAATTTATCCCCTTTTTTAATTAAAAGATATTCAAATTCAATATCTTCGTCAATAAGACCCGAAATTGTTTTTTCGCCGTCAAGAAGTATTATTTTTTCCTGTTTTCTGAATTTCGGATTTTGAAGTTTTACAAGATATTTAACAAAATCATTCTGCAAACTTTTAATTTCAGATACATTCATTTAATTCCGCCTTATTTTGCCATTCAACAAGTGCATTTTTTTCTTTTTGATTAAGCATACTGTAATCTATTAAAATATCTTCAAAGGGAAATTTTGACAGAGTTCTTTTTTTATAATCCAAATCACTGTACACGCAATTTTCAAGTCTTACGCCGAATTCAAGATTTGTGCTTTTGCTTTTTCCGTATAGCCCGGGCTCAATTGAGTGGGTTTGATAAGGTTTAATTATATCAAGAGAGGTTAAAGAAAGCCTTGGCGGATTTTGATGGCATGATGTTCCGATACCGTGTCCTAAACCATGGTTAAAGAAAAAGCCGTCATTATTGTATTCTTTTAAATAATCGTTTGCAAGAATATGTAATTTTTTAGCATCTGTTTCATTGGATAAATATACCGCAAAAAAGGCTTTTAAAACCGCAGTATAAATTGTTTTATAAATTTTTGGCGGGTTTTTGCCAAAATAGAATGTTCTTGTTATATCCGTTGCATATCCTTCTTCGTAATATCCTCCGCAATCAAGCAGAAGAAGCATTTCATCATTTAATATTTTATTTTTATCATATGTTGAATAATGAATTGAAGCACTGTTTTCTCCCAGCGCAAGAATCGTTTTAAAAGAAGGACATTTTGCCCCCGCTTTTAAAAGTTCGTCTTCAAATATTTCAACAAGTTCAACTTCATTTAATCCTTTTTTTAATTTCTTTTTAAAATTATATATTGCAATATCAAGTTTTTTATTTGCATTCAAAAGATGCGAAATAACCGATTTCGGCTTGATTGAAGTTATCAAAGGAAGTTTATTTTGTTTGATTTCACGGGGCTTTTTAACCGCAAGAAAGTTATCAAGCGTGATTGAATTAATATCAAAATAAATTTCATCGTCAATGCTGTTGATAAAATCTTTAAAGTATTTAAGCTTATTGTATTTAAGGTTTTCTGTTTTTATTTTCGGGATTTTATCCGAAAACAAAGTATATGAAGAATTTTTTAAATCCAGATATAAAATCGAGCGCAAAAGAGAGGAATATTTTGTTTGAAAACTTCTCAACCCTGTTAAATATGCAATTTCATCCAAATTAAAAATAAGCATTTTTGATATTTTCGGGTAAAGAGTTTTTAATTTTTCAATTTTATAATTAAAACCATAGTCTTTTGTATCGGAAGATGAAACAAAAATTTGAGCTTTTTTATTAAAGTCATCATTTTTCAAAAACTCTTTTTTAAGCGAATAACGTCTTAAATCAAAATATTTATCAAGCTCCATATATTCATAAAGCGAAATATCGTCATATACATAGAGAATTGAATTTTTTTTATAAAATTTTTGAAATGCTCCGAAAAACCATTCGCTGAAATCCATTTTATATACTTCAATATCGCTAAACGCTTGTTTATCAACTAAAATATGATATCGTGTATCGACAAAAAGTCTGATTTTCCCTCTGCAATCAATTATTGCTTCGCCTTCCGTTCCCGAAAAATTAGTTAAAACGTTAAGAGGGGATTTTATATAGTGATTTTTAAAAAAACCGTCTTTGGATTTTAAAAGAAGAAACTCGTTTTCTTTTAAAATTTCTTTATAATATTCAATTTGTTTGTTTCTTAGAGTCATAACTTTTGCCGTACAAAATTATACACATTTGAAAGCTATTTAACAAGAGGGACAATCAAAAGGGTAAATACGGCATAGGATTTAAATAATAAACACAATGAAGGAACAAGGGTATTTTTAAATTCTTTTGCAATTAAAAATGCGGTATTTATTGAATAATATTCTTGTGTTTTGTATGTTTTTTGATATTGAGACGAAAAACATATAAGTGCGGTTTTTGCTATGTTTTTTGAATCTGATGAAATCAAAACTATTATTGCGCTTGTAAATATTAATGCCAGAAGAAAGCCTTCAAGGCAAGCAGTATTTGTTTTTGTCACTATCCAAAAGATAATCAGCGGAAGCAAATTATATAAAATCGTATTATAAGCAGATAATATTACTCCCGTATCTATACATTTTTCATAATCGGGCCGCATTTCATATTTTATTATTTGAGGAAATTTTTTCAGTTGCTTTTTTATTTCAAACACAAGCTTAGATGTACACTTTGCGCAACAGTTTAAGATATATGCGCAATACAAAAAAGGAACACAAAGACCTGTAATGACCGCAAAAAGAACATACGGGTTTATTAAGTCAATACTTTTGAAACCGCTTAATAAAGAGCAGCACATTATTATTGCTATTGCGGTATATATGTTTGAATTACAACCGTATATTTCGGCATTGACTTTTGTTTTTATTGATTCTTCTTTTAGTGAAACAATTCTTTCTTGTGCATCGGAATTGATATCTTGTTGTTTTGTTTTGGCAAATATTGATAAATCGGAAAGTACATTTGAAAAAATATTTTCTTCAAGCGAGGAGCATATTGGGCATAAAAACCCAAGTGCACTTAATATTATGCCGTATATTCCCCATTGGGACTCCTGCATTCCGTAACACATTGTATATGCAAGCGCTATTGATAAACCCGTTAATACAAACGGCGTAAATATGTTTTTAAAACTTTCTCTGAATGTTTGTATGACGGTTTGAGCCGAATTTGCAAAGGATGCGTTTATTATGTTTACAACGGATTTGGACTTTTCAAATAAAAATTTTTTATTGGAAAAATACAGTAAATATCCGTAAATTATTCCCGTGAGAAAACATGAAATAAGCCGTGACCTTTCGGGAATTTGAAGTTCAATAAAGCGATATATCATTAAGACATTAATAATGATACCTATAAGAGCCGAGGTTAAAAATTTTTTTTCGGGAATTTTGGTTTTATATAATTTTGTATTCATAAGTGATATTGTTGAAGTCAATATTATGTTGGCGGCAAAAATTATGGGAATGTATGTACAGATTATATTGTTTATCAGTCTTCCCGTTATAAAGCATATTGTGGTCAGGATTATATATGTTTCTAAAAGTCCGGTTATATCCGAGTTAGATTTTAATATGTTCCCCGCAACATCTTTAAGAAGCGTTATGGGATTTCTTTTATCGTTCTCGGTTAAGTTGTTTTCAACACGTGGTGTCATAATTGATGCATTTAATGACGAAACTTTAAGGACGCAATTGATTGTGCCGTCATAAAAAGAACAGAAAGCAATACCCGACAGATATATAAGTAAATAAAGTGTTTCCGTTTGTAATAAACACACAATTACCGTTATCACGGATGAAAGACATATTAAAATAACGGAATATAAGGCAGATGCGTTAAAAGCATTTTGACTGCCGTCAATTGCCGAATTTTCAATTGCTTCAAGGGTTGAATTCTGTGCATCTTTTAAGAAAAAATATCCTATGATGCTTAGGGTTTTATGTATCAGAATACCTAAAATAAAATATGCAAAACCATGTTTTAAAGATATGGAATTCAGAATTAAAAATTTGTACAGTACAACAAAAGCCGCAATTAATACAATGCAGAAAAATTTGTTTTTATTAATTAAAATCCTTGTAAGTGAAGAATTTATATACTTTGATACTTTTTTTGTTTCCCGGATACACTTGTTTACGGGGAATTTAATTCCTATACAGATAAACACCGCCGCAAGGGATGCCAAAATCAATTCCGGGGTTTTATTTGCAATCAAGTTTGAGTGATATGCATTAAGGTTTAGACATATAGCTGCTAAAACAACTCCCCAAAACACAAGATAATAAAAAAATGATTTATTTTTAATTCTATCCATAAACATCATTATAATGGAAATTTTATTTTTTATTAATTTTAGCATTGTTTAAACTGCTGTTAAACCTTTTTTCGTCTAACAGAGCGGATATTGCGGTATCTATTTTCTTTAACAAATCTTTAGAATTTTCCGTTTTTCTGACACCAACGCCATAAAACTCTTTAGAATAGGAATGAGGTATGATTTTGTAATCGCCCTTGTTTAATCCTTTCAGAATTGCATCATCGCCCAAAATTCCGTTGATGTTTCCGTTTTTTAAGTTTTTAAGCGCTTCGGTGTAATTTGTCATACCTATAACATAAGCGTTGGGAACAATCATGCGTGCCGCCTTTTCACCGGTAGTACCGAGCACGACACCCAATTTCCCTTTTTTGTTAAAATAATATATGTTTTTAATGTCTGAATCTTTTTTGGTCATGATTGTTTGGTTTGCCGTAAAATATGGAATTGAAAAATCCATTATCAGTTTTCTTTTTGGTGTGATACTAAGTGTTGCAACAATTATATCAATCTCTTTTGAGTTTAATTTTGCAATTTTTGTCTGAGGGGTAACGGGCACAAAATATATTCTTTTCGAATTTTCTTCTTCAAAAATTTCATCGGCTATCTTTTTTGTAAGTTCAATATCAATACCGGTTAATTCCCCGTTTTTGTCGTAATATCCAAAGGGCGGAGAATCGGTTTTTACACCTGCAATGAGATATCCTCTTTCATATATTATTTCCAAGTCAGTAGGCTCTTTTTTAAGCCTTGCGCAAGATGTAAGCAAAAACAACGAAAAAATTAAAATAATTGATAAAGTTGTATACTTTTTCATATGGTTATTTTATCATAAATGTATGAAGGATTTAATAATCAATTTAATATTTGCCACTCTCGGAGCATTGATTGCAGCTTTTGCGCTTGAAACCTTCCTTGTTCCGAACAATATAATCGATGGCGGAATAGTGGGTATATCAATCATGGCAAGTTATATTACTAAGTTTAATCTGGGTATATTTCTTGTTGTTTTAAATATTCCTTTTTTGCTTCTCGCATACAATGAATTTGGCAAAAAGTTTATATTTCTTGCACTCTATAGCGTTAGTGCGCTTGCTCTTTTTGTAAATTATTTTACGGCACATTTTCATTCTCCGATTACAGATAACCTTATTTTAGCGGCACTTTTCGGAGGGGGTATTTTGGGAACGGGTGTCGGAATTGTATTAAAAAATAATTCCTGTCTGGACGGAACTGAAATTCTTGCCATGAAAATTTCAAAAAAATATCCCTATTCGGTTGGCGAAATTATAATGTTTATCAATGTTTTTGTTTTTAGCGCCGCAGGATTTTTATACGGCTGGGAGCAGGCAATGTGTTCAACTTTGACTTATCTTGTTGCATATCGGGCAATTGATACAATTGTGCAAGGTTTAAGCGAAGAAAAATCAATCAGAATAGTTTCCGATAAAGGACATGAATTAGGACAGGCAATAATTAATAATTTAAATAAAACCGTAACCTATCTTGAAGCACAGGGCGGATACTCTAAAGCCAAAAAAACAATGATATACTGCGTTGTTCCTCGAATTGAGCTGTACAAACTTAAAGAACTTGTTCAAAATATTGATGAAGATGCATTTATATCAATTGAAAACGTGCATGAAGTTTGCGGAAAACGTTATAAAAAATAATACGGTGGAATTCTCTAAAGTAGGTTATATCCACTGTATATTTCCATCCTTAAAACACTTATTTAAAATAAGTGTTTTTGAGTTTGTGTCCTTAAATGTCTAATTTTTGACTGTTAGTTGTATGGTTTACGTTTTCAATTTACATCTTTTGTATGAAATCAATTTTTTTATTCTAAAGATTGTTAAGTTTTATGACGAAAAAATTAATATAAGAATTTGATAAGGGGAAACCCTTTTCAAAACCTCCTCCCCAAGTCTAGTAGCCGCCTTATGACGGCTTTTTCTTATTTTATTTCTCCTGAATTGAAAAATAGACTTCTCTCAAGGTTTTTTTGCTTATATGGGTGTATAATTGCGTTGTTACAATGCTTGCATGTCCCAATAATTCCTGTACAACCCTGAGGTCGGCTCCTCTTTCGAGAAGATGTGTTGCAAAACTGTGCCTCAAGGTATGCGGAGAGATTTTTTTATTTATAATTTCGCCTTGTTTTTTTATAATTTTATAAACCCTCTGGCGGCTGATTTTTCCCCCTCTTGAATTTAAAAATAAATATGGTTTTGAATTATATTTAAGGGCGGTTAGTTCCCTTTGTTTCAAATATTTTTGCAGAGCATTAATGCATTTGTTATTTATCGGCACAATTCGCTCTTTTGAGCCTTTACCGAATACTTTTATCACTTTTTGAGATAAATCCATATTTTTAAGCTGTAATTCAACAAGCTCGCTGACCCTTATTCCTGCGGAATATAAAAGCTCAATAACCGCATATTCAAATATTGAGAGATGATTTTTTAATATTTTTTCAACTTCGGATATGGTTAAAACTTTTGGTAATTTTTTGGGCAGTTTAGGCGAAGTAATTGATATGGCGGGGTTTGTTTCAATATCTCTTCTGTGGCATAAAAATTTAAAAAACCCTTTAATTGATGCGATTTTTCTTACTATGCTCGAGGGATTAATTTCTTTTCTTGCAAGATATTTTGTATAAGATGAAAAATCCCGTCTTTTAATCTCATTTAAGGCTGTGTTTTCGTTTTCTTTTTCAATAAAATCAAAAAACGTAATTATATCATTTTGATAAGCGGCTATTGTATTCTTTGACAGTCCTTTTTCAATTTCAAGATATGACAAATAGTCGCATATTAATTGTGAAATATTATTGAAATCAGACACTTACAAGCTTTTTAACCTCTTTGCGCACAATTTTTCTTGTTGCCGTGCGTGGAAGAAGCCCTTTATAAACTATAATATTTGTCGGACGTTTAAACAGCGAAAGCTTTTGGCTTCTTTTTTTAACCTCTGCTATAAGCATTTTTTCAACCGTTTTATCGTCATATTTTTCATAAAGTTCATCATGACCCACAACAACAACGCTTACTTCTTCGTTGCCTTTTTTTTCGCCTGTTTGTTTTGTGGTTGAAAGGGCGCACGCTTCTTTGATTAATTCGCTTTCATCAAGCGCAGCTTCAACTTCTTCGGGAAATACTTTTTTTCCGCCCGCAAGAACAATCATGTTTTTAATTCTTCCCGTAATAAACACCTGTCCTTTTTTGTCAATTCGGGCGATATCCCCTGTTTTAAGCCAGCCTTCTTCATCAATTGTTTCTTTTGTCAATTCTTCCTGCTTATAATACCCTTTCATAACGGCAGGACCTTTAACAAGAAGCTCGTTTGTATCTTTATCAAGCTTTGCTTCAAAACTGTTTAAAAGAATTCCGACAGACCTGATATCAAGTCCTTTTCTTAAATTCATCGTAACAACGGGGCTTGCTTCCGAAAGCCCGTATCCTTGATGTACCGTAATTCCGATGCGGTTAAAATATTTTGCCATATCCAAATCCATTGGCGCACCGCCCGAAATAAATCCGTAAAAGTTGTTTCCGAATCTGTCGTGTATATCTTTAAACAACATCTTTTTAAGCGGTTTGAAGGGGATAAATTTTGCAATATAGTGATATTTAAAATTATAGAGCATATGTTTCCATTTTGATTCTTTTGCAAGGTCGCCTTCAAGCTGTGTTTTTAGCATTTTGAAAAACGAAGGAACTGTTATCATAAACTTAATTCTTCTGTCTTTCATAACCCCGAGCACGTCTTTTGGTCTGAGGGATTTCGTATAATAAATCGAATAGCCCATATTTAAAAACGTCGCAAAGCCGACGGTAAATTCAAAAAGATGATTCATAGGCAATATTGAGAGCACATTAACCTGTTCATCATTTTTAAATACATAATCAAGCTCGATTTTTAAATCTTGAATTTGAGAAAGCAGATTTTTAAAAGTCGTCTGAACTCCTTTGGGTTTACCCGTAGTACCTGATGTATATATAATTAAAGCCGTTGAATTAAGGCTTCTGTGGCGAAATTTTGCCGTATAATTGTTCGGAAGATTATATATACTTATATATTGCGAATTTTTAACATTATCAATAAGAATTATATTTTTTATTGAGGTAATTGTTTTTTTAAGCTCAAGAACGGTTTCAAGATAACGCTCCGATACAAAAATCGTTTCCGGCTCGCAATTTGACATAATCGAATTAAGTTCATGGATGGTTAATTTAATATCAAGAGGAATAAAAGTAGTTCCCGCTATAACCGAAGCAAAAAATGCCGCCCCGAATTCAACTTTAGACTCGGATAATATTGCAACCTTGCCCTGTCTTTTAACTTGAAGGTCGTTTATCAGATAAGATGCAATTTTTCTGCTCATCTGTCCCAAACCTTCATAAGTATATTCAATCCACCCGAAATCATTTTTCATGCCGAGCGCAATTCTGTCTTTATATGTCGTTGTTTTGTTTTCCAAAAAGGATAATACGTTCCCGTCTGTGTTTTTCAACTTTATTCTCCCAACAAAAAATTAAATCTAAAATATTTTACAATAATTTTTAAAAATTATAAACTTTTTTACATAACCTCTTTATTGAGTTTTTTAATAAATATCGGCAAAAATCCGAAAAGAAGATATGTTTCAATACATCCTTTTTCTTTTATTTTTAAAATCGGAATTTTAAGAAAATAATATGTAAATTTTGTAACGTTTTTTTCTTTGCCGCTAAGTTTTAAATTGTTCTCTTCAAAAAATTTTACAATATATTTTTTTGCGTTGTATAAATCCTGCTGTTTCTTTTTGCTCGGTGTTTTTTTAACGATTGAAGAATTATTTACCCTGTAATAATAAATTGCCTCGGGAGCCGTTACAATTTTTTTTGATTTTTTTATTACCTCGGGAAGCCACATCATATCTTCAAAAAATACTCCGTCTATAAAAGGCTGATTTTCAACCAATTCTTTTTTATAGAGTTTCCCTGTGGCATAACAGCACAAAGGAACTTTTAAAAGTTTTGTTTTTTGGGCCAAATCTTGCGCAGTTTTTTCTTCTTTATAGTTAAATCTGTGTTTATACTTATATTTCCCTTTTCTGATTAAATTTGAAACGGCTATATCGCTCCCGTTTTTTATAATTGCACCATAAAGCTCCCGAAGATAATCAGAATTAAGCCAATCATCACAATCAACAAATAAAATATATTCCCCTTTTGCTTCCTTAATCCCTAAATTCCGTGCGGAAGAAGGACCTTTGTTTTTTTGAGAAAAATATTTAATTCTTTTATCTTTTTTTGCGTATTCAAGGGCGATTTCCCCTGTTTTATCGCATGAGCCGTCGTTTATTACAATTACTTCAAAATCATCAAAACTTTGATTGATAATTGAATTAAGACAGCTTGAAATATACTTTTCGCTGTTATATGCAGGGATTATAACCGATATTTTATACATGGCTAAAAATTAAAATCTTCTTTCTTTAAAGCTGTCAACTATAACTCTGCAAGCGGCGGAGTTTTCTTCGCATCCTTGTGCCTCATTGAATGAACTTGCCCAATTCGGTGTAACTTGAGCACCGGTTTTATCTAATACATTTGTATACAAAGGTCTCAAGATATCAATTTTGTTATAATCAACGCTCATTGGTATATTTGCGTTCATACTTTCATTTCCCCATGCTTCCGTTCTTGCATTTTCGTATGTTTCACTTTTTGAAAACATTTCTTCCTGCGCTCTTATAACAGGATTTCCTGCTTCCATTTTATAATCGGGATATTTAACTTTTGCCGACATATATCTAAGGTCAAATACCGGATATCCGACGGGGATAACATCTCCTTTTGTAGTCACGATAAAAGGAACAATATCGGGATATATTGTTTGTCTTGATGTTTTATTTGTTCTGTTTGGAGTTTTCTTGCCGTTTATATCAACAAAAACCACAAAGAAATTAGTTACATAAAATCCGTTATTATCAAGCCTGTCTTCGCTTTCGTTTGTGCCGTTTCTTTCGCAGTATACAAGAAAGCAATTTCTATTCCCTTTTGAATCTTCAAGACAGTTATAATGACACTCGGTTTCTTGAAAATTGCTTGAAACAGCTTCGGTTTTCTTTGAGATAAGGTAGCTGAGCTTGTTTGATATATAATATCTGTATGAATTACTGGAAGTAAAACCAACTACATTATTAGGATTTGAGCTATTGACATTATTTCCGTCATTTAAAAATGTAGTACCGTCCGGTTTTGCCGCAAACTGAGCATCGCATCTTATTCCGTTTTCGTCATCACTTGCAACGTTGATAAATTCGGTTAACCTCAAGCATAGCTCCTGCGAAGTTGTCGGAAATGCTCTTGTACCGTCGGGGCATATTTCTCCCCCCGATGTTGCATCCGGACAATACGGATCCGCTAAAACATTGTACGCAGCTTTTTTAAGAGTTAAATATGCATTGTAATAAGATGCTCCATAGTCGTTCATCACACCGTTTAAGGTAATCAGCCCCAAAACAACAATGATGCCTATAATTGTCATAACAATCAGCATTTCAGCCAATGTAAACGCTTTTTTTCTTATTATCATATATAAAACTCCCTGCTTTTTTTAAATAATATCATAATATTTTTTAAATTAAAATACATAAAAATTAACATTACCTCTTTTAAATTAAAGAATTTTACAAAAATGCCGAATGGTATTATAATGCCATTGTATAAAATAAGGAAAAGCAACTTGCGAAGAGATGGATTTACAATAATAGAGTTTATGATGAGTATGATGATTTCGTTTTTCGTGCTTGCCATGATTCTTTCGGTAGCAATTAAGAAAAACCATTATACAAATGACATGGCTTCTCCTTCGGGAGAGTGGACTTTTCCGTTTGATGATTGCACTGCCGCAAACAGAGATCAGTTTAATGACAGAAATATATTTGTATTCGTAAGCAGCGAATGTGCATTTGATGCGGCTCAAGACGGTACAACCGCTAATACGGCTTATTGCGTAGTTAATCAAAACAGTACCAACAGAGACCCTCTTGACCCAAACAGAAATGAATTTGTAACAATACACTTAATCGGCGGCGGCGGAGGCGGCGGAGCGCATCTTGCCGGAACTCCGGGTGAATCTAAAACGCTCTATCTTCCTGCCATGAACGGACTATACTATTTCCACATAGGTCAAGGCGGAGAAAATAACACTAACGGACAAGATACTGTTTTATTTTGGCTGCCAAATGCAACCAATCCCGATACTTTTAAAGACCTTCTTGGTGATAACGGCGCAGCAGGCAATAATTGGTATGAACTTGCAAGAGCAAGAGGCGGTGTTACAACAAATGAAGACTTTCCGGAAGGTTTGGATATAGATGCAACAAGTCCGGAAGCAGACGAATATACACAAGCAAAGCAAAGCGCATTCAGTCAAACATGCGGAATGAGCGGTGCTGCAAACGAAGCCGGATTGTACGGTCAAATTAAGATTTTATGGTAAAAATGGAATTAAAAGGGATATATGAGAATTATGAAAATTGAAAAAAAGAAAAAAAATTTAAAATCAGCTTTCTCGATTTTAGAAACGGCTATTATTGTTGTGGCGGTTGCGGTTGCGGTTGCCGCAATGACACCTTCTTTAACAAGAAAACTTGCAAACTTTTCTGATGCAAATTCAACTCTCGGAGGGGGCGCCCACGGCAGATATGAAGTTTTTACCAAGGAAATCTTAAAAATCGGAGATGATTATTTTGAAAAAATCCCTGATACAAAATCAAAACAAAAAATTAGAGTTTATGAGAGAATTACATCCGCCGTCATACCCGATGGTGCCGTCAGTCCCGATGGTAATTTGTATTATATTGAATATTATGATGCGGTACCTATTATCAATGCCGACGGCTCAATTACGGATGCAAGAGTTAGAATTACTTCATCACGTGACAATACTGAACATACGGAAGTTGTTAAAAGAGGGGGCAGATGGCTTTTTGATGATGCAAGTATTAACTATAAAAGAGTTACGGTTAATGAGGCAGCAAACCCTGTAACTGTCCAAGATGACCCGGCTGCGGCTAACTTCTTTGCGCTTGGTGGCGGCGAAGTAGCGCCCGGCTCCAGAAGAATAATTGATGATAGGATTGCAAGAAGCATTCCTTTTACTAATGTAGCCGACAGAGGAATTATTGCACAAAACCATGCAAACCTTTGGATAGTTGAAAATTATCAATCTTCCGAACAAGATACACAACTTCTTGCCTATCCTTGGGAAAGATTTTATTCGGGCAATTCCAATGCAATGATTGACAGGCATTTAATGTGTAACGACGGTCATGGTAATTACACAAGAGTTGCAAGATTTGATGAAGATTGCGAAACAATGTTTGAACTTCCGGAAAATGCAAAAGATATGGTAGTCCACGCTGTTGGCGGCGGCGGTGCAGGCGGCGGGCCGGTTGCTGCAGTTCCGATTCATACGCAAGAGGTTGCCGATTCTGACGGAAATGAGTTTAATAGAAGGTCAGAACATGTATCTCTTAACCAGGTATATGACATGGCAAAAACATACGTAGCCGCTCATCATACCCATGCCGACGATCTTGATGCGGATTATGCAATTGTAGGGCGGTTTGCTCCTGCGGGGGGTAATCTGTTTTTATCGGAGGAAATCGTATCTCCGGAAGGTGACCAAAATTATGGTGAATCAGCATTGATGGCGGAGACGGAAATTACTAGAAATATTGATGAAGCGGCAAAATATATTAATAGCCGTTTAGGGGGCGGTGTGTACGGAAATATTACCAGAGCAAATATACACGCACCTCATAATTGCCGTTTTAAAAGAGGCGCGGATGGAAAAATAGCGACCTATGAAGATAGTGATACCCCTATAAGAACTGATGATCACAGATTTTGCCGTGACCAAGGAAGAGAATATGGTGATGACTTTTTCTATAATTTAGGTTTAAATAGACAAGTTACTGTTTTTGGCGGATCACAACGTATTGTTGTTCCTATTACACCCGGCAGCGGAAAAAACTATTTCCCGCATGATGTTTTGACATATACAAAAGTTTTAGGCGGACCCGGACAAAGATCGGAAGTATACAATGTTCCGAGATGGGGAAGTATTGAAATGATTGAAGGTACGGATAGTAATTACAATATTGATAAAGAACATAAATTCAAGCCTTCCGTTTTAGCTTGCGGTGGTGCAGGCGGTGCTGCTTGTGCTGCCGTTCAATGGAATTATAAAGATTATCACAGCGGTTGTGTGCTTGATAATCCATGTCACATAGATAAAACAGCCTATTATAATCTTAATACTTATTATGGCGCAGGAGCTTGTGCAGTTGCTTCAACTGATTATTCAAAACTTCGCGGTGACGAAAGTTTTAATCCTTCAAGTAATGCCGATTGCAATTTAGATTTTAATAATTTTTGGGAAATAGGAGATAAACTGAAAGGCAAAGACGGTAATACAAGTGCAGTCGATTTGGGAAGTAAAGAGAGTTGCGGTGAATTTAGCTCCCCTGCTATGGATGGATGCTTGGGCTATACCGGTAAAAGCTGCAGTGTTTCCTTTAAATCAGCGTCGGGCGGAGTTTCACTAACAGCATCTGCAAATGGCGGTTCTCCAACATCTTGCAAAAAATTAACTAATAGCCTCCAAGCTGATGCATGTAAAACCACACACGATGCTAGTGCATCTGCATCTGGCGGCGATGTCACGAATTTTAATTTAAATAGAGTTTATCAAACAGATAAAGAAGGTAATAAGGTAAAGTGGCATGATGAAAAAACGGGGACATCCGGTTATTCATATGTTTGGGAGCCAGATGAAGGGAGCGTGCCGGCGGGTGTAGGACCAGACTTATCAAAACCGCACAATGAACAATTTAGCTGGTCATATCCTTTTTCAATTAAATGGCTCGGATATGGCGAAGCAGGCACCCCCGGCGAATATGTTACAACCAAAATACCTAAAACTCCCGCAAGAGGTACTCATCTTGTAGTAAGAATCGGAAGCGGCGGAAACTGGAATTTGTCCAATGCTGCTGATTTGGCTTCGACCCAATTTAGTAATTTAAGTTTGAAGGCTATTGTAAAAGACGGAGCTTCAAATACTTCTGCAATCAATTATAAATATTATGTAGAACAAAGTAATAAAAGAGCAAGAAATCCTCAAGGCAACAACGGACACGACACAATAGTTTCGCTTAGAGTTCCTGGAGCTGCCGCTAATCAGCAAATTCTTTTTGCAAAAGGCGGAAAAGGCGGAAAAGGCGGCTTTGAAACCGATAAATATGTTCCTTGTTATGCAGGTGATTCGACAAATATATATGAACACCTTGACGATGCTCTTTTTGACAGAGGAGCAATACATGGTACTTACGAATATGCATATAGAGCTAATCCGCAATTTCAAAGAGTGGATAAAATTAACCAGTGTTTTTCGGGCACAAAAACGACAGATTGCTGTCAGAGAAACGATATAAAATCTTCATTTAATATGAATGTGACGGCATATAAGCCTTCGGGATTTGATTCAATTAAGTCCATAGTTAAAAACTCCAGCGCTGTCGGTCTCGGTGCAGGTCGCTCCGGTGCGGGAATCGGTACTAAAGGTGCAGAATATAATTATATTGATACAAATTACGGAGATGCAGTAATCTTTAATTCCTCGGCAGGATCTAATTCGATTTTAAAAGATGCTCCTTCAAAAATTATGTATAATAGAGACAAAAATATCTACACCGGTGCTGTTACTATGGCAGGCGGTACTGTAAACCAATTTGACTTGCCGCAAGAAACAAACCTCAAAGGCGGAGACGGCTCTGTTATAATTACTTGGTAGAATAAAAATGAAACAAACTCATAAAACAAAACAAAATAAATTCTTTTTAGGCTTTACCCTTGTTGAAACGCTTGTTTCAATGATAATTATAATGCTTGTTTGCGTTCTAATGATGTCATTGATTACAAAAACCGTAAAACGGCAAGAAGTTGTTACAACAAGGGGACAGTTTGCCTGTTGGTGGGACGATGGCAGACTTTATCAGTGGCAGTCAGATGAAAGAACAACTCTTTCGCCTGAGCCCAAAGAACTTGCAGATAGTACAAATACGGGTGATATATGTATTTTAAAACTAAATCAGCGTCCCGCCAGGTTTTATGTTGTTGCAAGAGGTGCGGGTAATAATGAAACCGGTTCCGCACGTCGATTTGGTCAGGTCATTACCGCATATTCGGACGAGCTGGGAAATGATATCGGAATAAGACCCGGCGTATATGATGAAAATAACCACGAGTCCGGTGTTACAAGAATTGCCCCTTTAATTATTGAAGACGGCGATTATAATTTAGGTGCTGAAATTTTAGATGCAAAAGGATATCAACAAACAACAACCACAAACGGTATTTTAAACAATCATACAATTATTGCATCTAATGTTTCGGAATGCAGATTAACTACGGCGGGAAGACCTTGTGTTGATGATGCGGCATTAAGGCAAACAAGCTGTTCTCCCGTTGAAGTTACTGCTTATGATTCTTCCGGTGCTCCGAGCGATCATTATATGGCAATTAAATTAAACGGCTGTGTAAAAACAGGCGAGGACGGTAATCATACCGATAACGGGATTTTTGAAATAGGTCATTTTTCGGATGTATCTACTCTGACAAACAGAAGAACAAATTACGGCATCCTCGGCTCTGCAAACCCTCAGATTGGTGTTAATTTGTTATTTAAAGACTCCTCTTATCGTTCCGATATAACATGGGACAAGATGAGTATGATAGTCGGCTCAATTTCTTCAAAACGCAGTTCTTCGCAAACTTGTCTTAAGAAGGGTACGGATGATGCCGGCTGTATGAAAGATGTTGAGCCTGCGGCAAAATTATTTGAAGCAATTACTAATCCTCGCAATAACAGGTATGGAGCCGTGCTTATACTTTGGTAAAAGCGCTTGGCGTTGTTTTTAAAAGATTATTTTTAAAAGTCATAACAAAATTTGGGTGCAAATCTGTTCTTCATTGTTATGCTTGACAAATTCAAATATAAAAAATAGAATTACGATAGAAGTTTATTAAATAAGGATTTTACGATTATAATGAAATTTTACGATATTGAAAAAAAATATGGCTTCACCCTTGCGGAAACTCTTATAGTTATGTGTATACTGGGTGTTTTAGCCGTACTTTTATTGGTTAACGTACAGCGTGCAACTCCTGACAAAAATAAAGCTATGTTCAAAAAAGCATTCTCTGTTGCTCAGCGTGCAATTAACGACATTGCAGCCGACGAATCGCTATATCCGTTTGACCCTAAAAAAATCAAACTCGTAAATACGGAAGAAGTCGGTATTCCCTCTACTTCAATTGTGACAAGCAGAGGCGAAATTACAAAAATCGGCGGAAAATTAAAACTCTGCACTCTTTTTGCAGACAGATTAAATCTTGCAAGCAAGCTTTTTTATACTGATGACGGCTGTTATTTTGAAACAACGGACGGAGTTGCCTGGTTTGTTCCCGTGCTTGGGGATGAAGCGTCTTGCACAATTGATGCTTATCATACCTGCGGTGTCGGTCAAAAAGCAGTTATTGTTGTTGATGTTGACGGGCTTAAAAGAGGTCCCAACAAACCGAATTACGGCAGTCTTGGCGCCTGCAGTTCAAGTCCTTCGGATTATTCCGGTTTTTGTTATAGTTCGAGCGGTATAAACAATCCAAATAAGCTTACAAGTCTAAATTCGAATGAGAAAAATTTACCCAACAGAGACAGATTTGCAATAATAATTAATGTTGACGGAAATGTAAGCGTTCGACAGGGTGAACTTGAAGACGAATACCTGCGTGCAGACAAACTGAATAAAGATAACAATAATTAAGAAATATGTCTTAATACGTTATATTTTCTTATTTTCGGGCATTTATACCAATATGGAATACATTTCTGCAAAACACCGGTATTTCGAGTATATCGGACTTGGGTATATCTGTTTTTCATCTAATATGAGGAATTTAAGCTTGCTTTCACTTGACAAACACAGCTCTAAAAAATAAAATTATATTGTCGGATTACATAATTTAAGGATTAAAGTATGAAAGTTTGTGAGATTACAAAAACACATGGCTTTACGCTTGCTGAAATTCTGATAGTACTTTGTGTTATCGGCTTTTTGGCACTTATTATGTTGCTCAATATGCATCGTGCAACACCTGATAAGTATAAAGCAATGTTTAAAAAATCTTTCTCGGTTGCTGAGCGTACAATCGGAGAAATTGTTAATGACGAATCGTTGTATCCTTATAAAGAGGATAGAGTCGGTTTGTTAAATACGGATACAGTAACCGTTGGAGATAAGTCATTTGGCGGCGATCATAAATTCTGCAGACTTTTTGCGGACAGATTAAACCTTGCCAGTGATATTAAAACCGATTCAAGCGGTTGTTATTTTGAAACAACGGACGGAGTTGCCTGGTTTGTTCCGGTAGTCGGAAAAGATGATTATACGGGCTGTGATTTTAGCAACCCTGCTAATGCAGCAACTTGCGGTCTGGGTAAAAGAGCTATAATTGTTGACGTAGACGGACTTAAAAAAGGACCAAACAGCCCTGATTACGGCACGATAGCAAGCGCATGCGGAAGCTCTTCGGATTATACGGGTTTCTGCTATTCTTCTGCTGACGGCATCATAAACGGTTTTGAAGGTTTGAGTAATCTTAGCCAGCAAGCACTTAATGCACCTAACAGAGACAGATTTGCAATAGTTTTTGATGTTGACGGTAAAGTTTCCGTTGGCGGTGATGTTGAAAGAGCGTACTTACGTTCTTCAAAATTAAGTAAAGATGATACCTCGGGATCTGAATTTGATAAAAATAGCGATGGCTCAACGGGTGACACAAGTAAAACAACAACTCCAAGTGCCGGTGATGACTATGATGATGTCGGTGTACCCGATATCGGCACGGGTGGCGGCGGAGATGAAGGCGGAGATAATCGCTGTTTCTGGCCTTGGTGTAAGTCAACGGGTGACACTCCTACACCAAAACCATGCTCCGGCTCAAATTGCCAAGGCTGTACAGATAACGGCTCTGTTTGCACAGGCTCCGGATGCAATCCTCCTTGCACGGGCTCTAATTGCAACCCCGGTCCTACACCAAAACCGGATCCTAATCCGAACTCAGGCTCTGTTTGCACGGGCTCAGGATGCAATCCTCCTTGCACGGGCTCAGGATGCAATCCAAAACCAAATCCTGACAGCATATCAACTTCAACATCAAGCTCAGTTTGCACGGGCTCAGGATGCAATCCAAAACCTGATCCTGACAGCAAATCAACTTCAACATCAAGCTCTGTTTGCACGGGCTCAGGATGCAATCCAAAACCTGATCCTGACAGCAAATCAACTTCAACATCAAGCTCTGTTTGCACGGGCTCAGGATGCAATCCAAAACATGATCCCGACTGCAAATCAAATACAAATTCAGGCTCGGTTTGCACAGGCTCAAATTGTAACTCTACATGGAGCGATCCTGCACTTCCTTCAGGCTCAAATACCGGCGGCTCAATCGGTACCGGTGGCGGCTCAAGCGGTACCGGTGGCGGCTCAAGCGGTACTGGCGGCGGCTCAAGCGGTACTGGCGGCGGCTCCGGCTCAAACGGCAATTCTACATGGAGCGATCCCGTATCTCCTTCAGGCTCCGGCTCAAATTCCCTCTCAAATGAGGAATTCTGCAAACATTACGAGGGTCGCTACTGGGAAGACAGATGCCACTAGAGCTAATAAACAGGTCGCAAAACGGCTTGTAACATAAAGACATAACAAATAAATACACCCGTTATTAACTTTTAACAGCGGGTGTATTTTTTTATTTAAATTATTTAAACAAAAAAAACGCATTCAAAAAACTTAAATGCGTTTTTGGCTGGGGCGGAAGGACTCGAACCTCCGAAATGCCTGGACCAAAACCAGGTGCCTTACCACTTGGCGACGCCCCATTGGACAAATATAATCATAATATATAAATAGCTTTTGTCAAGAAAAGCTTATATATTACAACGTATTATTGTTGTTTTTTGTGACCGAGGTTATGGCTTCAATAAGTTCTTGAATAAAGTCTTCAATATATTCTTGGGTTGTCATACCGTTAATTACAACATCCGCCGTATCCATACTCGGGCGAATGTGGCGAAATGCCGTTTGGTTGACGTCATGGAATTGCATTTGTGCGGCAAGACCTGTTTTTCCCCTGCTTGCAGCCCTTGCAAACCAGCGTTCTTTAATTACTTCAAACGGAGTGTAGACATATATTTTTACATCAATTATATCCCGCAGCGATTCGTTTAATACGTATAAACCTTCGTTTAAAATTAACTTTGCGGGTGTCTTTAAAACGGAGTTTTTTCGACTTTCGCAAGTTATAAAGTTATATTGGGGAGAATATATCTTGTGTCCCGATTTTAGTTGAATTAAATGTTCTTTCATTAAATTAAGGTCGATTGCATCAGGAGTATCAAAACTAAAACCCGATTCAAAAAGATTTTCATAATTTCCCGCTTTTTTAAGTTCATCGGAAGCATCTTTGTAGTAATCATCACAGCAAATGACGGTGTATACATTGTTTGTTTCTGATTTTAAACAGGCTTTTGAAGCGTTTTTTACTAGCGTTGTTTTGCCTGATGCCGATTCTCCCGCAATCGACATTATAAAAGTTGAGTTTTTTTCTTGTATTGCTTTTCTTGCTATATTGAAAATAAAAGCTTCGTTAACCCTTAGAACAAGCGGTTGTTTTTGCTTTCTGTCACGAGCTATGACACCGCGTATGTTTTCTAAAATTTGTGATATTTTAGACATTGAAACAAGCCGTTTTGCTTGTTCTATTTCGCTTTCACTAAGATTAGTCATGATTTAATATTAACACCTGATTTTATAAATTTCCAAACTATTCTTCTTCATCATAAAACGAGGCTTCGTCCGAATCGCCGTTTTCATTTTCAAGAAGTTTATATGCCATATATGCCCCTGTTGCAAGAGCTTTTGGGTCAAGTTGTGTTTTTTGTGTAAGCTCAATGATTGCGGTATTTAATTCGGGGTTTTCGTCCTTAATGTAGTGTATCATTTTTTTTCTCCAGCCTGAAAGGTCGGAGAGGATTTCTTCGGTAACTTTTTCTACATTTTCGGTACTAATAAGTGGCTGCATAAAATAATTATATTAAAATAGATTTTTGCAGTCAATTTAATTAACCTTTTTAAAGGATTTCATTGAGCAATAAGCACCGCACATTGTGCAGGGTTTTTTCTTTTTTGCGGGGCTGATGCCGTCAAAAACCGTTGCGTCAATTGAATTTTCGGTTTGTTTTTTCCAATCGTATTCGGTTTTTGCGATAGCAATTTCTTTGTTTCTTTTTACGGCGTTTTCTTCTTCTTGTGCCAAATCTGCACTTTGTGCCGAAATTTTTGCGGCGGTTATACCGTTTTTAATATGTACCGTAGTAGCGCTTTCAAGGCATTCCATGGGCCTTGATGAGCATATAAAGTTTGCTCCGCTGTATGCCGCCAAAGAGGAGCCTATTGCACCCGTTATATGATCATAGCCGATTGCACAGTCGCATACTATGGGGCCGTGGATAAATAACGGAGCAAAATCGGTATATTCTTTGATTGTTTTTACTGTCGGTATAATTTTGTCCAGAGGTATATGACCTCCGCCTTCTACCATAACTTGGACGCCTGTTTCTCTTGCTCTTTTAACGAGTTCGCCCATAACGATTGTTTCGGCGCTTTGTGCTCTGTCAAAAGAATCTTGCGTGCAGCCGGGTCTTAATGCGCTTCCTATTGAAAGAACAACATCATAAGACCTTAATAAATCCAAAAGTTCATCAAAATTTTCATATAAGGGGTTTTCTTTTCTTGTTGCTTCCATCCAGCAGGCAAGCATTGCCCCGCCTTTTGAAACAATTCCCATAAGTCTTTTTTGCTGCTGTAATTGCATAAGTGCAAATCTTGTGAGTGCGCAGTGTACCGTTATAAAATCAACGCCGTCTTTACAGTGTTTTTCAATATCTGAAAACATTTTTTCTTTTGACAATTTTGCAATATTTTTGTGTTTATCAAGAGTATTTTTGCCTGTTTGGTAAATTGGGCATGTGCCTACCGGAAGATGTGAAGTTTGTATTATTGATGTTCTCGTGTCATCTATATAGCTTCCGGTGGATAAATCCATTAAAGCATCTGCGCCTGCTTGTTCCGATATTCTTACTTTATCAATTTCTTCGTCAATTGTTGATTTTTTGTTGGTTGTACCGATATTTACGTTAACTTTAACTTTTAAACCTTCGCCGATTGCAATTGGTGTTGAATTTGTTCTCAGATTGTTTTTTAGAATTACAACCCTGCCTGATGCAACTTTTTCTCTTATATATTCAATGTCTTTGCCTTCCATGCGGGCTATAACATACATTTCGTCCGTTACCGCACCTGAGCGTGCTTCAATGATTTGGGTTGTGTTCATTGTTATCTCCTATTTTTTGAATACAGCTGTTTTATTTCCAATGATTGTTTTTTATTAAGAGTTTTTAGGCTTCCTATGACCTGTGCGCCAAAGTAGGTTTCGGTGTATGCTTTTAGCATTTCAAGCTTGTAGTAAGCGTTTTGCAGAGAATTGTCGCCCAAGACAATGCCGTGGTTTTTTAAGAGTACGGCATCATATTTTTCAAAATATTCGCCCGTTGAAGTTGCAAGTTCAATGCTTGAAGGGCAATAGTATGGAACTACGGGGATTTCATCATAGTTTGCAATAAAATCGGGTAATATTGCTTTGTTAATCGCAGTGTCAGCAACCGCAAATGCGGTAATTGAAGGGCAATGGGAGTGGATTATTGCTTTTATGTCATCTCTTTTTGAATATATTTCACAGTGCATTATTTTTTCGCTTGAAGGTTTTTTATTACCTTCAATTAAATTTCCGTTTAAATCAATCAAAACTATGTCGTTTTCATCCATATCGTTCAAACATGTGCCTGAAGCGGAAATCAAAATTCCGTCGGGCGTTCTTATTGAAATATTTCCGCTTAGAGCGGGTGAGAGGTCTTTTTGGTAAAGCCTTTTTGACCAGTATAGAATTTCCTCTTTTAAAGATTTGTTTGTATAATCCATAAATCTCCTTGTTATATTTCTATTGTACTAAAAAAATGTTTATGTTTAAATATATTTAGCAATATTTCATACAGAAATATTGACTTTATTGCAAAGGATGGTCCAATACCATTAAAAATATACGTTTAGCCAGAAATGCAGGCTTTTGCTACGGTGTGAAGCGAGCAGTTGACACCATAAAAAAATTAAAAAAAGAAAATCCGTCAACAAAAATTTCGGTTTTAGGCGAATTAATTCATAATTCGCATGTTATTCACGAGCTTGAACAGATGGGTATTGAAACAATTACCGAGCTGCCTTCTTATGGCGAAGGTATTTGTATAATCAGGAGTCACGGCGAAAGCATTGATGTATTTGAAGAGATTAAAAAAAGAGGTTTTGAAATTGCAGACCTTACCTGTTTTGACGTGAAAAAGGCTCAAAATAAGGCGGTTGAGCTTGTAAAGGAAGGATATTTCCTTATAATTTTAGGAAAAAGCTCTCATCCTGAAGTAATTGCAATTTCATCAAACGCACAAAAATATGCCAAGAATTCTGATTGTGTGTTTGTTGCACAAAATTTGGACGTTCTTTATGAAATTGAGGATAAAATTAAGTCTGCTTCCAAAGTGGGGCTTGTATTGCAGACAACTCAAACAAAAGAATATCTTTTTGATGTAATTGATTATCTTTCTTCAATAACAAAAATTTTAAGGGTTGAAAACACGATTTGCCCTTCGACAACGCTTAGGCAAAATGAAGCAAAAGAGCTTGCCAAAAGTTCGGATTTAATGGTTGTTGTTGGGTCTAAAAAAAGCGCAAATACAACTCATCTTGCCCAGCTTTTAAGCAATATTACAAAAACAATTCATATTGAAGGTCAGGGAGAGCTTGATGATTTTTCACAATTAATTAAAAGTTCAAATAATATTTCAATAACGGCGGGGGCTTCCACTCCCGATTCAATTATTGATGAAGTAATTAAAAAAATAGAAAATATAAATTAGAAAGGATAAATTAATGACAGAAACAATGACAAATCAAGAATTTGAAGATTTATTGCTCAATTCTTACACTTACAAAATCAATGTTGCAGACGTTGTAAAAGGCGTTGTGGTAAAAAAAGAAAAGGACGGATATCTTGTTGATATCGGTGCTAAAACAGAAGCATTTTTACCTAACAGAGAAATTTCAAATTTTCCCGACAAGGATAATGATGAAATTATTAAACTTTGGGATGAAAAAGAATTTTATATTGTAAAAGATGAAGAAGATGATGAAGTTGCAATTTTATCTTTGAAGAAAGTTTCCTGCGCTCAAGCTTGGCAAAAGCTTACCGAAATCAAGGCAAATAATGAAAATTGCATGGCAAAAGTTGTTTCATCCGTTAAAGGCGGTTTAATTGCCGAAATTGAAGGTTTAAGAGGCTTCATTCCTTCCAGCCAATTAAGAACGGGTGCGCCTTCCGAAATGCAGGTTGGTCAGGAAATTGAAGTTAAAATTTTAGAAGCTGATCCAAAGAGAAATAAACTTATTCTTTCTCAAAGACAGGTTTATACTCAACAGAGAGAAATGGTTGCTGACGAAATTATTTCACGTCTTGCGGTTGACCAGATTGTTGAAGGTGAAGTTGTAAGAATTGCTGACTTTGGTGCATTTGTTGATATCAACGGTATCGACGGACTTCTTCCTATTTCTGAAATCAGCTGGGAAAGAATTAAACATCCGAGCGATGTTATTCAACTCGGTCAAAAAATTGAAGTTAAAATTATTAAAATTGATGAAGATTTAAAGAGAATTTCATTATCTTTAAAAAGAATGGGTGCAAATCCTTGGGATGAAATTGTTGACAAGTTTAAAGAAGGAGATGTTATTAAAGGTACAATTAATAAAATTACTTCTTTCGGCGCATTTATCAATATTTATCCGGGCGTTGAAGCACTTTTGCCTTCATCTGAAATTGCAGACGGTCAGGTTAATTTAAATTCAATGTTTGCTCTTGGTGATGAAATTGAAGTTTTAATCAAAAAATTCACTCCTCAAGAACACAGAATCGGTCTTTCAATGAAAGATATAAAAGAAGAAAAAGCCGCTGAATAAAAAAATAAGCATAATAAAACTGCGGTATTTAAATACCGCAGTTTTTTATATCTTCAAGACTAACCTCTTTTAACAACCGTTGAAATAGGCTCGCCATAACTGTCGAAATGACCGGATGTTTCTTCGATTGTGTATGAGATTGTTTCATCTTTTTCTTTTAAGTCGTTTGCAAACTTAACCGCATCGTTAATGTTTGAATATTCGCCCATTAAATCTGCGTTATATGCGCCTTTTTTCTTAACAAATACGTTAAACATATATTTCTCCTTTATTCCACTGTAACAAATGCGATTGCTTTTTCTTTTTCGTGAGATATTGAAAGATGTATTTTATATTTTTGAAGCTCTTCAATTTGAATATTAACATAGGGTGCCGAATTTTTGTTTTTTAATATTTCGATTTGCTTAAGCGGGAGAGTTTTTTGATATAAACCGCTCAGCGCTTTGATAACCGCTTCTTTTGCGCAAAATCTTGCCGCCAAGTGTCTTTCGGGGTATTTATTTTTAAAACAATAGTCAAGCTCCTGTTTTGTAAAAATTCGCTCCAAAAACTCGGGCTTTTTGTTTTTAAACCTTGAAATATCTTCAATATCTACGCCAATTGCTAACATAATAAAATTATATTAGCACAAAAAACACCTTTTGAACTTAATCAAAAAGGTGTTTTTTATTTTTAAAGTTTTTTAGTTTTCGAATACATAGCCCATTAAGCCTGCTTCTCTTGCTTTTTTAACGGCATTAGAGAGCATTCTTTGATGTTTTGCGCATGTGCCCGTTATTCTTCTGGGAAGAATTTTTCCTGATTCCGATAAAAATCTTTTCAATTTAGATACGTCTTTGAAATCTAAAGATTCTGTTTTATCGTTACAGAATGAGCAATTTTTCTTCTTTTTTATGTCTTTTAAATCTTTAGCCATTTTGCTTTTTGTTTCCTTTTCTAGTTTTTCGACCTTGGTTTATTTTAAGTAATGTTTTTATGGTTTGTGTGAGGTGTGGGTTGTGCCCTCGTATTCGCTCGGTTTCGCAATAGTCTTATTCATCGCAAGCCGTTTGCTTCACCTCGGCTTCGCCTGTATTCGCACCAGCCTCAATTGTCCTACATTGTCTTACATTGTCACCCTGAACTTGTTTCAGGGTCTGACTGCTGCCGGTACAAAACATGTGTTTTATACCCCTTGGATGCTCAAACGCTCAACATCCTACGTCGCCATAGAAATGTCTGCGCCCTGTCCGCCAGACCTCAACGGTCTGCCGTCACGGGCTTCGCACTCTTATGCCCTCGCCGTCGTTCGCTAAGTTTGCCCTGCGAACTAAAACTCACTTGGCTCATGCTTTCCGCCTGTGGGTATCTCGCAAGTGCTTCGCTAAGTCGCTTCGCATTGCTCAATTATCCTACGGCGGCATAGAAATGTCTGCGCCCTGTCCGCCAGACCTCAACGGTCTGCCGTCACGGGCTTCGCACTCTTGTGCCCTCATTTTGCTCGCTAAGTGCAGTCGCACTAAAGCTCGCTTCATTCGGGTTTGCTCCTGAGGAAATCGGAGATTTCCACGTCGCCATGGTACGGATTACGCACAAGCCCGTCAAGCTCCACGCTTGCCGTGCGTGTGCTCCACACACCTTTGCCCTCGCATTCGTTCGTCAAGTTCGCCCTGCGAACTAAGACTCACCCTGCTCGGGTTTTCTAAAACGGGATTTCGTCTTCATCTATTAAATCTTGAGCAATTTCGTCCTGATTGAAGGTGACAAGATTTTCATTATTTTGAGAATGTGCAATCGGGTTGGATGTATTTGCATTCATTTTTTCAACAGCATTTGCGGAAATTTCATACACTTTTTTGTCTTTGCCGTTTGGCAGTTTATAGGTATTAACCTGAAGTTTTCCTTCAACTGCAACACTGTCGCCTGCGCCGATTGTGTTTGAAATCGTGTCTGCCAGCTGACCAAAGGCAATAACTCTTAACAGGGTTTCGTTATTTGTGTCAATATTAATTGTAAAACCCGCTATTGCCATATCGTTTTGTGTAAAACGTTTTTCGGGAGCTTTGGTAACAATACCCGTTACAAATGCTTTTGCTATTGTCATTTTATGCAATTTCCTTTGTAGTAAACATAACCCTTATTATAGCTTCGTTTAATCTTAGCTGTCTTTTTAAATCCGCAACTTTGTCCTGCGGCAGTGTCATTGTTTGATTAACCATAAATCCGTCGGTAAAACCGCCGATTTCATAAGCAAGTTTTTTTCTGCCCATTCTTTCGCTGTTTTCAACGTTTCCGCCTAATGTTTTAACGGTTTCTTCAACTTTTGCAACAATTTTATCAGCTTCATCATTATCAAGATTTGGCTTAATTATTGTAAATAATTCGTATTTTTTCATTGCTTCTCCTTTAGTGAATGGTATATAGCGAAACAGTAGCATAAACACACTATTAAAACAAGAAAAAATTAAATTTTAATAAGAATGCTTAATATATTCTATTCAAAATCTCCGCTGAAAACACATTTTGCGCTGCCTTGCATATAGACGTGATTATCGGGGCGAAAATCAATATTTAAAATTCCCCCGGGCAAAACAACGTCACAAGTGCTGTTTATAAGTCCTTTTTTAACTCCCGCAACAACGCTTGCACAAGCTCCCGTGCCACAGGCAAGTGTTATTCCGCATCCTCTTTCCCATACGTTCATTTTTATTCTTTGCGGGGATATCACGTTGACAAATTCAACGTTTGTTTTCTGCGGGAACATAGGGTCAATTTCGATATCCTTACCTTTTGTTTTAGCTAATGTTTCGCTGTCTTCGTCGGTATAAATTACGCAATGCGGGTTGCCCATTGATACGGCAGTTGCTCTGTAACCTTGAATTTCAAAGTCGAGCGGATTTTCTGTATTAACGGGAATTAAATGAGAGTCTAAAACGGGAGCACCCATATCAACTAAAACATTGCCGTTATCAAGGATTTCAGGGGTTATGATACCGGCAAGGGTTTCAACCGAAAATTTATCTTTGTTTATGATATTGTGTTTTCTTGCAAATTTTGCAAAACATCTGATTCCGTTTCCGCACATCTGTGCGATTGAGCCGTCGGAATTAAAAAATTTCCAGCCGATATCGGCGCAAGCGCTTTCCGTGGGGCAAAAAAGCCCGTCTGCACCTATTCCAAAGTTTCTGTCGCACATTTTGATTGCCAAGTCTGATGTTGCAATATCATCAAACAAAATTATAAAATCATTTCCTAAACCTTGCCATTTTTCAAATTTTATTCCCATAAAACCTCTTTATTTGTTATATTCTAAAAATATTTCTTTTATAAATTCATAGCCTTTTTTAAGACTTTCGATTTCCATTCTTTCGTTTTCGCTGTGCATTGAGTATATGTTTGCAACACCAACCAGTGCGGGTCTGAATTTTTTGCCGTATTTATTTGTTTTATTTGCATAAATATGAGTTTCTGCGCCTGCGTGGAAAGATTGAACTTTTACATCAATATTAAGCTTTTCGCCCGCCTTTTTAGCTATTTTTGACATTTGCTGATTTTCGCTTTTTTCGAAAGGAGGCATATGAATTTTGATATTGAGTTGAGCGTGAGCGAGTTCTTTATATTTTTTGTTAAATTTATCAATTTCCTTTTGGAATTTTTTAATTAGCTCGTCTTCATATTTTCGGTTTGAACTTCTGAGGGAATAATGTGCATAGGCTTTGGTGTTGATAACATTATCCGCACAGAGTTCGACAAGAGTTTTTGAATATGGTTTTTGAATTTCTTCGGAATTTTTTATTTTATCAATTATTCTTTCAATTCCGATATCGGATGCCCCTGCTATAATTGAGCCAAGATTGCAGGATGTTATTGTAAAACCGTCTTCAATTTTATATGCTCCGTTTGGAAGCTCACTTACCAAATCTGCAATTAATTTTGCGGCATTATAGCGTTTTTTATCCTGTATATCGTTTCCGCTGTGTCCGCCCAATTTTGTTGTTACTTCGATATCAAGCTTTGTATAGCCTGCTCCTGCGATTTCAAAATTTCCGAGCATATCAGAATCTAATACAAGAACATTTTCGCTTTCAATGTCTTTAAAATTAACGTGGTTAATACCTGTCATATTTGTTTCTTCATCACGTGTGAAAACAATTTCAAGCCCTCCGTGTTTAATTTCGGGGTTTCTTGCAAGATATATTGCTAAAGCAAGGGCAGATGCAACTCCCGCTTTATCGTCGGCACCAAGCGTTCTTGTTTTATCGGTTTCAAAATATAACCCGTCCTCGCTTTTTCTTATATATACAGGAGATGAATTTCCGACAACATCCATGTGCGCCGAAAAAAGGAGCGGATATTTCGTATCGTCGTTTTTTGGAATTTTTACCATTAAATTTTCATATTCGTCATAATATGCGTTAATTCCGTTTATATAAGTATATTCTTTAATTTTTTCGGATAATTTTTTTTCTTTAAGACTCGGGGAAGGAATGCTTGCTAATTCTTTGAATAATTCAATAACATTAATACTATCCATCTTTTTATCTCCTATTTGTACATTTTTATTATATCAACCGCACCGTCCAGCACATATTGAGCTTTTGTTTGTGCTTTGTTTGAGCCTTCATAAAGAATTTCTTTTACAATATCAGGTGTTTTTTCAAGAGAGGCTCTTTTTTCCCTCAGGGGGGCAAGCTGTTCATTTATTTTTTGGGCTAATCTTTTTTTACATTCCGCACAGCCGATCGAGGCAGATTTACATGCCGAGCAGATTTCATTTTTATCATCATCAGAGCCGAAAATTTTCCAATAATCAAAAATAACTTCGCAATTATCGGGGTTGCCTTTGTCATCTTTTCTTATTCTGTTTCTGTCCGTAATACCTGTTCTGATTTTATTTTCGGTTGTTTTTTCGTCATCAGACAGCTTTATGTCATTGTTAAAAGATTTACCCATTTTATTACCGTCAAGCCCTTTAAGCAAGGGGATTTGTGTTAATTTCGGCTCGGGTTCGTTAAAATAGTCAAAACCGTAAATATTGTTAAATCTTCTTGCGATATCTCTGGATAATTCAACATGCGCCACCTGATCAATTCCGACGGGAACAAGATGGGCATTAAATGTCAATATATCTGCCGTCATTAAAACAGGATAGCCAAATAATCCGTAGGAAAGATTGGAAACATTTTCCTGTTTATCTTTCATTATTTTAGCCAAATCTTTTAAAGTCGGGTCACGCTCAACCCAGTTTTGAGGGGTAATCATAGAAAGATATATATGAAGCTGAGCGGTTTGAGGAACTAAAGATTGCAGATAAAGTGTTGATTTTTTTGGGTCAATACCGGATGAAAGCCAATCCAAAATAACGTTTTGAACATCTTCTTTCATTGAAGATGTTTGATTATATTTTGTTGTAAGCGCATGCCAATCGGCTATTGAAAAATAGCATTCATATTCATCTTGAAGAGATACCCAGTTTTTAAGAACACCGAGATAATGACCCAGATGAAGCTTTCCTGTCGGGCGCATACCTGACATAATGCGTTTTTTTGTGCTATTTTCCATTCAATTCCTCCAATAAATCAAGGGCTTCTTTGTAATCATCAAATACCATAAGCGCTTGCCTTAAGTGTTCAAGAGCTTCTTTTGTTTTAGAACATTTTGCTTCGCATTTTGCTAAATTTGTAAGCAGTATGTGGTTTTGCGGGTATTTTTGAGCAAGTTTATAAAAAATTCCCATTGCATTTTCATATTCATTTGTTTCAAGATAGGTGATGCCAAGCATATTAAGGGTTTCATCATCTTTTGTTTTTTGAGTTACATCAAGCAAAAATTCTTTTGCAATATCATATTTTTTTGAAACGAAGTAATATTTTGCAAGGTGTACTTTTGCAAGAAAATTCTGCGGGTCAATTTCAATTGCTTTTTGCAATAATTCAAATGCTTTATTTGAGTCTTTTTTAATCATGTATAAATAACCCAGATATGCAAGAGCATCGGCGTTATCAGGCTCGCATTCAATGGCTTTTTTAAGTGAGGTTTCGGCTTCATCAATTTTGCTTAACATCATATATGCTACACCTAAAGAATAATGAAATTCTCCTACCGTATTGTCAAGTTTTATTGCTTCTTCCATTTCATCTACTGCCCATTCGTAGCAGTTCATTTTCAGATATAATACACCCAAATCTTTGTGTGCATAAGGATTGTTCGGCTCAAGTATAATACATTTTTTAAACATTTCTTTGGCGTTATCAAAATCACCTTGTTCGGTATAGCAAAAAGCAAGGTTATAATATACTTCAACGTCAATTTTGCCTCTGTTTATAAGAGTGTTAAATGTTGCGATTGATTCCTCATAAAGTCCCAGTTTTCTTAGATATGTTCCTTTTTTCTTTTGCAGAAAAACATTTTTTTCGTCAACCGAAAGGAGCATTCTTGTGTTTTCAAGTGCTTCTTGGTAATTTTGCGTGTTTTCAAGTGTTTCAATATAACATAACCTGTATTGCGTATTGTTTGGGTATGTCATAACAAGATTTTTATATAAATTTAAAGCAAGCTCATATTCTTTTGCCTTTAAAGCACAGTTTGCAAGACTTGAGAGCATTGTAATAGAGGGCTCAAGCTGATATGAGTTTTGAAAATATTTAAGCGCCGTTTGAAAATCGCCCAAAGATTGGTAGCAGACCCCAATATTATAAGAAGTTAAAGAATTTTTTTCATCAAGCTCGTATGCTTTATTTAAAGCTTCAAGGGCTTTGTCAAACTGTTTCATGTTCATATAACATGAGCCTATGCTGTTGATAACGGGAATGTGTTCGGGGTTGAATTCAAGCGCTTTTTTTAGATTTTCAAGGGAATTTTGATAATCTTTTTTCAGCATATAACAAGTTGCAATCATATAATACAGCGAGTAGTCCGATTCAATGTTGGGGTTATTTATTGCTTTTTTAATTAATTCAATAGCGTTGTCGATTTGAGTGAATTCAATGTATATCATTGCAAGATTTTTATATGCATCAATGTAGTCGGGTCTTAGCGTGACAACTTTTTCAAAATATTTTACCGCATCTTCTTTTTGTCCTAAACGTGCTTTTGCGCTTGCAAGATAAAAAAGGCTGGATGCATCAAGAGGATTTATTTCAACTGCTTTTGAAAACGCATCCGCTGCCCCTTGCGGATTATCAAGATTAATTTCGCAAAGTCCCAAATTTTTGTATATTTCAATATTGTTTTCATCAAGTTTTATGCATTGTTCTAAAATGCTTTGTGCTTGAGTAAAATCCTGCTCATTGATTAAAGTAAGAGCTTGATTTAATAATTCTTGAGCTTTTTCCATGACTATAATTATATGCTAAAAATAATATTATACAAAAAGACTTATATTTTAGCGCAAGATTGCCAAAATATCAGACATCTTGTTTTTTAAAAGTACATGGTGCAACTTTTATAAAACCTCTTGCAATGAGTTTTTCTTCAATCATGGCTTTGTCGTCATATCCGCCGATTACGACAAGAGAGCTGCTGTCAAGATTTTGCAGCTTGTTTAATGCAATTTCTCTATCTTCCATTTTCATATAAGGCCAAAAATTTCTGCATAAAACAAGCGAATTTGACTTTGGCACATTGTCTAATTTCTCACAAAAGTCCCCAACATTAAATCTTACATATCTTTTAATTGTGTCGTTTGGCATTATAACATAGGGGAAAATATTTAAACTTTTTTCTTTGTTCCTGGCTTTTTGAAAATACAATCTGTAGTTTTCAAGATTATCCTGAATAGTGTCTATATCATTGTAAGTTGCTTCAATTTCTCCGTTTTTTGCGCAAGATATGATGTATTCATCAATGTCATAAGCCATAACCGGGAAAAATTTTTTCGCTTCATTAGAATTTGAATTTTTAATTAAACCCGAAATTAGTGAATATGCTTCGGAGCCGTCCGAGCAGCCAAAATCAAATGTATTCACCATAGGCGCATCTTTAAAATGTTCAATTGCCGTTTTTAAAAAATTATCCCAGGTATAGCGTACTTTTCCTCTTTTTCTTAATGAAACGTCGTTTAAATCTTCTCTAAAAAAAATTGTATAATTTGAATAGAGTTTTGTTGCGCCGTTTGAGATATAGTTTTCCTGCCATTGGGCTTGTCCGTCGGAATATACGGATCTTACTTTTGATTTAAAACACAATGGGGAGTAATTAACAGGTGAAATTTTCATAATGATTTTATAAAACTTGTCAAAAATATTTTTTGCAAAAAAATACACTCTTTTTTAAAGAGTGTATTTTATATTTATAATTTATATTACTTATTTTCGATAACCGCTTGTGCAGCAGCTAAAGATGCCTGCGGAATTCTGAAAGGTGAGCATGAAACATAATTCAAGCCGATTTTATAAGCAAATTTAACGCTGTCGGGGTCTCCGCCGTGTTCACCGCATATACCGCCTATTAATTTCGGATTAACACCTTTTCCTTTTTCCATTGACATTTGGATTAATTGTCCGACACCTTTGAAATCAAGGGTATCAAAGGGGTTATAAGGAAGGATTTTTTGTTCCACATAACGTTTTAAGAATTTGCCTTCGGCATCATCTCTTGAGAAACCAAACGTCATTTGAGTTAAATCGTTTGTTCCGAAGGAGAAGAATTCGGCATAAGGTGCAATTTCATCTGCTGTTAATGCGGCACGCGGAATTTCAATCATTGTGCCGAATTTATATTCAACTTCAACACCTTTTTCTTTCATAACGTCTTTTGCAACTTTAACAAGAGTTTCTTTTGCTGTTTTTAATTCATTTACGTGTCCGATTAGAGGTATCATAACATAGGGCATAACGTTGATGCCGAGTTTTTTAACGTCACATGCAGCTTCAAATATAGCCCTTACCTGCATTTCATTGATTTCGGGATAGGTTAAGCCAAGTCTGCATCCTCTTAAACCCATCATCGGGTTAGATTCCGATAAACCTTCAACAACCGTAAGAAGCGCTTGTTCTTCTTTGTAATCTTGTTTCAGAACTTTTTTAGCCGCAACTTCAGCAATTAATTCTTCTTTTGAAGGTAAAAATTCATGTAAAGGCGGGTCTAAAAGACGAATTGTTAAAGGTCTTTCACCTAAAGCTTTAAACATTCCGAAGAAATCTTCATATTGCATCGGAAGCAGTTTGTTCAGAGCTTCTTTTCTTGCTTCGGGAGTTCCCGCAATAATCATTTTTTGTACCCAGGGAAGTCTGTCAGGATCCATAAACATGTGTTCCGTTCTGCACAAACCTACTCCTTGAGCATTGAATTTAAGAGCGTTTTCAACATCTTTAACGGTATCGGCATTTGCTTCAATTGTCATTGTTTTAATTTCATCAACCCACTTGAAGAATTTTTTGAAATTATCGTCAATATTAGCATCCGCTAATTTAACCGCACCATCCATAACAAGACCTTTTCCGCCGTCTAAAGAGATGATGTCATTTTTATGATATATAGTGCCGTCTAAACCTGTTAACGTTTCATTTTCAAGGTCGATTTTCATGTCTTCGCAGCCTGCAACACAGGGTTTTCCCATACCTTTTGCAACAACGGCTGCGTGGGAAGTTGCTCCGCCTCTTAGGGTTAAAACACCTTGTGCAACTGCCATGCCGTGAATATCATCAGGACAGGTTTCAATTCTTACCAATATAACTTTTTCGCCCGCTTCACCTCTTTGCGCTGCTTCTTCGGTATCAAACACAATTTTACCTACAGCAGCACCCGGAGAAGCATTAACACCGTGTGCAATAATATGAGCGGTTTTTAGAGCATTGTTATCAAAGCAGGGAAGTAAGATTTGATTAACGGTATAAGGGTCAACCAATTGGATTGCTCTTTCTTTTGTAATTATACCTTCACTCTCCATTTCAACCGCAATTCTAACTGCCGCAGCTGCCGTTCTTTTTCCGTTTCTTGTTTGAAGAATGTATAATTTACCTCTTTCGATTGTAAATTCCATATCTTGAACATCTTTGTATCCGTTTTCGAGTTTTTTTGCGATATCAACGTATTGACGATATAAATCGGGCATTTCATGTTCCAATTCGGCAATCGGTTTTGGAGTTCTTATACCTGCAACAACATCTTCACCTTGAGCGTTTGTTAAATATTCTCCATAGAACTTATTTTCGCCCGTTGCGGGGTTTCTTGTAAACGAAACACCTGTTGCACAGTCGTCGCCCATATTTCCGAATACCATTGTTTGAACGTTAACAGCGGTACCATAGTTGTGGTCGATTTTGTTCATTGTCCTGTATGCAACGGCACGGGGGATGTTCCAGCTTCTAAATACAGCTTCAATAGCTTCTTGAAGCTGTACAAAAGGATCTTGAGGAAAATCTTTGCCCGTTACTTCTTTAATTACTTTTTTATAAACAGGGATTAAAGATTTCCAGCCGTCAGCCGAAATTTGAGTATCTTCTTTAACTCCTTCTCTTTCTTTAACTCGTTCAACTTCTGATTCAAAATATTTTTGTCTGTCCATATCCCAAGCAACAGAGCCGAACATTGTTAAAAATCTTCTGTAGCTGTCATAGCAAAAACGGGGGTTGTTTGTTAATTTAATCATTGCTTCAACTGTTTCATCATTTAAACCGAGGTTTAAAATTGTTTCCATCATACCGGGCATTGAAACTCTTGCGCCTGAACGTACGGAAACCAAAAGAGGGTTGTTTTTATCGCCGAATTTTTTGCCTGTTTGTTTTTCAACATCTGCTAAAGCGGTTTTTACTTCATCCATCAAACCCTGAGGCATTTTGTTGCCGGCATTAATATATTCCATACAAACTTCTGTTGTAATTGTTAAACCGGGGGGCACGGGTAAACCCAAATTAGTCATTTCGGCAAGATTTGCACCTTTGCCTCCGAGAAGAGCTCTCATATCAGCATTACCTTCTCTAAACAGCCATACTCGTTTTTGCATTTATTCCTCCAATTTTCTATATTTCATAACGATTTAGAAAAATAGTATCAAGAACATGTTTTTATTACAAACAAAAACTTATAATAATGAAATTAATTTTCAAGTTTGCTTAATGTCATATTCAAGCATTCAAGAAGCTCTAATCTGTCTTTTTCATCAAGCTCTACCAATGGTCTTCTTACATAATTTTCAATAATTCCGAGTTTTGAAAGAAGTGCTTTAATAGGGGTAGGATTAGGAGCCATAAAGATTTTTCTAAACAGCGGGTATAAAATTTTGTGCATATTGGATGCGGCTGAAACCTGTCCTGCTTTATAATTATGTATCATTGATTTTATTTGAGCACCTACAACATGCGAAGCTACCGAAACAACGCCGTGAGCCCCGATAGAAAGCATTGGAAGGGTTAAGCTGTCGTCTCCGGAGTATATTGCAAAATCATCCGGACATAACATTCTTATTTCCGAAACCAAATCAAGATTTGAATTAGATTGTTTAACCGCAACAATATTTGAATATTCCTTTGCAAGAAATGCTATTGTAGACGGCGCCATATCAATTCCCGTGCGTCCGGGGATATTGTATAAAATTATAGGTAAATCAACGCTTTTTGCGATTGCGCCAAAGTGTTCGATTAAGCCTTGCTGTGAGGGTTTATTATAATAAGGTACGACGGTTAAAATTGCATCAGCGCCTAAATCTTGTGCTTTTTTTGAAGATTGAACGGCGGTTTGGGTTGAATTTGAGCCTGCTCCCATAATTATTTTACATTGACCCGAAACAGCCGATTTTACGCAGTATAAAACTTCCTCTTCTTCTTCGTGGGTTAATGTGGGATTTTCTCCCGTTGTGCCCGAAACAACAATTCCGTCAGTTTTTTGCTCAATTAAATAATTTGAAACTTTTTCAAGAGATTTATAATCAACTTCTCTGTCTTTTGTCATGGGAGTAATCATTGCGGTAATTACTTCACCTAAATCATATCTTAGTTTCATATAAGTTTCTCCTTATTTTTAATATAATCCCATTTCAATTACTTTTTGTGCAAGCCTTACGGTGTTGAGAGCCGCACCTATTCTAAGGTTGTCTGCTACACAGAAGAAATCAAGCCCGCTGTCAAACGCTATTGAATTTCTTATTCTGCCTACGTATACAGGGTTTTTGCCCGCAGCATCTTTCGGGGTCGGGTATGTGTATGTTGAAATATCATCTCTTACTTCTATGCCCCAGGTATTTTTCAAAAGTTCTCTTGCTTCTTTTGCATCAACTTTTTCAACAAATTCAACACTAACGGCTTCCGAGTGCCCTATATATACGGGTACTCTTACTGCGCTGCAGGATATTTTAACATCTTGTCCCAAATGAAGAATTTTTCTTGTTTCGTTTGTCACCTTCATTTCTTCTTTGGTATAGCCGTTTTCACAGAATACGTCAATTTGCGGAATAACATTAAAAGCGATTTCATATTTAAAAGCCTTAGGCTCATAGGGCATTCCGACAAGATTTGTTTTGATATTATCCGTTAATTCGTTAATCGCTTTAAGGCCTGCTCCCGAAACAGCCTGATATGTTGAAACGATTAGTCTTTTAATTTTATATTTATCGTTAAGCGCCTTAAGCGGAAGCATTAATTGGCTTGTTGAGCAGTTGGGGTTTGAAATTATTCCTTTATGTGTTTTTAAATCTTCATCATTAACCCCCGCAATAACAAGAGGTACATTTTCATCCATACGAAATGCGCTTGAATTATCTATGAATACGCATCCTTTTTCTGCCGAAATCGGTGCAAAATGTTTGCTTGTTTCACCGCCTGCCGAAGCAAGACAAATGTTTACGCCGTCAAATTCTTCGGGCTTTGCTTCAACTACGGTATAGCTTTTTCCTTTAAAATCTATTTTTGAGCCTGCGGAGCGTGATGAAGCAAGAAATTTAATTGAATTATATTCAACTTTGTTTTCTTCAAGAATTTTGAGGATTTCTCTGCCCACAACTCCTGTTGCGCCGAGTACCGCTAAATTTGGAAGAGATTGTTTCATAGTATATTCTCCAATCCGTATATAAAGTTATTGTTTTGATAAACGTATTTAATTGCCATATTAACGCCTGACATATAGCATTCACGATTAATTGTGTCGTGATGAATTTTAAGAGTCTGTCCGTCTGAGCCGAAAATTACTTCCTGTGAAGCAACAAATCCGGGCATTCTGACAGCATGAATTTGGATATTTCCTTTCCCGTTTTCCTGATATTCTCCCCCTCTTGCACCTTTTATGGTTTCCGTTTCGGGGCAGTTATTTAATTTGAAATTGGAATTTGCTTCCATCATAAGCTGTGCCGTTTTAATTGATGTACCCGAAGGAGCATCTTTTTTCTGGTTATGATGAAATTCAATTATTTCGGCATTTGAAAAATATTTTGAAGCTGTTTTTGCAAACTGCATCATAAGTATTGCGCCGATTGAAAAATTCGGGGCAATAATAATTCCCGTGGAATTTTCCAAAGACATTTTTTTGATTTCTTCAATCTGTTCGTTTTTAAGACCCGTTGTGCCGATTACTGATTTAATATTTAATTTCATATATGTTTTGATATTGTCAAATATTGTGCTTGGCTGTGTAAAATCAACAACCACATCGGGAGTATGTTTTTGAAGAGATTTTTCAATGTCGTCTTCAATAATAATGTTTTCAAAAACTTTTTGACCTGCGCCAAATTTATCAATTGCGCAAACAAGAGCAAATTCGGGTTCGTTTAATACCATATTAAGCACCTGCTTACCCATTTTGCCGTTTGCTCCGACTATTCCTGTTTTAATCATATATTACCCTTAAATATAATACTCTGTGAAAAGAAGTATATCACGAAAAAATTAAAAAACAAAGATGAAAAAAGAGTTTTATATAAATGTTTTTGTTCTTTAAATATATTGTAAAAAAACCCAAAGAAATTCTTTGGGTTTTTGGTAATTTTTAAAGATTTTGAAATTTTGTTTAATTTAGATTGAAGCTAATTCATCAACATCGTTTACTGCACTCCAAGCTACTCTGTCTCTGTATGAAATTGAGCTTACGATTGCCATAACCGTAGCAGCCATGGCAACTTCGGTATCAAGTTTATTAACGGCAGAGCCTACGCCTACTGCGCTTGCGCCTGAAGCAAATGCCAAAGGTGCGGTTTTTTCGCTGATTCCTGAAGCTGACATTATTGGCAGCATTGTATGTTGAGCTAATTCAATTGTGTTGGCAATTGTTGCCTGAGCATAGCTTACTAAGTGAGCGGAAGGATTGGTAGAATTTGAAATCTGTTTTAAACCTTCGGTTTGAATTAAGTCAACTCCTATGATTTCAAGTTTTTTTACAAGTTCAATTTGTTCCGATACATCAATATTACCGGGAATTGTAACGCAAACAAACGTGTCAAAACCGTCAATCAAACCCATTGTTTCGAGAACGATATCATATACTTCTTTTGCGGAAAATTGTATACCTTTTTTATAAAGGGCATCAAAGTTTCCTATTTCAATTGCATCAGCCCCCCAAGTAAGAGCATCTCTCAATTCAAAAGGATGTATTGAAGATACAAATATGGGCAGTTTTGTATTTTTTCTTGCTATATCATAGATGTTTTTGTCGCATGCTATATCAACTGCGCTTGCACGTCCTTTTTGAGCTGCACGGCAAACTTTGGCAACATTTTCGGCATTGTAATTGTCAATACCGGCTATAATTTTAACCGCTCTTTGTTCTCTTAAATGTTTTTTGAAGATTTCTATTCCCATTTTAATTTCCTTTTTTCTTGTACTCTTGAATTTTATCACAACTAAACTTTATGTGCAATGTACTTAAAACTTTCGCATGTTAACATTATTGAACAATTAAAGGTGTTATATGCTAAAATTTGTAAGATTAAATATATTATGTACTATTTCTTTAATGTTCTTTTTATTTTTGTCAACAATACCGGTTTATTCTTTTGAATATACTTCGCAAGAAGAAAGAAGTTTTATAGAAGTATATGAAAAAACTCTTCCTTCAATTGTTTCGATTGAAGCCGATATTGACCATGGTACATCGGGCGGAACGGGATGCATTATATCGAAAAGCGGTATTATTTTAACAAGTTCGCATGTTGTTGAACATTCAAAAAATATAACGGTTACAACCCACAGCGGAAAAAGTTACAGCGCAAAAATAATGGCGGTTTTAAAAAACAAGAATGACCTGGCATTGTTAAAAATTGATGCTTCCGAGGATTTAGCCCTTGCGAAATTCGGCAATTCCGATGATGTCAAAGTGGGGCAGAGGGTTTTAACAATAGGATGTCCTTTTGGTTTTAGGGATACGCTTACAACGGGCATTATTTCAAGAATAGATTATGAAAGAAATAAAATTCAAACAGATGCCGCAATTAACCCGGGATGTTCCGGCGGTCCGCTTCTTAACCTTAAAGGAGAAATAATAGGAATTAACCAATCAATATATAACCCCGACAATAACCGTTCTAATATCGGGATAGGGTTTGCTCTTCCGTCAAATTATGCGGTTGAATTTATTTCAAGAACGAATAAAAAAGTGGTTAAATCAAATTAATTTGTGTTAAAAATTAACGTTTCTTATCATTAGTATTGATTTTTTTTATTTATTTAATATTATTTTATTAACAATACTTATGAAAGGATGTAGAAATGTCAGTATATTGCGAAATCTGCGGAAAAAAATCATTAAAAGCAGCTAAGATTTCGTTCTCTCATAAACAGAACGTTCACAGACAATTACCTAATCTTCAATCCGTGAAAGTTAAATTGCCTAACGGCACGGTTAAAAAAATGTCTGTTTGCACATCTTGCATCAGAGCAGGAAAATTTACAAAGGCTTAAGTGATTTTTATAAAAAAATAGAAAAAGACGGTTAGACTTATTATGTATTTCTTTCCGTCTTTTTGAATAATCGGGGTTTGAAGTTGAAAATCGGTATATATCTTGGAGATGTTAAAAAACCGGCTTCGGTCGGAGATTTGACTTTTGAATTAAGTTTTGTTGATGAATTATTATCACAGAAAACAAAACACGAATTTGTTTTTTATTATTTCGGTAAGGAAAACCTTTTTAAAGAGTATAAAAATGCACAATTTGTCTGCCTTAAGTATTTTTATAAACCTGTTTTTGCTCTTCGTCCTTTTTCTTTTAAAACATATAAAAAACCTGTTTTTTCCCTTAATTACAGAATGAAAAAAGATAATATCAATGTTGCGTGTTTTTTATTCCCCTATATTCACGAACATATTGAAATTCCGTATTATGCCGTGATAAGAGATGTCGCACACAGGGTTTTGCCTCATTTTCCCGAGTTTTCCGCAAACCAAATCGTTGAAAAAATGGAAAAGAAATTCAACCTCTTTTTAATAAGTGCTTCTAAAATTATTACGTGTAACGATATTGCAAAAAATGACATTAAGACAATTTATTCCGTTATTGATGAAAATATTGCGACAATGAAATTGCCTTGTCCTAATTGGGTAAAAAATATTAAAGATGATGATAGAATTTTAATTTCAAACTATCTGCAAAAAAACAGTTATGTTTTATACCCTGCGCAGTTTTGGACTCATAAAAATCATATAAGATTAATCCTTGCGGCACAAATTATGCAAGAACAAAATATGAATTTAAAAGTTGTGTTCACAGGTCTTGACAGGGGAAATAAACAATATTTGCTTAATAAAGTAAAAGAACTTGATTTAAACGATGATATAATTTTTTTGGATTATGTAAATCAAAGTGAGCTTGCGGCATTATACAAAAATGCATTTGCGGTTGTATATCCTTCGCTTGCGGGAGTAGACAGCATTGCGGCACTTGAGGCAATTTATTTCAAGTGTCCGGTTTTAATATCGGATTTGCTCGGGTATAACTGTCAGCTTAAAAAATCGGCTTTATATTTTAATCCTCTTGATGAAGCGGATATAGTTGAAAAAATTACGCTTTTAAATAATATGACGGTTAAAGATGAGTTAAGCGCAATGGGAAATATTTTAATTGAAGAAAGTGATTTTAAAAACTTTATTGAAAAATTTTTGCTAATGGCGGATGATTTTTATTTAACAAGACAGTGTTGGTCGCTTGAGGAAAATTTTAACGGAAAATAGAATTGTTGAATTTTTTTTCCGATTGGTTTATTGTAAGTATAATTGAATATGCTATTAGGATACAGCAGGGACCCCATCCAATCAAAAAAGGCAATCACCCTGTTAAACAAGGTAAACCATGATGGGGGTGCGCAAATCCCGAGAGCTTAAATAAAAATAAAAATTGACAGTTGAATATTTAATCGGGATACAGCAGGGACCCCATCCAATCAAAAAAGGCAATCATCCTGTTAAACAAGGTAAACCATGATGGGGGTGCGCAAATCCCGAGAGCTTAAATAAAAATAAAAATTGACAGTTGAATATATTTTCGGGATGTAGCGCAGTTTGGTAGCGCACCGTGTTCGGGTCGCGGGGGTCGCAAGTTCAAATCTTGTCATCCCGATTTTTTATCCCTAAAATAAAATTTGATAAAAATTATAAAAACTTTGGCTAATCCAGCACTGTTATGATTTTATAAATTGTTTTCATAAGCTTCGGATTGTTTTTAAGCTTTTCAACAATATTTTCAAGTGAGCTTTCTCCCTTAATATTTACAAAATCAAAGTCAAAAAGCACTTTTGGTTTTACATTAAGCGCTTTACAAATATCGCAGAGAGTTTCGGCGGAAACAAAATTATTTCCCAGTTCAATTTGGCTTAAGCTTTTTGCAGATAAATTAATTTTTTCGGCTAATGCCTCCTGTGTAAGAGAATGACTGATTCTTATTTCACGAATTCTTTTGCCTAAATTTTTTTTAATATCCATGTTAAAACCTTAATATATTCAGAATTGGAGTTACACACATTGACAGTAGAAAATATCTATTGTAAATTGATTTATAGAATTAAAAATAGATAATTTTTGAATTTTGGTGAGTTAACTTTTGTTTTTAAAGGGAGAGAGGTATTGTGAGTTTAATATCAGATATTTTTTCAGTTAAAAATGAATATCCTGACAACAGAAAAAGAAAAGTCATCAGGGTACTGGGTACTAAAATAAGGCTTAAAAAAGGAGATACTCCCGTTTATAGAACGGTTAACTATGTAATTAAAATGTTGAAACAATATAACATCAAAAACATAATATCTTCTCCCGGATGTCAAAATTCTTTGTTCAACCTTCTTGTTCAACAGGATGATTTTTTCAAATGTTATTCCGTATCCGACGAAAGAAGTGCTGCTTATATGGCAATCGGTATTGCGGAAGAATTAAATGAGCCTGTTGTAATTACCTGCACGGGTTCAAATGCAAGCAGGAATTGGGTACCTGCATTAACGGAAGCATATTACAAAAGTATTCCGATTATTGCAATGCCTTTCTATAACAGAGCAAGTAATGAATTTAACCTTGCCGCCCAATATACAAACAGAAAAATTACGCAAGAAGACATCAAAGCCCTTCAGGTTAAGCTTCCCGAGATATCCGATAACACAGACAGAAATCAAATTTTAACATATTTAAATGCTGCATTTTTAACGGCTAAATATAATTTTAAACCTGTTATAGTTGAATGTCCTTCTAATTTGGGCATTGGAAATTTAAACACTTACAAAAAATTTCCTTCGGATGTTTGGAGTTCCGAAGTAAAAGAAAATATTACCGATGAAACAGAATGTTTAAAAAATAGAAATTTTGCCATATTTATAGGCTCGCACAAAAAATTTACTTCACAAGAAGAAAATGCAATAAGCAATTTTGCTAAAAGCTGGAATGTTCCTGTATTCTGCGACCATACATCAAACTATACGGGCTCGAATAAAATACTTACGGGAAGAGCAAAAATTTGCGATATAAAAAAGCCTGATTTATTAATTGACATAGGCGGAGTTTCAGGAGATGTTTCAACGCTTTGGCTTTTTGCAAAATGTGATATATGGCGGATTAATTCAAAAAACGAAAGAACTTTTAAATTCAGATATGATCGTGCCGTATCTAAAATATTTTTGATGTCTGAAAATGAATTTTTTGCAAAATGCACAAACACATCCGAAAGCGTATCTAAATATTATGATGAAGTCAAAAACAAAATTGAAACGGCAATATATCCCGAGCTTCCGTTATGCAATTATTTGATAATTCAGAATTTAACCAAATATATCCCGCAAGGCAGTGTTTTGCACCATGGCGTATCAAATACAAAAAGAGCAATAAATTGCTTTAATTTTAAAGATAATATTGAAATCAGCTCAAACGTTGGTACATGCGGTATTGATGGTTCAGTTTCAGTGCTTGTCGGACATTCTCTTGCGGCTTTTGATAAAAATGTATTTGGTGTTATGGGTGATTTAACGTTTTTCTATGACATGAATGCTCTGCAAAACAGAGAAATTAAAAATAATTTAAGAATTTTACTTATAAACAACAACAAAGGTATTGAATTTAAAATTAACGGGCTTTTTGAAAATATGCTTGATGAGACAGAAAAACTAATAGGAGCATCAGGGCACCATACGACTGCGGACGGCTGGGCTCAAAGCTGCGGATTTCATTATATGAGTGCAAATACAAAAGAAGATTTTCTTGCTAAAATTCAAGATTTTTGTACCAAAAAATTTGATAAGCCTGTCTTATTTGAAGTATTCACAAAAGACGAAGACGAGATTACGGCATCAAATTTAATGAAAGAGGTATCTAAAAACGAAAAAAATTGATAAAAACAAGATTAAAACCTGGTTTGTAACAGGCGCTTCAAGCGGTATCGGGCATGAATTATGTAAAGAATTGTTGAAGCGCAACTATAATGTTGTTGCGTGTTCAAGGAGTATACCTTCCTTTGATGAAAGTTTGAGGGGGGGGTCTAATCTATATGCTCTTAGCGTTGATGTAACAAAACCTGCCGAAATTGTTTTTGGGATTAAAAAAGCAATCGAAAAATTCGGCGGTATTGACGTACTTGCGAATTTTGCCGGAATTTCATCTTATGAAACTTTTGAAGAAACTTCCGCAGAAGAAGTTCGTGAAGTAATGGAGACAAATTACTGGGGAGCATTTAATACCTGTAAAGCGCTTATTACTTATTTCAGAGAGAATAACAAAGGAACAATAATAAACTGTACATCAGTAATCGGTCTTGTACCACGCACATTCGGCTGTGCATATTCTTCTTCAAAACACGCGCTGGAGGGTCTGACTTCGGTTTTGTGGCTTGAAACTCAAAATTTTAATTGCAGGGTTATGTGTGTTGAGCCGGGGTTGTACCCTTCAAATATCGGAAAAGGTAAGAAAAAGTACAAAACCCAATATAGCGAATATAATTTTGTAAATACTCAAATTATTAATTTAAGACGAAATTATATTAATGATTTAACTGAAGCTATGAAATGTATTATAAATACAACCGAAAACGAAAAATTGCCTCGCAGGCTGTTACTGGGTAAAGATTGTATTGCAAGGGTTAAATATGAAATCAATACCATTTTGCAAAATATAAAATATTCATCTTTGATATCGGCTAAAATTGCACGCACTCTTGAAGGAAAAAGATATACAATATTGGATGATGCGGTTTTTTATTTTAATAAAATTTTTCATTTTTTTAACTATATTTTTTATTCCCTGGTTGAAATTTTTGCCAAAAAAGATAAAAAGAGCTATTTTTTTGATAAAAAAATAAAAGAGCGCAATAGGTTTGCAAAAAGCTGGGTAAATAAGTAGTACATCATTTTTTAGTTGTTCTTGTTTAATTTATACCCTATTTTATCCGCTTTATCGGCGACAAATGTTGATATCACGGGCAAAAATCCATAATATATCAAAGCAAAAATTAATGTCGGTCTTAATATATTAATGCCTTGAATATATTTTTTAAGTTCGGGGTTGTTTATATTTGCCTGTTTAAATTTTTCAATGAAAGATTTTGTGCTTTTTTGAATTAATTCATCTGCCTTAAAACCAAAGAGCATACTTATTGCGGTTGTAAAAAGCTTGTTATAAATAAGAGGATTTTTCCTTTTTTCTTCAATTTTTTTTGATTTTTTTGTGCTTATAACGGATGTTAAAGCAAGAAGCCCGTCCGTTAAAAGGGTTATATCTCTTGTGATATTGCTATCTTTTGCGCTGTGTTTTTTGACAAAATTTTGAAATGAACTTGAATTAAAAATCTTTTGAACAGGCTCATTCATAGGATTTTTAATTCCCTTAAAAGTCAGGTCGTTTCCTTTTTTTTCGGGTTTTTGAGGAAATAAAATACTGTTAACAAAAGGTATCAGGGCAACTCCGATAACAGATTTCGGTATGGCACTGATTAAATTCGGAGCATTTTTTATGAGCTGGGATGCAAAGTTATAATTCTTTGAATTCAAAAGTTCTTTGCCTTCTTCTTTAAGATTCTTTATCGTTTCTTTGTTTAAAAATTCCTGCGGGTTTTTATTGATATTTTTAACGGCATTTTCAACGGGAAGAGCAAAAGCTTCGGCTATTAAAAATTTTGTAAGACCTGATGATATTGAATCCGATATCGCATATTTTTTATTTTCTTTATCTGTTTTGGGAGTCAGCGAAATCGCAGCGGGTCTTATAATGCTTGACATCACAAGGGCTGTACCCGCAGTGAAAGTTGCGGGGTGTTCCGCTATTGTCTTAAGGCTTTTCAAAAGGAACTTGTTGTTTAATGCTCCTTGAAAACTTATATTTTTATTAATTTCCGATATTTTCATTTACAAAACAATTATAATTAAAACATGAATCTTATTAATTATTTTAAGTCCGAAATTAAGTTTTATAACAAATTTGAGCGTTTTTTTTATCTTTTTATTATTTTTTGCGTTTGTCTTATTTCTTATATGAGTAATGACAGCTTGATTGCCGTCATTTCTTCTTTGTGCGGAATTACATATACCCTTTTTGCGGGAAAAGGAAAGGTATATTGTTATTATATCGGTGTCGCAGGCACATTTTTTTATTGTTTAATTTGTTATAAAAACGGTTTGTACGGTAATTTGGGGTTGTATGCTCTCTATTTTCTCCCCTTGCAAATTTTAGGGATATTCAGCTGGAAAAAAAACTTAAATAAAGAAAAAAACGAAATTGTGAAGTCAAAACTCAATAATATTCAAAGGGTAATGTTTGGTTTTTTAACCATTTTACTTACATTTTTTATATATATCATTATTAAACTTAGCGGAGCATCTTCTCCTTTGTTGGATTCGGTCGTAACCGGGTTTTCAATTCTGGGTCAATATTTAACTTTTAAAAGATGTATTGAACAGTGGATTGTATGGTTTTTGGTTAATTTTGCCGCTGTAATTATGTGGTTTAATATATATACGATAAACAAGCAATATGCTTCAACGCTCATAATGTGGCTTGTTTATTTAATATTGGCGGTTTATTTCTTTATAAAATGGAAAAATGAGATTTCTAAACAATGATGTTATTTTGTACTCTCTATTATTCCTCCCAGAATAACTCTTTCTTCGCTATCGTATACAACCGCAGATTGTCCGAGAGCGATTGATTTTTGATATTCGTCAAATATTATTTCAATTTTATCCCGATTAATTTTTCTTACGGTCACCTTTTGGGGCATCTGAGTTGAGCGGAATTTTGCAAATGCCCTGAATTCATCTTCCGTATCAGGATATGAAACATAGTTTAAATCACCTGCGATAAGACTTTTTTTGAAAGTTTCATCCAAAAATCCGACTACAACTTCATTTCTTTCTTTATTCAAAGATAAAACATACAAGGGCTCGCTTGCTGATATTTTAAGCCCTTTTCTCTGTCCTATCGTATAATTCCAAATTCCTTTGTGTACTCCTAAAATATTTCCTTTGGTATCTACGATGTTTCCTTCTTTTTCTTTAACATCAAGAAGCTCGTTATAATCTCCGCCATAGAAGTCCTGACTGTCGGGCTTTTGCGCAACTTCCAAACCATGGCGCTTTGCAATTTCTCTTATTTCATCTTTTGTATAATTTCCCAAAGGAAGGATAATATCTTTTAATTGTTCCTGAGTAAGTCTGTATAAAAAATAAGATTGGTCTTTATTATGCGCAAGACCTCTTTTTATAACATATCTGTCATTTTCTTTTTCAATTCTTGCATAATGTCCGGTTGCAAATTTATCAAATTCAATGCCTGAATTTTTTGCAATTCTTGGAAGAACTCCGAATTTAATTAAAGAATTACATCTTATACAGGGGTTTGGAGTTGAGCCTTTTAAATATTCCGATTTAAAATATTTTAAAACTATTTCTTCATATTCTTTTTGGCAATCTATGACATGATATGGAATATCAAGCTTTTGTGCAATTTTTCTTGCTTCTTCAATATCTTCTTTTTCATCCGGTCCGAAACAGCCTTTTTTTCTTTCGGGGTTTAAAGATGTTTTTATATCTCTGTCGCCCCATATTGCCATTGTAGCGCCTTCGACTTCATAACCCTGTTCTTTTAAAATAAGAGCGCAGACACTGCTGTCTACTCCGCCGGATAGTCCAACAAGTACTTTTGTCACGGTTTTCTCCCGATTAAATTACATATAAATTGTAGTTTAAACAAAAAATATTAACAATGTTTTGAATTTAACATATTGACATTATTTAAGTTTTAGAGTAGTGTTATTTTACATAAAAGGAAGATTAATGACACTTTATACTCAACAAATGATGAATATGATGATGAGCGATATGATGATGTGCATCTTATCGGGTAGTTGTCATATGTGATTGAGTTAATTCGGTTTAATATATTCACTTAAAAACTACCCTTGAACTAAAGGGTAGTTTTTTTATTTTGGGAAATTGGAAATGATAATAACAGACAATAAAATAAATACGGCAAAGCAAAATTTTAAAGGCATTAATGACCCTTTGTTTTCTTCTTTAAACGGTGTTTCAAAAGCTGCGGATATTTTTATCAGGTCGCAGGAAAACCTCTCTTCAACAAGATTTATTCAAGATACCGCAACAAATTGGTTTCCAAAAGCGGTTTTTTCACGCAGTAAAGAAGATTTTGCCGAGATGAGCTTTCTTGAATTTTTAGAATCAGCTATTTTTTATTTTGCATCTCCCGTTTTGGGCGAAAAACTGTTCAGAAATACAATATTTAAAAAGTTCCAGCCAAAAGAATTAAGAAATGTAATCAATGAACAAATTCCAAAGTCTTTAAAGGAAATTTCAAAAAATACTTTGCTTACAAACGATATTAAAAAAAGAGCAATAGCAACAAAAGCGGGCATAGTTCTTTCTTGTGCAATAATTCCGATTGCGGAATATACCCTGAGTTTTGCAAAAAATCTTTTTACCCTGAAAACTTTTAAAAAGAGCAATTTCAATAATATTGCAAATTTAGATAAAAATAAAAACGAAAAAGAAGACAAAGCCCAGCAGGAGCGTGTTGAAAAAAGTTCAAAAAAACAATTGAAGCGTGCTTTGATATATTCGGGAGTATCGGTTGGCTTAGGCTCTTTATTGGCTGTTTCGGGTCATAAATCCCAAAAACTTCAAAATCTTTCAAAAGCAATATTAGAGCCCGGTAAAACCCTTGCTCAAAAATTGAATAAAAAAGGGCTTATCAATGAAAAAGCGAACAATTTTTTAAGCTCAATAAGTTTTGATTTTGCAAACAATAACGGCAAACTCGCCCTTTCCAAGGGACAATTGGGTCTAACCGCAATTTTGGGATTATTCGGATATTCAAAAGCAGCATCAGACAGGGGCAAGCTTGATGTTTATGAAGTTTGGACAAGGGTTCCTCTTGTTGTATTTTATACTATATTCGGAAGCGAACTTTTTGAAAAAGCATTCATTAAATCTCTTAATAAGAAAAATATATTCCCCGATTTAATTAAAAAAGACAGTTCTAATAAACTTTTTGTCCCCAAAAGGGAAGAAATTTCCGCAATTGCAAAAAAATTGGCGAGCGAAAAAAATACAAACCCTAAGGATGAATTTAAAAAATTATTAAATCAAAAAGCGGTGACTTCCCTTGTACCTTATCTGTTCTCGCTTGTTTTTATGGGTTTTATTCTTTCTTTAATTACAAGGCTCTGGACACAATATCGCTACAATCATCTTGAAAAAAATAAAACAAATCATCAGGATACGGCGTTAATTTCTTTTAATAAAAATCTTCCCAAAGCTTTTAAAGATTTTCAAAAATAATAAATTTTGTTGACTGTTTTCATTTATGTAGTTTAATTAAAATAATCATTTTGCGCATTTTAGCGCTTGAAGCGGAACTAAAATGGATATAATTAACAAGATAAATAAACTTAAAAAAGAAAAAAACGCTATAATTTTAACGCACTGTTATCAAAATATTGAGATTGATGAAGTTTCCGATTTTGTGGGCGATTCATTGTATTTGAGCAAAATGGCATCTAAAACGGATGCTGATATTATTGTGTTTGCAGGTGTTTATTTTATGGCGCAGAGCGCAAAATTGTTATCTCCCCAAAAGAAAGTGCTTCTTCCGAATTTGGCTTCGGGCTGTCTTATGGCGGATATGATAAATATAGACGAGCTTAAGGCATTTAAGGCGAATTATCCAAATATTCCCGTTGTTTGCTACATTAATTCAACGGCTGAAATAAAAGCGCACTCTGATATTTGCGCAACAAGTTCAAACGCAATTGAAGTTGTTCAAAGCCTCGGAGTTGACAAGGTTTTGTTTGTTCCCGATACATATCTCGGAAAATATGTTGAAAGTAAATTAAAAAATGTTGAAGTTATTACCTATAACGGTTTTTGCCCGACACATTTAAGAATAAGAAAAGAAGATGTATTATCTGCCCGTGAAAAATATCCCGACGCTTTGATTTTAGCTCATCCGGAATGCCATGGAGAGGTTATAAAACTTGCGGATTTTGTCGGCTCAACAAAAGAAATTATGGATTATTCCAAAAAAACAAAATCAAAAAGATTTGTAATTGCAACCGAAAAAGGTGTCTGTGACAGATTAAACCGTGATTCAAAAAATGAAAATTGGTCAAAAGAGTTTATTTTAATCAAAGATAATATTGTCTGCCCGAATATGAAGCATAATTCTCTTGAAGACATTTACAATGTTTTATTAAATGAAAATAACGAAATTGATATCAAAGAAGAAATTGCTTCCCCTGCCCGCAAATGCATTGAAAAAATGCTTTACATAAAATCATCCAAAATATAGTTTTTTGTTTTTTAAAAAAGTGTATAATTAAACTGTTTGGTTTTATATACGGGCGCTGTAAATGAAAAAAGTAAAATTGCATTCAAGAATATCATTGTGGCATGAAATATTGATTACGCTTTTTCTTGCTTTGTGTATTTATACATGCTGGTTTTTAAGAAACGAATTTAATTCTTTTTATCTTGTTATATTTTTGAGTTTTTCTATATGCTATACCCTTTATGACATTATAAAATCAAGAAATTATTATTTTGATAAAACAGTTTATGCATCTGAAATTTTAATTTATGACGAATGTCTGGAGATAATTTATAAAAGCGCAAATAAAACCGTAAAAAAAGAAAAAATATATAAAACAAATATTAAAAGGCTTTATTTGTGTGTTTATTTTGATACTCTCTACCCTGAAAACCCATTTAAGAGAATGTATGTATCTAATTTTCAAGGACTTATTTATCTGAATAATTCCGATAAAATCTTTGAATTTGGTACAATTCCGCCATATTCAACACCTCAGGATTATTCGCTCCAAAGGTTGTTTAATACTGTTGCCATGCTGCGTACTTTTCCTAATTTTGAACTTGAAATTAATAATGCAAATGAATCTATGGAAGTAAAACTTGAATATATAAGGAGATTTGGTAAACAATGAATGAAAAACCTTTGAAAAAATTAACAATTAACAATGTGCCTTCCCAAATTATTTTAGTGGTTACTGTGCTTATATTTCCCGTGCTCCAGTCAATAATTATATATATAAACGGACAATTACCGTTTCTTATAATTTTTTGTTCGTCCGTGTTATCTTTCCAGATAATTGCTTGCTTTTGGCTTACTTATAAAGTTTGTAAAGCAAAAAAATACTATGTATCTGATATTTTAATAAAAAACGACGGTTTTGATATTGTATATAAAAAAAGATTTAAAACCGCCTGGGTGCAGAGTATAAAAATATCACAAATTAAAGATTTAAAGCTGGAAGTAGATTTCATAGCATCTGATCGTGTCAAATTATGTGGCTCAATATATCCTAAAGAAGGTACTGAAGTAATAAAATTTACATCAGGGTACTCACTTTTTACGGATAAATTTAATGCTCCGGTTTTTCACAAGTATCTGTATAATATTATAAAATATTTTAGAGTTTTTGATTTTTTCCATATTGAATTTTTAAATGAAGGTGAATATACAAGAAAAGAACTTGAATATTTTTTGGTGCATGGTGAAAAATCGCCCGAGTCAAAAAAGGAAGCTATAAAATCTTTAGGTCAAGGTATTATACTCTTTTTTGTTCTTTCTTTGGTAGGTTTTTTGTTAGCGGGCTGTATTGTCTTTTTTATACTCAGACCTGATATAGGCAGTCTTTTAGGGGGATTTTAATATAAAAAAAAGACCTTTTGTTAAAAGGTCTTGTCCGGAAGAACAGAGAGTTATAAGTTAAGAGTTCATGCTTTGGACTTTTTTAGTTCACCTTCAAGTTTTTCAATTTTTTGGGACATGCTTCTTATTTTTTCCTCCTGCGCCGCAATTAATATTTTATTGTTTTCAATAATTTCTCCCATAACACCGAGTATAAAATCCACCATATTTTTTGCATTGTATTTTTTAAACAGGTCATTAATCCTGTTTCTGACGGTTGATTTCGAATAGTTCAATTCTTTTGCAATTTCGTCAATTTTGTAGCCTTTGAATATCAGCTTTGCAACGATTCCGTGTTCTTTAATCCGCTTTTTTGTTCCAGCATTTTTCATAAATTTAATTCCATATATTGTAAATCGACAGTTTATTGTGTTATAATATTATTAACGCATATGTAAATAGTATACTAACTATTTACGTTTGTCAAGTTATGGTTTATTGATATTAGGATTACAAATTATGAATTTAATAGCAACAAGACTTAAAAATGTAAGAAAACTTTTAAACAAATCACAAGACGATATCGCAAAAGAACTTAACGTTACAAAACAGGCAATATCCAATGTTGAGAATGCAAAAAGTGCACCGAGTATTCAGTACTTACGTAAATTATTGCTTGACTATAGTGTCAACATTAACTATATTTTGTCAGGCTCCGGTGATGTATTTTTAAAGAACGACGAAATGTATAACAATCTCCGTAAATCCTTAATTAGAGAGGTTGAACAGCTTCTTGACGCACGCGGCATAAAATAATTTTAAGAAATGTAAAAATTTTCCTTTTCAAACTAAAGCATTCCGAAAAAAAACCGTATTAATCACTATAAGGTTAAATAAGGAGCGTTTTATGGAAAATGGCATAAGAGAACAAAATCTTAACGAATTTATTTTGAAAAATGTAGCCGAAAACATAAGTCGTGGAGACTTTGAAAAGAGAATGGACGAATTAAATTTTTCCGATCAGGAAACAAGCTTGATTTGGAATTTAATCAGCGTAAATTTGGAAAATTCCGAAAATGAAGAGCATGATGTAAATTTTGAAGATGCTATGAAAATTTTCAATATTCGATAAAAAGATTTTTAAAATTTTAGACCTTCCCTTTGTTGGGAAGGTCTTTTTGCGTTTATTGAATACTATATGTAACAATTTAGTAACAAAATTGCATTACTAATTTTTTATGTGTAATAATCAAATTGTTAATAGTCTAACCATTCCTTTCTTGACTTATGCGGTTTTAATTAACCGCATTTATTTTATGCGTTTTTTTATTTTTTTTCGTGATAAAATTTAGGTATGTTTAATGAATTTTTATATGCAAAAATACACAGAGCAACGGTAACCGAGGCAAATCTTGATTACGTCGGCTCTATTACTATTGATAAAACTCTGTTGGATAGCGTTAATATTAAAGCAAATCAAAAAGTCGAAATTTTAAATATAAATAACGGTGAAAGATTTTCTACTTATGTTATTGAAGGAAAAGAAAATTCCGGAATAATCTGCCTTAACGGTGCTGCAGCAAGAAAAGCGCAGGTTAACGATAAAATTATAATAGTGGCTTATGCTCTTTTATCTCAAGATGAACAAAAGAACTTTACCCCCAAGATTGCGCATGTTGATGAAAAAAATCGTTTGATTGAGGCTTAATAGTCGTTATTTTGACCTTCGTCCTCTTCTCTCAAGGAAGATAAGTCATAGTTATATGTACAGTCAAAATCTTCGGGAAGTTTTTCCGAATCAGGCCATATTGTACTTTCGTCAAATCGGCATGAATCTATATTTTCGCAGGTTGAAAAATCGCTGTCCGTCAAATCGGCTTCCGAGAAATTTGCCCCCGCAACATCGGAATCGGAAAAATCGCAGTAGTTAACCTGCGCATAGCTAAACGTTGTGCCGTTTAAAATTGCTCCCGAAAAATTACATTCGGATAGTACCGCTCTTGAAAAATCAACACCGGTCAGGTCACAGTCAGTAAAGTTTACATTCGTAAGATGTGCTTCCTGAAATGTGGTGCCCGAAAAATCAATGTTTGTAAAATCAATTTCATCTAAGCTGCAATGTGATAAATCTGCTTCAGGCAGCTCTATTTCGTTGTTTTGAGCATGCATTTTTACAAACTCATCGGTATTATTCAATATCATTTCGGTTATTTCTTCTTTTAGCATCAATCTTTCCTTCTATATTATTTCGGTTTGCTGTGCGAGCAAGACCGCCTGAACCCTGTTTTCTACTTTTAGTTTTCTGTATATGCTGTTTAAATGTGTTTTTACGGTGACTTCTCTTACAAAAAGTTTGTCGGCAATTTGTGAATTTGTTTCTCCTTTGGATACGAGTGTTAATATTTCTTTTTCTCTTTCCGTTAAAGGTGAAATTTCTTCCCCTTTTACAAAAGAAAGCGCTTTTGCCTGTTTTGCGTTTTTGTTCCAATTTGAACGCCTTAGAAGTGCTTCAATCCTTGCAAGAAGATTTGGAAGTATAAAAGGTTTTGTCACATAATCATCCGCCCCTATTTTAAGTCCGGAAACTTGTTTGTTTATTTCGGTAACGGATGTAAGCATAATCACGGGAATTTTTTCCGTTTTAATATTTTGTCTTATGGCTTTTAGCGTTTCCCAGCCGTCAAAATTGGGCATTACAACATCAAGCAGAATTAAATCAAAATTTTGGTCTTCGTCAAGAATTTTAAGTCCGAGAAGTCCGTCATTAGCGCATTTTACTTCATATCCGTACATTGGAAGCACATCTTCCATAAGTTTCGGATTGTCATCAATTATTAAAATTCTTCCCAGTGAGCTCATTTATACTATTAAATTCTCTCTTATTGCTTTAATTGCTGCCTGTGTTCTGTCTTCCACGCCCATTTTTGATAAAATTGAGCAAACATGAACTTTTGTGGTGTTGACTGATATATCAAGTTTTTTGGCAATCTGCTGGTTATTATTACCGCTTGATATTAATATTAATACTCTTTTTTCCTGCTGGGTCAAATTGTAACAATCTTTAACCGATATGTTGTCAAACTCTTTCGGCACGGCTTTTTTTGAGGTTGTTTGAATGACATATTTAGAAACTGCGGAATCAAAATACATTGAGCCCGAAAATACGTCTTTTATAACTTCCGAGAGCTTATCGGGCTTTATATCTTTTGTACAGTATGCGTTTATTCCTTCTTCAAGACATGCCTGAACTTCTTCTTTGTCGCAATGCGAGGTTAATATTATGATTTTAACCTCTTTATTATATGCTCTTATTTGAGATAGAGCTTCAACACCGTTTATGTCTGGCAACCCTAAATCAAGAAGAATTAAATCTATTTTATTATTATTTATAATTTCATAAGCTTCTTTTGCGCTTTGTGCTTCAAATATTGAGCTTACAAAATTTAAGCTTGAAAGCGAAGTCTTAAGCGCAAAGGAAGTTAGCGCATGGTCTTCTACAATTAAAATACTACTATTCATATCCATATATTGAATTATAAATTAACTTAACAATAAATTGCAATATCTTATGTTTTTTGTTAAGTTATTATCAGATAAGGAATTAATATGATTACAATTAAAGACGTAGAACATGTTGCAAAGCTTGCAAGGTTGGAACTTTCCGAGGACGAAAAAGTAATGTTTACGGGTCAACTTGGTGATGTTTTGCGCTATATTGAGCAGATGAATGAGGTTGATACAACAAATGTTGAGCCCATGAATCATCCCATTGATTTTGTAAATGTTGTAAGAGAAGATAAAAAAATATACGAAAATACAAGAGAGGAACTTATGCAAAATGCTCCCGATATTGAGGGTGAGTTCTTTAAAGTTCCGAAAATAAATTAAAGGTGCAGGATGACAAAATATATTTTTATTACAGGCGGTGTGGTAAGCTCTTTAGGAAAAGGGATTGTTGCCGCCTCGTTGGGCAGGCTTCTTGTTTCACGAGGCTTCAGTGTTTCAATTCAAAAATTTGACCCTTACATAAACGTTGACCCCGGTACAATGAGCCCTTTCCAGCACGGCGAAGTTTTTGTGTGCGAGGATGGTGCGGAAACCGACCTTGATTTGGGTCATTATGAAAGATTTATCGATACATATTTATCTCAAATTAACAATGTAACATCGGGAAGTGTATACCAAACAGTTATAAACAAGGAAAGAAAAGGCGAATATCTTGGTGCTACGGTACAGATGATTCCTCATATTACGGGTGAAATAAAGTCAAGATTAATTCTTGCTTCAAAAAGAAACAATCCCGATATTTTAATTGCAGAAATTGGAGGTACCGTAGGCGACATTGAGGGTTTACCTTATATTGAAGCAATAAGACAATTCCGCTCCGAAATAGGCTTTCAAAATTCCATGTCTATTCATGTGACGCTTCTTCCTTATTTACCTACATCGGGCGAGCTTAAAACAAAACCTTCTCAACACAGTGTCAATGTTTTAAGAAGCTATGGAATACAGCCTGAAATGCTTGTTTTAAGAACTCAAATTCCGATAGGCAAAACGGAGCGTGATAAATTGGCGCTCTTCTGCTCGGTTAATAAAGATTGCGTTATCGAATGCAAAGATATGAATTCAATTTATGAAGTACCTTTATATCTTGAAAGACAAAATATAACTTCTCAGGTTTTAAAAATATTGGGTTTGCAGGAAAGAAAAGCGGATTTATCCCAGTGGGAAGATTTGGTTAAAAGAATTAAAAACCCCGTAAGAGAAATTACAATTGCTCTTGCAGGTAAATACACAGAATTAAACGATGCTTATATTTCGGTTGTTGAAAGCCTTAAACATGCGGGTTTTAAAACCTCAACAAAAATAAATATTAAATGGATTGCTTCAGAGGACATTGCAACCTATGAAGATGCCAAATCACATCTTTTGGATGTTGATGCGGTTGTTGTTCCGGGAGGTTTCGGAATAAGAGGAATTGAAGGCAAATTGAAAGTAGTTCAATATGCAAGAGAAAATAATGTTCCTTTCCTGGGTTTATGCCTTGGCATGCAATGTGCCGTAATTGAGTTTGCAAGGAATGTTGCGGGGCTTGAAAACGCTAATTCAACGGAATTTGATAAAAGCACAAATTACAAAGTAGTTGATTTAATGGAAGAACAAAAAAATATTGCAGGCTACGGCGCTACAATGCGTTTAGGCTCTTATCCCTGCAGTATTCAAAAAGGTACAAAAGCCCATGAAGCCTATAAAAGCGATTTAATTTTAGAGCGCCACAGACATCGCTTTGAAGTTAACAGCGAATATAAAGATATTCTTACAAATAACGGACTTGTTATTTCGGGTACAAGCCCCGACGGTTTGCTTGCCGAGATTGTTGAAATTCCTCAAAATGATTGGTTTGTAGCATGCCAATTCCATCCGGAATTTAAGTCCCGTCCTCAAAATCCGCATCCTCTGTTTTTAGGGCTTATAAACACTGCGATTGCACGCAGGGAAAACAACAATTCTATAGAAAAAGCGGAAGTTTAAAAATTCTTTTTATTAAGCACATCCAAATATAAAAATTTGTATTTTTGTGCGGAATCCTGCCATGAGAATTTTGAATTAATACAGTTTTTGACGATATTTTTAAAATCGTCTTTTCTGTCATAATATGTCCAGATTGCATTTTTGATTTCATTTACCATGGATTGTGCATCATAGCCCAAGAATTTGAAGCCGTTTGCCTTTGAATTGGGATATGCACAAACGGTATCATCCAGCCCGCCGACCGCACGCACAATGGGTACACTTGCGTATTTCATGGCAATCATTTGAGATATACCGCAGGGCTCAAATAAGCTCGGCATTAAAAATAAATCAGAAGCCTTATAAATTTTATCGGATAAATCTGCCTTAAAATCAATCCATGCTCTCATATTAGGCGAATTATTCGATGCCCAAATAAGCATATTTTGATATCCTTCTTCTCCTGTTCCTAAAAATACGAAATCGCAAGGCAGTTTCATAAGTTCAAACTTTGCAAAGTCAATTAAATCAAGCCCTTTTTGATATACAAGCCTTGATATCATTGCAACAAGAGGTCTGTTGGGGTTTGGTTTTAAACCGAAAGCTCTTTGAATTTCTTCTTTGTAATAGGGTTTTTCTTGTACTTTAAATTTTGCTCTTTCATATTTTGTGCCGTTTAAAATCCCGCAAAGCTTGTATGTCTGTCCTCTGAGAGTATAGTCCATACCTTCTCCAAAGTCGCCCGTGAGAATTTCTTGAGCATATCTGGGGGATACGGTAGTGATTTTATCCGCACAATAGAGTGCTCCTTTAAGCCAGTTAACCCTGCCGTAATGTTCAAGGCAGTTATCTTTATATACGTTATCCCACCTCATATTTGCAAAATCTATTATTGATTTGTCGCAGCTTCCCTGATATGCAAGATTGTGAATTGTGAAGACTGATTTTGTATCTTTATAGAAATCATCATATTTATAGTTTGATTTTAAATACACGGGCAGCATTGCCGTATGCCAGTCGTTTGCGTGAATTATATCGGGTTTAAAATTTAAAAGTTTTGCATATTCCAGCGTTGCTAAACAAAATGCAACATATCTCTGCATTTCGTACATTTCATCACACCATTTGGGGTACACCACATTAAAACATGAAAAATATTTCGGGTTATCAACGAAAAATACTTTAATTTTAGTTTTTGGTATTTCGCACATTTTAAGCTTAAAAATGTGCTGAGTGTGTCCCATATTAATTTTCAGCTGCGAATTTTCAAGTTCTTCAATGTTATATTTTTCCTGATTAATTGAGCCGTAAAGAGGTGTAAAAATTGCACATTCAACATTTTGCTTATCAAGATATAAAGGAAGCTCTCCGACAACATCTGCCAAACCGCCTACTTTTGAAAAAGGGGCAACTTCACTGGAAGCAAAAAGTACCCTTAATTCTTTTCTTTGTTTTGCAAATTTTTTAAATTCCATAATTCTACCCCTCTTAAATTTAAAATACGGATAAGATTTTAAGTGTTTCTTTTAAAAGCTCCTGCGCATCATCTTTCTTTAGTTGAGTAATTGCGGTTTCAAGCGCACTTGAATATTCGTTTTGGTTATATCCCAAAGATTGAAGAATTGTACCCGCCTGAGCAATTGTTTCGTTCGATACTGTTGATGAAGATGATTTTGCCGTTAAAATTTGTGCATTAACATCTATTTTTGTTAATTTGTCTTTTAGTTCAAGAACAATTTTTTGCGCCATTTTAGCGCCTATTCCTTTTGTCCTTGAAATTACTTTCGCATTTTCTTCAACAACAAGTGAAATTAATTCGCTTGTTTCAAATTCATCAAGAAGTGCAAATGCCGCTTTTGTGCCGATACCCGAAACGGAAGTTAAAATATCAAAAATAACTCTGTCTTCTTTTTTAATAAAACCGCACAAGCTCATTAAATCTTCTTTATGTATCAATTTTAAATATATTTTGATATCCGAATTAATATCGCCGAGCTTAGCCAGAGTCCTGTTGTTAATTAAAATATTATAGCCGATATTGTTGCATTCAACGGTGCAATAGGGATAATTTTTGTTTGTCAGTACACCTTTAATATAATCAAACATTTTTTACTCCATAAAATTATTATAGTTAAAAACCCGAGCGAATTTTTTATATGTTTCAAAAATTTTACATTTGGAAGTATAGAAAAAATTTACTGTTATAATATATTTGTTCGTCAAGAATAAGGAAGTTGACCATGAATAAAGTTATGTACTCCGGTGCTGAAATCTTATTAAAATCCCTTGTAAAAGAAGGTGTTGAAGAGGTTTTCGGCTATCCCGGCGGAGTTGTTTTACCTTTGTATGATGCACTTTATTTACAAAATGATATTAAACACTATCTTGTGCGCCATGAACAAGCTGCAGTCCATGCTGCGGAAGGATATGCAAGAGTTTCGGGACGTGCAGGCGTTGCGATTGTTACTTCGGGCCCTGGGGCTTGTAATACCGTTACGGGTCTGGCTAATGCTTATTATGACGGAACTCCGCTTATTTTAATCACCGGACAGGTTAATTCAAAATTAATCGGCGCTGATGCTTTTCAGGAAGCTGATGTTGTCGGTATAACCCGCTCATGCTGTAAGCATAATTATCTTGTAAAAGATGTTAGAGACTTGGCACGCATTATTAAAGAAGCTTTTTATATTGCAACAACGGGTAAAAAAGGACCTGTTGTTATTGATATTCCGGTTGATGTTTTTAATTCAAAATATACTTTTGATTATCCTAAAAATGTTGAACTTGTCGGCTATAACCCGACATATAAGGGTCATCCTCTTCAGATTAAAAAGGCGCTTGATGCAATATTGGATTCAAAAAGACCCGTTATTATTTCAGGCGGAGGCGTTATTGCCTCTGATGCTCACAGAGAACTCACCGAACTTGCTACAAGGCTTAATATCCCCGTAGTTCACACTTTAATGGGCACGGGAACATTCCCTGACAGCCTTGAAACAAGCCTCGGAATGATGGGGATGCACGGAAATTATTGTGCAAATTTAACGGTTTCAAATGCGGATTTAATCTTTGCAATAGGAACAAGATTTTCGGACAGAATAACGGGCTGTCTGAAACGTTTTGCAAGGGATGCGCAGGTTATTCATATCGACATTGACCCTTGCTCCATTTCAAAAAACGTTAAAGCCTCAATTCCTATTGTGGGAGATATTAAAAATGTTTTAAATACAATGCTTCAACTTTATTCAAAAACTCACCATAAACCCGACTTACAACAGCAAAACAAATGGTTTGGCGAAATTATGGAATGGAAGAAAAAAGTTGCAATTGCAAGGAAAACTTCGGACAAATTAAGCGCCATCACTGTTTTGAATGAAATTTATAATTTTACAAAAGATGATGAGCCCGTTGTTTGTACCGAAGTCGGACAGCATCAAATGTGGACTGCTCAAAACTTCAAATTTAATCAACCCAGAAAATTAATTACCTCGGGCGGTCTTGGTACAATGGGCTTTGGTTTTCCCGCTGCCATGGGTGCTTGCGTGGCAAATAAAAATAAATATGTGCTTAATATCGCAGGCGACGGCTCAATCCAGATGAATATACAGGAATTAATGACTTGTGTTGATTATAAATTTAAAGTTATTAACTGTATTATTAATAACGGTTATTTGGGTATGGTTCGCCAGTGGCAGGAAAAAATATACAATGAACACTATTCTCAAACAAAAATTTCTTCCCCTGATTTTGTAAAATTAGCTCAAAGCTATGGCGCATTAGGTATCAGGGTTGAGCACGAAGATGAAATTGTTCCCGCTCTTAAAGAAGCTCTTTCATACAACGGCCCCGTTGTAATTGATTTTATTTGCGAAAGCTTTGAAATGGTTTATCCTTGGGTATTGGCGGGAGAGCCGATTGATAAAGTTCTTCTTTCAAGAGAGGAGGTGTAATATGGCAATAAATCACACTATTTCCGTTTTGGTTTCAAACGAAGTCGGGGTATTATCAAGAATTGTCGATTTATTTTCAGGCAGAGGTTATAACATTGAAAGCTTAACCGTTGCACCTACAATAGACAGCATCTATTCAAGAGTTACAATAGTGACCCCGGGCGACGATGATGTTATTGAACAAATATGCAAGCAATTAAACCGTCTTATACCGGTTATTAAAGTTGCAAATCTTTCTATAGGCGAAGCAATCGAATATGAAATAGGTCTTTTAAAAGTTTCGGTAAATGATGAAAACAGGGCGGAATTTTTAAATATAGTCACTCAAGCGGGCGCTAAAATTATGGATTTAAATGAAAAAATTTATACCGTAAAAATAGACGGCGATGAAAAAGCAGTGCAGACTTTTGCGGAGCTTGTCCGTCCGTTCGGTATTAAAGAATTTGTCCGCTCGGGTAAAGTTGCAATCACAAAAGCGGGTCAGTTCCAGAACTTTAAAAAACCGAAAGAAGAAAATGCAATTAATAAATTATTTAGTTAAAAAAAAGAGCTCTGTTTAAAGAGCTCTTTTTTATTTAACGGTTTAATTATTTATGAGCAAGCATTTCTTTTATGCCGTCAATTGAAGACAGAATTCCCGTTGCTTCATAAGGCATATAAACAACTTTGTTGTTTTGACCTCTTGAAATATCTTGAAGAGCTTCTAAGTATTTCATTGCGATTAAGTATTTATCGGGCTGACCCGTGCCTTTAAGCGCTTCAATAATTCTTCCGATTGCTTCTTTTTCGGCATCCGCTTGAACGATACGAGCTTGCGCAAAACCTTCCGCCTTAAGGATTTCAGCTTGTTTTGTACCTTGTGCACGGTTGATTGCGGCTTCTTTTTCACCTTCTGCTTTTAATATTGCAGATTTTTTAAGACCTTCAGCTTCCAAGATTGCAGCACGTCTGTCACGTTCCGCTTTCATTTGTTTTTCCATTGCTGTCTGGATGTCAAGGGGCGGTACGATGTCTTGTAATTCTACACGGTTAACTTTAACGCCCCATTTGTTTGTTGCTTCATCCAAAATTGAACGAAGTTCGTCGTTGATTTTATCTCTTGATACAAGAGTTTCATCCAAATCTAATTGACCTACAAGGTTTCTTAAGGTAGTTTGTGTTAATTTTTCAATTGCATCCGAGAGATTTTCAACTTCATAAACTGCCGATTTGGGCTCAAATATTTGGAAGTATAAAAGAGCGTTGATGCTGATTGAAACGTTATCTTTTGTAATTACTGATTGACGGGGAAAATCGTATACCGTTTCTCTTAAATCAATAACCGTACGATGTTTTGTGTACGAATATGCTTTTCCGTCTATTCCTCTTTGAACTTCTTTCCAAAGCATTGATCTCGGGGTATCTATTATCGGTATAATGCAATTTAAACCCGAATCAAGTATTTTGTGGAATTTACCAAATCGTTCAATAACTACAACCTGTTGTTGTCGAACAATGATAACACCTTTTGTTACATACACAAATGTACAAATTGCAAAAAGTGTGAGTAAAAACAATACAGTTCCTAACATTTACTTCTCCTTCTATAATTAATCTATCTTTTTAACGTATAAAACAATGCTTTCATGACCTGTTATTTCAACTTTTGAGCCGTTTGGAATAACGCTGTCTTCAATATTTCTTGCCTGCCATCTTTCGTCATAAATTGAAATAGTACCCGAGTCTTTATTTATGTCGCTTGTTGCAATGGCTGTTTTTCCGATATATTTATCTTGTATACCTGTTTTGTTGTGCGGTAAATTTTTATTCAATTTAAGTACCAAAGGTCTTAGCGTGAATAAAAGCGCAACGGATAAAACACAACCTATTCCGATTAAAAGCAGAAGGTTATCCGTAAATAATGTTAAAATTGCGCATACAAGCGATGCGACAGCAAAATTTAAAAAGAACATTGTAGGCAAAAACATTTCAATTAACAAGAAAATAAGCCCCAATGATACAAATAAAATCAAATTAAACATAATATCTCCTTTTTCATGCTCTATTATACTTCATGCTTTTAGTTTTACAAAATTTTAACTTTAATCTACACTGTTTTTTGTATTTTTTGGTTTTATTATGTTTTTTAAATTATTTATTTTTTAATTACAATAAATCAACTATTACAATTCCGTCTCTGCCCTCGTTTTCATCTCCGTAACGGAATTTTGCAACATAAGGCGAGGTTTTTAAATATTCGTTCACGGCAGCTTTAAGTGCCCCCGTGCCATAGCCGTGTATTACGCTGATTTGGCTTAAGCCTCTAAGGCTTGCTTTATCAAGCTTTTCATCAAGATAGTCAATTGCTTCAATTACCCTCATTCCTCTTAAATCAAGCCTTGACAGAAGATTATCGCTGTTATCAAAGCTGACTTGAATTTTTTTCAGCTGATTGGACAATTTTTTATCAGTTTTTGCCAAATCTTTTATATTAACTTTGGATTTAATGTTTCCTATTCTTATTTCGACATTTCCCTTTTTGTCGGGCAGAGAGTTTAATATTACAACCTGATTGAGTTTTTTTATAAGTACGCTTTGTCCGATTTTAAGAGAATTTATATCAAGTTTTTTATATTTTTCGCTCAGTTTTTCATCTTCCGTTTGAAAACTTTCTCTGACTTTTGCTTCGGCATCGTTAATTTTGCTGTATGAGCGCATTGCAACTTTAAGCGACTTTTCTTTTCTTATTTCATCTACCGTTTGTTTAATTTCCCCTCTTGCGTTTTCAAGCTGTATTTGAAATTTCTTTTTAAAATTTTCAAGGGATTTTTTCTTATTTTGCTTAAATTCTTTAAGCTTTTCTTCGTATTCTTCTTTTAATTTCTTTGCTTCGTCAAGATATTTTTTTGTTTCTTCTTCTTTTTTAATTATTTCGGAATTTGTTTGTTCGATTTTTGAAAACAATGCGCCTGTTTGAGAGGAATTATTTTTTAAATATTCTCTTGCATTTTTTATAACCTGTTCATCAAGCCCGAGGTCGGATGAGATATCAATTGCATTTGATGTTCCCGATATTCCTATAGTAAGCTTATATAAGGGTTTTAGAGTTTGTGTATTAAAAAGGACGGATGCGTTTTCAAAGTAGTTGTTTTCATATTTTAAGTTTTTCAATTCGCCGAGATGAGTTGTAATAATTGCGCTTGCATTTTTTGTTCTTATATATTCCAAAATTGCACGAGCAAGCGCCGCTCCTTCTTCGGGGTCCGTACCCGAGCCTAATTCATCAAGCAGAATAAGTGAGTTTGAAGTTGTGTTTTTTAAAATGCCGGCAACATTTGTAATGTGAGCCGAAAAAGTTGAAAATCCCTGTTCAAGGCTTTGTTCTTTGGATATATCGCAGAAAATTTCCTGATAAGGATAGATATTTGCCCCCAAACAAGGAACAAATAAACCTGCTTTCGCCATTAAAACCGATAATCCCGCACATTTAAGGGCGACGGTTTTTCCGCCCGTGTTGGAGCCTGTTATCAAAAGACAGTTAAAATCCTTCCCGAGATAGAAATCGTTTTCCACAATTTCATCTTTCACTTCAATAAGCAGAGGGTGGCGCATTGCTTGAATATCGGTTATTTTTTCGGTATTTATCTGCGGTTTTTGGGCTTTCAGATGAATTGCATATCTTGCCTTTGCAAAGATAACATCAATTTCGATTATTATTTTTTGATTTTCTTCAAGTTCTTTTTGAATTGCACTGAATTTTTGGCTCAAGCAAAATAAAATTCTGTCGATTTCGGCTTGTATTTCAAGTTCAATCTGTCTTAGCTTGTTCGATTGGGTAACAATTACCGCAGGCTCAATAAAATATGTTAAGCCGGTTGAAGATATGTCGTGTACAATTCCTTGAACTTTATTTTTTGAACTTGCTTTGACTTGAAAAACAGGGCGCCCGTCACGGCTCGATATGATTGTATCTTGCAGATTTTCACAGAAAGCGGGATTTTGAAGAAGCGAATTGAGGGCATTTTTTAAGTTGTCCTTATTATCTTTATATGATAATCTTAATGACTTTAATTTTTCCGAAGCATCATCTTTAATTGATAAATCGGCTTCAAATATTGAGTTAACTTCATCTTCAAGGTTTTTATCAACATAAAAATTATTGGTTATTTCGCCTAAAAAAGGCGAATCTGTCTTTTGGATAAAATTTTTTGTGTTTCTTGAAATTTTTAAATTTTTATATAGTTCAAATATTTCTTCTGCGCTAAAGTTATGATTTTTAAATATTTTTTTGCAATCTTCAATTTCTTCTATCGGAGCATAAAGGCAGGTATTATCAATTATGCGTTTTGCTTCATCTACAAGATTAAGCGCATATTCAATCTGTGCTTTTGTGTTATATATTTCTAAATTCAGGCAGGAAGTTTTTGAGAGAGTGCAGTTTGTGTAATGCGATAAATTTGATAAAACTTTATCAAATTCAAGAGCAAGAAAGTGTTCGTTTAGTGATGATAATTCGTTCATTAAAATTATTTTAGCGCAAAAATAATTTTTAGTTTAAAGCCTGTCTTATTCTGTCAAGGCATGCATTTTTGGATATCAGCCACTCTCTTTTTGTAATTCTTATTACATTGTAACCGCAGCGCTCTATTATGGCTTGTTTTTTCATATCATTATATTTTGATTCTATATTGTCGTTAACGCCGTCTATTTCAATTACCGTTTTGTCCGCTAAAATATCCGCATTAACGGAGCCCATTTCAACCCCTGCCATAATTTTACCTTCGGATGCAAGAGAAGGGAATTCTTCTTTGATTTCATCAAACACAATTTTTTCAAAATCGTTTTTAAATGTGTTTTTTTGAGGTCTTGAATTAATTTTTTGAACATATTCAAGATAATCTCTCAATAATCCTTCGGGAAGTTCGTTTACTTCTCTTGAGATGAAATTAATCAATTTACTTTTTGCACGTGTGATTGCAACGTTAAAAAGATTTGGTTTTTGGGCAAACATAAGGCTTTGAGGATGTGAATTAACTGCAAAAGTCCATGATAAAAGCATTACATCTCTTTCATCACCCTGAAAAGTATGCGCCGTACCAACATCCATTTTGTGTCTTAAAATCGTATCGGTATCAAATACTTTAAGCATTGCTTTTTTAATTAAATCAACCTGTGCTCGAAACGGCGATATAACACCGATTGAAACGGGATTATCCGAATTTTTATCTTCCGTTATTATTTCTTGAATTGTTTTTATGACTTCTTCACACTCGGGCACATTTCTTGTTGCATCGTGGTCAACTCTGCCTTCTTTAACTGTTTTTAATTCAACGATATTTGATAAATTTATTGAGGGGCTCATTATTTTAATTTTTCCGCCGTAAAATTCCCTGCTTGAAAATTCTATTATCGGGGCGCTTGAGCGGAAGTGCTCATCAAGCAGAACAGGCGTTGTTGAATAATAATTTGCAAGGTCAAACATTGAATTATCCCGATAGCGCCACATCAACTGGTATTTGTCGTCAATGTTATATTGAGCAAGAAAACTTTGTTCTTTTGCTTTTTCAAGAAAAGAAAGATGAGGAAGCTGTTTGTCATCTCCTACTATGATAGCTTTTTTACATCTGAACAATATCGGAATACAGGATGCTATATCGCATTGAGAAGCTTCATCTATTATAGCAACATCAAACATCGCAGGTTTTAGAGGAAGGGTGTTTGATATTGCGTATGTCGTTGTACACCAGCAGGGAAAAGCGCTTAACAGGGGTTTAAAATCTTCTTTTTCAAGAACTCTGTTTTGAAGATATGCTTTTCTTGATACAAGGGATTTTGAATGTATCATTAATCTTCTTCTTTTTTGCGCATCTTGAAGTATATTTTTTAGTGCGGTTCTTCTTTTGTTTTTTAAGATGTCGCATGCCAGCTTCTTTTGTTTTGATTTTAAAGTCTTAATTCTGCGTAAAATCTGGTGAAGATTTCCTTTTGAATTTATGTCCTCTTCGATTTGTGATAATTTTGCTTCTTCAAGAGAGATATTAAGCTCGTAAGAGAGTTTTTTCATCATCTCAGCGGTAATTTTACGGAGTTCAAGAAGTTTTTTTAATTTCCCGTAATCAAAGAAAAGTTTGATTTTATCAAATATGGACTTTTTATATTTATTTTCTAAATCTTCTATTGCGGAGTATAGTTTTTTTGCCTGCAATAATTCATCATATTTTATTTTTTTAACTATAACCGAGTTATTCGGTATCGCATCTTTTGTTAATTCAAATTCATCATATATTTCGCTGTATTTTTTTTCGGATGCCAAAATTTCTAATGCTGTATCTTCAAGCCTTTTAATGTCTTTTAGAAGTTCTTTCATATCGTCAATATCGGCGCTTGAATTATCGCTTAATGATGCATTTAATTCAACTTTGTTTGACAATAGTTCTTGAAGCTCGTTATTTAATTGTCTTTGATAATTTGCTCTTCCCGCACGAAGGGCAAGATAGGGCGCATTAAGTTCATTTAATCTTTCTGCCACAACATCAACCGCTTTATCCATTCTGCTTGCGACAAGAACGGTTTTACCGTTTGCAATTAAATGTGCCGCAACATTTACGATTGTTTGGCTCTTTCCCGTTCCCGGAGGGCCGTATACGGCAAGAAAATCATTTTCTTCGATTTTTCTGATAACATCTTCCTGTGAATCCGAAAGACTTAAAGGGGTTATCGGGAAAAAAGATTTAAGTTCCTGTTCGTTGATTTTAATTTCACTTTGTCCCGTTGATTCCAAAAACTCTTGATTTATTACGTTTAAAACCGTTTCTCTGTGTACTCCCGAAGGTTTTTCCGCAATTTGAGTAAGCTCATGTAAAACTCCCGCAGTCACTGTCGGACGTGTGGTTAAAATTACCGCCTGACTGTATTCAAGGTTTAAGCTTTCAAGTTTTACCTTGGGAGCATTTTGGAGTGCTTCAATGGAATCAAAGTCGAAATCGTTATTTTCTATATCTTCTATTGTTCTGTTGTAGAAATCTTCTTCATTTTGGCTGTTATCTTCAATATTTCCGATATTGAGCGAAATTTGAATTTCGGGAACTATTGATTTCAGTGTTGTTAAAAAGATGTTTAATTCTTCCTGTTTAAGAGGCAACTCAGGTACAACATCCAACAAGCCCGTAAGCATTGCATCAGTTTCCTGTTCGTCCTCTTTTTGAATAAGCTGTGCTATTGCACCAGTGTTTAAGGATAAAACATCTTCCTGTATCGTAAGACAAATGTTAACTCCTTTTCTTTCAAGCTTTGCGGGAGCATACAGAAGAGGGGTTAAGAATTCGTTGTTTTTCTTAGCTTTTCCGTTTTTCCCCACAAGAAAACAAAATCCGTAAATAAGATATTTTTCTTTTTGATTCATTTCGGATTGTATCATAAGCTCGGTCAAACGGCTGTCGGTACCATCCAGCATCAAAGGCTCATCATAAGAAGAAAATATTTTTTCGCTTCCTGTTAAAAATACCCATTTATTTTCTTTATCCCCTTTCAGGTTTCTGAAAGTGGAAGATTTAACTTCTTCTCTTACGCAGTCGTGAAGGTAGTTACAGATTTTTTTAATAAAACTTCCCCGAAAGGCATTTTTTATGGCTGACGGCACTGATTGCAACATTTGTAAATTTCCTCTAAATTAATTTATTAATTATATCATATTTTTTGCAAATACAATTAGTCCATATAATTGGAATTTATAAATCCCAGAGCTTTGATTTTTTCTTCAAGTTCTCTGTTGATTGTAATTTTAAGTTCTTCGCCGTGGTTGTCTTGCCTGTTGTCAAAATAAAGGCATGGGTGAATCAAAGCTTCCGATACGGTATTTTCTTTTTTGATTTTTTTTAAGCCTTCATATATTGTTTTATCGTTCATCATACCCGTGTAGCACACGCCGATTAAGTAATCATTGGTATTTAAAGAGTATTTTTTTGCGGTTTTTTTATTAATTAAACTAAAATAATTAAGCAGGATATTTTTTATAATATTTTGAGGGAGCAGTATTTTCCCTTTTACAAAATAAGGTATTTCATTTTGAGTTCTTATCTGTTTAATTTTATATTCATCCGCTAATTTTGAAACAATATTGAAAATATTTGGAATTGAGTGCGTATGAACATGAGAATCTATATGTGAGGGTGTTGTTTCCTCTAATACAAGTTCAATTTGGCTTCTGAATTCCATTTCAACTTCTTTTAAAAATCTTTTGTTGTTTGATTTCAAAAGGATGTTTATATATGAATTTTTAAATTCGCCGTTTTTAAAACATAAAGTCGTTAAATTTTTATTCAGGGCATATCCTTCAATAATATTCAAATGAACTCCGATTGCAAGGTTTGGATTAGGTTTAATTACTCTTTTTACCGCATCTTCAAAATATGGCATGTTTGCCATTAAACTTGCACTTTTTAAAAAGCCTTCCCTGTATCCTTCAATTACGGCATTGTTATGAAATTCGCTTTTTCCTAAATCATCTGCGTTTAAAACAAACTTTTTCATATAAATTAATTTTATCACAAAATTTGCATGTTGGTTTTTAGTTTGATAGTATCAATATAAGGAGAAAATAAATGGCAAAAGATACACGGCTTGCAATTGTAATACCCTGTTATAACGAAGCGGAGCTTATCCGATCAACTACCCAAAGATTGCTTGAGGTTATGGATGAGCTTGAAAAAAAAGAAAAAATTTCTCAATATAGCTATATATATTTGGTTGATGACGGCTCGAAAGATTCAACATGGCTTGAGATTGCAAAAGCGGTTGCAAGACATCCGAACAGAATTAAAGGAGCTAAATTTTCAACTAACTTCGGAAATCAAAACGCTCTTTTGGCGGGAATGCTGGGCGCTAATAAAATCGGCTGCTCTGCAGTTATTACAATTGATGCCGATTTGCAGCAGGATGAAAATAAAATTGAAGAATTTGTCGATAAATATTGTGAAGGATATAAAATCGTATTTGGTATAAGAAATAACAGAAAAACAGACGATGTAATCAAAAAAACAACCGCTTTAGCTTTTTATAAACTAATGCATATTCTCGGTGTTTCAATGCCTAAAAATCATTCCGATTACAGACTTGTTTCAAAAGAAGTGCTTGACGTTTTAGCTCAATATTCGGAAACGGACTTGTTTTTAAGGGGTTTTTTCCACGAAATCGGCTTTTCAACAACATCGGTTTATTTTGATGTGAAACCGAGGAAAGTAGGCAAATCAAAATTCAATCTCTTGTCTTTAACGGCATTAGCGGTTAACGGTATTACTTCATACAGTGTTGTGCCGTTAAAGTTAATTTGTGTTTTAGGTTTTATCCTCATGCTGTTCGGGTTTACAACGGGCATGTGGGCAATAATTGCAAAGCTTGTTTGGAATGATTCTCCTAACGGCTGGGCTACCTCAATTACTCTTACCTCGTTTTTTGGCGGTATACAGATATTCTGTACGGGTATTGTTGCGGAATATTTAGGTCAAATTTTCAGAGAAGTTAAAAAGCGTCCGAGATATCTAATTGAAGAGGAATTAAATTAAATATCCACAACTCCGTGATTCACTGATTTTAAATTATTTATTACAAGGTATTTATCCCTGTCAATTTCAAAATCAATATTTTTATCTCTCATAAAATAAGCCGGACCCGAGCCTGACATTTGAAGTCCTAAAGAGTGCAGGTATTGAAGTTCTTCATATTTATCAATAAGGGCAAATTCTAAATCATTTCTAAATTCGGATTCTTTTTTGAGTTCGTCAAATGCACTGTAGGCTTCTTTTGCAGAGATTTTAAGATGCTTTGGCTTAACAAGAGATAATTTAAAGTCATAGAAGGGCATATCAATTATTATTTCGCCTCTTCCTTTGCATAGTTTTGTTCCGCCGATAAGACAAAAATTTACATCCGAGCCTAACATTAAACCTGTTTCATTTAGTTCTTTCAGACTAAGCGGATAATCAAGAAGCTTATTAAGCCCCCACAGTACCCCTGCGGCATCGGTTGAGCCTCCTGCAAGACCTGCGCATACGGGAATATTTTTTTCGATATAAATTTTTGTTTTATATTTTGTTTTGATTTTATCAAAAAATAATTCGGCACTTTTATAGCAGAGATTTGTATCATCATAAGGAATTTCGCTGCTGTTTCCAAAGAGGCTTATCCCTTCGCCGTTATCAAGTTCGATTGTTATAAAATCGAATAAGTTTATTGTCTGCATAATGCTTTTAATTTTGTGGTAAGGCGCTTTGTGCTCTTTTTTATATACCATTAAATCAAGGTTGATTTTTGCGGGACATTTGATTTTTATTTTTTTCATTAATTAAACTCCGATAATGCTTGTGATATATCTTTGATTTTTTCTATTGATAACTTTTCTCCTCTTTCATTTTTGTCTGTTCCCGCCTTTAAAAGTGCTTCTTCGACACCTAAAAATCCTGCGTTTAAAAGAGAATTTTTTATATTTTTTCTTCTTGCGCAAAAAATTGCCTTAACCGTTCTTTTTAAAAGTCTTGTAATTTCGACTTTTGGTTTTTCGTTTATTTTAAATCTTACTATTGCGCTATCTACCTTAGGAGAAGGCATAAAAGACGTTTTTGAAACTTTTTTTATGATTTCAACGTCGCAATACATTTGAGATAAAATTGAAAGCTGTCCGTATTCTTTGTTTTGAGAATTTTCATCTGCGCAAATTCTTTTTGCAACTTCATATTGTACCATAAGAATAATTTCTTCAATTCTGTTTCTGTTCTTATGGTATATTTCGTCAATTTCGCCCAACAAATGTACCAAAATCGGACTTGTAATGTAGTATGGGATATTTGCAATTATTTTTATTTTATCTTTTTCAAAATTAAGTTCATCTATATCGGTTTTTAATATATCTTTTTCAACAAGGGTAAAATTATTATAATTTGAGAGATTGTTTTTTAAAATTTTTATTGCATCTTTATCTATTTCAAGCGCAATAACTTTTTTTGCTTTATTTACAAGGCGCTCTGTTACAAAGCCCAGCCCCGCTCCGATTTCAAGTATTTCATCATCCTCTTTTGCTTGATTTGAAATGAAATCAATTACATCTTCATCGGTTAAAAAATTTTGCCCTAAAGATTTTTTTGCTCTGAATTTTTTTGCTCTTAAAATATAATTTAAATCTTGTCCCATAAATTTATTTTAACAAAAAATTAGCCATGTCTAGGGATTATAAAATTATTATTTGTGATAAGATTTGAATATGCTAAATTTAGAAACCGAAAATAAGCCCGATTTAAGGATTGTTTCAGATAATAATAGTGCATCTGTCACTTTGGATGAGATTGAAAAATTCTACTGTCCTAAAAATAAAAAAGAATTTTTATTCGGACTTGAATATGAAAGATTGAGTCTTGATAAAAATACTCTTGAGAATGCTTCTTATGAAAAAATGTCGGCTATAATTTCGCATTTTGCAAAAATTTTAGATTGGGATTTGTTATATGATAAGGAAAATATCATAGGTGCAATATCAAACGATTGTTCTTCAATTTCGCTTGAACCGGGCTGTCAAATGGAGATAAGCTTGAGCCCTAAAAAAGATATTCTTGAAATTGATTTGGAATTGACAAAAATTATCTCTGTTTTGGATGAGATTGCATCTTTTTATGATGTTATATTTTTAGGCTACGGATTAACTCCAAAAAGCGCTGTTGATGATATAAAAATAATCCCGAAAAGAAGATATCGGATAATGAATGAATATCTGCCCTATTGCAAGGATTCCGAATTGTGCACAAAAATGATGCGGCAAAGTGCGGGTATCCAGGTGAATGTTGATTATAAAGACAGTGTTGATGCATATTTAAAGCTTAAATTTCTTAATCTTATAATGCCTTTTATGTGCGCCCTGTGCGCAAACAGTCCCTTTGAAAATAATGTTTTATCATCAAATAAAACAAACAGGGCTAATGTATGGCGCTATACGGGCTCTTCAAGGTGTAATATGTTTTATCAAAATATTTTTAAAAATTCTTTTTTTGATTTCAATAAAGAAAAAAATGTCTTTAAAAATTATATTGATGAAATTTTGAATGTCCCTATGGTATATATTGAGCGGGATGATAAAATTATTCCGATTAAAGGCAAATTAAATTTCAGAGAATTTATGAAAGAAGGTTTTTTGGGTTTTAAAGCTCAAATGAAAGATTATATTCTTCATCAAAGTCTTTGTTTTCCTGATGTGAGATTAAAAAAATATATTGAAATAAGAAACCATGACAGTTCAAACCCTCAAATGGCTCTTGCTTTGTGTGCGTTTTATAAAGGGCTTTTAAATTGTGATATTAAAAAGCTAATCCGCAAGTTCAATTTTTTAAAGCTTTCTGATATAGAAAAATATAATAAGCTTTTGATATCTTTCGGTCTTGATTTTAAGGTTAATAAAAGCTTTGACGGCTGGAGCGTTGCGGCAAAATTATTTAATATTGCAAAGAATAAATTAAGTACTAAAGACAGAAGCTATCTGACTCCGATATTAAACATTTTAAAAACAAGAAAAACGAGTGCTGACATTATAATTGACTACAATATAAATACCGCTTTTGACCTTGTTGAATTTTTGAAATGATTTATTTCAATTTGTTAACAAAACCCTTCCAAATTGCCAAAAATATCTGCTCTGTTAAAATTTTATTATGACTAAGATTTTTCTGCTTTTAAACCGGAACGAAAAAAATTCTTCAATAAGACCGACTTTGCTTCTAAACAAGTTTGAAATTGTTGAGGCTCAGAATACGCTTGAAGATATTTTATCTCAAATATATAATTACATACCTGATATAGTCCTTATAGACAGCGGTATAAACAATTGTGAATTTATAATAAGGCAGATAAAATCAGGTTCAAAAAACAGAAATACGCAAATTATTCTGCTTTTGAATGACAACACGGGTGAATTTATGAACTTGGCTGACGGACTTGTGGAGTATCCCGTTAAATCAGATGTATTGGTTTCAACAATTAATTCGCATATTAAAATTAAAAAATCTCTCGACAGACTGTATGAAAACAATAAAGAGTTATCAAGAAGCCTTTACCAATTGAATGTTTTATACAATACCAGTTCTCAATTTGCGGGGACACTTAATACCAAAAAACTTTATGATATTATGACCGAAGCAATGGAAAAAACATTGAGCTTTGATATATCCTGTGTTTTGATATTTAATTCAATAGGAAATCCGGTATTTAATTTAAATACAATTCACACACCTTCTCAAAATTTGATTGATGCTCTTAAAATCCGCTCTTTTTTGAGTTATAAAACAATATCGGACGATTCGGGATTATTTAATAATCAAAGCTATGACGAGGTTGAAATTGTTCAAAAAGTTAAACAAGCACGCTCAAACAGAGTGTACGGGCTCGAAGCAATAAGTTTTGACTCCATGTTTGCGCCTATTAAGGTTGGGGATGATTTTTTCGGCGTTGTTGAATTATTTCGACAAACGCCTTTTAACTCTGAAGATGTTACATGTTTTCAAGCCATAGCTCATCAGGTTGCCCTTCCTTTAAGAAGCGCAAAACTTTATGAAGAGATTTCCGTCACTAATAAAAAGCTTGAAAAATTGGAAAAATTAAAATCGGAATTTGTATCAATCGTATCTCACGAACTAAGAACACCATTGACACCCGTTAACAATTCTCTTGAAATTGTTCTTAGCGGACAAGCGGGAGATATTACGGATGATGCTCGAAATTTTATTACAATGGCAAAAAGAAATATTCAAAGATTGTCGGGTATTATTGAAGATTTATTGGATTTATCAAGAATACAAACGGGCAAACTTGACCTTAAATATAAAATGGCTGATATCACCCCTTCGCTTGAATTGCTTCAAAAGACTTATGAACAAGTGGCAAACGAAAAAAATATTAAAATTAATCTTGATATTAAGCAAAAACTTCCCGAAATTTATGTCGATTTAAGACGTGTAGAGCAGATACTTTCAAACCTTGTTTCAAATGCTCTTAAATTTACTCCTCAAGATGGTAAGATTAATGTCAGCGCAGATATTACGGATGCTTCCGATATTGATAAAGACAGGCTTATTATGCCCAAGATTGTTCCTTTGGGAAAATATATAAAAATTGCGGTTGAAGATACCGGAATCGGTATAAAAGAAGAAGATATACCAAAAATATTTGATAAATTTTCTCAAATCGAAAGCTCGCTTAATCGTAATAAAGGCGGCGTGGGGCTTGGTCTTACAATTACAAAACAATTAATTGATTCTCATCAGGGAGCTATATGGGTTGAAAGCGTTGAACAAAAAGGCTCAACTTTTACCGTAATTTTGCCTTTTGCGGATAATCTCAAAATTTTTAAAATGAATTTGTCCCGTGCTTTAATAAATAATGATGATGTCGGTATTTTAAAGTTTGTTTATAGTGCTGACATTAATTTAATTGACAGCTTAAAAGAGCAGAAGCTTTTGAACTTAACAAGACTTTCAGGCGAAGCTGAAATTAAGTCAGATGACAAAATTCAATATTATGTATTTATTCCAAAAATTACCCTTGAATCGTTTTTAGCGGTTTACAATACGATTTATGAATATATTTCAAAACTGCCAAGGGGGTGTGATATAATATTATCTAAGGCGCATTCATCAAAAGATGGTGCGGATGTTGAAAAGATTATTGCTGTTTTAGATGACCAAGGAAATACAATATGAAAAAGATTTTAATAGTTGATGATGAGAATGATATTGTTGAAACCCTTTCTTTTATGTTAAAGGCAAAAGGATTTGAATGTATCTGTGCATATGACGGCGAGATGGGGCTTAATATGGCAAAAAATGAACATCCCGATTTGGTTATATTGGATGTTATGATGCCAAAAATTAACGGTTATAAAATATGCAGACTTTTAAAGTTTGATACCAAATATAAAAACATTCCCATAATAATGATAACCGCCCGCAGTCAGGATGAGGACAAATTAATCGGCGAAGAAACGGGGGCGGATGAATATATTACAAAACCTTTTGAATTTTCGGAAGTGCTTGAAAAAATTAACAAATATTTGGCATAAGGTGTAAATATGGATTTGTTGAATGATAATGCTTCATTAGATAATAAAACTCTTGACAGGCTTAAATATGACCTCGTAAGAGATAATCTTGTAACTTATGATGATATAGAACATGCTCAGGAACTTGCAATTGCACAGAATACAAATATCGGGCAGATTTTAATTAATACAAGAATGATTCAAGAAGATGTATTGATGAAATTTTTGGAAGAAAAACTCCATACGCCTTCGGTAAACCTTGAAGACTATTCGATTGATAAAAAATGTCTTGATTTTATCGGATATAAAGATGCCCTGCGCTTTAAAATTCTTCCCCTTTTTATAATTGAAGATACCTTAACGGTTGCTATGGCTGACCCTATGGACTTATTTTCAATAGATAAAATAATGCATTTAACAGGGAAAAACATTGACCCTGTTATAGCTTCCGAAAAAAGCATTCTAAAAAAAATTAATGAATACTATGAGATTAAAGGCAGGGTAGATGATATCAACATAGATAACTCTAAAGCCTACAGCTGGCAAGAGGAGCTTCACAGTGATAATTTATCTCAAGAACATATTAAATCGTTATTTAGGGCAATTTTAAAACAGGCAATATGCCAAGATGTCCATGAACTGTTTTTTGAAAATACGCAAGAAGGTCTTTGTGTTAATTTTAAAAAACAGTCTGAAATCGCAAAAACGGGTGTGATTCCAAGTCTTTTAACGAATTCATTTATTCAATCTCTTAAATTATTAAGCGGGCTTGACCCAAATGTGTATGAAATTCCTCAATTGGGTAAGCTAACTTTTAACGTTGATAATTGTGAATTAACGGCAAGCGTGAGTGCTTTCCCCACAATTAACGGTGAGAGAATTTTAATTAAAATATATCATCCGCCAATTTCGATAGATAAATTAAATATTCCTCAGGATAAAATTGAGCTCATAAGAAATTCTCTTGAAAAACCGGGAGTGGTTTTAATATGCGGAGCTTCTCTTTCGGGAAAAACACATTTAATATATTCAATTTTATCAAACTTAATTTCAAAATCAAAAAATGTAATGACTCTTGAATCTGTTGCAAAATATAAATTAAAAAATATTTCACAGTGCGAATTAAATGAAAATATCGGTTTTAATTTAGATAAAGCAATGAGATTTATTGAATTTCAATCCCCTGATATTATTTATTTTGAAGGGATTACAACAAAAGAAGGACTGGACTTTTTCACTTCTTTGACTTTTAAGAATAAAGCTCTTATTACGGAATTTTTAGCTGAAAATGTTGACGATTTAAGAAGAAAATTTGAATTCAGCGAATTTACGACGTTTAAATCGGTAATAAGCTGTCTTGTGTTTATTCATAACAAAGAAAGTATTGAAGTATTTGATAAAAATGATTTGGAAAAATATTTATTTAATACGGGCAATTTTTAATCTTCACATGTTTTGTACGGTTATAATATTAAACAAAAAAAGGAGCAAATATGATTTCCCCAATTTCATTCGGTAGTATTTATAAAGTTCAATCATCATGCCAATCACTGGAAACAAAACAAGATAATGTTACGCAGCTTGTTGATTATTGTTATAACAATGGCGTTGAAACAATTGACGTAATGGATCCTAAAAGGAAAGAGGTTATTACCACAATTTATTCTCCGGATGATTTTGATGAGAAGCTGGAATCATATTGTGCGGTTAACGGAATTAAATATAATAAATGTGATACTGTTGCATATAAGAATATTAAAAACATAGAAGATAGAGTTGATAAACCAAGATACGGTTATGAAACGGTCTATGTTGAGCCTGAAAAGTTTGATGAATATCTTTATCTTCCCGGCGGAAACGCAGCAAAATGTGAAGATGATTATAAAAGGCGATTTAAAGAACAGTGTGACAACGAAGCATTATATGCCAAAAAAGTTTCTCCTTCAACGGTTAAAGTTTATTTTTTGAGGGAAGGGCTTGCAAAGCTTGCAAAAATGTACGGCGATGATTATAAAAAAGAAATGACCATTGTTAAAATTGATGATTCGCTGGGTAACAATAATCAATGTATGTATTTTGCACTTCGTGATTGCGGATGCGATAAAGTTCCGATTTTTGTTGACGGCGATACAAAATCTTTCCTTACAATACTTGGCGTGTTAGACGAATAGTTAAGAAACATAAACTATTTTTCATGACTGTTATTTATTGTAAAATATAGTTATCGCATAGAGTTAGGTGATGACTTGAAAATTAACAGTATTAGTATTGCAAATAAATTTAACCGTAAATATCCCGTGTTTAAAAATGCTCTTGCGGAGCATAAAAGTTGGGGTGCGGTTGTGCGCCCGGATAACGAAGGGGTTGATTTTAAACTTTTTACATACCCGAGTGTAAATCAGGTATATGTTCATCTTTTGGATAAAGAAGACAGTTCAAAAATTTCTCAATATGAGTTAAGAAACAAAGGAGAAGGTGTTTTTGAGACGGATTTACCCGTTCCTTCGTCCGTTGCCTATGACGGAGCAAGCTATTTTTATTCTTTGCATAAAAATGACGGCACAATAGACAAAGTTAAAGACCCTTATTCATATAAACAGGATAAACTGCTGGGTGAATCAGTTATATATGACCACAAAAAATATAAGTGGAAAGATGATAAGTGGTTTAAAGATGATAAAAAAAGAATATCACGCCTTGCAAACCCCCAAAACGGTTTAACACCTTTGAGCGCACTTAGAATTTTTGAAGTTAACATTGCAACTCTTTCTAAAAGAGGCGATTTTGAAGGAGCAAAAGAACAGTTCAAAAAAGCTTTTGATATGGGCTTTAATGCTATTGAAATCATGCCCGTTGAAAACACATATTCGTTTAACTGGGGCTATGACGGCGTTGATAAATTTGCGCCTTCAAAATATCTCGGCGGGCCGGATAAATTAAAAGAGCTTATTGATTATGCGCACTCTATCGGCTTGAATGTAATTATGGATATGGTACCTAATCATCTGGGTCCTGACGGTGCGTCGCTTTTAAGGACGGGCCCTTATATTAAAGGAACAAATTGTTTTGGCGAGTCATTTAATTATGAAGGGCAAAATTCCCGCTATGTTAAAGATTTTATGGTAAATGCCGCTTTGAATTGGCTTGAAAATTATCATTGCGACGGTTTAAGACTCGATATGACAAAAATGATTGAATCTGATACGCTTATGCAGCAAATTTCGGCGGATGTCAACTACCATGTTCCGGATGCTTTTTTAATTGCCGAAGATGCAAGAGAACATATCAGTACAGACGGTGATAATTATTGGTTTAATCCGCAAGAGCTTCACGATAAAAGGGTTATTAATCCCCTCTATCCTTTTGAAAGCGGTTTGGGGCAGGATGAAAATACTCATATAAACTGTATTGAAAACATAAGAAATTATAACGTTCCTCTTTCACGTCTGGGTTTTGACAGCGAATGGGATTTTGTATTTTTTCATACATTAAATTCGGCTCTTTATGATAATATCGATTTGGATAAACTGGAGCAGGCATGTTATTGTTCTCAAGATAAAGTTAAGTTCTTTACATCTCACGACGAAGTAGGTAACAGCGGCGGGGTCAGGTTTATTGCTCAATATTTAAACCCCGAGCTTAATTTATATAACAATATATATTTAAATGAAAACGACTATAAAAGAGCGGCTTTAAGGGCTAAGCTTAAAAATACAAGCGAAGGCGAATCGCAAAATATAATAAGATCTCAAAAAGCGAATTTTACGGCAGAAAAGCTTGCAATTGCATTTATTGAAGGCAAATTTGACAAATATTTGAAAGATGATTTTTGTGATTTGGAAAGTTTCAAAAAAGAAATATTATATCCTCTGGATATAGTTCAAACTTCAGACATCACTCCTCAAAAATTTTTGAGCGCTTTTGTTAAGTGTTTTTCAAAATGTAAATTGGGTCAGGCTTTAACGTATTCTCTTCCCGGAGCGAAAATGATTTTCCAGGGAGATGAAAAAGCGGATATTACACCTTTCAGGTTTTTCAGAGAATTTGAATCCGTTAAAAATGAAGACTATTTGTATATCGAACACGGCTATCAACCGGGACTTCCCGCTTTAATGGAATCTAAATCGGGCAATATAAAATACTCTGATAAAGCCAAAAAAATGATGAAGGGTTATAGTTCTTTAGTTAAAGACTTGAACGAATTAAACGCTCAAAACAGTGCACTTAAAAACGGATATTTGAATATGATGACAACGGTTAAACACCCCGTATCTTCCGTTATTGCGCTTCATTGTGTTGAGCCTTCGGATGGCAGCGAAATATATTCAATCTCTAATTTTTCATCTCAAAGTTATGGAAATGAAAACCCCATGTATGGAATAAAATTCCCTCAGGGGAAGTGGATTGAAGTAATAAATACCGACGATAAAAAATATATGGGAGCTAATCTTGTAAATTCAACAATCCAATCCGACGGATATAACAATTCAATGATTAATCTGGCGGGAAAATCCTGTGCAATATTTAAAAGAGTTGAATAAAAAAGAGGCTTGTTTATAAAGCCTCTTTTTTTATTGGTTTTATAATTTATTTTGTCATTGCATTTTGTACCGCAACCGCAACAGCAACGGTAGCACCTACCATCGGGTTATTACCCATTCCTATAACGCCCATCATTTCAACGTGAGCCGGAACTGAAGAAGAGCCTGCAAATTGTGCATCACTGTGCATTCTGCCCATGGTATCGGTCATACCGTAGCTTGCGGGACCTGCTGCAACGTTATCGGGGTGAAGTGTTCTTCCGGTACCTCCGCCTGAAGCAACCGAGAAGTATTTTCTTCCGTTTTCAATTGCCCATTTTTTGTATGTTCCCGCAACAGGATGCTGGAAGCGTGTCGGGTTGGTTGAGTTACCCGTGATTGATACGTCAACTCCTTCTTTTATCATTATTGCAACGCCTTCGGATACATCATCCGCACCGTAGCATCTTACTTTTGCTCTTTCGCCTTCCGAAAAAGGTGTTTCTTTAACGATTTTTAATTCGCCTGTTTTGTAGTTATATTCCGTTTCAACAGAGGTAAATCCGTTAATTCTTGAAATAACGTGTGCCGCATCTTTTCCTAAGCCGTTTAAGATAACTCTTAAGGGCTCTTTTCTTACTTTGTTTGCATTCTTTGCAATACCGATAGCGCCTTCTGCGGCTGCAAAAGATTCATGACCCGCTAAGAAGCAGAAACATTTTGTTTCTTCTCTTAATAACATTGCGCCGAGGTTTCCGTGACCTAAGCCTACTTTTCTTGTATCACCCACGGAGCCGGGAACTGCAAAAGCCTGTAAGCCTATTCCGAGTGCTTCGGCTGCTTGAGCGGCATTTCGTATATCTTTTTTGATTGCAATGGCGCATCCTAAAGTATATGCCCAGGAAGCATTATCAAAAGCAATCGGTTGAATGCCTTTTACGATTTCATCTACATTTATACCTTTAGACAGACAAAGTTCATTAGCTTCATCCAGCGATGAAAAGCCGTATTCTTTAAGAACTTTAGCGATTGTGTCTTTGCGTCTGTCTTGTCCTTCAAATTTTGCCATATTATATTTTCCTTTATATTAAGTTCTAACAATTATTTGAGTATATTTTTACTCACGTCTCGGGTCTATTGTTTTAACGGCATCCGCAAATCTTCCGTATGTGCCTATATTTTTTTCATAAGCAGTTTTTGGGTCAACCCCTTTTTTGATTTCATCCATAACTTTTCCGAGATTTACGAATTTATATCCTATAACTTCGTTGTGTTTATCAAGCCCCAGTTCAAGGATATAGCCTTCTGTTAAAGAAAGATATCTGACACCTTTTTGTTTGGTTGAATGGATTGTACCAACCATTGAGCACAAGCCCTTGCCTAAATCTTCAAGTCCTGCGCCCACGGGCAAACCGTTTTCCGAGAATGCCGTTTGAGTTCTTCCGTATACAATTTGAAGGAATAATTCTCTCATAGCAACATTTATAGCATCACATACAAGGTCGGTATTCAATGCTTCAAGAATTGTTTTTCCGGGTAATATTTCACCTGCCATTGCAGCAGAATGTGTCATACCTGAGCATCCTACGGTTTCAACAAGAGCTTCTTGAATAATTCCGTCTTTTACGTTAAGAGTTAATTTACAAGTTCCCTGCTGAGGTGCACAGCATCCGCATCCGTGTGTAAGACCCGAAATATCTTTTATTTCTTTGCATTTTGTCCATAAACCTTCTTGGGGTATTGGAGCGGGTGAGCCTTTTACACCACGAGCTACACAGCATTTTTCTTCAATTTCCGAAGTGAGTTGAATACGTTCCATGTGTTCTCCTTTATTAACATATATACAATTTTATAAATTTATTCTAATATAAACATAAAATATTTGCTAACCGCCAAACAAATAAAGAATTTTTGGAATTATATATTTTATTTTGTCCATGAAAAAAATACAAATAATACAAGAAACAATCAGAGCCGGTCCGAGTGGAAATACATTGTATACTTTGCTCGTTTCTTCAAAGCTTTCGGCATCATCTTCATCATTATTTTTGTATGTTTTGACATCATAAATAAAACATAAAATTCCCAAAATAATCGGTATTAAAGCTATATATTGATTAAACCCGATAAAACATCCGATACCCAGAAGTATAAGTGTAATTATATGAAAACCGACAGGTTTTTTCTGCTCTAAAGACTTATTTTCTTCATCATTGTCTTCAAGCTCAATATATTTGTTTTTTATATCTTTTACGGCTATTATAAGCGAAGTACAAATTAACAACAGTGCAATTATGTAAGAAATGTTGTACAGTTGGGTTGTTATGTTTTGTTTGAAATAATTTATTGAAGCAATTATCAAAATCACTGCAATAATTGCCGAATATGCAGCAAGCAGAATGTAATTTTTGTTTTTTAATTCCTTTTTAACAAGCGCTCCGATACAACAGATGCATTGAAGTACAATTGCTAAAACCATGCATAAAATTAATTTCGGGCTATAACCGAATACGGCTCCCAAAGAAAGTCCGATTAGGCTGTCTCCTTCGCCGATTGCCCTTTGGTTGATTATAAGTTTGGTTGTGCGGGCAAAAAGTTCAAATATTAAAAATGCGCTTATTGCACCCATTATTGCTTGAAGTGTATTTGTTTCAAAAAATGAAAAAAACGAAGCTGCTATACATACAATTGCGCAAGCGTATGCATTTGCATCAATGACAACCATTTCTTTGATATCTTGTACCGCCATAACAATGAACAGTGACAATATTATCCATAAAAATATTGTTTTAAAGCCCAAACCGAATGAAAAATATGCACTTAAAAAGCATAATGCGCAAACTGCTTCAACTATCGGATATTGAAGAGAAATATGTTCTTTGCAATATGCGCACTTTCCTTTTAAAAAAATATAAGATAAAAGCGGTATGTTCATATACCATTTAAGAATATTTGAACACTTGGGACATTTTGAACGTCCGTTTATGAAATTTTCTCCGCTAAGGCCTCTTAATATGACAACATTCAGGAAAGACCCCGTACAAAGCCCCAATACAAAAATAAAAGAAATAATATACCATTTGGGGAGCAAGCTGAGGTTACTCATATTGCTCCAGACCTTTTTTTGAGATTATTTCAAACAATTTTGATATTGCTTTTTTGAGTTTTCTTGACACCTGCATTTGGCTTATTTCAAGTTTTTCCGATATTTCTCTTTGGTTTAAACCTTCGTAATAGTTGAGGATTATAAGTTCTTGCTCGATTATGTCAAGTTTTTTTATTGCATCATTTAATATCATTCTGTTTTCATAACTGTCAAAAACTTCTTTTTGGCTTTCATCCTCAATTCTTTCAACCAATGAAAGCGTGTTATCGTCGCTTGATACGATTTGGTCGATTGAAATTGCGGTTGTTCTTCTTTCTAAATTGTTGCATTCTTCAACTTTTTCCTGCGGCATTTGAAGCGCTTCGGCAAGGTCTTTATCCGTCGGCGTTCTTCCCAGCTTTTCCGTTAATTCCAAGGTTAATTTATGTACACGAAAAGAAAGTTCTTTTATTTCTCTCGGTGCTCTTATTATTGTAGTTCTGTCTCTTAAATAATGCCTTATTTCTCCTGTTATAAGATACATTGCATAAGATTTAAAGTTTTTTGAAATTTTGGGATTATACAAATCAATTGCTTTAATAAGCCCCAAAGAGCCGACTTGTGTAATGTCTTCCACAGGGTCGGTAGAACGTCTGGCAAGAGCACGTGCCACTTTTTTAACGATTGGCATGCAAGCTAAGACAACAAGTTCTTTTAGTTTCTTTTTTGTTTTTTCATCTTTCGTCTTTTTATATTCGCTTAGCCATTTGTTGATTTTTTGTGTTGAAAGTATATTCTCATCAATCATTTGGTATTTTTATCCTTGACTATTTTTCTTCGTTCCAAGAGTACATTTTTCTCAATTCTTTTCCCGTTGCTTCAAGCGGATGTTGTGCTTTTAATTTTCTCATTGTCTTGAAATGGATTTGATTTGTATTACATTCGTTAATCCAGTTTCTTGCAAATGTTCCGTCTTGAATTTCGGATAAAACTTTTTTCATTTCTTTTTTTGTTTCTTCGGTTATTATTCTTTTTCCGATTTCATAATCGCCGTATTCTGCCGTGTTTGAAATTGATTTTCTCATTGCTTCAAAACCGCCTTGATATATCAAATCAACGATTAATTTCATTTCGTGAATACATTCAAAATAAGCGTTTTCGGGTGCATAGCCGGCTTCGGTTAAGGTTTCAAAGCCTGCCTGCATAAGTGCGCAAACACCTCCGCACAAAACGGCTTGTTCGCCAAAAAGGTCGGTTTCAGTTTCAATTTTAAATGTTGTTTCAATAACTCCGGCACGTGCTCCGCCGATACCTGCCGCATATGCTAAACCGTTTGCTAATGCATTTCCTGATGCATCTTGTTGTATTGCAATAAGACAGGGAACACCTTTTCCCGCAACATATTCGCTTCTTACCGTGTGTCCGGGGCCTTTTGGAGCAATCATTATAACATCGACATCTTTCGGGGGCTCAATCAGATTGAAATGAATATTGAAACCGTGTGCAAATGCCAGCGTTTTTCCTGCGGTTAAATGTGGTTTAATTTCTTCATTGTATACTTTTGCCTGGATTTCATCGGGAAGAAGTATCATAATTATATCTGCTTTTTTTGCGGCTTCAGAAACGCTAAATACTTCAAGACCTGCTTCTTGAGCTTTTTTTGCTGATTTTGAGCCTTCATACAGACCTACAATTACTTTAACACCTGATTCTTTAAGATTTAGAGCATGTGCATGACCTTGAGAGCCATATCCCATAATTGCAACGGTTTTGCCGTTTAATCTGTTTAAATCGCAGTCCTGTGCGTAATATATTTTAACCATAATTTTCTCCTTAATTATCCGTCTTTATAATAAATAGTTTATTCTCAACTAAATCTTTCGTCAACAAATTAAAATATAGCAATATTTTGTTTTGACGGGTTTTGTTATATTGCAATTTTTAATTTTGCAATAATTTGGCTGTTTATATTGCTATGAGAATAAATTTACTTTCAAATTGTTATAATAATTCAAAATTTCTGCCGCTTAAGAAAAATTTGCACGGAAATACGACTTTTTGCGGTGTAAAACAACTTTTTTTAAGCGGGGATGTTTTTACAAAAATCAAAAAAACAAAAAAAGGACAAATATTCCCCGATTGATTTTTTTTATGCTCCCGGCAAAGTTACCTTTCAGAATTACAAAATAATATCCCAACAGCATGAAGATACTCTTAAAAAAGCACGTGATATTACCAATAAGAAGGAGATATTCTCTGCGGCTTATTGTGCTTGTGCGCTTAAATATGATTTTGACGAAAAATACGGCAAAGACGGTTATCGAATTATATCTTTGGGGACATCTCCCGCCGTAGTTTGCGAAGCGATGTCCGCAATGGGTTGCGACGTTGTTTTTATGCCTGCTTCAAATGTTTATTGCGCTAAATCGGGCTCTGATTCAAACAAGCTTAAATCATGGGAAAAGAAGTGCATGAAACAGTCCCTTGATTATGTTAAATCCAAGGGTGTTAAGAAATCTTTTTCAAGCAATAAAAAAAATATTCTGATTGACCTGATTGTAAGCGGGCGTTCAATTAGTACGGCAGCAAATTTAATTATAAAAAATTCGGGTTTAAAAAAAGAGGATTTGGTTATTTGTTCAATCAAACATGAATTAAAAACTCTTGAAGAAACTCTCGGAATTAATCCTCGTTATATTCGTGCACACATGCGCAACATAAATTCTTCCGCCGTTGAAGAGATGTGCAATGTTCCGCATTTTAATGCAAATTCTTCAATTAGCGCTTCAAATCATTCAATATTTGAATATTTTGACAAATTTTCAAAACCTTATGCACGTGCGGTGTCGCTTTGCATTTTAGATGAAATTAATAAAAATAATATTGCATTGGAAAATTTTGCAAACAAAAAAGGCAATTTTTCAATTAATGATTATATAAGATTGAGAGCAAATTACCAGATTGCTCTTGTCGGGGCGAGAAATACGGTTAGAAAACACAAATGTATAAATCCTTTATACACGGCAAAGGCTGCTAATGCAATTAAAGCGTATTTTGATAAACAATATGGTGAAAACTCCTATCGTATAATATCTTTGGGCACATCACCCGCTTTTATATGTGAAACAATACAAAAAATGGGCTCTGATGTACTATTTATGCCAATTAGCGGATTGCACAAGAACAGAAAAATTGATCCGAACGATAAAAATATAAATATTTATATTGCACTTCGTTATTTGAAAAACCGCCTTGATGAAGCAAAAGATTCGGGTAAGAAAAATATTGTCATTGATTATGTTTGTACCGGCTCGAGTTTGGATAGTGCAGTAAATTTAATTATAAATAAAATCGGCATTGAGGAAGATGGCATTGTTAAATGTTCTTTACTTGATTTACTTTACAAGTTATCTTTGGATGATGAATATGATTTAAATTGTGATGATGCGAAAAATATAGAAATGGCTATTGCATCAAGCGAAGTCGATGATATATGCTGTGTGCCCCATTTTGAAGCATATTGGCATGAAGGTTTTTCTGATGAAGAAGTATTTGATAAATTTGATAACTACTCTTCTTCTCTTGCAAGGTTGTATCAACTTTGCGTCTGTGATGAGATAACTAAAATTAAATATGCACAAAAAAAATCCGAATAAAATTCGGATTATCGTTATAAAAATCTGCATATGGAGGAAGGAGTGGAAAAGAGAACAACTTGTACTTTTATAATGCCCTTATGCGCTATATATATAACTTATAAATATGAAATGTAACATAACTTAAAGTTTTGTTTTTTTATATTTACTTTTTTATTTTTTTCTTTGTCATTCAAGCGCCATAGAAATGTCTTCGCCCTGCCCGCCGGACCTCAACGGTCTGCCGTCACGGGCTTCGCAAACTTTAATGCCCTCGCATTCGTTCGTCAAGTTCGCCCTGCAATCTAAGCTTACTTGGCTCGGGTTTGCTCCTGAGGAAATCGGAGATTTCCACGTCGCCATGGTACGGATTACGCACAAGCCCGTCAAGCTCCACGCTTGCCGTGCGTGTGCTCCACACACCTATGCCCTCGCCGTCGTTCGCTAAGATTGCCCTGCAATCTAAGCTTACTTGGCTCGGGATTAAAAAAAGCCCTGCAAAGCAGGGGCATAGCAATCAGAAGAGTTGAGGATTTACTATAATAATATAAATTTTTTTCATTTGAATTAAATTAGATTTTATGACAATTCAAAATTGTAAAATATGTTAGAATATTATAATTATGCAAAGGGGGACTTTTATGAGAAATGACGGCAGAAAAAACAATGAATTAAGACCGATAAAATTTATTAAAAATTATACAAAACATGCCTTGGGCTCTGTTTTGACCGTATTTGGAGATACTCAAGTTCTTGTTTGCGCAAGTTATGAAGAAGCCATTCCGAAATGGATGGATAAAGACTCCTCTCAAGGCTGGTTAAGCGCAGAATATTCTCTTTTGCCTTCAAGTACGCATCAAAGATGCCAAAGAGAAAGAACTAAGCTCTCGGGAAGAACTCAAGAAATCCAAAGGTTAATAGGAAGGTCTTTAAGGGCATGCCTTGACTTAAATTTAATCAAAGGTAAGACTATAACAATTGATGCCGACGTTATTCAAGCTGACGGGGGTACAAGAACTGCTTCAATCTGCGGAGGTTTTGTAGCACTGTCAATCATGCTTGAGAAAATGTTAAAAGAAGGAATAATTGAAAAAAATCCAATAATAGAGCCTGTTGGAGCAATTTCGGCGGGAATTGTCAATAATGAAGTAATGGTTGATTTATGCTATGACGAAGATTCAAACGCACAGGCAGATTCAAATATTGTTTTAACAAAGTCGGGTAAAATTATTGAATTTCAGACAACTGCTGAAGGTGCCCCTTTTAACAAAAAAGAATTGGACGAAATATATGACTTGGCGCATTCTTCGATACAGAAGATAATTGAAATGTATTAGCAATTTTTTTTAAAAAATTTACTTTATTAAAATAATTATTAAGTTTTCTGTTAAAGGAAGTTAGTTATGAGATTTTCGCCCTTTGGATTTGATATGCATTTTAGTAAAGATGATATTGAAAATATTCTTTGCAATGCCAAAACTAAAAATAAAAAGTATATTTACCAAATTCTGCGAATTAGAAATATTACTGTTTTTGAAGCAGGATATATTATGAACAGACTTGATTTAACTTCCGATAAAATAAGACTTTTAAATTTGACACTGATGCAATACGAAAAAAGACCCGAAATATTTGCATGTGAATCTTATAGTGATTTTTTATTCAGAATTGTAAGAAATATGGAAAAACTCGACAATGAAATGAGCGAAGCTGAAAAGGATATGGCTGAAATCAGAATAAGCATTGACAATTTTTCAAAATATGTTGAATATTTGATTTCAAATTCAATTTTTATGCAAAAAAAACAAAGACAAGGCTATGTTTTTTCAACGGTTTATTTTGATAAATAAAAAAGCGAAGTTTAAATTACTTCGCTTTTTATTAATTCATCTTTGATTTTATCCAGCCCTGATTTGATAATTCTTGAAATTCTGCTGGGTGAAATTTCAAATTCATCCGAAAGTTCGTGGAGCTTCTTTTCTCTGTAAAATTTGGATTCAATAAGCTCTCTTTCACGTTTCGGCAGGGTCATTACAGCTGATTTGATTGATGCTTGGAGCATTGAAAATTCGCAATCTTCTTCGGGCGTTTTTCTTATGTCTCTTATTTCAAAATTGTTTTCGGCTTCGCCCATTTCATCCGCTGACAATATAGATTTATATATTGCTTCACGAAGTTCATTTGCTTCATTTTCATCCTGAAGTTTGTTTTGCCTTACCCCATACCACCTGTATCGGTTACGCAGTTCGTTTCTGATTGCCCATTTGATTGCAGTAGACAAATAAGACTCGTTATAAGTTGCGAAATCTTTTTGTTCGCACAAGATATTAATTGTTTGAAAACCTATGTTAATAAGTTCTTCAAATTCAATTAAATGCTGTGCTCCCATAGATTTGTATTCGACTTTGGCAATCTTTGAAATTAAGTCGGAATACCGTCTTAAATGTGCGTCTTTAATAACTTTTTCTTTTAGTGTTTGCATATACCTCAACCAGAGATGTAATTGTATCATGCTTTATTTTTGAAATAAAGCCTCTACCCGTAAATTATTAACTTTTATGAATGTAAATATTTCACGTGTTAAAAAAATATCCTGAAAAAAATAATTGCTAAATTTTTAGAATATATTAACTTATGTTAAGAACAATTTAATAGGCTTTCCTTGACAAAGGGGATTGATATTGTATTATCAAAGGGTACCAAAGAAGGTCGGTGATTTTTTAATCTTAATATCCGGCTCAGGTCAAAAGAGTAAAATTTAAATACTTATTTTGAGCTGTTTTGCGTACGTACTCGCAAAACTTTTTTAGTTTTAGCGAAGTTTTTAAGAAAGGAGAAAATAGCTTAAAATGGCAACAAAAGAATTTAAAAACGAAAAAATTGAGCACTATAAAAAACAATTCGAAAATGCTAAAGTTGCTGTTGTAACAGACTATCGAGGTCTTTCTGTTGAAGAAATTACCGAACTAAGACGTGCTCTTCAAGCTCAAAATTCCGACCTTACGGTTACAAAAAATACTTTATGCAAGGTTGCTGTAAAAGACACTAAATTTGAAGCAATTTCCGAATTAATGCAAGGACCTACCGCTATCGCATTTGGCTGCTCAGATGAAGTTAGCGCAGCAAAAATTTTGGCAAAATTCATCAAAGACAATAAAAAAGGTGAAATTTTAGGTGCTGTTTTAGACGGAAAACTTTTATGTGCGGATGATGCTAAAAAACTTGCATCAATGCCTTCAAAAGAAGAACTTTACGCAAAAATTCTCGGCTCAATCAATTCGCCTGCAAGCGGCATAGTATACTCTATCAACGGAGTTATGTCGGCTCTTGTAAGAGCGGTTGCTGCGGTTAGAGATAAAAAATCAGCTTAGGCTGAAACGGTTATACAAATATAATATGAAAGGTAAATAAAATGAGTAACGTAGAAACAATTTTAGAATCAATTGAAAAATTAACATTAATCGAAGCTGCTGAATTAGTTAAAGCTATGGAAGAAAAATTTGGAGTATCTGCTGCCGCTCCTGTCGCAGTTGCTGCCGCTCCCGCTGCAGGTGCTGCTGAAGCTGCAAGTGAAGAAGCACCTTCCGAAGTATCATTAATCTTAGCAAATGCAGGTGCTAACAAAATCAACGTAATTAAATTAGTTCGTGAAATCACAGCTTTAGGTTTAAAAGATGCTAAAGACCTTGTTGAAGGTGCTCCGAAACCAATTAAAGAAAACATTAAACCGGAAGAAGCAAAAGAACTTAAAGCTAAATTTGAAGAAGCAGGCGCTACTGTTGAAATCAAATAGTTTTGGTTTTATTAAAATAAAATTCCCGCACTTCCAGTGCGGGTTTTTTATATATTTTTTTATTGTATAATTTAGTTATGAAAAAGATTGAAAACAAAAAAATAAAAGTTGCTTTTCCTCACATGGGAACAATTTATGTCGCATGGGAAATGGCGCTTAAAAAAATGGGGGTTGAGCCTTATATTCCTCCTTACACAAGTAAAAAAACATTGTCTTTAGGCACTAAAAATTCGCCTGAGGCGATTTGTCTTCCTTACAAATTAATTCTCGGAAATTTTATAGAAGCGATTGAAGGCGGCGTTGATTATGTTTCAATGATTGCTTCGCCGGGCATCTGCCGTCTTGGCGAATACGGAAGAAATATTGCGCAAGTTTTAAAAGAGCTCGGATATAAAGCGAATTACATTGAATTAAACCTTTATGACGGTTTTTTGGGAATGATTGACTATATGAGCCGAATAAGCGGGTCAAAAAATTATTTTAAAATCTTAAACGCTATATATATGGCGGTTAGAACAGTGTTTGCAATTGATGAATTGCAAAGCTTTCTTTCATATTACAGGGCTCGTGAAATTCATATCGGCGACAGCGAAAAGGCTTTCAATAGAGCAATTAATGAAATCAGAAAAGCAAACAATATGAAAGAGCTTAGAAATGCTTTGAAAAACGGGCTAAAGGGCATTTCAAGCACTGAAATAGACAAAAATAAAGATGTTTTAAAAGTTGATTTAACGGGCGAAATTTATATTGTTAACGACGAGTTTTCAAACCAAAATATGGAGCGTGAGCTTGGCGCTATGGGTGTTCAAGTGCGCAGGTCTTTAACGGTTTCTTCATTTTTAAAAGATGCCATTATTCCAAAAATGTTCAAAAAAGGCGAAACTCATCTTGAGCGTGCATACAGACTTGCAAAGCCTTATTTGATGCGTGATATAGGTGGAGATGCACTTGAGTGTGTTAGCGATGTTTTATATGCAAAAGAAAGAAATATTGATGGTTTAATTCACGTGTCGCCTTTTACATGTATGCCTGAAATTATGAGCCAGAATATATTTCCTAAAATGAGAGAAGATGTAAATTTGCCGATATTGTCTTTGATTATGGATGAACAAACGGGACGTGCCGGCTATATTACAAGGCTTGAAGCTTTTGTTGATTTGATGAGAAGAAAGAAAATGAAAGCTAAAATCGAAGAAAACAAGACTCCTCAAAAGGTGTAATCTATTTTTTCGCCCGTGTGTCGATAGTTCTGTTCAATAATTTTCCCGTAATTCGGATTTTGAATAAAAAAACTGCTGTAGTCGCTTTCTCCGCCTTCAAATCCGCATTTATGATAAAACCCTTCGGCTTCTTCAAGCCAGCAGTCAATATAAATTTTTGGAATATTATATCTTTGCGCTTCATTTGCTAAAAATGCCAAAATGGTTTCACCGATATATTTAAAACCTCTTTTGCCGCTTTTAGGCTGGCTTTCAATGTATTCTATTTTTTGTCCTTTATTGTTTATTTCGGTATCAATAAAGCCCAGACATTCTTTATTGTCTTCTATGACATAAGTTTTTTGTTTCGGGTAATATTTATTGAAATTACGCTCCATATTCAGCCAAAATCCGGATTTATCCCAGTTTGTATTTATTGAATTGTTTTTAAAATAGTCACTATCCTCTTGAGTATTTATTTCATATATTTTACAGGGGTATTTTGCTCCGTCTTTTAATACGGTGCAATTCGCCTTTAATTTTTTTTCAAATAATAAATTATTTATTTTGTTGATTTTCATATTTAGCCTGTTATTTCAAGTTTTTTTCCGGTATGGCTTTCATTTTGGCTGATAAGTTTATCAAGACCTTCTTCATCTAAACAAAGACAATTATCAACATTTTTGAAACCGCATTTATTAACATAGAATTTTTCCGCACTTTTAAACCAGTGCGGAACAATCAATGTTGTTTTTCCCGTTTGTTTGCAAAGACGTGCAAGGTATGCTACAAGAGTTTCTCCTATATATTTATATCCTCTTTCATCTGATTTAGGGCATTTTGCAAGTGTATTAATTGATTTTTTACCGTTTTTTGTTATGACATGGGTAATGCCGATTGGTTTATTTTCGCTTTCAAGCACATAGGTATCATCTTTTAATAAATTTTTTTCAAACCATAACCTGTGCGTTTCCCACAATCCGCAGTCTTCCCAGTCGTTAATTGTTTCTTCTTTTTTATAATAATCCTTATCTTCTTCATAGCTAATTCTATATATTTTACATTCCTTGCTTACCCCGTTTTTAAGAACGGCGCATGCGGCTTTAAGTTGTTTTTCAAAGGGTATTAAATTTAATTTATTTATCTTCATACTTCAATAAAACACTTGAAAATATTATTTTGCAGAGCAATTTATATTTAATTTTAAATATGTTATAATCCCTTTAGTTTAAGGGGAAAAATTGGAAAATATTTTAGAAGTTAAAAATTTAAGCGTTGGTTTTGATATTGATGAAAATTTTTATTATGCGCTAAACAATATAAATTTGTCTTTTGAAAAAGCTAAAATCCACGCTCTTGCGGGCGAATCGGGATGCGGTAAATCGGTTTTTATAAATACAATTTTAAATCTTCTTCCAAAAAACGCAAAAGTTAAATCGGGCGAAATTAATTTTCTCAACCAAAATCTTCTAAATTTTTCTCAGGACAAAATGCGCAATATTAGAGGCACATTAATTTCTCTTATTCCGCAAGACCCTTTTATGTCTTTAAATCCTTTGTATACAATTGAAAATCAGCTTCTTGAGGTGAGGGCGCTTGAAAATAAAACAAAAAATGAAGCTCTTGAAATTATTAAAACTTCGCTTGAAAAAACAAGAATAAAAAATATTGATACTGTTTTAAAGTCATATCCTCATGAGCTTTCGGGCGGTATGAAACAAAGAATTATAATTTCTATGGCATTAATTTCAAATTCCGAGTTAATTTTAGCGGATGAGCCTACAACAGCGCTTGATGCAAGCATTTCAAATTCAATTTTGGATTTAATTTCGGAATTAAAAAATGAGGGTAAAACCGTGATTTTAATTACCCATGATTTATCCATTGTTTCAAATTACTGTGACAGCGTAACGATTATGTATTTGGGTGATGTTGTAGAAAGTACAAAAAGTAATATTCTCTTTAAAAATCCGCTTCATCCTTATACAAAAGCCCTTTTGGGAGCGCTTCCCGATAAAAGAGGTAAAAAACTTGAAAATATAAAAGGGCAAATTTCGCCAATTACAGAGATTATTGAAGGATGTAAATTTCACCCGAGATGTAATTGTGCAATGGATATTTGTAAAAAACAAAAACCCGTTTTAAAATTAAATAACGAAACTTTTTGCGCATGTCATTTAATTGAAGAAAGCAAGCATTGATTCAAACAATTTCAGAGGAAAACCGATAACGTTATCAATTTCGCCATCAATTTTTGTATAAAAATCAAAGCCAATATCCTGAATTCCATAGCTTCCCGCTTTATCTAAAGGATTTTTTGTTTTTATATATTCATTTATTTCTTTATCGGTTAATTTTCTAAAAGTTACAAAAGTTTTATCTACCGCTATTTTTACATTATTACCTTTTATCAGGCAAATCGAAGTTGCAACAAAATGCGTTTTATCGGATAAAGATTTAAGCATATCAAAAGCATCCTGCTTATTTTCGGGCTTACCCAGAATTTTATTGTTTAAAACAACAACGGTATCCGCTCCAATGATTATATCTTTTTCGTATCCTCTTGTTTTGACATCAAATGCTTTTTGATATGCGCAGTTTTCAACCAGATAATCACTGTATTTTTGGTTTAATATGCCTTCTTTATAATTTGAAGGTATGATTTTTATTTCATAGCCTGCTTTTTCCAGGATTTCTTTTCTTCTCGGAGAGGCGCTTGCTAAAATAATTTCCATAGAATGATTATAAACCAAAAAGCCCGTATATAACATACGGGCTTTTGATATTTTTTGTTTTCTAGCCTGCAATTTGGCTCATTACTTCTTGTGCAAAGTTATCTTGTCTTTTTTCAATACCTTCGCCCAAAACAAATCTTTCAAATCTTGTGATTTCGCATTTGCCTTCAATTAACTGAGCAATTGTAACATCCGGATTTTTAACAAAAGGTTGTTCTAAAAGGCATTTTTGAGCCATTAATTTATTAACCCTTCCTTCAACAATTTTTTCTCTGATATTTTCGGGTTTTTTAGCTAAATCTTCTTTACCCATTTCAATTCGTTTTTCTTCTTCTATAACGGAAGCGGGTATTTGTTCTCTTGAGATAAATTCCGGTGCGTTTGATGCTATATGCAAGCAGATATCTTTTGTTAAAGCACTATCGCAGTTTTGGCATTTTGCTTCAAGAAGAACACCGATTTTGCCGTTGTGAATGTATGTATTAACACAGCAGTCGGCATCATATCTTACAAATCTTCTGATTGTAATTTTTTCGCCGATTTTTGCGATTTTTTCTTTTACAACATCTTCAATAGGTTTTTTGCAAACAGGGCAATCCATTTTTTCAAGTTCTTCAACTGATTTTGGATTAAGCTCTAAAACGGCACGAGCCATCATGTCTGCAAATGCTTTGAAATCGTCGTTTTTTGCAACAAAATCGGTTTCACAGTTAACTTCAACCATTGCTGCGGTTTTTCCTTCGATTATTGAAGCAATTGTGCCTTCTGCCGCAATTCTTCCCATTTTCTTATCGGCAGAAGCAATGCCTTTTTGTCTTAATAATTCAATTGCTTTATTTATATCGCCTTCGGTTTCAACAAGAGCTTTTTTAGCGTCCATCATGCCTGCGCCTGTTTTATCTCTGAGCTCTTTTACCATTGATGCTTTAATTTCCATTGTTCATTCTCCTAATTCTAATAACTATGCTTCAACAGCTTCTGCGTTAGCATCTTTTGCTTCAACACGTTCAATTTTGCCTGTTGTTTTAGCATTATTTGCTCTGAGTTCCTTACCTTCCAAAACCGCATCAGCTAATTTTGAAGTGATTAATTTGATTGAGCGGAGAGCGTCGTCGTTTCCGGGTATAATATAGTCGATACCTTCGGTATCAGCATTCGTATCCGCTAAACATACAACAGGGATATTGAGTTTGTTTGCTTCTTTAATTGCAATGAGTTCTTTTGTTTGGTCGATTACAACTAAAATATCGGGCATACCCTTCATTTCTTTAATACCGCCCAGTGTTTTTGATAATTTAGCAAGTTGTCTGTTTAATTGAGCTACTTCTTTTTTGGGCAGTCTGCTTGCTGCGCCTGATTCCAAGAAGGATTCAAGTTCTCTTAATTTGTTAACTCTTCCTCTTATTGTTTCAAAGTTGGTCATCATACCGCCCAGCCATCTGCGGTTAATATAGTAGCCTCCGCAGCGTGCTGCTTCTTGAGCAACAACATCAACAGCCTGTTTTTTTGTACCTACAAAAAGCACATTTTTGCCTTGTGAAGCAATTTTTCTAACCGCTTCATAAGCTTTATCCAAAAGGTCTGATGTTTTTCTCAAATCAATAATATAGATACCGTTTTTTGCTCCAAAAATGTATTGTTTCATTTTCGGATTCCATTTTTGAGTTTGGTGCCCAAAATGTACACCTGCGTCTAATAACTCTACAAGAGTTGCTGTTGCCATAATTTTTTGTCCTTTCTCTTTCGATTTTTCCTGACCTATATGGTAAAGGCTGGCTAAAATGCCATTCGGAATATAAAAATCGAAAATTTATCTGATAACAGAATAATCTTATTATGAACAAAAATCAAATGCAAGAGCGTTTTTGAAACGATACTCAGGGGAATTATTATAGATTTTTTGCATAAAAAAATTTCGGAACGACAGGATTTGAACCTGCGACCCCCACCACCCCAAGGTGATGCGCTACCAAGCTGCGCTACGTCCCGAAATTTTATTTAATTGTTTACTTTTTAAATATAACACAAAAATATAAAACAAATACATTTTTTTAAAATCTGTCAAAAAAAATTATTCATATATTTTATACGTTTGAAAGTATTTTAAATATGCGAATAATAAAGACGTCTATGATGCCGAAAAGCAATATCAATTTCGGCTATGATAAAAAATTTCATAAAAAATTTCAAAGTGATATGTTGAAGAACAGCTCTTCGGCAGCAAAATATATTGCTTCTCAAGACAAGTTCATTCTTTCTGTTGAAGATGAAATTGTTAGGATGGAAAATCATCATGAAACATTTTTGGATGACTATAGGCACCTGTGCAATTTTCTTATAGATTTAAAAGATGCACTGGCATATACTATTACGGATTTACTTCCAAATACAAACTATGTTGATTCCCTTATCGAACAGTATATAGATGAAACAGAGAAATTAAGTCCTCGTTTTCCTTGGCGAATTAAATTAGTTTCCAATATTTCCATGTACTCAAAAAAAGATTATTCTAAAGTTCTCTCTAAATACAATATTCCAAATCTTCCCTCTTCGAAAAAAGAACGAACAACAGAACAGGAAGACGGTTATCAGCGTATAAAAAATATATTAACAAGTAATTTACAAGAGGAAGTTAAAAATTCTCATGGGCTTTTGACCCGTCTTGACATTGAAAATCCAATGTATGATTTTGATGATGTTATCGGGCTTGATGTTTTAAAAACCGAATTAAAAAACGATGTAATATCATACCTTAAATCCCCTCAAAAAATACAAACCGATTTGGAAGAATATGGCGTTACAATGCCAAAAGCGCTTCTTCTGTATGGTCCTCCGGGATGCGGTAAAACCATGATAACTAAAGCTCTTGCAAGAGAAGCGGGTGCGGAATTGTACAGAATTGATATCTCAAAAATCGGCTCAAAATATATAAATGAATCATCAAACAATTTACAATCAGCTTTTGATATACTTTATTCAAAAGCCCGAAAATCCAAAAAGCCGATAATCGTATTTTTGGATGAGGTAGATTCGCTTGCAATACGCAGAAATGCAAGCTCTCCGGGTTCTTTTGAAAATTCAAAATTAACGACAACTCTTTTAGAAGCAATGGATAAATCTAAAGAAGAAAATATGATTATAATTGCAGCTACAAATATTTACGACGTTTTAGACGAAGCTTTTGTTTCCCGTTTTGAAGAACAAAAGTTCATCGGACTTTTGAATAAAGATGAAATTAAAAAACTCATTGTTAAAAATCTGTCATACAGATTAAAAGCACAAGATTTACTTAATGATAAAGAAGCACTGGATGAGCTTTCAGGAAAGCTGGTAGGATATTCAAACCGCTCGATTGTGCATATCATAGATACTGCTTGTAAATTTGCAAAAAATGAAAAAACGGATATTACAAAAGAATGTTTCTATCATGCAATTGAAGAATCAAATCTTGATAAGCCCGATGAAAATAAATACCGCAAGAAAGATAAAACAAGAAAAATAGGTTTTGTGTTTGGCTAAAAAACAATAAAAAACCGCTTTTGAAGCGGTTTTTTTATATTTAATTATCGGATTAATATCTGTAATGAACAAAAGCTTTATTAGCTTCAGCCATTTTATGAGTATCTTCCTTCTTTTTAACTGCTGCTCCCGTTGAATTAGATGCATCCATAATTTCATTTGTCAATTTTTCAATCATGGATTTTCCGTTTCTTTTTCTTGCGGCTTCAATAATCCATTGAGAAGCTAATGCAGAGCCTCTGTCGGGTTTAACATCAATAGGAACTTGATAAGTTGAACCGCCGATACGGCGAGCTTTAACTTCAATTAACGGAGTTGCGTTAGACAAAGCTTTCTTAAATGTTTCAATGGGCTCTGTTTTAACTTTTTGTTGAACTTGTTCCATTGTTGTATAGAAAATTCTTTGAGCAACTGATTTTTTGCCCTTTTTCATTAATCTGTTGATAAATTTTGCAATATCAACGCTGTTATATATAGGGTCCGGTGCAGGTATGCGTTTTGCCGGTTTTGATCTTCTTGACATTACTTATTCTTAACCTTTCTTACTTTTTAGCTTTAGCTTTTTTAGTACCGTATTTGGACCTTGATTGCGTTCTGTTAGCAACGCCTTGAGTATCCAAAGTACCTCTTATGATGTGATATCTTACACCGGGAAGGTCTTTAACCCTGCCGCCTCTGATCAGCACAACAGAGTGCTCTTGTAAGTTGTGTCCGATACCGGGAATGTATGAAGTAACTTCAAAACCGTTGGTAAGACGTACACGGGCAACCTTTCTCATTGCAGAGTTAGGTTTTTTAGGAGTTGTTGTATAAACTCTTGTACATACGCCTCTTCTTTGCGGACAGCTTGTAAGAGCCGGTGATTTTGTTTTATCTTTAATTCTTTGTCTTTCGTTTTTAATTAATTGATTAATTGTAGGCATATTTTCCCCTTAATAATAGTTATCTGTATTAACAATTTCACAATAAACAAGGTTTAAAGTCAACGATTTTTTAGTTATAAAGTTTTTTTGTAAACTTTTGTAACAGAAATTGTAAAATTTTAATCCCCTAAGAAACCTTCAAGTAATTTTGTCGAATATTCTTCAAAATTGCCTTTTAATATAGAATTTCTCAGATTTTTTGTAAGGTTTAGAAGGAAATGTATGTTGTGTATGCTCAAAAGCGTTGCAGCAGTTGCTTCCTGAGTTTTATAAAGATGCCTTATATATGCTTTTGTATGATTTTTACAAGCATAACAATCGCAATTTTGTTCAAGCGGGGTAAAATCATCTTCATACTGTTTATTTTTAATTATTTTATTCCCATGATAAGTAAAAAATGTTCCATGACGGGCATTTCTTGTGGGTAGTACGCAATCAAACATATCAATTCCGTGTTTTATTCCGTTAATTAAATCAACGGGCGTCCCTACTCCCATTAAATACCTCGGTTTATCAAGGGGCAGATACGGCGTTGTAACTTCTAAGATATGATTTTTAATATCCATAGGCTCTCCAACCGAAACACCGCCGATTGCAAAACCCTTTGCATCAAATTTTGAAACAAAATTTGCGCTTTTAATTCTTAAATCATTCCAAAAAGCACCCTGAACAATCGGGAAAAGTGCTTGATTATAATTTTTGTGGGTGTCAAAGCAAATCTCAAGCCACCTGTTTGTTTTATCAAGTGCTCGGCTTGCTTCTTCATAAGTACAAGGATAAGGAGAACACTCGTCAAATGCCATAATGATATCCGCTCCCAAATCTTCTTGTATTTTCATTGAAATTTCGGGTGATATAAAATGCTTCGAGCCGTTTTTGGGATCTTGAAAATAAACCCCTTCATCCGTTATTTTTCTTAATTTTGATAATGAAAAAACCTGAAAACCGCCTGAATCGGTTAAAATCGGTTTATGAAAATTCATCCAATTGTGCAACCCGCCCGCTTTTTTGATTAGTTCGCATCCTGCTCTTAAATACATGTGGTATGAATTTGCAAGGATAATCTGTGCTCCCGTTGATAAAATTTGTTCGTTTGTGAGCATTTTAACGGCACTGTTTGTTCCGACGGGCATAAAAATCGGTGTTTCTATTTTTCCGTGCGGTGTTGAAAAAATGCCCGCTCTTGCAGATGATTTTTCAGAACTTTTTAAAATCTCAAAATTGAAAAAATCACTGTATGGCATCTATTCTTCGCCAAGTTCATCAAGTACGATTTCAAACATGTTTTTATAATTTGCGCAAAATTCGCTTTCGTTAAAATAAAGATTAAGCTCTCTTTGTGCACTTTCGGGACAGTCTGAAGCATGGATTAAATTTGTTGTCGAATAAGATGAGTAATCCGCTCTTATTGAGCCGTCATCAGCTTCATCGGGGTTCGTTTTTCCGACAAGGTGTCTTACTCCTTTAATTGCATTTTTTCCTTCAACCGCCATTGCAACAACAGGTCCCATTGTTAAAAATTTAATCAATTTATTATAGAAGGGTTTTCCAAAGTGTTCTTCATAGTGTTTTGCTGCAAGTTCGGGCGATACGTTTATCATTTTGAGCCCGATGATTTTATATGATTTATCTTCAAATCTTTGAATTATTTTACCGATTAAGCCTCTTTTTACTCCGTCCGGTTTTATTGCAACAAATGTTCTTTCCATATTTACCTCTCTAAAGTGTTTATTTTATTACATCATATTTTTTAAATTAGTGCAAATAACTAAATTTGTATAATTCAAATACAGTAAATTTTTATTAACGAACTTTTATTTATATTCCATTTTTTATATAATTATTTTGTTCAGAATTATGGAGTGTATAATGTTAAAGGGAGGCGGCTCGCACTATCTTTATGCGGGTGTTAAAAATAAATTAAACAATGAAGAATACTATTCAAACATAAACACCGCAGTTGCTCTTGCAAAATCGCAGGTGCCTATTAAACAAAAAAGTCTTGCTTCTAACTATGTTCTAATTAAGAAGATTTTCGGCTCCAGTGCGGCATCAATTCCAATTACAAATGCTGATAGAGCTACACTTTCCCGTCATGGGTTTTTACCTTTGGAAAATACATCAATATCTCAAATCAACAGGCAATTAGAGCAATTGAAAGCGTGGGCAAACGGGGGTGATATACTCCTTGCCGCATACGCAAACGAATTGTTTGAAATCAGAATTAAAGAGCTAAAATATTTAAGATTGACTGTTTCATCAGGCAGGAGTGTGGAATTTCAAAAAGGTTATCTTGCACTTGAAAAATACGTTGAATACATAGCAAAATAATAATAGTCCTTTTATTGATTAAAAATTGTTAAGGCGGAGTATACTTTCGTTGTTGAATTTTTTTAATTTAATGGTATTTTTTATTTAGGAGGCTAAATATATGCGCAAATTGTTTTTACTTTCATTGTTTGGATTTTTATTTTTAAACGTTTCTACCGTTGTAATGGCTGATGATGCTGCTCAACCGGCTAAAAGTCCTGAAACTCCGGTAAGCGAAGTTTCAGCTGAAGACAAAACTCCTACCGAAGCAGATTTTAATTTTAATGACAGCTCATACTATCTAACCGATGAACAACTTCAAGAAGCTAAAGAAGTTGATGACATTGATGATAAGTCTGCGGGTTTCTTGCAAAAAATTATTAATTCAAGCCATTTTTCATCAGGTACTGCAACAAAAACTTACATACCTATTAATAAAGTTCAATAGTTTAAAATTAAAATCAAAAAATATGGAGCCTTTGGCTCCATATTTTTAACTATGCATTTTGAGTTTCTTTCTGCTGCTGTTCTTTTTCCATTTGTTCAAGCATTTCTATTTCTTTTGTCATTTCAGGAATTGCGTTAATGAAAACCTGTACCAATGCAGGGTCAAATTGCTCTCCGGCATTTTCTTTTAATGCCGCAATGGCTTCTTCGGATGTAAGACTGTTTCTGTATGCCCTGTTTGAAATCATTGAATCATACGCATCCGCAATTGCGATAATTCTTGCTCCCAAAGGTATTTCTTCTCCTTTTAATCCGTAAGGATATCCGCAGCCGTTATAGTATTCATGGTGATATTTTACAATTTCCGTTATTTCTTTTAATTGTTTAATATCTTCAAGTATTTTGACACTGTATTGTACATGCATCTTTACTTTTTCGTATTCTTCGGGCGTCAGTCTTTGAGTTTTGTTTAATATACTTTCTTCAACCCCTATCATACCGATATCATGTAATAATCCCGCAAGTTCAATTTGACTTGCTTCAACGGGTTTTAATGCGAGTTTTGTTACAATTTTCATTGTGTAATACGCAACTCTTTTGCTTCTTCCTAATGTAAAAGAATCTTTTGCATCAAGTGCTTCGGTTATCGCTTTAACAGTGCCCGAGAACAAATCTTTTAAATCGGATATAAGTGTTTCATTGTCATTTTTTAATTGATAAGTTTCAAGTGCTGCTTCAACAATTAAGATAAGTTCTCCGGGCTCGTACGGTTTTTTGATGTATCTGTATATCTTTGCAGAGTTGATTGCATCAATTAAGATTTTAACATCCGAATATGCCGTAACTAAAAGACGCATTGTTTTTGGCTGTGCATCATATACTCTTTTTAAAAATTCAACTCCGTCCATTTGAGGCATTTTGTGGTCGGATATCACACAATCAAATTGTGTGCTCTTAAGAAGTTCAAGTGCTTCAATTGCTCCGTTTGCTTTTACGATATCATATCTTGAGCGAAGCGTCCTGTACATCAGCGCAAGATTATCTTCTTCATCATCAACTACTAATATTTTATATCTGTGACCGTTATCCATTTATACTACTCCGTTTTAAGCTTTTGTTTGCGCATCGTGTATTGTATATGCGTCGTCTTCCGTTGAATGGTTTATTGGCAATATGATAGTAAATTTAGTTCCTTTACCTACTTCGGATTCAACATTAATTGTGCCTTGATGATCTTTAATTACTCTGTATGAAATACTCATGCCAAGCCCCGTCCCTTTTCCTACGGGTTTTGTTGTAAAGAACGGCTCAAAGACTTTTTCCAGATTTTCTTTCGGTATGCCAACACCCGTATCAATAAAGTTAATTTCTACATTTTCGCCCTTTTTCATAACGTTTATTGTCAATGTACCTTCGCCTTTTATTGCATCTTGTGCATTATCCAATATATTCATAAATACTTGATTTAACTGACCGCCGTATGCTTCAATCGAGGGTACGCCTGGCTCATAGTTTTTAATTACGGTAATTCTGTTTTTATATTTATTATTTAAGATATTAAGTGTTGTATCAATTTCTTTTGGAATATCAAATTGCGTGATGACCATTTCTTCCATTCTTGAAAAGTTTTTAAGGTCTAAAATTATGTTTTTAGTTCTTTCGGTTCCTTCAATGCAACTTTTAATTAAATCATTTATATCAGTTCTTAAAAAGTCAACATCGATTTGTTCTCTTAATGATTCAATTGCTTCAGCTTCTTCTTTTGTAAATTTATCCTTACTGCTGTCGTATAAGTCAATAAGCTTAAGTAAATCATCAGCGTATTGCTTTAATATCATAATATTTCCGTGTATAAAGTTTACGGGGTTGTTTATTTCATGGGCTATACCTGCAACAAGTTCGCCCAATGAGCGCATTTTTTCAGAGTGCACCATCATTGCTTGAGTTTCTTTTAACTTGTCGTTTGCAACCTGAAGTGCTGCAGTTCTTTCTTTAACCTTGGTTTCAAGTGAAGAATAATAGTCTTCAAGCTGTTTGCCCATTGAATTGTATGAATAAACAAGATCATTAATTTCCAAATAAAATGTTTCTTTTGTTTTTGCTTTAAAATTTCCGTTTGCAATTTCTTTTGCGGCAGCTGAAAGTTTTCGAAGCGGTGTTGCAATCATGTTTGATATGCAAATACCGCAAATAATACTTATGACTACCAAACTAAAGATGATATTAAGATTTTGAGAAACATCCGTAGTTAAGCGTTTAAAGTACTCATCAAAACCGTTGCTCGTCTTGAGCCCTAGCATTAATACAAAACGGGAATCGTTCAAAGGCTGTTGTATAACGTATGCATTCTTTTCGTCAATATTATTTTCTCCAAGCTGGTTGTCATCAACCTCTTTACCTTCATCAAGTATGTTTTTGCCTGTTTTATTATCTTTAATATATACAAACAAAACGTGCCCGTTTTCTTTAAGGGTTTTTGCAAGGGTTTTTATGGTTGAAAAGTCGTTTTTCTTGGCATCCATTATTATTGTTTGGGCCAAAACTTCTGAGATTGCTCCTCTTAATTTTTGTATTTCGCCTTCCATATTGCCAAGACTGTCTTTGAGCGCAAGCATAACAAATGCAAACATTATTGCAAGTGAAATCGTTATTGCAATACCTATGATTACGGGGAACAAGATGCTCAATCTGATACCTTTTGTGTGTTTATATTGAAATGTGCTCTCACTTTTTTTGTTCATAATTCTTCCGTTTCTTTTGTAATACTATTCGTTTTCTTTATTTTGTTCTTCCATCTTAATTTTAAATGCATATTGCACAAGAATTGTTCTGTCTGCATTATGTAAATTCGAAAATTTTCCGGATACTATATATGCATCCTTGTCTTTTTCTTTAATTCTGATTGGCACAAGAGTGCAATTTATGTTTAAATTGTTTGACAGTCTTATAGTTATTTTATATTCTTTATCCTGCTCAAGCGGTATTTTTGAAATTAATTTTATGCCGCCTGCGGATATGTCTTCGACTTTTTTTATAATATCGCCGCACTCATCATTAAATATTATTTCGCCCTTGTTCAAATTCACACGAGAGTATTCTCTTCTTTGAATAAGGCTGTAATCGTTAGTGGATGAAAGTGTTATATTTTCATTATCCTTGTTTATAATTTTTGTTTCAAAATATACAAGACCTAAACTATTTACACCGAATACTTCGACATTTGAGCCTATTTTGTAGTCGGCAAGCTCTTCGGGTTTTATTTGATTAAGATGCGCTTCTATAATTTCATCGTCTGCTTTTATAACATCAAAGGAAGTTGCACTTAAAAAATTTTCAGGTATTATTTTAAAATCTTTTACAGTTTCAATCAGTTCTCTCATCTTAACCTCAAACACCGTTTAAACGGCAGCGCTTAATTCTATTATATGATATATTTTAATTTTGGCATATTCCCGCTTCTTTTTCTTGTAAAAAATCAACCTTATGGGTGAAATTTTATGTGATTTGGGTTTTATCTTTTGAATTTAGTATTATTGCAAAAATACTCCCATACTTCTGAATTTTGAATATCTTTGTTCTCTTATTTGTTCTTCATCCATGCTTTTAAATTCATCCAATGCTTTTAAAAGAGCTTCCTTTAAATTGTCCGCCATTTGTTTTGCATCGTAATGTGCCCCCCCTGTAGGCTCTTTTATAACTTCATCAACAATGCCGAATTTCAGAAGGTCTTCTCCGGTAATTTTTAAAGCATCCGTTGCAACACGTGCCATTGATGCATCTTTCCAAAGTATTGAAGCGCATCCTTCGGGAGATATGACCGTATAATAAGCATGCTCCAATATCATAACTTTATTTGAAACAGCAAGCCCTAATGCTCCGCCCGAACAGCCTTCACCTGTAATAACTGCAATAGTGGGAACGGATAATTTTGCCATTTCTTTTAAATTTACGGCAATTGCTTCCCCTTGCCCCGCTTCTTCGGCAAGCATTCCGGGGTATGCACCCATTGTATCCACAAGGGTTATAATCGGCAAATCAAATCTGTTTGCATGTTCAAAAAGTCTTAAGGCTTTTCTGTATCCTTGAGGCTGGGGCATGCCGAAATTGCACTCGAGATTTTCTTTTGTTGATTTACCTTTCATAGTGCCGATTAGCATTACATTATGCCCTTCAATTCTTGCAATTCCGCCCGCAATTGCTTTATCGTCACAGCCGTGTCTGTCCCCGTGAAGTTCAATAAATTCTTCGCACATAAACTGCACATAATCCATAAAATTCGGTCTTTGAGGATGTCGTGCGATTTGAAGCTTCTGATATGGCTCAAGCTTTTCATAGAGTTCTTTTTTATACACTTTTGTCTGCTCTTCCAATTTTTTTATCTGATCATCATAATTTATTTTTGTTTCACTGCTCATTTTTTTAAATTCTTCTATTTTGTTTTCGGCATCGTACAGCGGTTTTTCAAAATCAAGAATTTGAACTTTTTTATCATTATTGCTCATTAATGTTTCCTTATTTTTTTGTGTGAAGAAAAATTAATTTTGATAGTTTTTCTTTCATATTTTTTCTCTCAACTATAAAGTCGATTTGTCCGCATTTAAGAAGATATTCCGCAGTTTGGAAGTCTGCGGGGAGTTTTTGTCTTATTGTCTGCTCAATTACTCTTCTTCCTGCAAAACCTATTCTCGCACCTTTTTCGGCAATTATGATATCGCCTATCGTGCCGAAAGATGCCGTTACTCCCCCGAAAGTAGGCTCGCATAATACCGTTATATAAAGCAATTTAGCTTCATTTAACTTTGCAACGATACAGCTTGTTTTTGCCATTTGCATAAGGCTTAAAGCGCTCTCCTGCATTCTTGCTCCGCCGGATGCGGTAAAGACTATTGAGGGCAGTCTGTTTTCAAGAGCATATTCAAGTATTCTTGTTATTTTTTCTCCCACAACAGAGCCCATGGAGCCGCCCATGTATTCAAAATCCATAACGGCAATCGCTGTTTTTTGATTATCTATTAAACACGTACCTACAATTACGGCTTCATCAAGACCCGACTTTGCGCTTGCTGATTGCTGGCGCATTTTATAGCTTTGGGTATCAACAAAATTTAAGGGGTCGCATGGCTTTATGTTGGAATACATTTCAATAAAGCTTCCTTCGTCGGCAATCAGTTTTATTCTTTCCTTTGCCCCTATTCTGAAATGGTAATCGCAATTAGGGCAAACCATTAAGTTGTTTTCAAGGTCCTTTTTCGGCAATTGGCTTGAACAGTTGTAGCATAATGTCCACAATTTACCGACGGAATCATCTATATGTATATCGTTATCTCTGGCTGCAATTTGCTGTATTTTTCTTTTATTAAACCAATCGGTTAAAGTCATAAATTTATAATCCTCACCAAGTATTACCTATAATTATATTATAAATATTTAATAAAATGCAAAATGTGACAAAAATTAAAACATCACTTTGTTTCTTTATTGCAAACAACAATGTTTTTAACTATTATTAAACTATGAAAGCACAGGTTTATAAAATTCATTCGGATTTTTATTATTTAAAAGATGAACACAATCTTGAACTTTGTGCAAAATTAAGAGATGTTTTAAAAAAACGCAAGGTTGATGTCTGCGTCGGTGATTTTGTCGAATTGAGCGAAGATAAAAATTTTATTGTTTCTCTTGTTGAAAGAAAAAATATTATATACCGCCCAAAGGTTTCAAACATTGACCTAGCGCTTGTTGTTTGTGCCATAAAAGAGCCCGAGCTTGATTTTATTCAGCTTAATCGTTATTTAACTTATCTGAAATATTATAATATTGATTGTGTAATATGTTTTAATAAAGAAGATTTGATTGATGATGTTAATTCAATCAAAGACAAAGTTAATTCAATTTATGAGCCTTTAGGGTATAAAACTTTTCTTATAAGTGCAAAAAATAAAATCGGGCTTGATGAACTTGTTTCATATATTAAAAACAAAACTATTGTTGTGTGCGGTTTATCGGGTGTCGGAAAATCGACGTTATTAAATTCTCTTAATCCCGGCATCAATTTGAAAACAGGCTTAATTTCAGACAAAAATCAAAGAGGCAAGCACACGACAAGACACTGTGAAATGGTTGACTGCCGTGGTTTTAGGGTTGTCGATACGCCGGGGTTTTCCTGCTTAAAGTTTGATTTTTTACTTCCCAATGAACTGATTGAACTTTTTGATGATTTAAAAATATATAAAAATTTATGCAAATATTCAAATTGTACTCATGATGTTTTACAAAGCGGTATTTGCGGAATTTATGATAATCTGGAAAATATAAACCTTTCAAGATATCAAAGTTATCTTTGTTTTTTGGAAGAAACAAAAGATTATAAAAATAAAATTTCAAAACAAAGCATTAAAAAAGAAAACCTTCACAAGACTTCAGGGGACAGAACTCTGACTAAAATATCAAAAAGGAAAAGAGATAAATCAAGAAGCACGCAAAATCAAAATATTAAGGATGATGAATAATGATTAATATATACAAAAATGAGATAGAGAGCGAACTTAAAAAATATTTTGAAGAGTACAAAAAAAATTCTTCTCATTCTTCTTTGGTTTGGGATGCTATGGAATATACAACTCTTTTGGGCGGAAAAAGATTGAGAGGAATAATGTGTCTTGAAAGCGCAAATATATTGGGGGCTGATTATAAAAATGCGCTCCCTTTGGCTTGTGCTCTTGAAATAATGCATGCTTACAGCTTAATTCATGATGACTTGCCTTGTATGGATAATGATGATTTAAGAAGGGGAAAACCCTCAAATCATAAGGTTTTTGGCGAAGCTATGGCGCTCCTTGCGGGAGATGCTTTGATTTCTTTTGGAGCACAGCTGATAATTGAAAAAACGCCCGAAACAATTTCAAAAGATTGCGTTTTGGATATTGTTAAAGATTATCTTTCCTGTGCGGGCGCAAAAGGTATTATTGCGGGACAATGCGCAGATATTTTATCCGAAGGTAAAAAAATTGATTTTGATACTCTTGAATATATCCACAGATATAAAACGGGCGCTTTGTTTAAGTGTGCAATTTTAACGGGAGCAAAGATTGCAAATGCGAATTTAAGTATTATTAAAAAACTTGAAGAATATTCTGATAATTTCGGACTTTTATTTCAAATATACGATGATATAATTGACTGCACTCTAACAACCGAACAACTCGGTAAAACCGCAAATAAAGATGCTCTTGAAAACAAGTTGACCTATGTCAGCGCCTATGGTCTTGAAAAAGCAAAAAATATTTTCTGTAGCCTTATAGACAAAAATTGTGATATACTAAATCAAGTCGGTATAAAATCCGATGTATTTAACCAAATATACGAAATGCTTGTTCGGAAAGTGAAATAATTGTGGGAGAAATTGATTTTTATAATACGGGATATGAGGCAATTGCAAGCGGTTTATTGGCGGCTTTTATTGCGCAATTTATAAAAGTTATTACATATCTTTGCACTCATAAAAAAATCAATTTTAAAATTTTTACCACAAACGGAGGCATGCCAAGCTCTCATACTGCGGGAGTTATTGCGCTTACCACTTCAGTTGCATTAATTGAAGGAATTGATTCGCTTTTATTCGCCGTTTCTTTGGGTTTTTCCCTTATTGTTATGCAGGATGCTTCAGGTGTTCGCCGTGCAGCAGGGAAAACCGCAGCAACTCTTAATCGCCTTGTGGATGAATTTGTTCAAAAAAATCAGGAAGTAAGACCTTACGCTGCACTTAAAGAGCTTTTAGGACATACCCCATTAGAAGTTTTTTGCGGCATGATATTGGGTATAATTGTACCCTTTACAGTGCATTATTTTACTTTTATCGTTTCTTATTTTGGTTAGCTGTTTCTTCTTAATATTTCGGTAAGGGTTATGTCTTTTTTAATTCTTTTTTTGACCTGTTCTTTTGAATCGGCAAGTTTAAAATAATCGTCGTTAAACTTGCATAATCCGATTATGGCATCATCGTCACCAAAGCTGAAAAGTTTTTTAATTATATCCATTTTATTTACCTCTTTTGTTTATTTAATAAAAAGATTTTTTAAATCAACATTTTTGATTATATATATTTGCGTTTCTTTTTTGCTCAATAATTTTATTATGGTTTAATTACTATTATGGCTGATGAAATTTTAAGAAAAAATGACAGCGAAATATTTGAAATTTTGAAAAATGAAAACGAAGATGATTTTTCAAGGATTTTTGCCCTGCTTAAAATAAATAAAATTACCAATCAGGAAGATGCCGATATATTCATAAATCTTTTAACAAACCACTCTAATCCCATAAGAGAAGCATGTGCAATTAAACTTGATGAAATATTTAACATAAACAAAATTTATTTTGATAATGATTTTGCAAAAAATAAAATAATCAACGCAATTTCTGATATTAACCCGAATGTTTGCCGCTCAATTTGTTCGGTATTTGAAAAAAATCGTGATTTTGCCCGTGCTTTAGCTGATGAATTGATTAAAAAAATTAATTTAATTCTTGATGATATAAAAATTTATGAAAAAGAGAATAAGGATTTTTTCAATAATAAAATTAAAAATAAGAAAAACCATGCCAAAAACAAAAAGCTTTTTTCCCTTTATTGGTTATTGGAAGCATTAACTTATTCTTATCGGGAAGAAAATTACTCTGAAATTGTAAAAATATTAAAATATACCATTACTTTTCTTGACTATACAATAAGGGAAAAAACGGCTAAAATACTTATTAATTTGCCTAATCCTCCTTATGATTTGTTAGAAATCGTTAAGAGCGACCAAAATTTTTATGTAAAAAATCAAGTTTATGATAAAATGACTTTAGATTAGATAACAGGATAAATTTATGATTTCGGTAAATGATTTAAAAACAGGTTTAACATTAGACATTGACAACAATCTTTGGTCTGTTGTTGAATTCTTACACGTAAAGCCGGGTAAAGGCGCTGCTTTTGTAAGAACTAAATTGAAAAATGTTGAAACGGGTCAGGTTGTTGAAAAAACGTTCCGTGCGGGCGAAAAAGTTGCCAAAGCCATGCTCGACAGACGTGAAATGCAATATTTATACAAAGAAGGCTCCGACCTTGTTATGATGGACTTAGAGTCATACGAACAAATGCCTGTTCCTATTGACAGAGTAGGAGACGGTATTAAATATTTAAAAGAAAATATGACAGTTCAAATTTTACTTCATGATTCAAAAATTGTAGGTATTGATTTACCCAACTTTGTTGAACTTGAAGTTATTGACACCCCTCCTGCCGAAAAAGGAAATACCGCTCAAGGAGGCTCAAAACCTGCGACACTTGATGGCGGTGCGGTTGTTAACGTTCCTTTCTTTATTCAGGTTGGAGATATATTGAGAATTGACACCAGAACAAACGAATATCTGGACAGAATGTAAGGATATTGATAAATGAAATACGAAATAGAATATATTGAAAAAATTGCCAAAATCTTAACAGATAATCAACTAAGCGAAATTGTATTGGAAGATGGCGAACAAGCTATAACAGTTAGAAAAGAAATCATACAACAGCAAGTACCCGTTGTAAGTCAGCCTGTTCAACAGGCGGTTTCTTCACCTGCGCCAGCTGTTTCAACAGAAGAAAAAGCTCCCGCAAAAAAAGGAACGCCAATTACATCTCCCATGGTGGGTGCGTTTTATGCGGCTCCCGCTCCCGGCGCTAAGCCTTTTGTTAAAGTGGGTGATGTTGTAAGCGCAGGACAGGTTGTATGTATTGTCGAAGCAATGAAATTGATGAATGAAATAGAATCCGAAGTTTCGGGTAAAGTTACTCAAATTTGCGTTGAAGACGGTCAAAGCGTAGAGTTCGGACAAGTTTTAATGTATGTTGAATAGCAAATAAACTTGGGGATGCAAGAGGATTTTATTTAGGAAAAAATTATGTTCAAAAAGGTTTTAATCGCAAACAGAGGCGAAATAGCAATTCGTATAATAAGAGCATGTAGAGAACTGGGGATTGCAACCGTTGCAGTATATTCTCAGGCTGATGCGCAAAGTCTGCATGTTTCATTGGCTGATGAGGCATATTGTATCGGACCTGCGCAAAGTGCAAAGAGCTATCTTCATATACCGGCTTTAATTTCGGTTGCTCTTACAACGGGTGCGGATGCAATTCATCCCGGATACGGATTTTTGTCCGAAAGAGCCGATTTTGTTGATATTTGTGAAGAACATCATATTAAATTCATAGGACCTTCTTCATCCGCTATGCTTAAAATGGGCGATAAAGCAAATGCAAGAGATACAATGGAAAAATCCGGCGTACCTATAACCCCGGGGCTTGGTATAGTTGATAACACCGATGAAATAAGGAAATTTGTCAAAAAAGCGGGTTATCCCATTATAATCAAGGCAACTGCAGGCGGCGGCGGAAAAGGCATGAGAATTGTAAGAAAAGATGAAGAATTGGACGATGCTTTTAATCTTTGTCGTGCTGAAGCCCAGAGCGCCTTTGCAAACCCTGAAGTATACGTTGAAAAATTTATTGAAAACCCTCGTCATATTGAAGTTCAAATATTGGCAGACAGTTACGGAAATGTTATTCATCTTGGCGAAAGAGATTGTTCAATTCAAAGAAGAAATCAGAAATTACTTGAAGAAGCTCCCTCAAGCGCAATTTCGGAAGATATAAGAAAAAAAATGGGTGAAGCTGCAATTAATGCTGCTAAATCAATCAATTATGAAGGAACGGGTACGATTGAATTTTTGCTTGACGAATCTGACCCGAAGAACAAGAAATTTTATTTTATGGAAATGAATACACGTGTTCAGGTTGAACATTGTGTAACGGAAATGATATCAAATATTGATATAGTTAAAGAGCAAATAAGAATTGCTCAAGGCGAAATGCTTTCTTATACTCAGGATGACGTTAAATTGTCAGGCCATGCAATAGAATGCAGAATTAACGCAGAGGACTATGAAAAATGCTTTATGCCTAACCCCGGTACAATCGAAGGTTATATCGCTCCGGGCGGTTTTGGAACAAGGGTTGATTCCCATGCTTATACGGGTTATAAAATTCCTCCGTTTTATGATTCTTTGGTGGGTAAGGTAATCTGCTGGGGAAGAGACAGAGAAGAGGCAAGAAGAAGAATGTTGAGAGCCCTTAATGACTATGTCATAACAGGTATTAAAACCACAATAGGCTTCCATAAAAAAATATTAAACAACAAGAATTTTATATCGGGCGATTTTAATACAAGCTTTATTGAAACAAATTTTCCCGAGGTGTTAGTTAAAAAATAGAAAGTTCTGTTTTGAATTTTTGTTTTGATAATGATAAAGAAAATTTCTTGAAATTGATTGTAAAAAGCGCCCGCAGTAATAATATTCGGGTGTTTTTTGTCGGAGGTATCGTAAGAGATAATATTTTAGGGTACAAGACTTCAGATATTGATATATTAATTAACGGTTCCGCAATAGAATTTGCAAAAAAACTTCCGCAGGAAATAAAGGTTAAATCAATTCATCCTGATTTTGATACGGTTAAATTGCTGTATAAAAATGAAATTATAGATATTGCTTCATCAAGAACGGAACACTACCCGTTCAGCGGTTGCTTGCCCGTTGTTCAAAAAATTGGTGTTCCAATAGAAGAAGATGTTAAAAGACGTGATTTTACAATAAATTCAATATATTGCGAGCTGTATATTATTAACAATAAATTAAGCTATAAATTGATAGATTTGGTTGAGGGCATAAAAGATATTAATTCAAAAACACTCAGAGTTTTGCACGATAAAAGCTATATTGATGACCCGACAAGAATTTTAAGAGGAGTTGAATTTGCCTTTAGGTTTAATTTTGATTTTTCGCAGCATGATAAAACTTTAATTGAAAATTATTTATCTTCTCCAATTCGCACGAATATGAGCGTTGATAGGGTGTTGAGCGTATTTTCAAAAATTTTTAAAAACAAACCTCATAAAGAAATTTTTAAGAAAGTTATTTTAAACAAGTATTATAAAATACTTTTTGATGATGTTCAAAATATTGATTTTAACCTTGTTGATAATGTTTTGGATTTGTTTTCTGATGAAGAATTTAAAACGGATGATTTTTATATATCTCTTTTGAAAAACCAAGAATTTGAAATACTGCAATATAATTCAAAAAAAGAGCTTTTTTACAACATGAAAAATATGAAAAAAGCAGTGCTTGCTTGTTATTATTATAAAACTCAAGATAAAAACGTTTTATGGTTTGTTAAAAACAAGGATTTTAAATTTTTGATAACGGGAGATGACCTAATCAACCTTGGTTTTAAACAGGGAAAAATTTTTTCACAGATATTTGAAAAACTTTTTGATGCAAAAATTTCAAATCCTCAAAGTTTTATATCAAAAGAAAACGAGATAGACTGGGTTAAAAATAATTTTAAAAGTTAATTGTGAAAAATGTTTTTCGGTTTTTAAATCCCCAAATTGGGATATATTTAAGGACATAATCTTGATGGGACAGTAAAAAAGAGAGTGTTTAAACTCTCTTATAAATTTGGGCCCGGAGAGACTCGAACTCTCACACACAAGGCACCAGATCCTAAATCTGGCGCGTCTACCAGTTTCGCCACAGGCCCACTCATATTTATTTAATTTTCAATTTATTGTTTGGTTTCTGTGGCGAAGGAATCGCTTCGCTTTTCCCCTCTCACAAAACCTACCCATTGGGGTAGCTTTTGTTCGGCAGAGTGCCACAGGCCCACTCATATTTATTTAATTTTCAATTTATTGTTTGGTTTCTGTGGCGAAGGAATCGCTTCGCTTTTCCCCTCTCACAAAACCGTTATGGATTTGTAATTTGCTCCTGTGGGTATCTCGTTAAAACTCACTTTCGCTCACGCTGTCGTTCGTTTAACTCGATTATCCCGTGTCGCTATCGTAATGTTCAAGCGCCATTGCTTTTAAAATGTCACTTATAAACATTGGCTTAGCGCATTTTTAGCTTAGAAATGTCCGATTGAGCTATAAAATCATACACTAACCAAGCCCTTAAGTCAAGCCAAAACTACTTTCTGCACCAATATTTATCAAGCCATTTTGTTGCTTTTACATACCTAAAACCGCCTTTTCCCCAAAAACCTTTATATGCCTGCTCGGGTGTAGGTCTGCCATGGAAAATAATGATTTTTGCATCTTTGGGGTCTTTGGGCTCAAGAAAGAAATTTAAAGGGAAGGGCTGTAAACAGCTTCTTTTGAAGCTTACACACCATGATTTATCCCAATATTTTAAAATTCCTTTGTTGTTCATCTGATGCGATAAAAATGCCTGCTCGTTTTTAAAGCGTTTTCTGATATCTTTCCCTTCTTTATAGAAATTTTCAATTATATCTTTGTGCTTTTTAACGCTGAATTTAAATACCGACGAATTTCCTATTATATCATTCGGGAAATCCCAATCTTTGATGATATAAAATTCTCCTTCTTTTTCAAAGAAGCAGTCAATATTATCTCTGATTACAATATCTAAATCCAAAAACAGGGCTTCGCCTTCAAGGTCTGCAAGGTTATCCGTGAATAAACCGAGCTTTTTCCATGCTTTATCGGGTATTCCTTCGTCGTTTAATTCGGGAAGGGGACGAATTTCAACATTTTTGTTTATGCCTTCAGCGTTATCGGTAAAACAAACAAACCTGTGTTCTACGGTTAAATTTTTTTCCGCCATTTCATAAAGGCTGTTTACGTATTCAGCTCCGAATTTATTGCCCCATTTTATGCAAATAACATTTTTATCCATAATATACTCCGCTATTTCGTTTGACGCATTGTAGGAAATGCTATGACATCACGAATTGAGGGTGAATTAGTCAAAAGCATAACCAATCTGTCAACCCCCATACCCATACCGCCTGTCGGGGGCATTCCGTATTCAAGAGCGGTAATAAAGTCATCATCAATTTCCATTGCTTCTTCATCCCCTTGTGCTTTTGCAAGTGCCTGTGCTTCAAAGCGGTGGCGCTGGTCAATCGGGTCTGATAATTCCGAAAATGCGTTTGCTATTTCCCAGCCGTTAACCCTTGTTTCAAAACGTTCGGTGAGCCTTTCGTTATCTCTGTGAACTTTTGCAAGGGGTGAAATTTCTCTGGGGTAGTCAATTATATGGCAGGGCTGTATTAAAGAGGGCTCGATTTTTTCTTCAAATACCGCTTCAACAACCTGTCCCCAGTTAAGGTTTTCATCAACATGGACACCGATACTTTTTGCAAGTTCAATTGCTTCTTTTGCGTTGTAAACCTGTAAAAAGTCAATTCCTGTTTCATCTTTGATTGAGCCCAGCATGGTTTTTCTATCCCATGGCGGAGTTAAATCAATTTCGTTTTCGCTGTATTTAATTTTTGTTGTTCCCAAAACTTCCTGAGCGACATAGGCAACCATGTTTTCGGTTAATGTCATCATATCATTATAATCGGCATAGGCTTGATATAATTCAATCATTGTAAATTCGGGATTGTGGCGGGTATCTATGCCTTCATTCCTGAAACATTTTCCGATTTCAAATACACGCTCGGAAACTCCGCCTACAATAAGACGTTTTAAATAGAGTTCAAGGGCAATTCTCAAGGTTAAATCCATTTCAAGCGCATTGTGGTGTGTGAAAAACGGTCTTGCATTAGCGCCTGATGCCGTTGTTTGAAGAGTCGGAGTTTCAACTTCGATAAAACCGTCACGTGCTAAAAATTCTCTTATTTTTTGAATTATAAGACTGCGTTTTCTGAAAGTTTCTCTTACTTCAGGGTTAACTATCATATCAAGATATCTTTGGCGATATCTGATTTCGACATCTGATAAGCCGTGAAATTTTTCTGGAAGCGGAAGGAGTGATTTTGATAACAATTTTAAATCAAGCGTTTTGATTGACAGTTCGCCTCTGGGTGTTCTTCTTATCGTGCCTGTAAAACCTACAATGTCGCCAACATCAATCAATTTCAAAATTTTCATTTTATCTTCGGGCAAATTTTGTTTGTGTGAAAAAATCTGAATTTTTCCCGTTGAGTCCATAAGGTCGATAAACATTCCGGTGTTTCTTATTGCCATAACACGGCCTGCAACCGAATATTTATCATCCGTTTCGGCACCTGCTTCAAGATTTTTATATTTATCCTGCAAGGTTTTTGCGTTTGCTGTTTTATCAAAGGTATAAGGATACGGATTAACTCCCATATCAATTAAATCAGTAAGCTTTTGAATTCTTCCTTCTCTTATGCTTGATGAAGTGCTTGTATTTTCTTCCATTTATTTCTCCTTGTGTCGGTTAAAAATTATAATTCGGAACTTTGAAAACTCTTTCATCCCTGTCTTTAAGGGAATATTTTTCATATATTTCAAAAGATTTTTCTTTTGATTGAAGAACGTATTCTTCGCTTAAATATTTTTTGTAGACATCATTTAATTCACCGCTGTAGTTTCCTAAAATATCGGCATAGTGATTTAAAATTTCTTTTGACGAGCCTCCCGCATAGCCCTTTGTTTTTGCATCAGTTCCCGAGGGGCGAATTTCAACAAATTTATCGCTAAATTTTAAATATGTTCCGTCGCCGACAAATAAAATATCCTGAAGCGTTGAAAAATCAAGTTCGCTAAATGTTGAAGATAATATTTCTCTTATGTTTTCTATTGTTATTTTGCCTTCAAGTTTAGCTATTGCAAGTGCAAGATAGAAGAGGTCGTTTTTTGTTCTTTTTGCTTCTCCTTCAATTTTTGCGGTTTTTAATTTTTCAATATCGGGCTCCGATTCGTTGTAATATGCAATATCAATCCTTGCATCATAGCGTGATACGATATTATTTTCATCATATATTTTTTCCAAATGTTCCGCAAGAGTTGTATTTATTGATGAAATTAAAGCGCTTGCAACAATTATTGCTTCGGTTGCGGATTTTTCTCTCATGGCAAGAGCAAGTCTTGAATTAAATGATTTAATCGGCTCAATTGCCCCAATTATCATACCGCCCGATTCTTCCCCGCCGAATATCATTCTCGGGTGTTTATCAAGCTCGATTTTTTGGTTAAATGTATCATAAATCGTAATGTTGTCTGTATTTTTTTCATACTGTGCTTCAATTTTTTTGATTACACCCGCAATTTCTTTAAAACCTACAGGGGTGTTTATTACTTTAATTCCGTTTGCTTTTGCCCACTCATCCCATGATGCCGAGCTTGCCGAGGTTTTAACCATGAAATAGGTTTTATCTTTTTCTTTATTGAGTGTTTTGTTCCAATAGTCCATAATCATCAAAAAAGCTTGATTTGCACTAAAAATACAGAGTATTCTTTCTTCATCAAGTTGAATATAATCAACCCCCGCTTTTTTAACGGCTTCGAGCTTGTCAACCCCCGTGACTTGAACAATATTAAGTCTGTCATGGTCGGGATCTGTTATTAAAACAACAGTATTAAGAGGATATTTTTTTAATTTTTCATCATATTTAAACGATTCAATAACAGGAAAATATTCCTTTCCTTCTTTATTTTTAGCGCTGACCGTAACATCAAGCGACCAATCATAGAAAACATCATTATTGTTTTTATCTTTTTTAATATCTTTTCCGATTCCGTGGAAGAAAGAATCTTCTTCTTTGTGAAGCCAGTCAAACGTTCCTATGATACCAAGTTTATCAAGGATTTTTGATAATGTATTGTAAGCGCATCCTCCCACAGTATCTATTAAAATTTTTTTGTCAAAAGATTTAATGGTGTCTATATTTTTTTTGTTTGCAACGCCTTTGCTTAAATATTCGCAATATAGGTCAATTCCGTTATTTAACCTTTCCATGGTTTTTTCATCAATCAATGTGTCATTTGAGGATGAAAATTGAATTTTATAGAAACCTTCTTTATCGACTTTGTTTAAAATTTCTTCAATTTTATTGACAAATTCCATACTTTCATCGGGCAAAAATTGCGAGCCTTGATTGTTAAGGTCTTTTGTTGCATTTTTGACGCAAATTCCATGAGATGAAGTAATGTATTCCGCACCCGCTAAATCAAGCTTAAAAGCAAGGAAAGAAGCCAGCCAAATCGGCATTGTCTGCCTTTTTGAAGGACATAGTGTTCTTATTTTGAGTGCTGCCTGTATTCTTGCAATTATATCAAGATAAATTTTTGAATTATATCTTACTTCGCATCCCACTAGCTTTAAAAGCTCGCTGTTTGCATATTTTTCTTTTAAAACAAGAGCTTTTGCAAGTGTAGCCAATGTAATACCGATTGTATTAATCGGAAATCTGGTGTCATGCGGATATAAGATGTTTTGAGGTCCTCTTATACCTGCCGTTGAAACAAGAGCCTCTTTTTTGTATGCTTCAAACCAGCTTTTTAAGTTTAATTTATCCGCTGTTTCTTTTGTTAATGTAAAGGTAAAGCTATTTTTATTTGTATAATCAAATATTTTGTCATCTTTTATATTTTGAGGCGTATTTTCTTCGACATTTGTTTTAAGTAATGCTTCTAAATTCATATTTTACTCTCACCGTATTATAACAAATTAATTTTAGCACAAATATTATACTTTAGTTGTTTTTTTGTGCTTTATTTGTGTCGGTTTTTTGCGTTAGTGCTTTTTTACCCGTAATTTTAGCAAATAATCTGTGATATAAGCCGACTATTCCGCCCTGCGACATTTTGTCGTGTTCATATTTAATTATATCTTCACGTGATTTCATGCGTTTAACGGGCTGGCAGATTGATTTTCTTACCATAAATTCATTCGTCATTTCGGTACCCGTTGCAATCAGAGTTGCTTCAATCAGGCTGTTATTGAGCTGTGTTTTGAATACGGAATTAAACAAATTCATTAATGTACCGTTTATAACAAAGTTAGACAGTTTGTGAGCAATTCTTTCGTTTCTTTCTTCTCTTGCTCCGTCTATATTTTTACCTTCGGATTCGATTAAAACTTTGTTTGTATAGTCATTTACAAAGAAATATGTCGTAATTGCCGTTACCATTGTACGTGAAATGTTTGCAAGTTCGGATGTTTCGGGACTTGTTTCAAAATTTCTTGTTTGACTTTTAAGCTGTTCAATTAACTTTGCTTTATTGCTGCCGTATTTTTTTGTAATTTCGTATATTCCGGCTAATTCTTTTTTATATCTTTCTATTTTTTCATTGCTTACTTGTCTGGTGTATTTTTCAAAAATATCTTTATTTTTATCAAAAAACAGATTGTTCATGCATTTGTTAATCATTGCGCCGGGAATAGAGAAAATTCTGTATAGGGTTGAGAATATTTTTGTAAAGCCGTCATATATTCCGGGTACAATAAATTTATTTGTTCTTATTTCAACCTTTGACATACCTTTGTTGAGCATTTCTTGTGCGTGTTTTATATACTCATCCAGAAGATTGGCAATGGTTTTGCCTTCTTGTGTACTTTTTAGCTTTTCGTATGAATTTATAATATCTTGTACATAAACTGATTTTTCTTTGGTTGTAACATTTGTTTTAAATCTGCCTAAAATATCGCTTTTTTTCTTACTTTTAAGCATTTGTTTAATAGCATTTATAATTTTATTTTCAATGTCCGAATCAAAAGGAGTTGTGCCTTTTAGGGCGTGTGCATCATATTTATCGGCTTTAAGTATGTTTCTTACTTTAAATTTTGCTATATATTCGCCGTCTATAACTCGTTTGGTCAAATATGCCGCACTTGCCAGAGTAAAGCATGCGGTTAAAAGTTTTTTATAATTTATTTGTTTCTTTTTATGTTTTGAAGCTGTTTTTTGTGTTTTATTCAGCATATTTAGCGCGGTTATTTTACCGTTTTTATCGCCGAATTGTGAGTAGAGTTTGTTTTCATCCGAAAATTGTGCACTTTTAAAAGAAGGCTGCGTATTTGTCTTTGTGTTCTGTTGTTGTAATTTGCTTTTCCCTTCTTTTCTTTTTTTAGCTATTTTTTCCGCTTCTTTTGGGCTCAGAGGATGAAGCGGAGTTCCGTTAGCCACCCTCGAAACAACTTCTGCAATAAGAGCGCTTAGGGCTATAACGGATGAATTCATTACAACATTTGTTTTTGTTACTTTGTCTAATGCACCAAGAGTGAAGAATGTTAAAGCACCGCTTATCGCCATTCTGGTGAGTTCTTGTTTTTTACGTGCTTTTTCTGATTTTTTTGCTTCGTCTTTGTCGTTCTTTTCGAGCATTGAAATATTGTAAAAATCTCTTGCCGAATACAGCGCACTCACGGTTGATGTTGCAATTCTGTTCAGCGTTCTCTCATCACGTGCATTGTATTTTTTTGTAATTTTTCCTACGCCCTGGGTAACCTTTTCTTTAAAACTTTCAGCACATTTGTTAATGTCTGAGGGGGGATTGCCGTTGCAAAAACCGTTCAGCATATCGAGGACCAGTTTGTAGCTTTTTTCAGTCTCGTACTGTTGTGCTCTCTTTAATAATCTCGGGTTATTTAAAGTTTTTTGTGCAAAATCTTTAAGAGGTGTCTTTTTAAGAAGCGTTAATACCCAATTTGTTATATCAAGCGGCATATCCAAAAAAGGATATCTGACAGTAGATTTGATATCATGCATTACGCCGGGTTTTATTATCTTAACTCCCGAACTTTTTAGTTCAATTCCCGCCTTTTGTGCGGTTGTGCTGAAGTAGTTGTCTCCAAGAATGTTATCAATTTTTTTTGCAATTTTATCAATATCGGGGAAAAATACTTCCTTTTTTGCAAAAGGCAATCCCCTAAAACTCGGTTGTGTGTTGTTTTTTGAGGATGCAAAACCGTTAGGCATAGTTTTGTAGTTATGCTTGTATCGTGGATTATTTGTATTATTGAAAGCAAGTTTCATATTGCCTTTTTTAGCTTCCGACTAACCTTAAATTTTACAGTTTTGCACATAATTATAAAACCCGTCAATCATATTTTTTGCCTGTTTTTTTAAGTTTTTTATATTTTTGTTAATAATTTGTATTGTAACAGAAAATAAATTATCTTTTTATTATGGATAAGTCGGGACATATTATTATAGTTGACGACGAACAAATGGTCACCAAAACACTTTCTATGCTTTTAGGGCTGGAAGGTTTTTCTAATGTTGTTTTGTTTAATGCTCCAAAAGATGCCCTTGAGTATCTAAAAACCCGTGAAGTTGACTTGATTATCAGTGATTTTATTATGCCGGAGATGAACGGTATTGATTTTTTAAACTCTGCAAAAAAACTTCAAAACGACGTTTCGACAATTCTTTTAACGGGTTATGCCGATAAAGAAAACGCAATCAGGGCAATAAATGAAATTGGCATATTTAAATATATTGAAAAGCCGTGGGACAACACAAATTTAATCATTAGCGTAAAAAATGCTCTTATTCAACGGGCGTTAAAAAAAGAATTGAATATTAAAGTTAAAGAATTGGAAGATGCAAACAAGAAACTTGAAGACTATTCGAAAAACCTTGAAAATATTGTTGAAGAAAGGACTCTTGAATTATCAAGAGCAAATTCAAAACTTAATGCGGTTATTTCAAATTGTGCGGACGGAATTGTCCTTTTTGACAGCGAATTGCATATAATTGACGTTAATAATGCATCATTGACATTGTTCGGGCAAAAAAAAGAGCAGCTTATAAAAAAGAATTTATTTGAACTCATAGTGAGTGAAAAAAAACAATTCTCAATAAATGAACTTAAATCTAAGAATACATTTTTAAGAAATTACATATTGATAAATTATGAAAAAGATGAAAAAATTCCTGTTGAAATCAGTATTGCTCCCATAAAAGATGAAATTAATAATTTTTATGTTGCGGTTATTCGTGACGTGACTTATCAGAAAGAAACAGAACGACTCAGAGACGATTTCATTGCGACACTGACACATGATTTAAGGACGCCTTTGCTTGCATCAATTTCGGGTTTGGAATTTGTTTTAGACGGCTCTTTGGGCGAGGTTAATCAAAAGCAATTTAATTTGTTTGCGGCTATGAAAAAAAGCTCGGAAGATATGCTGGGGCTTGTTAATACGCTTTTAGAAGTATACAGATATGAAGCCGGGAAAACATATCTGTGTAAAACAAAGTTTGATATTGTTGATTTGGTCAATGAATGTGCACAAGAGCTTTCACCATTGGCAAAAAAAGCAAACATGGATTTTAAAATATTATCTGATTGCAAAGAAGCCTATGTTGATGCGGACAGAAATGAAATCAGGCGTGTTGTAGCAAATCTTGTAGGTAATGCAATTAAACATTCTCAAAACAGTTCAAATATACAAATAAGCATTAATAAGAACGATAAAATTACCAAAATCAATGTTAAAGATGACGGTATCGGTTTAAGTAGTGAAGACTGCGAAAAACTGTTTACCAGATTTTGCCAGGGAACAAATCAAAAACGTTCAAGCTCAACAGGATTGGGATTATATTTGTCAAGACAGATAATTGAAGCACATAACGGCAAAATCTATGTTAATTCACAACTAAATAAAGGCTCTACGTTTACTTTTGAGTTAAATAATTCGACAAGCGATTGCAAGGTGATTTTATGACAAAAAAAGATATATCAATACTTTTAGTTGAAGACCATGAATTTACGAGAATGGGTTTGGCTATGAAAATCGAGTCAACCGAGGGTATGAAACTTATTGCTCAAGCCGTGGACGGACAAGAAGGCGTTGCAATGGCTCAAAAATATAATCCGGATGTTATTTTAATGGATATCGGACTTCCCAAAATGGACGGAATTACGGCAACAAGAAAAATTAAAGAAGAATTAAAACTCGGCTCGGCTGTTTTAATGTTTACATCAAGGGACAACAATGACGATATTTTTGCTTCCTTTAAAGCAGGTGCGGACGGATATATTATGAAAGGGTCTGGTTCGCAAAATTTAATAAATGCAATTGAATCCGTAGCACAACATTGCGCCTGGATTGATTCTCAAATTGCAAGAGTTGTATTATCAAATATTCAGCATGGTGACGACATAACCTCTGCAAACGAAAAAAGCCAGCTGGCAAATAAAAAATACGGTCTTACAAAAAAAGAACTTGAAGTGCTTTCTTTGATAGTTGACGGGCTTTCAAATCAGGAAATTTCTCAAAAGCTTGTTGTTTCAATATCGACAACAAAGGCTCACGTACACAATATTCTTCAAAAATTATATCTTTCGGACAGAACAAAAGCTGCAATTGTTGCCTTAAAAGAAGGATTGGTCTGAATAATGAAAAAAATTGCGGAAATTTTGGTTGCTGTCGTTTTTGTTCTGAATTTTTCAGGCTTTGCTGCCGCAAAGATTAACATTGGTTTTTTGAAGAAAAAAAATAAACCCCGTAATGAAAAAATGGTTGAAACGGTTGATGATTGGTTAAACGAAGCTCAAAACATTCCGCTTGATATGCGTGAAAAAAGAAAATACGAAATTAAAAAAGGAAACAGGCATGTCCATGTTCCAAAACCCGTTTATCAGTTTAAAAGATATAATTATCCCGCAGGAAGCCGTGAAACTAATCTTTCGGGTATTAAAAAGAGTTTATTTGTTCCCTCGTTTCTTGTTGCGGATAATGATTGCAAAAATGCCGCATATTCGCACTATTATTATTCACCTGACATCAATCAGCTTTCTTCGGAATTTTTTATTGAAAAGCTTGATACCGGCAAGGTAAAACAAAGAAGATTAATAGAATATGACCATGGCGCCATTCAAAGACAGCCTGTTATAAGTGCCGGTACTAAAGAAAATTATCCGAATTTGTTTGACTCTCTTACTCTTGTAGATTGGTCCAAGGACGGCAAAAAACTTCTTGTAAAAGAGAAAAAAGGCTCTATGTACGAGGGAATTTATAAGACATATTTGTATGTATGTTTCTACGGTAATGATAACAAAACGGTTGTTAAACTTGATAAATTGGATGATGCAATTAAAAAATATTATCTTGATATGAAAAACATCCAACTGGAAAAATACCGATATGATATTTCGCCGTTGGGTTTCAGCTCTGAGGATGATGATTTGGTTTTGGCTCTTGCATACGCTGTTTCAAATGAAAACCAAAAGATTTTTTTGGGCACTTGGAGCTATAACTGTGCTACAAAAGAAGTGAAATTGGTTTCAAAAAATTCAACTTCTTCTCCAACGAGCGTTAACGGTCTTTTTTTAATACAGACTCTTGAAAAGTTTTAACTTTGATTTTATATAACTAGCCTTTTTATCCGATTAATTTTACGGCATTATTAAAATAAAATTCTGAAATGAATAAATGTAAAATTGTCATTTTACTAATTTTACTCTTTTTTGTAAGTGCTTGCGAAAATTATAATTCAAGAGAAAACTATAATATTGAATATATAAAACCTATGTATTTGCCTGATGAGTCAAAATTGATTTTTCACGGCATGATTAAATCTCAGCTAATCTCAAATTTAAGTTTTCAGACCGAAGGCAAAATTACATACCTTCCTTTTTCAAAAGGCGACTTTGTTAAAAAGGGGCAAGTTTTGGCACGGCTTGATAATACACTCTATAAAATTCAAAAAGACGAACAAAAAGCAAATCTTGAAAATGCTGTTATTCAATACAATAAATCAAAAAATTATTTTAAAAGAATGGATATACTTCATAAGGAAGGCGGTATATCCGATAACGATTGGGAGCAGGCATATTTTGAATATAAAACAAATGAACAGCAGATTAAAATACAAAAAGAAAAGTTGAACTATTTTAACAAAGAACTGAGCTACAATGAAATAGTTGCTCCTTATGACGGTTACATTGCATCAAAAGTAGCGGAAGTCGGGTCATATGCTAAAATTGGCGATGTAATCCTTGTTATCAACGGAACAAACAAAACACAAGCTGAAATAATGGTGGATAGCAGCTATGTTAATGATTTAAAAATCAATGACCAAGTAAGCGTAATATATAACAATTCAAAATTTCAGGGTCATATTTCTCATATATCAAATACAAGCATTAATTCCGGAGGATATCTTGTTAAGATTAATTTGGATTCCGTTTATCCTAACCTGAAAGACGGTATGTCGGTTGATGTAGAATTAAACAGTTTAAAATCGGGTATTTTGTATTTGCCTTTAAGTGCGGTTGACTCGGAAGGCGAGGAAAAATATGTATATAAAATATTGCAAACAAAAGACAATGCTGCTCAAGTCGTAAAAACAAAAGTTGAGACGGGCGAAATCATAAACGAAAAAATTCAAATTATAAACGGTGTCGGCGAAAATGATTTGGTAGTATCTAAGAATTTAAACACTTTGAGGGGTAAAAACAAAATCAAGTTATGAAAAAATTGTATTTACTTATTCTTTTGCTTTTTTTTGCCGCTGTGCTTTTTTTTATTTTCAACCGCTCTTTTGATATTAAAATTACGGTTAAATCATACGGGGTTGCTGCTCAAAAAATTGATTTAACAATTGCCGAAAACCTTAAAGATTTGCTTGCGCAAATTGAAGAACTGAGCGATTTTTATATTTTTTCTCATGATGAATATTGTTCAATATATTGCAAAATAAAGCCTTTTGTTTTAAACAAAAATTCCGTCATTTCAAGAATTAAATCTGCAATCATAAGCAAAAAAGAAATATTGCCCTATGACCTTGAATTTGAAATTGATGAAGAATATAAAAAAACATATCCTTTTGCGTTAGTTATATATTCCGATATTGCCGATTATGATTTACTTAAAGACTATTCGGATAAAACGATTGACAAAATTTTGGATGAAAAAATTTCTTCAAAAGTTTTTGAAGCTTCAATGCCGGAAAAATGCGTTTATGTATATTTTTTAAATTCGGACTTATTGAAATATTCTTTGTCTTTAACCGATATAAAAAATATTTTAAATAAAAATAATATTTTTCAAAATGCATCTTTTGATTACGGTAAACAAGCATATTTGCAGATGCTTTTAAACACTTCTTTTGAAAGCGAGAGAAATATTAAATCTATAAGAATACCTTATATAAATTCTGATTTTTCTTATTATTTAAATAATGTATTCAAGGTGAATTATACCGCAAGAGTCCCGCAAAAAAATTATATTGCATATAACCTTTCAAAGGCGCAGGCGTTATTTGTTTCTCCAAGGAAGTTTCTGCCCGATTTTTTGCTCTATTTTAAGCTGAAAGTATTGTGTGCGAAATTAAATAGTACTTTTCCTGATTTTGTAAGGGTTGATATCATATATACAAAGAACTATTCTCCGGTTGAGGTCTATTTTGACGGCACATCAAGCATTATTAGCACATTTTTTGAATATAGCAAAATCGCTAAAATATTACGGCAAAATAAAATTAAAAATCCGCTGTTTTTTATAGGGTCAGATTTGCCGAATATTTCATTTAAAGATGAATTTTTTGAATGCCAAAAAAATAAACTTACAATTTTTTCACCTCGTTCAAGCAAAAGAAAAGTTATAAAAATTCTCAACGACAACAATTTTTTTGTAAGCTCGGACATAAAGAAAATTACTTTTGAGGATATTGACATAGATAATCTTTATGACAAAGTTTCGAAATTTAAATCACAAAACCCCGAAAACATTTTTTTTACTCAATATCTCGGTAAAACAAATGCAATTTCATACACAATTGACGAAAATTCCCTTATTGATTATAACTTAGAAAAAGAAGATGTTTTAAACGCATTAAGAGCACAAAATGACGGAATTTTATGCGGTTATTTTTTCGATAATTCATCAAAAATTCCCGTTATCTTGAAAAATTTAAATCCTTCCGAAAATGCTTTTGTTTATTCTAAAACAATTAAAAATTTGGTTTCTTTGTCGTCATTGGTCTCAAAAAAAACTTCAGATGTTTATGATTTAATTACAAGAAAAGGTACAAAATATTATGCGGTTTTATATTACAAATAATTCAAAACCCTTCGTTTAAAACGAAGGGTGTCTCCAAATCCGCATATTCTCTCTCTGATATATAAAATAATTTTATTATCTTGCTATTCTGAAGTTAATCATTGCTTTGTGGTTAACTGCGATTAATTCCATTGAATTCCAAAATTCATTAGGGTTAAGTGTTGATTTTGCTTCTAAGTTAACAGTTACTTTAGATGAATAAAGTTCTGCGAGTTTTTTATCAAAGTTTTCAGTGATTTCTAATTTCATCTCTTGTGCCCTTTAGTAACTGCTTACATATATATAAAGTATATATAAGATATTAAATTTCAAACTTTATATATTTTGTTACAAAAGTTAACAAATTATTTTTGGAAAACTTTGACAACTTCTTCTCTGTCGTCAAAATGTATTGTTTTATCCGCTAAAATTTGATAGTTTTCGTGTCCTTTGCCTGCAAGCACAAGCACATCATTTTCATTGGATATTTCTTTTAATAATTTAATAGCAAGATGTCTGTCGGGCTCAACAAATACGGTTTTGGGATTAATAAGGCTCAAGCCTGATAATATATCGGTGATAATTTGCTGCGGGTCTTCGCTTCTGGGATTGTCAGACGTTATGATTATTTTGTCACAGAGCTGTTGAGCAATTTTTCCCATTTTTGGGCGTTTTGTGCAATCTCTGTTGCCCCCGCATCCGAACAAACAGATTAAATTTCCTTCTTTTGGGGTTAATTCTCTTGCGGCGTGCAAAATGTTTTCAAGCCCGTCCGGCGTATGGGCATAATCAACGATAACCATGGGGTTTGTTTGAACAATTTCAAATCTTCCCGCAACACTTTTTGTTTTTTCAAGCGCCTGTTTTATTGTTTCAAGATTGATGTTGTTTGCAATCCCCGCACCAATTGCGGCAAGACAGTTATATACGCTGAACATACCGTTTAAATGAAGCTTAAAATTAATTGTTTTATCTTTGTAACAGCAATCAAAATTTACCCCGTCGGATAAAAATTCGATATTTTTTGCGGTTATGTCCGAAGCATTCTTGACTCCGTATGTTATAATATTAACTTTTGAATTCATCAATTTAATCAAGCGTGAAGCATATTTATCATCGTTGTTTATAATAGCAAAATTGCCTTCGCCAAGGCCTTTGAAAAGTTTTGCTTTTGCGTTAAAGTAATTTTCCATGGTGATATGATAATCAAGATGATCTTGAGTTAAATTTGTAAATATTGCTCCTGAAAAGCGGCAGTTTTTAACTCTGAATTGTTCGAGAGCGTGGCTTGAAACCTCTGTTATAACATTTAGAACATCCGCTTTTAATATTTTTTGAAGCGTTCTTTGCATCTGCGGAGCTTGCGGAGTTGTGTGCTTTGCTTCAAGATAGTCGTCCGTGCTGGACAGTTTATATCCCAAAGTGCCGATTAGAGCACATTTTTTCCTGTCTTGTTCAAAAATCTTTTGAACAAGGTGTGCAACTGTTGTTTTTCCGTTTGTCCCCGTGACACCCATTAAATTTAACTCAAGACTCGGGTTATGATAGAAAACCGCTGCTAAATCCGCAATCGATTCCTGGGTTGATTCTACAATAAGTTGAGGTATTTCAATATTCAAAGGTTTTTCGCACATAAGCGCAACAGCTCCTTTTTCAAAGGCGCTCTGTGCATAGTTATGTCCGTCCACATGTTCTCCTTTAAGGCATACGAATATTTCATGTGAATTTATTGTATTTGAATTATATGAAATTCCTTTAATGTCAATATCTTTAAAGTTTAATATCTCTTTTGTTTTAATGTTTTTTATAATGTTGCTTAAATTCATATCTTCCTTCCCGATTCTTTAAACAGTTTATCAAAAATATTTATTTTTTTACATTTTTATCAGGGTTTAAGTTTAAAATTCTCACAAGCTCGGTTGAAATATCCTTAAATATCGGACCTGCCACCGTTGAGCCCCAAACTCCTCCTCCTGATGCGGAGTCAACAATTACATACAAAACAACTTTAGGATCGCTTGCAGGGAAAAAGCCAATCATAGAGGTATATAGTTTGTTTGAATATCCCGTTCCTCCGGAGTTAGGTTTTCTTGAAGTGCCTGTTTTCGCTGCAATGTAGAAATCATCCATTTTGGCTTTGCTTTTTCCGGCTTCCATTGATTTGACAAGTAATTCGGTTATATCTTTTGCATCTTGTTCTTCTAAAATACGTCTTTTAACAATTTTTTCCTGTTCTTCTTCGGGTGTATATTTGATTACGTGCGGTGTAATCCACACCCCCCTGTTTGCAATTGCGCTAACAGCGGCAATCATTTGAATTGCAGTTGTAGAAGCACCATATCCGTATCCCATGGCGCCATGGGTTGCAATGTCCCAAAACTTTGGTGCGGGTAAAAGCCCTGCGGATTCACCGGGAAGATCAATTCCTGTTTTTTCGCCAAAGTTAAACAACTTCAAGCTTTCATAAAATTCTTTGTCTGTCATCATTTGAGCGATTTTTATAGCGCCTATATTTGATGAGTGTTCAAATAAATACACAAGGTCAATTATGCCGGGAGCGCCTTTTGCCTTATAGTCGTAGTTTACAACATCCCACCAGCCTAATTTCATTTTACCGGTGTCATTTATTTTGGTATTCTTGTTTATCTTTTTGTTCATAAAACCGCTTGCAACGGTAATTATTTTAAAGGTTGAGCCGGGCGGATATACGTCCGTGAGAGCCCAGTTTTTCATCTCCTGCATTGAATATTTTTCAAATTCATTCGGGTTATATGTCGGGACTACCGCAAACGCAAGTATTTCTCCGGTTTTGGGGTCCATTACAATTGCGGCTGCCCTTGGTGCGTGAAATTCCTGCACGGCTTTGATAAGATTTTTTTCGCATACATGCTGTACTGCGCTGTCAATTGTCAAAGTCAGTGTTTTGCCTTTTGCGGGTGCGGAAACATCTGCGGGATTTACGCTGATATTATATATAATATCTCCGTTGGGAGCTTTTTCGTATGTTATTGTTTTATCAACGTATTCCAAATAGTCTTTGGCTTTATATTCAATGCCGCCCGCAATATCCGCATTCGGGTTATAAAAACCTAAAACATGCGCTGCAAGGCTTCCTTGCGGATATACACGTTTATTTTTAACTTCATAAGACAGTTCTCTTAAACCGAGTTTTTTAATTTCACGTATTGTTTTTCTGTCAATATCTTTTTTAACCGTAATTATTTTTTTATTCGGTGCCGACAATTTTTTTGTAAGCTCGCCAACGGGAATATTTACAAGCGGGGAGAGTTTTTTTGCTATTTCTTCCGGCTCCGAATCGTAGTAATCGGGATGCGCATAAAGTATAAAAGTCGTTTTGTCTGCGGCAAGTTTAAAACCGTATCTGTCTACAATTTCACCCCTTAATACATACATGTGAGATGTACGCTGGCTTTTTGCTTTTTTCTTGCAATGTCTTATGTCGCAAACTTGCAGTAAGAAAAGATATACAGCAAGGGCGGTACATGTTATATAGAAAACCGACTGCAGACAGCCGATGCGTCTTTCAAAAGTGCTATGTGTTTTTTCTTTAGGCATAATTAATTAGTAGCTCACAACTAATGAGTGCGTATTTCTGCCTTTATTGTTGAAATTGAGGTTTGGTGTGTTTATGGCATCAACTTCCACAACATGCTTTGCGCGCTCCAAAATATTTGTTTTTGATACCGCTTTATCTATATTGTAATAGGATTGAAGAGTATCAACTTTGTTTTGCAATTCATCATTTTCATAATTTAATTCAAGAGTTTCTCTTGAAATTTTATTTAATTCCACTTCCTGGCAAGATACAAAGTAATATCCGACCAGACAAAACAAAACCAAAAATCCTAAAACCACATATAAAAAATTATTAACTCTTTGTATAATCATTTCTTTATATGATTTTTCATTGAGAAAATAGCCGCTGATTATTTGGCTGTTATCGTCTGAAACGGAATTTGACATATATGAATTTTCGGTAGTGTTATTATTGTGTTTGGAATTTTTTATTTTTTTATTAAATGACGGTTTCAATGTTACCTCGCTATACACGTTTTGCTATACGCAGTTTTGCACTTCTTGAAGGCGGATTGGCAGATATTTCTTCATCTGTCGCCATTATAGGCTTTTTTGTTATTAATTCCAACATTTTTCCCCCGCAAATGCATTTTGGAACTGATTTGTCGCATCTGCATGTTTGAGAATATAGCTTTAAAGTGCGTTTTGCTATTCTATCCTCCAATGAATGGAATGATAACAAACTTATTATAGCACCAACTTCTGCCATGTTGATAACTTTTAATAATGTATTTTCAAAATTTAACAATTCGGAATTTACTTCAATTCTGATTGCCTGGAACACTCTTGTTGCGGGATGAATATTGCTTTTAACATGTCCTGTTGCGCTTTTTATAATCTCTGCAAGCTCAACCGTGGTATTTATCGGTCTTTTTGATACAATTTTTTTTGCTATTCTTTTTGAAAACCTTTCTTCTCCGAATTGTGAAAAAATCCTTACAAGTTCGTTTTCAGAGTATTTGTTTACCACATCGTATGCGCAAAATTTCCGGCTTTGGTCAAATCTCATATCCAAAGGTGAATCTTTCATGAAGCTGAAACCCCTTTTTTCGCTTGTCAATTGGTGATATGATGCGCCAAGGTCAAAAATTACGCCTCCGGTAATTTTTTCAATTCCCCAATCATGGAGATATTTGTCTATGTTTTTATAGCTTCCGTGAATAATGGTAAGGTTTTTATAGTTTTTTAATTTTTCACTTGCATATTCAATTGCATCTTCATCCACGTCAAATGCGAATAAGCGTCCTTTATTTGAAATACGCTTTAATATTTCTTCGCTGTGTCCGCCCCCTCCGAGGGTGCAATCGACATATATTTTATCGGAGCCTTCACAGCAGAGCGAATCAACTATCTCTTTTTTCATTACGCTAAAATGATTAAATTTTTTTTCCATATTTAAAAATTTATTATTCTTTTTATGCCTTTTATTATATTTTTGATATCTTTCGGATTTTCGCCCAAAATGTTGTCGGGGTGATATTTCAGATATTGGTTAACTATATTTTTAGGCAGCCTTTGATTTTCTTTTAAAAATTTTGCTATGTCATTAAGATAACTATCTTGCATAAGAGAATAATCGGCAATTTTTTTTCTTAAATCTTCATCCGCCTCTCTGTGTACAAGTGCATCAAATGCGCATTTTAAATCAACGTCATTTTTGTCTTTCGGAAACAAAGAAAGGGCTTCGCTTACCGTTTTTTTGTTTGACAAAACATCCGTTATTAATTTAGATACAATAAGTCTGTTTTTGTTGGTTTTTTGGTTGTCGTATTCCATTTTTACGCACTGATTAAGCTTTCTTCTCCTGATTGTATCATTATATTTAATACTTGTGCCAGTTTTATAAGATCATTGTTACAATATCTTTGCGCAATTTCATTAAGTGATTCCACAATAATTTCCTGATTGGAATACATTGTTCTGTAGAAAAATTTTTTTCCCTGTTTAAATCTTAATAAGATTTTTTTCTCGTGCAATCTGTCCATCACTGTTTTAATTGTTGTATATGCTCTTGTTTGTCCGTCATCTTGTGCCAGTATGTCATACACATCTTTGACTGAATTGGTGTAAATTCCTTCCCTCTCTAATTCCCAGAGGGTTTTTAATACTGCACTTTCCAGTACTCCGTGCTTTGAGCGCATTTTTATTCCTTTCGTTATTGTTAATGTGACATGGTGTGCAAACGCTATAAACACAATTGATGCTTTTGTGTTTATTATCGCATTTAAAGATTTTTTTACAAGATTATTTGTCAATATTTCTTACAACAATTTGATTGAACGGTATTTCAATTCCTTCTTTGTCAAATTGTTCTTTTATTATTTTATTAAAAGCACGTTTAATTAACCATTGTCCTTTTGGTTGAGTTTTAATCCTGCATTTAATACAAATTGAACTGTCCTTAAATTCATCCGCACCGAAAATTTCGATTTCATCCGATGCTAAATTTTTCTTATACTCTTCGTTTGACTTGAGAGTACAAAAAGCATCTTTAATTGCTTTAAATACATGGTCTATATTTTCCTTATATGCAACATTTAATTCAATAAAAGCGTATGAATATTGCATTGTGTGGTTTATAACGGTATCAATATAGCCGCATCTGATATAATAAACCGCACCGTCTTTTTCGGAGCGCATTGTAATCATGGGAAGGGTAATTTTTTCCACAAAACCCGACATGCCATGTATATTTATATAATCTCCGACTCTGATTTGCCCTTCGGCAAGTATGATAAGACCGGTAATTATATCTTCAACAAATCTTTTTGCGCCAAAACCTACCGCAACGCCAAGAACTCCCGCAGCAGCAAGAAACGGACGTATATCTATCCCGAAAATATGAAGTATGTTTGCCGCATAAATTGCAAATATGACAGCCTCAATAATATGAATCAGTATGGTTTTTAAGGTTAAAAACTGCTGCTTTCTTTCGCCGTTATCTATCCTGCTTAAAATTTTTTTGAAAAATTTATTAAATATAAATTTTAAAAGTTTTATTGATACAACAAGCAGAAACGTGCATTTTACTATTTCCCAAATAAATAATATTATCTTTAAATATTCCGCTTTTAAAGTAAAAAAATTCGTGAAAAAACTTGAATTTAAGAAAGTCTCCATTTTTCCTCCTTTTTTGAATTATAAAAAAAATAAATCTTAAGGTCAAAGAAAAATTCATCTTTTGATTAATGGGCTTTTTGTGCCCAAACGCTAAACTTATATTGTTTGGAGGCGTTTTGACTTTAAGAAATACAAACAATAGCGAAAATATCTTAAATTCGGACAAAAAATCGTTTGCCGAAAACCCGCAGAAAAAGGACAAAGATTTTTTCTGCGCACTCGGCGATTCTTTTATGTTACAGAATGATTATAGGGTGGCAATAAAAGAATACCTGGTGTCATTGATGATGGATAAGAATAATATCCATGCTCTCATGGGAGCATCAAAGGCATACAAAAATCTTAAAGAATATGACAAAGCCATAAAACATTTAAAGAACGCAAGAAATATATATGGCTTTGATTCCGAAATATACTACGAACTTGGGTTAAACTACTTACTGAATGCCGACTGTGAAAATGCACAAAAAAATTTTATACGAACAATTAAATTATCTCCGGAGAATAAAAACGCCCAAATAAAACTTGCCTTAACGCATGAAATGCAAGGTGAAGTTGAAATGGCAAGATTGGTCTATAATACTATTATAGAAAAATTCCCTTCATATATTCCGGCGATGACTTCTCTTGCGGGCATACATGTTGAAAACGAAGAATACGAGGATGCCATACTGTTATACAAGAAGATTATAAACGTAAACAAAAATTATTACAGAGCATATTTGGGACTGGGACTTTGTTTCGACAAGCTTGGGAAATACAGCTATGCCGCAAGAAACTATAAAAAATATATCGCAGCCAAGCCAAATTCTTCAACTGCCCGCTCGCTGGTCGGAAGAATTTGTGAAATATATTCTTCAAAGATGAACAAAAAAGCCCGTCCTTTCATACTTTTATCTTCGTAATAAAAAATAAACCAAATTCTGTAAAAAATAAAAAAATATTTGACACCAAACAAAACGGCAGTTATAATCATGCTGTCCAAGTGAATATTAGTAGGAAATATAAAAGGAGATTCCAAACTATGAGATTTAAAAAAGGTTTTACATTGGCCGAAATCCTTATCGTATTAATGGTTATCGGTGTAATTGCAACTTTGACGATTCCGTCATTGATGAAAGGTGTTACGGAAGCACAGTACAAAACAGCATATAAAAAAGCTTACAACGCTGTAGCAAACATTGCTGCCATGGAAAAAATCGCAGGCTCGCTGCCTACTTCTTCAGGTGAGTATACTAAATTCTGGGAAGCACTTAACTCTTCATTATCTGTTAAAGAATATGGTTACGGTAATTCAACAAACAGTGTAAACTACTATTCGGGCGTAGAATTTTCAAACTCTAACGGCGGTACGACCACTTCAGGTTCAGGTTCAGGTTCAAACATGTTAAGTGGAGTTAGCACCGGTGATATTTGGATTGTATCTGATGATAACCTTGCATACAAAGTTCTTCAAGGTGGTGGTTGCTATACGAAAGCTTCAATCAATGCAACAGATTCCGATAAGTCTGCAGCAAGCGCAGCATGTGCAGTTGTTGAAGTTGACGTTAACGGTTTAACCAAAGGACCAAACAGACTTGAATCACAAGTTGAATCCGGTATTGCTTATGCAGGATGCGGCAGCAACGCTGCAAATAAATTAATGGATACATTAACAGGTGACCGTTATTATATTTACGTTGGTATGGACGGCGCTGCAACAGGTGCAAAAACAAACTCTGTTTCAGGTCGTATAATGGCTGATTTAAAATAATTGTAATTTAATTCCAGACATAAAAGCCCAAATGCAAGTTTATTCTGCTTTGGGCTTTTTTTTAATAAATTATAAAATAAAGATTGTATGAAAGGCGGTTATCATATGATTAAATCCGAACAACAAAAATATAGAACAGTAAAAATGATAGAAGAATTACAAGAAAAGAAAAACAGTTCATAAATCGGCTATTGGAAGCATTGAATCCTTAATCGGACAATTAGAGTCTGAATTAAGAGAATATGAACAATTAAAAAAGGAAATTCACTCTGCCTGCAGATATTACTTTTGTTTTGAGCTTAAGCTTAGAAACAATGAAAGATAAGGCAGCATAAAACGAATTATTAATCAGGTGACCTTTATATACAAATAACCAATTTAGCATATTCCGTATACAATAAAACCCTCAATTATTGAGGGTTTTATTTAAATTAGGAGGAAGTGGGATTCGAACCCACGGAGCACTCGCATGCTCGACGGTTTTCAAGACCGCTCCGATCAACCACTCCGGCATTCCTCCGAATGCTGCTATGATTTCTTAGTATAATCATAGTAGCGCAAATATATTTTTAAGTAAAGAACTTTTGTTATTGCGAATTAAGTGCTTTTATCACCTTGTCCGTGATATCAACACCGCCGAAGAATACAACGGATTTTTCAACAACCGTATCTATTTTGTTAGCAATTGCAACCTGTTTTACGGCATTTTTAATTGCAGTATCTATTTCATTTTCTTTCTTTTCTTTAAGACGAAGATATGCTTCTTGTTTTTTTGATATTTCACGTGCAATATTTTCTTCAAAATTTTTTCTTTCAAGAGGGGTTGAAAGCTTTTTGTATTCACGTTCTTTATCAAGACTGTATCTTTGAATTTCTGCAAGTTTATCTGAAATTTCGTCGCTTGATGTTTTAACTTTTGAGTAGTTATCAACTACTTTATCAAAGTCAAACACACCCATTGTTTCAGCTTGTACAGCGGCAGAAAATCCCAGTGTTAGTGCTAATAGTGTGCAGCATAATGTTTTTTTCATATTATCTCCTCCGTTTAAAAAAAATTATATCATAATTATTAATTATTTAGTATAATTTTATCATGTTTTATGTTTATTGGGGTTAAAATGGCTAAAAATTACCAAAATAGGAATGCAAAAGAATTTAATACATTTAGAGCAATCTTTCAATGGATTACTTGTAATCTTGTATATGGGCTATATTACAGACTTGCCTTTAATTTAAAAATTGAAGGCAGGGAAAATGTTCCGAAAGACGGTTTTCTTATTGTTGCATCCAATCATGTAAGCGCTATTGACCCGTTTATCTTAGTTTATGCTCTTCAGAGAAATATTGCCTTCATGGCTAAAGTTGAGCTTTTTAAAAACCCAATTGCAAGATTTTTCCTTGGCAATCTGGGTGCATTTGCCGTTGACAGGGGCAAGGTATCTAAGTCAACAATAAGAACGGTACTCGGTTTAAAACAAACAAAGTGGTGTCTTGGTATTTTTCCCCAGGGGACACGTGAACAAGACGGAAACATGGAAAATATTAACCGAGGTTTTGCCGCATTTGCAAAAGACTTAAAATGTGATGTGCTTCCTGTTGCGGTATTAGGCGCAAAAAAATCCGAGAGAAAATTCTTAAAAGGAAAAATGAAAGTCAAAATAGGTAAGCCGATTCCCTATTGCGATAATCCCGATGAAATGGTTGAAATATGGAGCAAAACAATTACCGAGCTTTCCCAAGATAACCCTTGCGAAAATGAGAATAAAAAAGTTAATTTTGCGCAAAAAAAAGCAAAAGATTTTAATGTATTAACAAGACTTTATCAATATTATGCTCTTTATGTTCTTTTTCTCCCTATTTTTGGCGGACTGTTCTATAATTTTAAAATTGAAAGAAATAAAAAGCTTGAAAATAAACCCTATATAATTGCCCCTAACCATATTTCTTATATGGATGTGTTTATTGTAAATTATGCGGTTGGTCGCCCTCTGGCTTATATGGCAAAAAAAGAACTTTTTAAAACGGACAGCTGGGCAAAACGCTGGGTTACAAGAAATGTGCTCAGGCTCGGGGCGTTTGCGGTTAATCGTGAAAAAGTAAGTATTTCAACAATTAAATCCGTTAATGAAGTTTTTAAAGCTAATTTTAATTTGTGTATTTTTCCGCAGGGCGGCATAAGGAAAAACAAAACAATTGAAAATATTAATGAAGGATTTATATATTTTGCAAAGAGAAATAAGGTTGATATTCTTCCGGTTGCACTAAGCGGACTTGAAACATACAATTGGAAACCTTTTTTCAAAAAAAATATTAATGTTGTTGTAGGCACACCGATATCTTATACTCTGCCCGAAGATGTCATCATTAAATCCTGGGGAGAGCAAATAGCTTCGTTTAGCGGATATGAAAACAAATATTAAACTATTGTAAAATTTTTTTTCTTTTTGGGCAATTTTTGTTTTAAAAAATACTTTATAAACTCATAGGTATAGTGTTTATTTTAGTAGGTGAATATGGAGTTTTTTGACCGCATAGCTAATGCTGTACAAAAACATGTTATTGAAAGAAATGATAATAGTGATTTAGCTTTTGAAGATTTATCCGACAGTCCGCAAAATTCAGCATTTAAGCGTTCCGTTGGGGACTATTATATATATGAAACGGAATTGGCGCTGTGTTCCCCCATACAATTTATTAAAAGATATCTCAATTATCCGATAATTGAGCGTGCAATTAAAATAAACCCGAATATTAAATCAATATTGAATGAAAATGCTCTTGAAGCAAGATTTGAGATTGCAAATGCGACTTCAATTATTATGTCGCATTTAATTCCGTGTGCTAAAACCGCTCAAAATATTTATAAAAAAATCGGTCATAAAGAAACCGAGCTTAATTATCTGCATTTAACTCAAGCGGCACTTTTGCATGATATAGGAAAAGTTTTCATTCCTTCATCTATTCTTTTGAAAAAAGGAAGATTGTCTTCAAGCGAAAGACAAATTGTCGAGCTTCATAATCTTTTGGGATATGAAGTTATAAAAACAACAAATTTAAATCCTCTTGTGGCAAAATTTATTTATGAGCACCATAATTACAGCGGAAAAGTAGCAAGAAATGATGAAAACCAAGCATTAACCGTTGCGGATGTATACTGCGCCCTTCGGGAAAAACGTCCTTATAAAAGACCGCTGGGTGACTTAACGGCAAAAACAATACTATACGATATGGGTACAAAAGGTCAATTCGACACCAAATATATTTCCTATATATAAACTTAAAAAAACCTGCAAAAAAAGGCTCTTTGTAAAAGAGCCTTTAGTATTTTAAAACCTGATAACGATTTTTGCCTTTTGAATATGATATATGCACCCACCTGTCATATTCATTTATCAGTTGGTCATATTCAATATTTGATTTTTTAATTATGCTAATAATTTCTTTAGATGTCATCCCCGATATTTTAAAGTCGGCTGCTTCACCTTTTAGATGCTGAGAATTTAATTTGCCTTTGACAAGTCTGTTAACAGCTTCGTTTCTATAGCCCGATGTTATAATCATCGGTTTTTTAATTAAATTTCTTATAGGTTGAAGGCAATAAAAAATTAAATTGAGCATATTATCTAAACTGTTGATATCGGGCATATTATTGATATTGTTTTGAACGGCAATATCGGAGTGAATAAGTTCGGATATTTTAAAATTAAGCATATTAACTTCCTCTAAAAAGATTTTTAAACCAATCCCAAACAAAGCCGAAAAAACCCGATAAAATTATTCCTCCTGCAATAAGCTTGTTTTTAAGCGCAATTAATTCATCAACTTTTTCTTCAAGCTTATCTATTTTTTTGCCTTGTTCTTCAATCATTGCCATTATAAGTTTAGTCACTTCTTCGCTCATTTTCTTTTCCACCCGCAAAACTTCTGAAAATTGTCTACAGAGTGTTTCATTAACCACCTTTTAAAACAAGATACCCCTGAAACATATAAAAGCCTTTCAAATACGCAAGTTGAAAAATATCTGTCGTTTTCGACACAGCTATGGTTTTCACACATATAGTCGTGGATTAAAGAAGGTATTAAAAAACGGCTGTCTGTTTTTGCGCCGATTAATCTCCAAAAAATTCTGGGAATTGTTGCGCCGTCCCAGGTGTATCCTTTTGGTATAGTAAAATCAAAGCTTTTATCGTTTACATGGTCGCAAATTATTACTTCTGTTTCGTTTTTCAGTTCAAAAGGATATTTTGAAGTTTTATCCTTTTCCGTTTTAGTTTCTTTTGGTTTTGGGTAATTGACGTCAATTTTGGGTTTTTCACTTAAAAATATTCCAAGTTCGCTATCGTTGTACCATTCTATCATTCTTGTTTTTCTTCTTCTCCTTTGTTTGCTAATTCCTTATTCAAAAACAAATAATCAAGCTCCTCACTCGTATACCCAAGTTTTTGCCCGATTAAATCAATTAGGGGATTTCC